>NZ_JAIWYL010000002.1:0-626950 GCF_020515535.1 Pseudomonas sp. MWU16-30322
GGGGATGTGTGTCAGCGCACCGCGCTGACGCCATCCAGTGTCGAGAACGAAGTGTCCTTGGCGGTCAGCAGGAAATCGCGCATGTACGGTGCATCGAGCATATCCGCGCGAATCGCCGCGTACAGCGTGGCGAACAGACCTTTTTCGCCCAGGCGCTTGGCCTTCACGTAGCCGCGTGAGCTGTATTCGTGCAGCGCCCAGTGCGGCATGCCGCAGACGCCACGGCCGCTGGCGACCAGTTGCATCATCATCACCGACAGTTCCGAGGTGCGCACCTGTGCCGGTTCGATGTCGGCCGGTTCGAGGAAGCGGGTGAAGATGTCCAGCCGATCGCGTTCCACCGGGTAGGTGATCAGGGTTTCGCTCAGCAGGTCTTCGGGAACGATGTACGGTTTGCTTGCCAGCGGATGCTGGTTGGCGACCGCGAGCATCGCTTCGTAGGTGAACAACGGCACGTAGGTGATGCCGATGATGTCCAGCGGATCGGAGGTCACCACCAGGTCCAGATCACCGCGAGCCAGCGCCGGCAGCGGGGCGAAGGCGAAGCCCGAGGCGAGGTCGAGTTCGACTTCCGGCCAGGCGTCGCGGAACTGGTCGATGGTCGGCATCAGCCACTGAAAACAGCTGTGGCATTCGATCGCCATGTGCAGGCGCCCGGCGGTGCCACCGGCCAGTCGGCTGATGTCGCGTTCGGCGGCACGCAGCAGCGGCAGGGTCGCGTCAGCCAGTTGCAGCAGACGCAGGCCAGCACTGGTGAAGCGCACCGGTTTGGTCTTGCGTACGAACAGCGGCATGCCCATGCGCTCCTCCAGCTCCTTGAACTGGTGCGAAAGCGCCGACTGCGTCAGGTGCAGGCGGTCGGCGGCATCCACCAGACTGTCGGCCTCGCGCAGGGCATGCAGGGTTTTCAGATGACGGATTTCAAGCACCGCAGGCTCCATGAACAAAATTTGTGATTGAGGCTAATGCGGTGAGTTTGTCTCATGTTGGCGGGGCTGTCGACTGCTTGAAGTACAGCGGAGCACCTCCCGTGCGCCGCTGTTTTTTGCTTCAGAGGTGGGCGAAGTGCTGGATGCCCAGCGGTTTACCGATATCCCCACGCCAGATTGCCTCGACCTGTGCGCCGCCAGCACCCTGGGCCTGTTGCCATTGCAGGCCGAGATTGCGTTGTTCAGGCAATTTCAGATGAGCTTTGGCGAAATCCCCGAACGGCGCCCTGTCCGAGGTGTAGTGAAAGTGCGCATACCACAGCGTGCGCGGCGGATGGCTGGTCAGGTCGCGGACTTCGTACTCCTGGAGGAAATCCTTGCTCCTGTCGGCGCGCCTGCCCAGGGCCCGCAGTTCACCTTCCTTGCGGATATCCACCACTTGCTGTTGCAGCAGATAGTCCAGATAGCCTTCAGTGGGGGTCTTGCTGCGCAGTGACTGGTCGATGCGCAACGTGCGCCCGGCCCGTTGCAACGCCTGCGCGGTGGCGTGCAACTGCGCGACCAGTGGGTCGGTCGGCGACAGCCGCTCGATCGCCTGCGCCCGGGAGCTCAGTTCCGTCGCTTCGCTGACGAGCATGTGTTCCAGGTCCACCGGCAACATGTCCTGACGGGCGTAGCCATTCACCTTGTCCTGGTAGGCGGTGACAGCGGCGAGCCGCTGCCGGGCTTCGGCCAGCAAGGGTCTGACATCGCTAGGCAGGGACGGCGTGGTCGCGGTGTGGCGCGTCTGCAAGTGATACTTGCCGCTCGGGCGCCGCAGCCAGGTTTCATGGAAGCCGTCGCCGGCCACGATGAAGCGTACCTGGCGGGTACTTTCATCAAGGGTCTCGGTGCCGATCAGCAACTGGTTGTCCTCGGTTTCGAACAGTTGCCTGGCCCCAGGCTCTCGGCGTCTGATCGGCGGCGGCTGTTTGAGCGCATGCCGCGCGTGCTCTTCGACCTTGCTCAGGCTATCGAGAAACGGTGCGATCTGCTCCAGCTCCAGATGCTGCGGATAGCCCAGTGTCCAGGCCTTCAACTGACGGCGGAAACCGGCATAAATCTCCAGGGAATCCTCGATGATCCGGTTGCGCTGGGCCACGCTGGCATTGGTCTCGGGCAGATGATGCTGGGTCAGCAGTGCGCGTCCGACTTTTATCCGGGCGTCCTTCATCTGTGTGTGAAAGTACATCCAGTACAGATCGTCGACCGCTTCGTAGCGGGTGATGATCTCCAGCAGGTGGGCGGTTCTGAGGTAGTGGTGATTGCGATCGCCGAAGTTGCGGTTGAGGGCCGTGATGTCGGCGGCCATTTTCGCCCTCTGGGTATTGTTGGTGATGCGCCTGTTCCACAGGTTGGCCTGTTCGATGATCGCGTGCAGTTGATCGAACTCCTCGAGAAAAGCCTTGCGCACCCATTTGCGTCGGGCCAGCAGCTGCACGTGCGCTGCCGTCTGGTTGTAAGGCGTGGCGTCGGATTCGGCGACCAGCGCATCGACCCGGTTCAGGAATTCGAGCAAGCGATCGCGGGCCACGGTCGCGCGTTGTACTGCGCGGTCCACCACCACCAAGGCACTGCGGCTCTTCAATTCCTTGAGCTGTTGGACTTTGTTGCCGCGACTCAGGTGCAGCAGTTCGTCCGAGCTCTGGAACAGCTCGATGGCTTTGTCGATGTCATTGACGCAGGCCGTGTCGACCTCTGCCAGCAGCGGCTTGCGCTGGACAAAGTCGAGTCTCTGGTAGTTTTCCAGCAACTGATTGGTGGTGCGTGTCTGGTTCTGCAGGCGGCGGGCGTAGGCGTCGATGGTGTTGTTCAGGGTCAATTGCCGGCGCAATTGGCGGTTGGTCCACCACTCTGGCAGCCAGCGGCGGATGGTCTCGGGCCAGAGCGGTTGGAGGCCATCGGCCAGATGCCCGAGCACCGCGCCACCGCCTGCGCCGCCACCGTCCATCACCGTGCCGTATACCGCGTAGTGGGTGTTCCACTGGCCGAATTCGTCGAGGGCGATCGGCTGTTTGTAGCCGCGCATCCACGTCCCGTACAAACGCCAGCCGCGTGGCTGTTCGCTGAGCTGGACGCGATAGACGCGGCCCAGCCGCAGGATGAAATCGCCCTCGGCATGGCGGTAGACATTGCGGTAAACGCCCTCGGTCGCCGGGCTCAGGCCGGCCAGGGAAATGTCGTGTTCGTATTCGTAGCCCTTGAACCGGTCGAGCGACTGTCGGGACCATTGCCAGGACGTGCGCAGTGCGGCGGACCTGCCCAGTGTCGCCTGTTGCCGCTGCCGGGTTGCCAGGCGTGCGGCGGCGGGCGCGCTGACTTTGCCCGGCAGCACGTCCATAGCGGCGTCGATCAATGACAACAGAACCGCTTCCACTTCCGCCAGACCGTGGCCGAGTTCACCGCGCAAGAACGCCGCCACGGCGAGGTTGGCGCTGTGCCAGGCGTCATACAGCGCCACAGCTGTGCCCACGAACGGCAGCATGCCGATGGCCATTTTCAGATAGTTGAACAGGGCGCCGGACTTCAGTGCGCAATGTTCCAGATACAACGCATCGTTGGAGCGCGAACTGTCGCGATGAGCTTCCAGCAAGCGGCCCATGTGTACGTTCAGCAGATGACTGGCCAGCGAAGTGGTTGCCGGCCAGGCCATGCCGACGCCGATCAGGGCATTGAAGTTGCGCAGTTGTGCTTCATTGATCCGGCTGACATGGCTGGCGAAATCGCCACTCAGGGCACGCCCGGCGAGGTAGTTGACCATGTTGCGGTCAACGCAGCGCCGGAACAGATCCAGACGCGCCTGCTCGAGTGTTGCGTACTGCCGCAGGAAGATCGCGTCGCTGCTGTCGGGCAGGTACAGCAGGGTCAGGCCACTGACCTGCTCGACGATGAAGGTGACCCCGGCGAGTGTGCTCGGTCCCTGATGCGCGGTGTCCGTGCCGCCGACCGTCAGGTGTACCGGCAGCAACGCGATGCGCTTGCCGTCGACGGCATAGGCCTGAGCCGTTGTCGCGTCGATGGCGATTTTCAGCACGGCATGGCCGGCGCTGTCGATGTGCTGCTGCAGCAAGGCGAACTCACCCTGCAGTTCGAGCATCAGGCGCCACGGTTCGCTCAGGCATTCGCGGCGCCAGGCCTGGGTGAACGCAGGTTCTGTCGGCGTGCCGAAAAACGCCTGGCGAATCAGGATTTCGTAGCGTCCGGCCAGATCCAGTTGCGTCACCAGCTGACGCAGGTAGACCGGGTTGATGCCCGCCTCGACACGCTGCCGATCACCTTCGTCCTCGGCACTGACCTTGACTTGCATGAACGACAGTCGCCACCACATGTCCTGGTCGATGTTGTTCTGGGCCAGTTGTTCCAGGCTGAGATCACTGCGCCCGGCGCTGGCGGTGAGGACACTGCGTTGCGGAGTGCCGGGCGCAGCGCCCTCGATCAGGGTCTTTTGCCAGGAGGTGGAGTCGGGCAGATCAAGGCTCACACGCACGCTTTTCACCAGTGCAAAGTCGTGGCGCAAGCGCGCGTCGATGCGTTTTTCGGCGAAGGTCTGACGCGGTGGCAGTTCTCGTTCGAGCAGCGCATGAGCGTGTCGCATTGCTGCGAGATAGCGATTGATCAGCGCCTTGAGCCGTGTACGCCTGTCGTCGTCGAGTGTGTTGAACCACGCGGGCAGGTTGCCGGCCAGCGCGGCGCTCTGGTCTTGCTCCTGACGCTCGGCAAACGCCCGTGCGCGGGCTTGCGCCAGCGCTACGGTCAAGCGTGACAGATGCTGTTCACACAGCTGTTCCATCGCGGCTTTGCGCGCCTCGACATGCGTGGGCAGCGGGTGATCGCGGATGATGGTCGCGGCCTGTTGTTCGCACTGATAGAGCTGCTGATCCAGGGACCAGGTCAGGGCATCGCCGGACAGTGGCGTCAGGTGCAGGGCCAGTTCGCGGTCGTACGGCGAGCGCTTGAACAGGTTTTGCTCCAGCGCCTGACGCGAGGTGAAGCGTTGCAGTCCACCGCACTGCCCGGGCCAGTAAAGCAGCAGACTGTCTGTTGAGTCCGGCGCCAGCGCTGAAGGCGCCGCGATGATCAGTACGCCGGGCAGGTCTTCGACCCGGGTGAGGCCCTGGTCTGTCGCCGACAACGACACGCGCGCGATCACCCCTTCGGATGCCGGCAGGTTGTGCCCCGGTGCGTCCAGCAGTGTGATGAGCTGCCGATGCTCCTGCGCCGTCAGTTGTTCCAGTGCCCGTTGCCATTCGACTTCGGCGCGCAGCCCCGCGATCCGGGCCTGCAGCAGGGCGGTGTAATGGACGTTCGAGTGGCGGCGCAGTTCGAGCATTGTCAGCGGATCCCGGCTGTCGAGCAGCGCCGACGCCGCATCGTGGCTGGCTTGCCGGGCCTGGCCAAAGGCATCGAAAGCACCGGCCAGTTGCTGACGCTGCGGGGCGTGCAGATCGGATTCGCCAAACAGACGATCGAGCGCCAGGTGTTCAACAGCCAGTGCCTGCCGCCGCAGGTCCAGAGGAATGTCGGCGACCAGCAAGCCAAACGGTGCAACCTCGTCGGCATTTTGCCCGGTGCTATCGGGCAGGGCTGGCGCGGCGGGGAAAAGCCTGCCCACCTCGATCCAGCTACCGACGCTGCTTGCCGGGCCGGCCATCAGCGGCTCAAGCCCGCGGGTCAACGGTTCGTGGCCGAATTCGATAAAGTCCAGCGAAGTGCCAAGCACCGGATCCGGGTACTGCTCAATCAGCCAGTGCTCAAGCCCGGCCTGATCTTCGAAGCGGATCAGCGGTTGTGCCTGGGCAGGTATATAAAGCAGATACACCGCGTCCTCGAGACGGATCATCAGGGCACCGTGCAGGCGCACACGGTTGCCACCGACACGGTTGAGCACCGGTTGCGCGACCCGCAGATCCGCCGCGATTTTGTTCGATGGCGTCAGCAGCTGCGCCAGCCGGGGTTGTTGTGAACGGCTGAGCCGGCCTTCGGCAATCGCCAGCTCACAGGCCGCTTCGAAATGCCGGCGGTACAGGCTCGCGGCATGATCGCGCCGTGACAGCGCAGTACCGCGCGCACGAGCGCTCCACCAGCCGCTGTCGGGCAACCCGTGACGCTGCGCCATGAGGTCGAGCCATTGCTGGTGACAGGCGTTCAAGCGCGTCGTCGCCAGAAAACAGAGGTTTTGGTCAGGGGTTGGCCGCAGTGGCGGATCAAGGCCGAAGTCGACCGTTACAGGGGAAAGGGCATCGAACATGCGCCGGGGCTCCAAAAGGCATGACCAGCGGGTGATTCCGCTGGTCATGCCCATTAGAGGCGAGCTGTCACAGGGCCTTGCGGTACATATTTATCGCTGGCGCGGGCATTCGTTTCAGAGGGTGTCCCGGTCAGGCGTTCAGCCACGCCCTCATGCGGTCAAGGTGAACAGGTCTGACCGACGTCCTGTTGCGTATCACCGACAGAAATGACAGGCGCGACGAACGTCACGACTCGTGGCGCATGACCACTCGGCAAACTTCATCAAACTGTCACGCAACTGTGGCAGCGCGCTTGAACAAACTTCATCAGACTCGCGCTCTACTGGGGTTCTGCGTTTCGGTGTTTCTTCATGCGTTTATTTCTTTTGTTGGCCGCGCTGTTGTTCGGCCTGCCGTCGATGGCGGCTTCGCGTTGCGACGTCAATGTACCGACCGAACGGGTCGATCTGGCACAGGTGAGCCTGGCGTACCAGAGCATCGGCCGTGCCTCGGATCCGGCGCTGTTGCTGGTCATGGGCCTGGGTGGTCAGTTGATCCACTGGCCCGACGAAGTGGTGGTTGCGCTGTGTCAGCAGGGCTTTCGGGTGATCCGCTATGACAATCGCGACGTCGGTCTGTCGACCTGGCGTCAAGCGCCCGCCGAGGCCAACCTGACCTTTGAAGTGCTGCGCTACAAGCTCGGATTGCCGGTGTCGGCGCCTTACTCGCTGACCGACATGGCCGACGATGCGCTGGGCTTGATGGACGCGCTGAACGTCGACCAGTTTCACGTACTGGGCGCGAGCATGGGCGGGATGATCGCCCAGCACCTGGCGGCGATGGCACCGCAGCGGGTGGAAAGTCTGACGCTGATCATGACCAGTTCCGGCGCCGAAGGATTGCCGGCGCCGAGTGCGGCGCTGGTGCAACTGCTGGCGCGGCGCGGCGCGCCGAATCGCGAGGTTGCGCTGGAGCAGCAGGCCGATCTGCTGGCGGCGCTCGGCAGCCCCTCAGTCACTGATGATCGGCAGGCGTTGCTGCATCAGGCGGCGATTGCTTACGACCGGGCGTTCAATCCTGAAGGTGTGAAGCGGCAGATCATGGCGATCCTTGCCGAGCCGAGCCGGGTGACGTTGCTCAATCAACTGCGGGTGCCGACCCTGGTGGTACACGGCACGGCCGATCCGTTGTTGCCGGTGATGCACGGCGTACATCTGGCGGCGCATATCCGTGGCAGTCAGCTTAAGCTGATTCCGGGGCTGGCCCATCGTTTTCAAGAGGCGTTCAAGGCGCCGTTGCTGGCGGCGGTGTTGCCGTATCTGCAACAGCACCGTGAGGACACGTCGCACTGGGCGCAGATCGAGCCGGTGGCGGGGGCGAACGTGCTGTGATTTTTCCATCGCCGATGGTATTGCTCAAGCCAGCTGCGCAGTCCCTTTTGCAGAGGCCGCGCAGTCTGGCGCGGCGGTGATGAGCTACGCGTTGGTCAGTTGTCTGATGGTCAGGTTATGCAGGAAAAAGTCATTGCCGATATCACCCGGCTGAAGGTTGTGAATGTGGAACACAGCGGATCGGTCAGTCGCGGTAAACACGCCTCGCAGGAGAATCCAGTCAGAGAACTTGGGAATTTCTCTGTGAGGTGTTTCAAGCATGTAGCTGACCCCCAGGGATAACGACGGGTTGACGTCATAGCTGTTGACCGCAGTGTTGTAGACGCCACACAGGAATTCATACTGCGCGCCAATCACCAGGTCGAATCGCTTGCTGAGGATGATGCCCCAGTTCTTGATTTTGAGCGGCGTGTTAATCCAGAACAACAGGTTGGGCGGCGTACCGACCAGTTTGTAGCTTTGGCCACCTTCACCGAGCGCCCAGCCATTAAAGTTGCCATTGTAGAAATTGGTCACTTCATAGAAATCCGGTTGCACGGTCACGTTCCACGCCGGGGAGACCTGTTTGCCGTCGGCCGTCTGCGCCGTCAGGCTGTGTCGACCGTTGCCGATCGAGACGTCGGCTCTCCAGATCCCGTCGACATCGACCTCAACCGTCCTTAAAAACACTTGACCGTTGAACAGCCGAATCGTCGAGTAGGGCGTCGCGCTACCCACCAGGCTGGGCATGATGTCATCGCACGTGCCGCCGTTTCTGACCTGGCCGGTGATGCCTCCCTGGTTATCGATCAGTTGCGTAATCTTCGGGAGGGCCAGCATTTCGGTCTTGATGGTCAGTTCACGCATCGGGAAGAACGTATCGGCGCCGTCCTTGTCGCTGAAGTTAGCCACCGACAGGCCGAACACTTGCGTGCCGTCCTTGAACAGTTTGAGTTGTGCGCGAGCGATCACGCCGCTCAGTCCACTACGGATGTGGTTGGCCGTGATGACCTCGTCAAACAGGCTGATGACGTATTCGCTGCCGTCCTCCTGCTGACCGCTCAGGGCCACGCGCATGCGGGTGCCGACGGCGATGAACAGCCACGGCACCAGCGTCCAGTGCGCATCGCCCTGGAAGTTGTTGAGGTTGAGCACTTTGTGGTCTGGCGCCTCGGCAATGCTCATGCGCGGGTAGTTGATTTCCGGGTTGGCGATCGGACGGACCTGATATTTCGCAGCGGGGGAGCTTTGATCCTGAATGCCTTCCTGTCTCACCTCGTACCAGAAGGAAATGATTGTGCCGATGTTTGCAGGAATGGCGGTCAGCGGCAGGTCAAACAGCAGCGTGCCACTGGTGTTGCCTTGCAGGGTGGTCAGGGCCGGACTGCCGAGACCTTCACGCCCTTTGGCGAACAGCGTCACGCGATGCGATGGATCCATGCCGGCGTAGCGCATACTCACCGTCGCGGTTTTCAAGGTGTTCATCGGATCGATCAGCATGCCGGCCGAGGCTTGCATCAACTCCGGTGCCGGCAGCAGCAGGGCCTTGGAACCGATGCGCAGGGTCAGTTCCGGAGCCGTCAGCGGCAGTTCCCGGGGGCGTTCGATGTACCAGTCGACACTGATGACACGATTGAGCAGCGGCTGGATAAGTTCCAGTGCCAGGCGGAACTCGATGTTCGTGCCGACATTGCCGCTGCTGATTGGCAGCGAATCGAAGAATACCGGGCGATCTTGCGGATCGAGGTTGTTGCCCAGTCTCCAGACTTCCAGATGCACGGTATCGCCGATCCGCGTGTGGGCGGCGGCGGGACAAATGGCGGGAGTGCCGAACGGAATATCCTTGGGGTCGAGAACGCCTGCCGAGTTCTTGCCGACTTCGACCACGGCCAGCGTGTCCTGGGTGCGACCAATGCGAAAGTGGCTGGTGAAGGACAGCAAAGGTTCGTTATGGCTGTCACCGGTGACGCTGTAGTCGACGGTAATCGAGCCATTGGGGTAGGTACCGAAGTGTGCCGTTTCAATATCGAAGGGCACCACTATACCGACACCGGGAATGTCCATTGAACGCGTGACAATGCGCTCATAGGTCTGCAGTCGGGTGGTGCCGCCGGCGCTAGTGCTCAGGCAGGTGAGCGTCACCGTATCGCCGACCACGATCCCCTCGATCCCGGGCCCGGCATAGATAACCGTGCCTTCGAGTTCGGGAGGGAACACCGCACCCCGTGCCTCGGGAGCCGTGGGGGCCGGTGCCCGGTATTGCTCGCCTGTCAGTCGTGGCGAGTAAGGATAGGACGGTGTGCGAACTTCGCTGCCAGCAACTGTCCGGATGCGCTGATAGCTCAGGGTCAGGGTGGTCGGGGCCAGTCTTTTCACCAAGGCAAAAGGCACCTCGAAGGTCACGACACCGGCCGTGTAATCGAGTGGGCCGAACACCTCGGGATGCCCGCTCGCAGTGTCCACAAGGGTCAGTTCCACCCGATCACCGGCGATGGCGTCGGCGCGCCGTACCAGCACGTCGACCTTCATGGCAGCACCGTTGAGGTCGTCGAGTTTCAGAATGTCATCGATGCTCAGCCGTACCGAAGGGGCTTCCAGGTAGGTGTTATCGGGATCGAGTATCCCCACGCCGACTTTCGAGGTCAGACTCGCGTCATGTACCTGGTCGGTGATCCTGTAGCTCACCAGCAACGGGTCGGCGGGGCCGATCAGCTTGAGCGTAGTGGCCCGGACCGTCACTACGACATCCTGGCCGACCTCCTCGGGTTTGACGACGTAGCGGACGACCTGATTGGCAATCGTCAGCTCGATCTCGTCACCGCGGTCCATGACCGGCCAGGCCGGAATAATGCACTCGACACCGGATTCGACCATGTCCTTGTCGATCAGCGCCGGAAAGCGCGGAGCCTCCAGTGGCACGCGTTCACGACTGTTGCCGGTGGGGTCGAGGCTGTCGGGAAAGGTCGGTTTGAACCACACGTTGATGCGGTCGGACGGCACCGGTTCAGAGGCACCCACCCGTTCGATGCTGTACCACATCTGATGGATGCCGGGTCTCTCGACAACAGTCCTTGGGAGAATCCCGGTAATGTCCTTATTGTTGTGGTCGGCAGGCACAATCACTGTCTTGACCAAGGTGCCAGGCTCATCCGGATCGGGCGTCTCGCCCGGCGCAACGCGTTTGCCCATATACAGGCGTACGGTGTCGAATTCTTCCATAAGCAGATAGGAAGGAATCAGCACTATCCACCCTAGGCCAATGCCCGCCGTTTCATCCGCGCTGACGCCGTATAGCGCCTGGGGATAATCCACCTCGTGCCAGCCTGGAATTTTGATCGGGAACAGCCTGAGTACTCCGTCTTCGGTAAACAGACCGGCCGACTTGATCTCGGCAAACGGGTCAACCTGCTGTTGCGGACTTTCCGCCTGCAGCGCAGCGAGTTGTTCTCGGGTGTAGATAAACAGGGCAGTCATGGCGTTCTCCGATGCGGTTGATACGCTTCAGCGATGGTCAATGCGCGCTTTGGCCCATTGAGCTGGAAATAGCCGTTGCGCACCACTGTCAGAAATAACAGGTCAAGCATGTTTTCGGACGAGCGGTATCGAGCCTGACGCGAAAAAAGCCGGCTGACGTCCCCATGCATTCCCGGTGTATCGTGCAAGCTTTCCCGCACGATTTCCGTCCGCGAGGTGTGTGATGAGTTCAGCTTTGAAAATCGATTTTGTCAGCGACGTTTCCTGCCCGTGGTGCGTCGTCGGCCTCAATAGCCTGTTGCAAGCCCTGGAGGTTCTGCGCGATGAAGTGCAGGCCGAGATTCATTTCCAGCCGTTCGAACTGAACCCGAAGATGGGCCCGGACGGGCAGAACATCACCGAGCACATCGGCGAGAAATACGGCTCGACCCCGGAACAGTCACAGAAGAACCGCGAGGCGATTCGTGCCCGTGGCGCCGAGGTCGGATTTGCCTTTCGCACCGATGGCAACAGCCGCATCTACAACACCTTCGATGCTCATCGTCTGCTGTATTGGGCGGGTCTTGAGGGTTTGCAGTTGAAGTTGAAAGAGGCGCTGTTCAAGGCGTATTTCACTGACGGCGGTAATCCGTCCGATCACGCGCAACTGGCGCAGATTGCCGAAAGCGTGGGCCTGGATCGGCAGCGTGCGCAGGCGATTCTGGCCTCCGCCGAGTTTGCCGATGAGGTGCGTGCAGAAGAGCAGTTGTGGCTGCAACGCGGCGTGAGTTCGGTGCCGACCGTGGTGTTCAACGGTCAGTACGCGGTGACGGGCGGGCAACCGGTGGACACCTTTGTCGGGGCGATTCGGCAGATCATGAGTGAAACCAAAGGCGGCACGGTCAATTGAGCCAGCGCTCTTAACGCACGATCTTGTCGACGTGGATCCCGAGTTTCTTCAGGCGATACCAGAAGCTGCGTTCGGAGATGCCGATCAACTGCGCGGCGGCGGCCTGCACGCCGTTGCTCTGTTGCAGGGCCGCAAGAATGTAGGCCTTCTCAACTTCGGCGAGTGCTGCGTCCAGATCCGCCGGGACACCGTTGATTTCGCTTAGCGGGCCGCTGCTGTCCGAGGCTTGCGCGGCGAACAGGTAGGCCGGCAGATCCTGCTCCTCGATGATGTTGGCGGAGGCGACGATGGTCGCGCGCTCCACACAGTTCTGCAGCTCGCGGATGTTGCCTGGCCATGAATAGCGGGTCATCGCCTGCAAGGCTTGCGCGCTGAAACCGCTGATGCGTTTGCCGGCCGCGGCGCCCAGGGTGTGGGCAAAATGCCGGGCCAGCGGGGCGATGTCCTCGACCCGATCGCGCAGCGCCGGCAGCGGGATTGGAAACACGTTGAGGCGGTAGTAGAGATCTTCGCGAAACTCCTTGTTGGCCACCGCTTGCAACAGGTCTTTGTTGGTGGCGGCGATCACCCGCACATCGACCTTGCGTTCCTTGGTATCGCCCACCGGCTCGATCACCCGCTCCTGCAGGGCGCGGAGGATCTTGGCCTGCAGTGCCAGCGGCATTTCACCGATTTCATCAAGAAACAATGTGCCTTTGTCGGCCTGCTGAAAGCGCCCGATGCGATCGGCCACGGCGCCGGTGAACGCGCCTTTGCGGTGGCCGAACATTTCGCTTTCCAGCAGCCCCTCGGGGATGGCCGCACAGTTCACCGCAACGAACGGTTTGTCGGCGCGGTTGCCATGTTTGTGGATGGCCCGGGCGACCATCTCCTTGCCGGTGCCGCTTTCGCCGCTGAGTAGCACGGTGGCGGCGCTTTCGCGTACCGAGTCCACCGCTTGCAGCACGCTGCGAAAACTCGGGCTGTCACCGATCAGGCTGTCGATCTGCCGATGTTCGTCGAGCTCGGCGCGCATGCGCTGGTTGTCTTTGAGGATGTCGCGAAACTGCAGGGCCTTGCTGACGGTGATGTCCAGCTCGTCGATGTCGAACGGTTTGGCGATGTAATCAAATGCGCCATTGCGCATTGATTCCACCGCATTTTTCACCGTGCTGTAGGCGGTCATGACGATGACCGGCAACTGTGGATAACGGTTCTTCACCTCTGCCAGCAAATGCGGACCGTCCATGCCGGGCATGCGCCAGTCACTGATCAGCAGATCGATCTCTTCGCTTTCCAGCACCTTGAGTGCGTGCAGGCCATTGCCGGCGGTGAACACGCTGATGCCGTTCTGCCCGAGGGCCGAGGCCAGCAGATCGCAGAGTTTCGGTTCGTCGTCCACCACCAGAATGTTATGCGTCATCGTCGCTCTCGTCGAAGTCCTCGCCATTGGCCGGAATGTACAGGCTGAAGGTCGCGCCGGCATCTTTTTCGCTGACACATTCTACGCGCCCGTTATGGTTTTCCATGACCGAAAACACTTTGGCCAGGCCCAGCCCGGTGCCCGAGGCCTTGGTGGTGACGAACGGGGTGAAGATGCGCTCCAGCATATCGGCTTCGATCCCCTGACCGGTGTCCGCCACGCTGACGATGGTGTATTTGGCGTCGCTGGCGATGCTCAGGGTCAGTCGGCCGCCATCAGGCATCGCGTCGATGGCGTTGACGATCAGGTTCAGGCCGGCCTGTTTGAGTTGCTTGGCATCGGCGTAGATCGTCGCCCCCGGCGCCTGATCGTCGATGTGCAGATCAATGTTGTGGCTGGCCAGCTCCGGCTCGCAAAAACCGGCCAGTTCGTCGACCAGGGCGCGGGCTGACTGGGTGGCGCGGATCGGCGCGCTGGGTTTGGCGAAGTCGAGAAACTCGGTGATCAGATCATTGATCCGGCTGACTTCCTTGACCACGTATTCCAGATGTCGCCTGTCGGTTTCCGGCAGGTCGGCACGGCGGTGCAGCAGTTGCGTGGCGGTTTTGATGATGCCCAGCGGATTGCGGATTTCATGGGCCAGACCCATGGCGACTTCGCCCAGCGCGTGCAGGCGATCACGGCGGCGCAGTTGCGACTCCAGATGCTGCAACTCCTCCAGACGTTCGCTCATGTGGTTGAACGTGCTGCTCAGTTCTGCCAGTTCGTCGCCGCCATTCACACTCAGGCGCTGATGATAGTCGCCGGCAATCACCGCTTGTACGCCTCTGGCCAGGCCGCGCAACGGCTTGGTCAGACGCTGCGAGACCAGCCAGCCAACCGCCAGCGACGCCGCCGAACTGAGCAGGAAAATCAGGATGAACAGGTTACTCTGATTGACCAGGCCGACCAGGCTGGTGTGGCGCAGCAGTCCGCTGAAAATCACCCCTTGCAGCTGGCCGTTTTCGTTGAAGATCGGCCGGTAGATGCCGCTGTAGCGGTTGGTGAATTGCTCGAATGGCCGCTTGCTTTCGCGCAGGTTCTGTTCAATTCCTTTCGGCACTTGCAAAGGGTGATCCTCAAAGCGCTGGGTCGAGAAGATCTCCGAGAAGTCGTCGCCCTTGGCCAGGTAAAGGCGCAGATCAAGCGAATGCACGTCGGCAACACTGGTGAGGAAGCTGTCGTCCAGATAAGTGCCGATGATCAATTTGTATTCGATGCCGCTCTGTTCGGTCTCGAACGTCGAAATCACCGTGCCGGTGGCCACACCGCCCACCTGCAGGGTTTGCAGTACCGCTTTCGGGGCGGTGCTGATCTGGCTGACGATGTCGTCGGCGGCGGTGCTGTACACCACTTTGTGATCGCTGTTGCGTACCAGCGCCACGACGTCGATGCCCATGGAGTCGGCGACGTCGGCGGTCAGCTTGTTGTGCTTGGCCGATTGACGATCGGTGGGAGGGCGCGTGTAACGCAGAAACAGCTGAGCGGCGCGGGCGTTGTCGCGCAGGATTTCGCTGATTTCGTCCTCGACGATCTTCGACGATTCCTGCAGCCAGATGCGCACGTTGCTGTCGAAGATCTGCGACAGCGTGGTGGCCGCCAGTTCCGCAGCAATCATGGTCGGAATCACGCTGACCAGCCAGAAGGCCAACACCAGTTTGCGTTGCAGGCTCCAGCCGGAAAGGGCGAAAGGTCGGGGCGTGGCGCGTCGGTCATTGATCATTGGATTTCGCTTATTGCAGCTGCCAGGGCCGGATCGGAGCGATCCGGGCGAACGAATATTTTCACCAGACGCAACAGTTGGTCGAACAGCGGATTGCGATGGCGGAAGAACACGGTGTTACCGACAAACGAGCAGCCCAGACGCAGCTTACTGGCATAGCCGGCCTGCCCGCACACATAGATCGCCAGTTTGTGCTCAATACAGTAGTCGACATTTTCCAGCCAGCTACGGGTGTAAAGATTGTACTGCCGCGTGCGGGCCAGATCGTGGGCAAAAAACTTGTCGACCAACCGCTGCTCGTCGAGCAATACCAGATTGAACGCCACCAGTTCGTCGCCGACCCAATAGAGCACGCACGCCGATCGATTATCGAGGTGATTGAGGACTTCGCGAAAGTACGCCGCAGGCAGGCACTCGAAGGCCAGATCGCTGCGGGCGAGGGTGGCTTCGTAGAGTTCCATCATGCGCGGCAGCAAGTCGTGCACCGAGCGTCGCCATTCCGTACGCGGCCCCTGGTTGCGCAAGATTCGGCGCAGATCCTTGCGCGTGGATTTACCCAGGCTACCCAGATAAGCGTCCACCGAGGCGAAGCTGATCGGCAGTTCGGCACCGGGCAACCCGGGCATGCTTTGCAGGCCGGCCTGCTGACAGACCTCCAGCCACTGTGGATCGCGGTGCGAGGCATCCTTCACCGCGAACAGGCCGATCCCGGCGTGTTCGGCATCCTGTCTTGCCAGCTCCAGCAACTGACGGAGCAGTGACGGGCGGTGCGTCGCCGCAATGTGCGAAGCCGTGCCGACATGGCATTGCTCGGCCACCGGCGAGCCGAGGGCGTACAGACGGATGTCGAACAGCCGGGGCAGATGTCGGCGCAGCCATTGACTGACGCGTTTGCCCGCGCCCTGCAGCGTGGTATCGAGTGAGTAGGCCGTGATGAACGCCACGGTGGCCGCAATCAGGCGGCCGTCCTCGTGCAGCGTCAGATAGCGCCAGTGAAAGCCGTCAATACCGGCGCGTTCAACGGCGCGGTAGTAATCCCAGTCCTCCAGCTCATCGACGAAGCAGTCATTCCAGGCGCAGCGGTCGATCGCTTCGATCGTTGAGAAGGCTTGAGCGGTGATCACGTCGTTTCCTTATGTCGGCGAGTCGTGGTGTTCGGCCTGTGTCGCAGGATGTCTGCCGGCAACTGCTCAAGCCAGTTGCCGGTACTCCAGCGGCGCAACGGGGCTGCTGATCTGCTGCATGAAGCGTCGCTGTATGAAGTCGATGCTCAACTCCACGACACGGCGGTACTGCAGGTCGACCGTGATCATGTGATAGCAGTCGTCGAGCAACACTTTGGTCACCGGTCCGCCGAGCTTGCGTTCGACGTAATCGGCATTCCAGCGGCTGGTGATGTCGTCCTCGATGGAGTGCAACACCAGCGCCGGCGTGGTGATCGACGGCATGCGTTTTTTCACCACGGCGTTGAGCCGGTGCAGTTCGCGCACCGTGACGCCTTCCATGGTCAGCAACCCGGCCTGACTGCTCTGACCTTCTTTCATCTGGCGTTCGACGATGGCCCGCAGGCGCTCGTTCTTAATGCCGTAGGGCGGCTTTTCTTCGAAACTGCACAGGTGCACGCCGAACGGGATTTTCATCAGCAACGGGGTGAGGAACGCCAGTTTGTTGATGCTCCAGCCGTCGTAGCGCAGGGTGGTCGAATACAGCAGCAAACCCTCGATCTGTCCCGGGTGTTCGGCGGCCAGGTACATCGACAACACCGCGCCCATGGACAAACCACCGACATACACCTTGTGGTGTTTGCGGCGTACACCGACGAAGGTATTGCGTGCGCTTTCGTACCAGTCGCGCCAGCCGGTGGCTTGCAGGTCGGCATTGCCGCCGCAGTGCCCGGCCAGGGTCGGCACATAGACCGTGTGCCCGGCTTTCGCCAGGCCCACGGCCACCCGACGCAACTCCGTCGGGGTGCCGGTGAGGCCGTGGATCAACAGCACCGCGACCTCCCCGTCGCCGAGAACGAAACCGGCGTTGCCTTCGCCCATATCGATCTCTGCGTCGATCATCGTTTCATCGCCCGATGCAGCAGGCGGTCGAGCAGGGCCAGGCCCAGGTCGATTTCCGGATAGCTGATTTCCAGCGACGGTGCCAGGGTGATGACGTTCTTGTAGTAGCCGCCCACGTCGAGGATCAGACCGAGGCGACGACCGTCGATTTCGATGTCGCCCTTCATGCCTTCTTCGACCATGTAATCCAGAGTGGCCTTGTCCGGGGTGAAGCCGTCCTCGGTGCAGATCTCGCAACGCAGCGCCAGGCCCAGACCGTCGACATCGCCGATGATCGGGTAGCGTTTTTTCAGATCCTGAAGACCGTCGAGGAAGTATTTGCCCTTGGCCATGACCATCGCGCCGTAATCGACTTCGCTGGTCATCTTGAACATTTCCAGACCCACCGCAGTGCCCAGCGGGTTGGAGGCGAAGGTGGAGTGGGTCGAGCCTGGCGGGAAGACTTTCGGGTTGATCAGCTCTTCGCGGGCCCAGATGCCGCCCAGCGGGTTGAGGCCGTTGGTCAGCGCTTTGCCGAAGACGATCACGTCGGGTTTGACGTCAAAGTGTTCGATCGACCACAGCTTGCCGGTGCGATAGAAACCCATCTGGATTTCGTCGACCACCATCAGGATGCCGTGTTGATCCAGCACGTGCTTGAGTTCGCTGTAGAAGTTCATCGGCGGGATCACGTAGCCACCGGTGCCCTGGATCGGCTCGACGTAGAACGCGGCGTATTCGCTCTGCCCGACTTTCGGGTCCCAGACGCCGTTGTATTCGGTCTCGAACAACCGCGCGAATTGCTGCACGCAGTGGCTGCCGTACTCTTCCTTGGTCATGCCTTTCGGGCCGCGGAAGTAATACGGGAACGGGATGAACTGCGCACGCTCACCGAAGTGGCCGTAGCGGCGGCGATAGCGGTAGCTGGAGGTGATCGACGACGCGCCGAGGGTACGCCCGTGGTAACCGCCCTCGAAGGCGAACATCAGGCTCTTGCCGTTGGTGGCGTTGCGCACGACCTTCAGCGAGTCCTCGATCGACTGCGAACCGCCGACGTTGAAGTGCACCCGACCGTCGAGGCCGAACTTGTTCTTGGCATCGACCGCGATCATTTCCGAGAGCTCGATTTTGCCTTTGTGCAGGTATTGACTGGCGATCTGCGGCAGGGTGTCGATCTGTTGCTTGAGCGCATTGTTCAGCCGCGGGTTGGCGTAACCGAAGTTGACCGCCGAGTACCACATTTGCAGGTCGAGGTAGGCCTGATCTTCGGTGTCCCAGACGTAGGAGCCTTCGCAGCGGCTGAAGATGCGCGGCGGTTCGATGTAGTGAACGGTGTCGCCGTAGGAGCAGTATTTGGCTTCTTTTTCCAGAAGGACTTTGTCTTCGGCTGTCGCAATGCGGATATCAGACATGGTGCAGGGTTTCCTGTGCTTCAGAAGTGGATTCGGTGCTGAAATTGACGGCGTTGGCGGCCGGGGCCAGAGGCAGGCGGGCCAGCAGTTGCGGCAGTTCGGCGAAGCTGTCGAAGCGCGCGTAGGCGATGCCGTTGCGCTCGCAGTGCTCGGCCAGGCGATCCTTGGCGAAGACGAAATCGGCGGTGGACGCCACGCACATGTCGGACTGGCCGTCACCGATCACCAGCACGCGTTTGCTGCTGGGGGTGGATTTGCATTTGCAGTTGCCGGAGGCCGCGCGGCAGGCGTCACTGGCGTAGGGAAAGTCGATGCGCCATTTGTCGTGATCGATCTGGCGCAGGCGGTTGGCGAGGATCGGCAGCAGCGTCACGTAGTTGCGCGCCAGAATCCGCGCGATGCCTTGTTCGATGCCGTCGCTGACCACTTCCAGCGAAGCGCCGAGGCCGATCACGTGGTCGACGAAGTCGGGGAAGTCCGGGTCGATGTCGATGCTGTCGAAGAATTCGAGCAGTTGCGCAGGCGTGGCCTTGATCAGCGCCAGCTGACGGCTGAGGCATTCACGGGAACCGATCTTGCCCTCCAGCCATTCGTTTTCGATGGCTTCCCAGCTCGGGTCGGCGAAGCGTTCAAGGATGCTGTCGATTACGTCGGTACGGGTGATCGTCCCGTCGAAATCACACACGATATGCCAGTCAATCATCTGCAGTACCTGTTGGGTCGAGGCAGTTGTCAGGGTGCGCGGTCTGCGCCTGGCAAGGGTGGGAGCAGGGACTGTGCCAAATCTGCAAAACCCCGTAATGGCGGGGCCTATGCATGGTTTTCGTGAAGTGGAGCTACAATTTTTGTAGCTTGCTACAAACAACATGAGTGCTTGCGCCAAGGGCTCTATCCGGGGATTGATGCGCGCAAGTTCAGAAAAGGAATGGCCTCATGCAGAGGAATACACTGGCGTTAATGACCGCACTGGCCTGCTTTTCCGGGGCTGCGCTGGCGGATGGCATCACCGGCGAAGCCGGCCTGGGACTGAGTTACCAACCTCATGATCCCACCGGCAGCCGTTACGAAACCCGGCCGATACCGTATCTCGATCTGGACTGGGGCGATGTCAGCCTCGGCACCGACGACGGCCTGACCTGGAGCGCCTTGAAAAGCAACGGCTTCAGTGCCGGGCCGTACATCAATTACCTCTCCGGGCGCACCGCCAACGGCGAGTTGCGCGGCTTGCGTGATGTGCCCGACATGGCCGAGGCTGGCGGCTTCGTGCAATACGCCCCGGCCGATTTCTGGCGCGTGTTCGCCTTCGTCGGCCAGGCCGTCGGCGGTGGCAGCGGGCAGGGCGGCGTGTTTGGAAAGGTGGGCGGTGAAATCGGTTATCCACTGGGCGGCGGGGTGATCGGCAGCAGCAACCTGACCGCGCATTTCGCCGATGCGCAGGGCACGCAGACCTTCTTCGGTGTCAGCGACAGCGAGGCGCAGGCCTCGGGTATCCGCGCGTACAACGCCGGCGGCGGTTTGCAGAACGTGGCGCTGACCCAAAGCTTCGAGTTTCCCCTGGCGCAGCATTGGTCGCTGGTCACCAGCGCGAGCTGGATACACCTGACCCGCTCGGCGGCGGACAGCAGCATCGTCAAAGCAGTGGGTGATACCAATCAGGGCGAAGTGCAGGCGGCCATCGCCTACAAGTTCGACTGATCAGGCGCGCGGGCGAATTGGTCTGCGGTTTGCAGGCAGCCCTGTCGAATCCATTCCTTCAGGATGTTCTTCATGGCTCGCCCTGCTTATCGTCTGCTGGCTCATTCGTTGTGGGATTTGATCCCCATCGCTCTGGGCCTGGCCCATTTCGCTTTCGTCCTGTGGCTGGTTGCGGCCTTTCACGATCTGTCCTGGTGGGCCTTTGTGCCGCTGGCGCTGGGCTATGCGATCAGCCTGTCGTGGAGCATCAACAGCATTTCCCACAACCAGATTCACAACGCCTACTTCACCCCGGCGTGGCTGAACCGGGCGTTCGATCTGCTGTTGTCGGTGACCATCGGTTTTTCGCAAACCCTCTATCGCGATATCCACAATCGCCATCACCGGGGCAATTCGGACCTGCCGGGGCCGGACGGCAAGACCATTGATCCGCTGTCGATCTATCTGCGCGGCAAGAACGGGCAGCCGGAGAATCCATGGGCTTACACCTTCCTGAGTTTTTTTCGCGACGACCCCAAGCCGATCTACAACGAAATGCGCCGCAAACGCCCGAAGGATGCGCGTTGGGTTCAGGTCGAGATCTATGTGACGGTGGCGTTTTATCTGCTGCTGGCGGTGTATGACTGGCAGGCGGTGCTGGTGTTGTTGCCGTTCTGGTATCTGGGTCAGGCGCTGTCATCGCTCAACGGTTACTACGAGCATTTTGGCGGCAACCCGGATTTGCCGATTGCCTGGGGCGTGAGTGCCTACAGCCCGCTGTACAACCTGTTGTGGATGAACAACGGCTATCACGCCGAGCACCACTACCGGCCGAAAATGCACTGGACTCAGATCAAGGCCTATCACCGGCAGATCGCCCGGCAACAGCAGGAGGCGGGGGTGAAGGATATTCCGCTGGCGCACGGTTTGGGCTTCCTGCTGAACCACCAAAAGCCTGACGCCTGACTGCTTTGTGCAGGAGCTGCCGCAGGCTGCGATCTTTTGATCTTGAAAAGCAAAGATCGTCCGATCGCGGCCCGAGCCTGCGGCAGCTCCTACACGGAGCATTTCAGTGCTCTTCGCCCTCGGCGAGCAAGGCTATCCCGCCCATGATCACCGCCACGCCGATCCAGTGCAGCAGACTGATCTGCTCGCCCAGCCCCAGCCACGACCCCAGCAGCACGCCGACAAACACCAGCGAACTCAGAGGAAACGCCAGCGACAGACTGCTGCGTCGCAGAATCAGCATCCAGACAAAAAACGCGCCGATGTAGCAGCCAACCGCGACCCACACCCCGGGCGTCATGACGATGTCTTGCAGCCATTGCAGGCTGAAGTCCATCTGGCCCAACTGATCGCCACCGACCTTGCTCGCGATCTGCCCGCCACTTTCCAGAATGATCAACAGCGCCCAGAGCACGATGGTGCCCACGCGCCCGTGTAGCCAATGCATTGCGTCGTTCCTTTGCAGTTCCAGGTGAGCGTCAGACATGGCCGGCACACACGAGCATCACGCCCGCCGTAATCACCAGCGTGCCCAGCCAGCGCCGCCGACTGACGGTTTCACCGAGCACCAGTTTGCCCGCCAGCACCACGCCGCAATAGGCCAGCGCGGCTGCCGGAAACAACAGACTCAACGGCGCCCGCGACAGGGCGCCGAGCCAGACGAAAAACTCGATTGCATAAGCGCCGATCCCGGCCCACAGCAGCGGTGCGTTGAACACCTGGCCCCAGAACACCTGCAGCCGAAAACCACCCTCAAGCTCAGGTAATCGATCAAGGCCCAGTTTGAAACACAGCTGGCCGAGCACATCCAGAACAATGGACAGGGCCACCAGCACGATCACGGTGAAAGTCATGGAAACAGTTCCTCGAACAGGTCGATCAAGGCTTGATTGGTGGTGGAGTTGCGCAGGATATCGGCCTCGCTCCAGCGCTCGGCTGGCGGCTGGTCGGTCTTCGCCTCCCAGCGTTTGAATACGTTGCTGAAGGCCGGACGGGCGTACTCGCCGCAGATGTCGATCCCGATGATCCGCTTGCTCGCCGCCAGCGCGCGCAGGGCCTGGAGCATATGGCTCAGGCGCATGCCGCCCTGATCCCAGTTGGTGGCGGCGTCCTCGCTGGCGAGCACGTCCTTGTCGATGGTGATCCACACCGCATCGGTCGGCAGGCTGGCGATCATTTTGTCGAGGAACAGGTTCCAGTCCACTTGCGACAGGTTGTGCCAGTGCAGCATGTTTTCCTGTTGCTCATGCCCGGCGCCGTCACCGATCCGCCCCCAGACTTTGGAGGGCGCGTGCTGCCACGGAAAGAGCTGCAGAACCCCGCGTTTGAGGGCCGCGAGGTTGCCGCCCTTCAGTTGTGGATTTTGCAGATCATCGCTGCACGGACCGAGGGTCACGATGCGGCGAATGTTCGGCAGTTTCAGCGCCTGATTGACCCAGGAACCACAATGCCGACGCGGCGCAAACCGCACCCAGTCGGGGTGATTGTCGAAATGGATCAGGCTGACGGGGCTTGGCAGATCGATAAGAAACGCCGGGGTCAGGTGGTGATAGTCACCGGAGCCGACGAAGAAGATTTCCGGTGCCGGGCCGGTGTGCCGGGGCCGCTGCTGCAAGCGTTCGGCAAAGCGTCGCCAGGTGCGCTCGCTGGACCAGAGCCGGAGTTTCGGGCCGAGGTCGAGCAGGTCCAGGCGTCTGGCGCGGCCACTGTCGAGCAGTCGCGCAATCGGCGCCTGGGAGGTCAGGCTGTGGTCGAGATCTAAAATATTCAAGGTCGCTATTTACCCTTGGCAGACCCTGCCAGACACCGGCCTCATCGAGCATGAGCGCCAGCCGGGCAGGGCTTTTGCGGGTAAATGCAAGGGCCGGGCCAGCCGTTGCCTCAGGCGTGCAGGCGCACCCACACCGAGACCAGCACGGTGGCGGCGATCAACCATGCGACCACGGCCACGGCGAGCGACGCCTCCAGGCGCATGCGGTCAACCATCACGTACAACGTCGCCAGATAGATGAAGTACGGAATGATCGACCACATGCCGAACACGATGGTCGCCTTCAGGTCATCGATCGAACGGCTGTTGCCGACGATGTAGTGGGCGATCAGCGCGAAGGTCGGAAACAGCGGCACCAGTCCGGCGATGTAATAGTTTCGGGTCTTCGACAGCGCGGCGAGAATCACCACCACTGCCGCGCCAAGTGCCGCTTTGAGTATCAGATCCATCAGTGGCTCAACCCGTACTTTTTCACTTTATCGAACAGCGTGGTCTTGGCCATGCCCAGCTCGAGACTGGCCTGGGTCAGGTTGCCGCCGCTGCGTTGCAAGGCATCGTTGAGCAGGTTGCGCTCGAAGGCTTCGACTGCTTCGGCGAACGCCAGACCTTGACCGCCGCTGCTGGCGCCGGACTTCTTGAACGCCGGCAGGCCGAGGGCAAAGCGCTCGGCGACGTTGCGCAGTTCGCGCACGTTGCCTGGCCAGTCGTGGCTCATCAGGTTCGACAGGGTCTGGTTGTCCAGCTCCGGCAGGGCGCGGTCGAAACGCAGCGCCGACTGCTGGGTGAAGTGTTCGAACAGTTGCAGGATGTCTTCACGGCGTTCGCGCAGCGGCGGCAGTTCCAGCGTCACCACGTTGAGGCGGTAGTACAAGTCGCTGCGAAACTCGCCGGCCTTGCTCGCTTCGTCGAGGTCGGATTTGGTCGCGGCAATCACCCGGCAATCCACCGCCACGCTCTGGTTCGAACCGAGGCGTTCGAGGGTGCGTTCCTGCAACACGCGCAGCAATTTGATCTGCAACGGCAGGGGCATGCTTTCCACTTCATCGAGAAACAGCGTGCCGCCGTCGGCGTGTTCGATCTTGCCGATGCGCCGTTTGCCGGCACCGGTAAAGGCGTTGGCCTCGTGGCCGAAGATCTCGCTTTCGAAGAGGTTTTCCGGCAGGCCGCCGCAGTTCAGCGCGACGAACTGCTTGGCATGCCGACGACTGAAGTCGTGCAGGCAACGGGCGACCAGTTCCTTGCCGGTGCCGGTCTCGCCTTCGATCAATACGTTGGCCGAAGTGTCGGCGACGTTGGCGATCAGCTCGCGCAGGTTCTGCATGGCTGGCGAACGACCGATGATCCGGCCTTCGAGGGAGTCGCGTTCGGCCAGTTGCCGACGTAGCGAAGACACTTCGCGGGCGAGGCTGCGTTGCTCCAGTGCGCGGCGGGCGACATCCACCAGACGTTCCGGCGAGAACGGTTTCTCCATGAAATCGTAGGCGCCTTTCTGCATCGCGCCGACTGCCATGGAGATATCGCCATGACCGGTGATCAGCACCACCGGCAGACTGCGGTCGCGTGCCTTGAGGCGAGTCAGCAGTTCCAGGCCATCGATGCCGGGCAGGCGAATGTCGCTGATGACGATCCCGGCAAAGTTGTCGCCGACCCGCTCCAGCGCTTCTTCGGCACTGCCGACGCCGATGCAGGGAATGTCTTCCAGGGTCAGCGCCTGCTGGCAACCGAGCAGCACATGGGGGTCGTCTTCGACGATCAGCACACTAAGGTCGTGGTTCATATTGGCTCGGCAGGAGTAGGGCTTACCAACGGTAAACTGAGGACGAAGGTGGTGCCACCGCTGGCCGGGTGTTCGACACCCAGATGCCCGCCGGTGGCGGCAGCGAGGCTGGCGGAAAGGGTCAGGCCGAGGCCCAGCCCCTGTTCGCCGGGTTTGGTGGTGAAGAACGGCTCGAACAGATGTTTGCGCGCTTCGGCGTCGACCCCGTGGCCGTTGTCGCGCACCCGCAGGCGATATTTGCCGTTGAACTCTTCGCCTTCCAGCCACAGCTGCGGCGCGGGTTGAGCCTGCATGGCGTCGAGGGCGTTGCCGATCAGGTTGACCAGAATCTGTTCGAGGCGGGTCTGGTCGATCTGCACCTGCACGTCGCTGAACTGGCGGTGCAGTTGCAGCGCCATGCCCTCGACCCGCGCGCCGAGCAGTTGCAGGGCGGCGTCCACGGCTTTGCCGAGACTGGCCTGGCCTTCGTTGTCGCCGCGCCGGGCGAACGAGCGCAGGCTGGCGGTGATCCGGCCCATGCGGTCGATCAGGTCGTTGATGGTCTTGAGGTTGGTGCTGGCGACGTCGAGCTGGCCGCGTTCCAGAAAGCGAATGGTGTTGCCGGACAGGGTGCGCATTGCCGCCAGCGGCTGGTTCAGTTCGTGGGCGATGCTGGTCGACATCTGGCCGATGGCCGCGAGTTTGCCGGCCTGCACCAGTTCGTCCTGAGCGCGGCGCAGGGTTTCCTCGGCCTGGCGCCGTTCGCGGATCTGGCTCTTCAGCCGTTCGTTGCTGGCACGCAGATCGCCGGTGCGTTCGGTAATCCGACGCTCCAGTTGATTGTTGGCTTCCTGCAAGGCTTCGCGGGCGGCGAGGCGGGTAGCGATGACCTTGCGCCGTTCGTTCCAGGCGATCAGCAGGAACGCCACCAGGGCGAAGGCCACGGCCACCAGAATGCCTTGGTTGATCGCTTCACGGCGCAAGTCCTGCAACGGCGTGAGCAGGGTGAAATTCCACGGTGTGTCGCTCAGTGGCCGGGTCTGCGCCAGATAGCTGATGCTGTCGTCATCGGCGCTCAGTTCGCTGTTGGCCGGGAAGGTCAGTTTCTCTACACCTTCGGCGAGGGTTTCGCGGGCCAGCGGTTGCAGTTCGTTGAGCGGGAACCAGTAGTACTGCAGGCTGCGCGCGAGTTTTTCTTTGGTTTCATCGCTCAGCGGTACTACGGACTTGAGGCGTCGCGCCGGATCGCTGGAAAGAATGATGATGCCGTTCTCATCGCTGACGAAAGCTTCCAGGCGGGCGCGCTGCCAGCGTTCTTCCAGGGCTTCGAGGCGCACCTTGACCACGGCGACGCCGATGATCTTGCCGTGTTCTTCCAGGCCATGGGCGAGGTAGTAACCGGGCTCGCCGCTGGTGCTGCCGATGCCGTAGAAACGTCCGGGCTCGCCGCGCACGGCTTTCTGGAAATAGGCGCGAAAGGACAGGTCTTCACCGAGGTAACTGTCGACGTCGCGCCAGTTGCTGGTGGCCATCACGCGGCCGGTGGTGTCCATGACGTAGATGGCTCGACTGCGGCTGCGCCGGTTCAGGCCTTCAACGTAAGCATTGACCGTCTGCCGGTGTTCCGGGGTCGGATCGGCCAGCAGTTGCGGGACACTGGTTTCCAGTTCCAGCAGGCTGGGCAGGTAGGTGTATTTGCTGATCTCGCTTTCGACCGTACGCGCGTGCAGTTCGAGCTGACGCTGGCCGTTTTCGCTGAGGCTGCGGATGCCGAAATGTTCACTGGTCCAGAAGCCGATGTAACCCAGTCCGATCATCAGGATGATGATCAGCGGCGGCAGGAACAGATGGCGAATCAGACGGGGCTTCACGGCAAGTGATGGCGGCGCTGCGCGATAGAGATTGGGGTCGCATTTCATCACAGTTGCCTTGGGTCAACCAGCGCTGCCGCGGACGACGCACTGGTTTGGTCGAGCCTGGAACCTGTGGCGAGGGAGCTTGCTCCCGCTCGGCTGCGTAGCAGTCGTAAATCCATTCAATGCGGTGTTTCAGACAGATCGCATTGGCAGGTTTTGGGGCCGCTGCGCGACCCAGCGGGAGCAAGCTCCCTCGCCACAAGGGCAAATCGGTATTGCTTTTAGTGCTGCAGGATCTTCTCGAGGAAATGCTGCGCGCGTTCGGAGCGGGCGCTGATGTCGCCGAAGAACTCCTCTTTCGGGCAGTCTTCGATGATCTTGCCGGCGTCCATGAAGATCACGCGGTCAGCCACTTTGCGGGCGAAGCCCATCTCGTGGGTCACGCACATCATGGTCATGCCTTCCTGGGCCAGTTGCACCATCACGTCGAGCACTTCGTTGACCATTTCCGGGTCGAGCGCCGAGGTCGGTTCGTCGAACAGCATGACGATCGGGTCCATCGCCAGCGCGCGGGCAATCGCCACACGCTGCTGCTGACCGCCGGACAGTTGCCCCGGATGCTTGTGGGCGTGCGCCGACAGACCGACGCGATCAAGCAGTTGCAGACCTTTCTTGGTCGCCTCTTCCTTGCTGCGGCCCAGCACCTTGATCTGCGCGATGGTCAGGTTCTCGGTGATGGTCAGGTGCGGGAACAGCTCGAAGTGCTGGAACACCATACCGACGCGCGAACGCAGTTTCGGCAGGTTGGTCTTGGAGTCGGCAATCGAGGTGCCGTCGACGACGATGTCGCCTTTCTGGAACGGCTCCAGCGCGTTGACGCACTTGATCAGGGTCGACTTGCCCGAGCCCGACGGGCCGCAGACCACGATCACTTCGCCTTTCTTGACCTCGGTGCTGCAATCAGTCAGCACCTGGAAGTCGCCATACCACTTGTTGATGTTCTTGATGGAGATCATACGGCAAACCTTTTTTGCAGACGCTTGACCAGCAGCGAGGCGGAAAAGCTGATGATGAAGTAGACGACACCGGCAAAGATCAGGAACTCGTTGGAACGACCGATGATGTCGCCGCTGGAGCGGGCGGAGTTGAGGAAGTCCACCAGGCCCACGGTGTAGACCAGCGAGGTGTCCTGGAACAGGATGATCGACTGTTGCAGCAGCAACGGGGTCATCTTGCGGAACGCCTGGGGCAGGATGATCAGACGCATGGTCTGGCCATAGGTCATGCCCATCGCCTGGGCCGCGGCCATCTGGCCTTTGGGGATCGACTGCACGCCGGCCCGGACGATCTCACAGAAGTACGCGGCTTCGAACATCATGAAGGCCACGACGCAGGAGGTGAACGCGCCGATCGGGGTGTCTTCGCCGGTGATCCAGCGCAGCACGAACGGCACCGCCAGGTAGAACCAGGTGATCACCAGCAGCAGCGGGATCGAGCGGAAGTAGTTCACGTAGGCGCCGGCGACGCGCGACAGCAGTTTGCTCGACGACAGGCGCATCAGCGCGAGGATGGTCCCCAGCACGATGCCGCCGACCACGCCCATGACCATCAACTGCAAGGTCATGACCATGCCGTTCCACAGGCCCGGGATCGCGGGGATTATGCCGCTGAAATCGAAGTCCATTATTTACCCCCCACGGAGATCAGGCCGGGCACTGCGACTTTCTTCTCGACCAGGCGCATCAGCAACATCAGGCTCATGTTCAGGGTGAAGTAGATCAGCGTGGCCAGGGTGAAGGCTTCAAACAGGTTGGCCGAGAATTCGGCGGTCTGCTTGGTTTGCGCCAGCAGTTCCATCAGGCCGATCAAGGACGCCACGGAGGAGTTCTTGAAGACGTTGAGGAATTCCGAGGTCAGCGGCGGAATGATGATGCGGTAGGCCTGGGGCAGCAGCACGTTCCAGTAGATCTGCGGCAGCTTGAAACCCATGGCGCGGGCGGCGGATTCCTGGCCGCGTGGCAGCGCCTGGATGCCGGTGCGCACTTGCTCGCAGACCCGGGCGGCGGTGAACAGGCCCAGGCACACGACGACACTCAGGTAGGCCGAGGTGGTCGGGTTCAGATCCTGTTTGTACCAGTCCTGCAGGTTTTGCGGCAGCAGGTCGGGTACCAGGAAGTACCAGATGAACAGCTGAACCAGCAGCGGCACGTTGCGAAACAGTTCGACGTAGCAGGTCGCGATGCCCGATACGAGGCGGCTCGGTACGGTGCGCATGACCCCAAGAACGGAGCCCAGCAGCAAGGCGATAATCCATGCCACGACGGCGATGGCGATGGTCCAGCCCAGTCCGGAGATGAACCAGTCGAGATAAGTCTCGCTGCCAACGCCGGTGGACTTGAAGAACACGCCCCAGTCCCAGTTGTAATTCATTAGGGTCTCCCCTCGAAATCGATCGATGTACAAGCACCCGCTTGGGGAAGATCCTTTCCCGTCCGACGTTGAACGCCGGGCACACGCGATCGGCTCGAAAACCGCCAGGTCGAGTGTTCCACTGTAAAGCCAGCAGGTAGTAGCAGACGTCTGAGGGAGGTTGCTCCCTCAGACGACAGGTTAGTCAGGAATCAGATTTTTACGTCAGGCGCAGGCTTGTCGCTTGGGTTGGCGATCAGCTCTTTCACCTTGTCGCTCATCGGGAAGTTAAGGTTCAGGCCTTTCGGTGGGATCGGGCTCTCGAACCACTTGCTGTAGATCTTGTTGATCTCGCCGGACTTGTACAGGGCGACAATGGCGTCATCGACAGCCTTCTTGAAGGCCGGGTCGTCCTTGCGAACCATGCACGCGTAGGCTTCGAAGGACTGTGGCGTACCGGTGATGACCCAGTCGTCCGGCTTCTTGGCCTTGGCTTCTTCACCGGCCAGCAGGGCGTCGTCCATCATGAAGGCAACGGCGCGGCCGCTTTCCAGCATGTTGAAGGATTCGCCGTGGTCTTTGGCGGAGATGATGTTCATGCCCATCTGCTTGTCGGCGTTCATCGCTTTGATGATGCGCTCGGACGTGGTGCCGGCGGTGGTTACGACGTTTTTGCCTTTCAGGTCGGCAAAGTCAGCGTAGGACGGCTTGCCATCCTTGTCTTTCTTGACCAGCAGACGGGTGCCGATTTCGAAGATGTTGACGGTGAAGTCGACTTGCTGGGCGCGTTCGGCGTTGTTGGTGGTGGAGCCACACTCGATATCCGCGGTGCCGTTCTGGATCAGCGGGATACGGGTTTGCGAGGTCACCAGGTTGTACTTGACCTTAAGGTCTGGCTTGTTCAGGTCTTTTTTCAGGGCTTCAACGATGGCCACTTGAATGTCGTGGGAGTAGCCCACGGGTTTGCCGGAAGCATCCGCGATGTAGGAAAACGGGATGGAGCTGTCGCGGTGAGCGAGCGTGATGGTGCCGGAATCGTTGATTTTCTTCAGGGTGCCGGTGAGTTCGGCGGCGAAAACTGGTGTGCTGATCAGAGCGGCAGCAATGGCTGCACCCAGGATATGGGGAACGATGCGCATCAAATTTTCCTCGAATTGTTTTTTTTATGGAGCCAGTTCGTCGGCCCTTTTGTGCTTCGAATGCCTGACGGCTCCTGAAGTGTTGGCACGGCAGGCATTCGTCGAGAGAGTGTAGAGCATGAGTCGTGCCAGAGCAGTCTATGGAAGCTAATTGATTGATTTTTAAGGTGATTAAAGTTTTGTGTCGGTGTTTTTGGCTGAAACTGATCCGGTTATCCGAATCGACCGGGAGGTCGCGTTCGGAAAACCGAATGCTTTGTTGCCAGTTGTTTTCGGCAACACGCCCTTTGTGGCGAGGGAGCTTGCTCCCGTTGGACTGCGCAGCAGGCCGGCTTTTAGAGCGGGGCCGCTACGCGACCCAGCGGGAGCAAGCTCCCTCGCCACAGGTACAGCGTCCGGCGCGGATAAATAAAAAAGCCCCTGAATCGTCAGATTCAGGGGCTTCGTTTCAAGCGCTGTAAACGTCAGGCCGCTTCAATCTTGCGGTTCTGCTCGACCTTGCCCAGATACGCCGCCAGTTTCTCTTGCTCGGCCGGGGTGGTGAACAGGCCCAGCTTGCTGCGGCGCCACAGGATGTCGTGCGCGGTGGTGGCCCATTCTTCGCTGCACAGGTAATCGACCTCGCGGGTGTAGAGACCGCCGCCGAGGTGTTCGCCCATGTCATTCAGCGACTCGACGCCTTCGAGCATGCGCCAGGTGCGGCTGCCGTAGGTGGTGGCCCAGCGGCGGGCGATCTCGGTCGGGACGAAGTCGAACTTGTCGCGGATCTGCGCGCTCAAGGCTTGCGGGGTAGTCATGTCTTCGCCGCCGGGCAGGGTCGCGGTCGCGGTCCAGCTCGGGCGCATCTGCGTGAAGTACGACATCAACTGAGCCATCGCCGACTCGGCGAGTTTGCGGTAGGTGGTCAGCTTGCCGCCAAACACCGACAACAGCGGTGCTTCTTCGCCGCCGCCAGACAGCGCCAGGGTGTAATCGCGGGTCACGGCGGACGGGTTGTCGGATTCGTCGTTGCACAGCGGACGCACGCCCGAATAGCTGTGCTGAATGTCGTCGCGGCTGATCTGCTTCTTGAAGTGAGCGTTGACCACTTTCAGCAGGTAATCGGTTTCGCCGTCGGTGATTGCCACTTTCGTCGGATCGCCGGTGTATTCGCGGTCGGTGGTGCCGATCAGGGTGAAGTGGTTCAGGTACGGAATGGTGAAGACGATGCGCTGATCTTCGTTTTGCAGGATGTGCGCGTGATCGCCTTCGTACAGTTTCGGCACGATGATGTGGCTGCCCTGAATCAGGCGGATGCCGTACGGCGATTCCATTTTCAGGTCGTCACGGATGAACTTGGCGACCCACGGACCGGCCGCATTCACCAAGGCTTTGGCAGTGATCGAAAACAGGCTGCCGTCGGCGCGTTCCAGACTCAGGTGCCACAGGCCCTTGGCGCGGCGGGCGCTGACGCAACGGGTCTGGGTGTGTACGTGGGCACCTTTTTCCCGGGCTGCCATGGCGTTCAGAACGACGAGTCGGGCGTCATCGACCCAGCAATCGGAATATTCGAAACCCTTGGTGATTTCGCTTTTCAGCGCGCTATCGGCACCGAACTTCAGGCTTTTCGAACCTGGCAGTTTTTCGCGCTTGCCGAGATTGTCATAGAGGAACAGGCCGGCGCGAATCATCCAGGCCGGACGCAGGTGCGGACGGTGCGGCAACACAAAACGCATCGGTTTGACGATGTGCGGCGCCTTGGCCAGCAACACTTCGCGCTCAGCCAGCGCTTCACGCACCAGACGGAATTCGTAATGTTCAAGGTAGCGCAGGCCACCGTGGATCAGCTTGCTGCTGGCCGACGAGGTGTGGCTGGCCAGGTCATCCTTTTCGCAAAGGAACACCGAGAGACCGCGACCGGCGGCATCCGCTGCGATCCCCACGCCATTGATCCCGCCGCCAATAACGGCAACATCGTAGATCTCGGCGATAGGGGGCGTACGCAAGGTAGAGGTGGACATCGGCTGGCCTCGGGCTCTTTTGATTTTCTGTCTTGGAAATCGAACATAAATGTTCATTTGCGAAAATGGTAGCCCATAAAGACGCGCACAGCCAGTCACGTTCGATTGAAAAAACTCATCGAAGGGCGGCTAAAAGAAAATTTTCGAACATTTAGAATTGCTTAAGCACTGTTGTGGCGAGGGAGCTTGCTCCCGCTCGGCGGCGCAGCCGTCGTAAATCCGGTGCGCAAGGCGTGGCTGGATGAATTGGGCTGGATGGTTTTGGGGCCGCTTCGCAGCCCAGCGGGAGCAAGCTCCCTCGCCACAGGGGAGCTGCGCCAAGTAGGATTTAAACGACTTCCAGACGAATCTTGTGCTGGCTCAACAGTTGCGCCAGTGCCGGTACTGGTTGCTGATCGGTCACCAGGCAGTCGATCAGGCTGATCGGGCCGAGGCGAATCATCGCATTGCGCCCGAACTTGCTGGAGTCCGCCGCCAGAATCACCTGCCGCGCATTGGCGATGATCGCCTGCGATACGCGCACTTCCTGATAGTCGAAGTCGAGCAGGCTGCCGTCCTCGTCGATACCGCTGATGCCCACCAGCGCGAAATCAACCTTGAACTGGTTGATGAAATCCACGCTCGCCTGACCCACAACACCGCCGTCACGGCGCACGTTGCCGCCGGTCAGCAGCACATCGAAATCATCCTTGGCACTGAGCATCGAGGCGACATGCAGGTTGTTGGTGATGATCTTCAGATGGTTGTGATTGAGCAGGGCGCGGGCAATCGATTCGGTGGTGGTGCCGATGTTGATGAACAGCGAGGCGTGATCGGGGATCTGCGCGGCGATAGCTTCGCCGATGCGTTGTTTTTCATCGCGCATCTGGTCGGCGCGCATCGCATAGGCGGTGTTTTCGACGCTGGAATCATAGGCCGCGCCGCCATGGTAGCGACGCAACAGATTGGCTTCCGCGAGCTGATTGATATCGCGGCGGATGGTTTGCGGGGTAACAACGAACAGCGTAGCCATTTCCTCGATGCTCACATAGCCGCGTTCGCGGACCAGCTCGAGGATTTGCTGCTGACGGGGAGGCAGATTCATGGGGCTTCCTTTGGGCTGCCGTGCAAAATTTGCCCATGATGCCGCAGGAATCTCCTCCCGACCAGTTAGTTGCCTATCAGTCTCTGAAGGTTGGCTTATTCAGCGTCTTCACGCGCCCAGTCACGGGTGCGGCTGACGGCTTTTTTCCAGCCTTTGTACAGTTTCTCTTTCTCGACTTCATCCAGGCTCGGCTCGAACTCGCGCTCGATGACAGCCTTGCCGCGCAGTTCGTCCAGGCTGCCCCAGAAACCGCACGCCAGACCGGCCAGATACGCTGCGCCCAGCGCGGTGGTTTCGCGCATTTGCGGGCGCTCGACCTGGGTGCCGAGGATGTCGGCCTGGAACTGCATGAGGAAGTTGTTCGCGACCGCACCGCCGTCCACACGCAGGGCCTTGAGGCGTTCGCCGGAGTCCTGTTGCATGGCGTCGAGCACGTCGCGGGTCTGGTAGGCGATCGATTCCAGCGCGGCGCGGATGATGTGATCCACGCGCACGCCGCGCGTCAGGCCGAACAGTGCGCCACGGGCATACGGGTCCCAGTACGGAGCGCCCAGACCGGTGAAGGCCGGTACCAGGTACACGCCGTTGCTGTCCTTCACTTTATTGGCGAAGTATTCGGTGTCGTGAGCGTCGTTGACGATCTTCAGTTCATCGCGCAGCCACTGCACGGTCGAGCCACCGTTGAACACCGCGCCTTCCAGTGCGTAAGCCACTTCGCCGCGTGGGCCGCAAGCGATGGTGGTGAGCATGCCGTGCTGCGATTTCACCGCTTTGTCGCCGGTGTTCATCAGCAGGAAGCAGCCGGTGCCGTAGGTGTTTTTTGCCTGGCCCGGCTCGACGCACATCTGGCCGAACAGTGCGGCTTGCTGGTCACCGGCGATACCGCCGATGGCGATGCCGCTCTTGGTGCGACCGTAGATTTCCGAAGAAGCCTTCACTTCCGGGAGCATCTCGCGCGGGATGTCGAGGATTTCCAGCATCTTCGAATCCCACTCCAGCGAATGGATGTTGAAGAGCATGGTGCGCGAGGCGTTGGTGTAGTCGGTGACGTGCACCTTGCCACCAGTGAATTTCCAGATCAGCCAGCTATCGATGGTGCCGAACAGCAATTCGCCGTTGCGCGCACGCTCGCGGCTGCCTTCGACGTTGTCGAGGATCCACTTCAGCTTGGTGCCGGAGAAGTACGGGTCGGTGACCAGGCCGGTGTTGTCGCGAATGTATTCTTCGTGGCCATCGCGCTTGAGCTGCTGGCAGATCTCGGTGCTGCGGCGGCACTGCCAGACGATCGCGTTGTACACCGGACGGCCAGTGGTCTTGTCCCAGACTACGGTGGTTTCACGCTGGTTGGTGATACCGATGGCGGCCACCTGATCGTGATGCAGACCGGCCTGGGCCAGCGCTTCAACCATCACCGCGCTCTGGGTGGCGAAGATTTCCATCGGGTCGTGTTCAACCCAGCCGGCTTGCGGGTAATGCTGGGCGAATTCGCGTTGGGCGGTGCAGACCACGTTCGCATCGCGGTCGAAAATGATCGCGCGGGAGCTGGTCGTACCCTGATCGAGGGCAATGATGTAGTTCTTATTCTGAATGTCGGTCATGTCGATTGCCTTGGACGAAATAAGGGAGAGTGGGCCGGGGCGCGGGCTCGAATTGGGCAGGAACCCGCGCCGACTGTTTCAAGAAGTTCTTGGTTTGCCGTCAATGGCCGGTTCTGCATCCTTTGTAGCAGGTGTGGCGCCGGTCAGGTGACGGGCGATGAGCCCGCGATACCCGGCAGCGCCGAGGCAGGCACCGACAATCGGTGCAAAAATCGGAATCAGGAAGTACGGAATATCGCGGCCGCCAGTGAAGGAAATTTCACCCCAGCCGGCAAAGAAAGTCATCAGTTTCGGACCGAAGTCACGGGCCGGGTTCATCGCGAAACCAGTCAGCGGGCCCATCGAACTGCCGATCACAGCGATCAGCAAACCGATCAGCAGCGGCGCCATCGGGCCTTTCGGCAGACCGTTATTGTCATCGGTCAGGGCCATGATCACGCCCATCAGGATCGCGGTGATGATCATCTCGACCAGGAATGCCTGGGCAGTCGACAGCACAGGATTGGGGAAGGTGGAGAATACCGACGCCAACTCAAGGCTGGCAGCCGAACCACGAACCATTTGGTGAGTTTGTTCGTAATCGAAGAACAGGTTGCTGTACAGCGTGTAAACCAGCAGCGCGCCGCAGAACGCGCCGGCAATCTGCGACAGGATGTAGAACGGCAATTTGCGTTTTTCGAAGTCGGCAAAAATGCTCAGGGCAATACTCACGGCGGGGTTCAGGTGCGCGCCGGAAACTCCGGCGGTCAAGTAGATCGCCATGCTCACACCGACGCCCCAGATGATGCTGATTTCCCACAGGCCGAAGCTGGCGCCCGCGACTTTGAGCGCAGCGACACAGCCGGTGCCGAAAAAGATCAGAAGTGCAGTCCCCAGAAACTCGGCCAGGCATTGGCCGGAAAGCGATGGTTGCTGAATAGCAGTTGTCATTGAAAACCTCGATTTTTGTTGTTGTCTGGCGCATTTGCCGTCAGGGCAAGGCGCGATTTTCGCCGAGGCAGGATCCCCATCCTGTTCCCGGTTTACTGCTGGGTGCTGCGGTGATGATAATTCTTACATTATTCAGATTCGAAAAAATATAGACAAGAAACAAACCTGTCAAAGGTCGAAAGTGAACCATCGGTCACAATTAAACTATCAACCTGTTGAATGATCCTGCGGGTGACTGCCGCGATAATTCGGTGATTCGCCTGTAAAGCCCGAAAAACGGGGCTTGCGCTAGAGCCTTTTGCGGGGTGATGGCCTAGAATCCGGCGCAGGATTTTCTGTTGATGCCGAGCCTGGAGCTGCCATGACCCCTGCGTTGGACTTGTTGAAAAAAGTTCGTGCCGAACATCGCGTGCACAGTTACGAACATGATCCCAAGGCTGCGTCCTATGGGCTGGAGGCCGCAGAGAAGCTGGCGCTCGAGCCGGCTCAGGTGTTCAAGACGCTGCTGGCCGCCAGTGAAAAAGGTGAATTGTTGGTGGCGGTGGTGCCGGTCGTCGGAAGCCTTGACCTCAAGGGCCTGGCGCATGCTGCTGGGGTGAAAAAAGTCGAAATGGCCGACCCGGCTGCCGCGCAGCGTTCCACCGGTTACCTGTTGGGCGGCATCAGTCCGCTGGGGCAGAAAAAACGCCTGCGCACCTTCATTGATAACTCGGCCCAGGGTTTTGCGACTATTTATGTCAGTGCGGGCCGACGTGGCCTCGAAGTCGAACTGGCGCCGGCGGTGCTGGCTGAGCACACCCAGGCCAAATTTGCCGATATCGGCCGTGCGTAACGCTCATCGCTGTATGCAGAAAATTGGCCGGTTCTGTCACTGGCGCTGATCCGGCCCGCGTTGCATGCTCTGCCCACGGACTTAGGGAGAAGGTTATGCAGCTTGAGTTTTATCAAGTCGACGCGTTCAGCGATCGGCCGTTCAGTGGCAATCCGGCGATGGTTTATCGGCTCGATGCATGGCTTGCGGATGAGCTGATGCAGAAGATCGCCGCCGAGCACAATCTGGCGGAAACCGCGTTTGTGGTGCGCGAAGGCGCGGCGTGGCATATCCGCTGGTTCACCCCGACCACCGAGGTGCCATTGTGCGGGCATGCGACGCTGGCCAGCGCCTATGTGTTGTTCGAGGTCTACAAGGAAACCACCGAGCGGCTGGACTTCATCTGCAAGTCCGGGCCGTTGAGTGTCAGTCGTGAGGGCGATCGCCTGTGGCTGGACTTCCCTTCAATTGTGCCGTCAGAGATTGGCGTGACGCTGGATGTCGAGCGTGCGCTGGGCGTCGAGGCAGTGGATGTGCTCGGTTCCAACGAGTTGTTCGTGGTGCTCGACTCGGAGCAGGCGGTGCTCGACTGCAAGCCGGACATGGTCGCGCTGGCGAAACTGCCGTGGCTCGGTGCGATCGTGACGGCGCGCGGCAATCAGCACGATTTCGTCTCGCGTTATTTCGCTCCAGCGATTGGTATCAACGAAGATCCAGTCACTGGTTCGACGCATTGCAGCTTGATTCCGTACTGGTCGAAACGTCTGGGCAAATCCAGTTTGACCGCGTGCCAGCGCTCGGCGCGGGGCGGGGAGTTGTTCTGTCGGCTGGAAGGTGAGCGAGTGAAAATTGGCGGGAATGCGACGCTGGTGGCCAGCGGTACGCTGATTTTGGGCTGACCCAAAACCAATTGTGGGAGCGGGCTTGCTCGCGAATGCGCTGTGTCAGACGACCTCTTCGTTGACTGACACAGCGCATTCGCGAGCAAGCCCGCTCCCACAGTTCTGATCCGGGGCGGATCAGAGTGCAGCGCTGTAGCGGCGGACGCCGTTTTCCACAGCCGGGATTTGTGCCGCGGTGCTGCCGCTGGCCTGGAACAGGACGAGGTGTTCGGCGGCGACCCGAATCCCCACATCCGCACCGACCTGATGATCCGCATGGCTCGGGAAGATCGATTCCAGTTGCGCACCGGTCGGCAGTTGCAGGCGATACAGGGTCGAGGCGCCAAGGAACGTCTTGCCGACGATCCGCGCTTTCAACCCACTGTCCGGCGCATAAACAATGTCATCCGGACGCAGCAATACATCAACCGCACCGCCCACCGGCCAGGTGTAGGCCCGGTTGCCGCGTAGTTCGCCGAGTTCGGTCTGCACCGACTCCGGGCTGCCGAGCTGGCCGCGAATGAAATAACCCTGACCGATGAAGCTGGCAACAAACGGCGTGGCTGGCTCGTGGTAGAGGTTGTAGGGCGTGTCCCACTGCTCCAGACGACCTTCCTTGAACACGCCAACGTGATCGCTGACGGCGAAGGCTTCTTCCTGGTCGTGGGTCACCAGAATCGCACTGGTGCCACGGGCCTTGAGGATGTCACGCACTTCGTGGCTGAGCTTGCGCCGCAGTTCGCCATCGAGGTTGGAGAATGGCTCGTCGAGCAGCAGCAATTGCGGCTCCGGCGCCAGTGCCCGGGCGAGGGCGACACGCTGTTGCTGGCCGCCCGATAACTCGTGGGGGAAGCGCTTGCCGAGGTTCTTCAGGTTGACCAGTTCCAGCAGCTCTTCGGTTACGCGCTCCTTGTTCGGGTGCTTGCGGATACCGAAGGCGATGTTGTCCGCGACGCTCAGGTGCGGGAACAGCGCGTAATCCTGAAACACCATGCCGATCCGGCGTTTTTCTGGTGCCAGAGTGAAACCGGCGCTGGAGATGGTTTCACCTCCCAGGGTGATTTCACCTTCGTGCACCGGTTCAAAACCGGCAATCGCGCGCAGGGTGGTGGTCTTGCCGCAGCCGGACGAGCCGAGCAGGCAACCGATGTCACCGGCGTTGAGGTGCAGATTGAGGTTCTGCACCACGCGTTGATCTTGATAGCCGCAAGCGAGGTTGCGCAGGTTCAGCAGTAATTCATGGCTCATGCGTGGTGATATGCCGGTTCGACGAGGAACTCGAGCAGGGCCTTCTGTGCGTGGAGACGGTTTTCTGCCTGATCCCAGGCGACGGAGCGCGGGTCATCAAGCAGGTCGAGGCTGATTTCTTCACCGCGGTGCGCTGGCAGGCAGTGCATGAACAGCACATCTTCGGCCGCCAGATCGAGCAGGGCGCGGGTCACCTGGAACGGTGCGAACAGCTTCAGGCGCTTGGCAGTTTCCTCTTCCTGACCCATCGAAGTCCAGACGTCGGTGCTCACCAGATGCGCACCGCGCACGGCGTCCTGCGGATCGCGGACGATGGTCACACGATCGCCGGCGCGGGCGACGAACTCAGGATTTGGCTCGTAGCCTTCCGGGCAGGCGATGCGCAACTGGAAGTCGAACTGGATCGCCGCTTCTATATAGCTGTTGCACATGTTGTTGCCGTCGCCGATCCAGGCCACGGTCTTGCCCTGGATCGAGCCGCGGTGCTCAAGGAAGGTCTGCATGTCGGCCAGCAACTGGCACGGGTGCAGGTCATCGGACAGACCGTTGATCACCGGCACGCGCGAGTTGGCAGCGAATTCGGTCAGGGTGCTGTGGGCAAAGGTACGGATCATCACCGCATCGAGCATGCTCGACATGACGATGGCGCAGTCGCCGATCGGCTCGCCACGGCCCAACTGGGTGTCGCGCGGCGACAGGAAGATTGCCTGGCCACCGAGCTGGATCATGCCGGCCTCGAAGGAGATCCGGGTACGGGTCGAGGACTTCTCGAAGATCATCCCCAGGACGCGGTTTTTCAGAGGCTCGAACAGTACGCCGCGGTTACGCAGGTCCTTGAGCTCAACGCCTCGACGGATCACGCTGACCAGCTCTTCGGGCGTGCAATCCATCAGGGAGAGAAAGTGCCTTGCGCTCATCATTGACTACCTTTTTGCTACAAGCCGCAGATGCTCAAAGCCTTGTTTAACGGAACAACGGGCGAGACCTGCGGCGTAAGCCGCACGGGGCGACGAAATAGGGGGAGGCGCGATATTGACACTAAATGTCGCGTTACGCCAATAGGCTACGGTTTTTGCGGAATTTGCAGCGGCGACAGAGTGTTGCAGTCGCGCAGTAGAAGCCGGGTTGAGGCGTGTAACGGACTCATTTGTACACTGGCGCCGCGGGGCTTGGCAATCCGCTGTGGCGGGGATGGAGCAGGTCGGGTCGGTTTGCGACTGCCCGGCCATGGCTTCGCTTGGTCGGATGGCCGGTTGAAACATTTGCTAATGCAAAGTGCTGGGTTATAACTACCTTTCGAGCGACGCAGGAAGCCTCCGCATGGAATCGAAAGAACAATTGTTAATGGAATTGCTGGGCCACACGGCTCGCTCACTGACCCATCTCACCGCCTCGGTGACGTCAATGTCCTTCGAACTGCTGCGCAGCGAAGATGATGTGGTCAAGGCTGCCAGTCGCCAGATGATCGATCGCATGGCGACTATCAGCGCAGGGCTCGACGAGCACTGGCGACTGATCGGCGAACTCACCGGCGTGCACGTCGCCCACGAGCAGATCGAAACCATTCAGGAAATCCAGTTGCAGGCGCCGCCGCAGTTGCCGTCCAACTGAGCCTGACGAGCTATCGGCTCGCCTGATAGCCGTCGATTCACAAGACGAACGTCGCTGGCGTCGCTCCCGCACACGGGCCATAGTTTTGTTCCCGCAGGCACGCCCGTTGCCTGCCCAGAACAAGACAGAGACTGGCCATGACCAAGACTCTCCATCACCGTGCCTGCCACCTGTGCGAAGCCATTTGCGGCCTGACCATCGAGACCACCGAAACCGATGGCAACGTCGCGATCACCTCGATCAAGGGCGATGCCCTCGACACCTTCAGCCGTGGGCACATCTGTCCCAAGGCCGTGGCCCTGCAAGACATCCAGAACGATCCGGATCGCCTGCGTCAGCCGATGCGCCGGGTCGGCAGCGAATGGCTGCCGATCGAGTGGGACGAGGCCTTTGCGCTGGTGGCCGAGCGTCTGGCGGCGATTCAGGAGCGTCACGGCCAGAACGCGGTGGCGGTCTATCAAGGCAATCCGAGTGTGCACAACTACGGGCTGATGACCCACAGCAACTACTTTCTCGGCCTGCTGAAAACGCGCAATCGCTTCTCGGCGACCTCGGTCGACCAGTTGCCGCATCACCTGAGCAGTTACCTGATGTACGGCCACGGCTTGCTGCTGCCGATCCCGGACATCGATCACACCGATTTCATGCTGATCCTTGGCGGTAATCCGCTGGCATCCAACGGCAGCATCATGACCGTGCCGGATGTCGAGAAACGCCTTAAGGCGATTCAGGCGCGCGGTGGCAAAGTGGTAGTGGTCGATCCTCGGCGCAGCGAAACGGCGGCTATCGCCGATCAGCACTTGTTTGTGCGGCCGGGTGGCGACGCGGCGTTGCTGTTCGGGGTGCTCAATACCTTGTTCGAAGAAGGCCTGACCCGCGACAGTCACTTGCCCGTCGATGGCCTCGATGAAGTGCGTGCAGCCATCGCAACGTTCACTGCCGAAGCCATGAGCCCGCTGTGTGCGGTGCCGGCCGAGCAGATCCGCCAACTGGCGCGGGATTTCGCCGCGGCGCCGAGCGCGGTGTGCTACGGGCGCATGGGCGTTTCGACTCAGGCGTTCGGCACCTTGTGCCACTGGGTGGTGCAGTTGATCAATCTGGTCACCGGCAACCTCGACCGGGTCGGCGGCGCGCTGTGCACCGAGCCGGCGGTGGATCTGGTGGCGTCGACCTCGGGTGGGCATTTCAACAAGTGGCAGAGCCGGGTGTCCGGGCGGCCTGAGTACGGCGGCGAGTTGCCGGTGTCGGCGCTGGCCGAAGAAATGCTCACCGAAGGCGAAGGGCAGATTCGCGCACTGATCACCGTGGCCGGCAATCCGGTGTTGTCGACACCGAACGGCCGGCAACTGGAGCAGGCGCTCGATGGTCTGGAGTTCATGCTCAGCATCGACCTGTACATCAACGAAACCACGCGTTATGCCGACCTGATCCTGCCGTCGACCTCGGCGCTGGAGAACGATCACTACGACACCACGTTCAACCTGTTCGCGGTGCGCAACGTCACTCGCTTCAATCGGGCGATTCTCGCCAAGCCCGAGGGCGCATTACACGACTGGGAGATCTTCGTTGGCTTGGCCAAGGCGTTTGCCGAGAAGACCGGCAAGGAGCTGAAACCGACGATGCCGCCGGCGAAGATGATCGATATGGGGCTGCGCATGGGGCTGTATGGCGATGCTTCGGCGCACAAGCTGTCGCTGGCGACGCTGTTCGATCATCCGCACGGCGTCGATCTGGGCGCGCTCAAACCCAATCTGGCGGCACGCCTGAAAACCCCGAATCAACGGGTACAGGCTGCGCCACCGGAGATCCTCGCCGATCTCGCACGCTTTGCCGCCTTGCAGGCGCCGGCGGCGGATGAGCTGCTGATGATCGGCCGGCGCCATGTGCGCAGCAACAATTCATGGATGCACAATTACCATCGTCTGGTGAAGGGTAAGCCGCGTCATCAACTGCTGATGCACCCTGATGATCTGGCCAGTCGCGGGCTCGACGACGGGCAGTTGGTGCGCGTCAGTTCGCGGGTCGGGCAGATCGAAGTGGAAGTGCTCGGCAGCCTGGACATGATGAAAGGCGTGGTCAGCCTGCCGCATGGCTGGGGTCACGCGCGTCCGGGGGTGCAGATGGCGATTGCCAGCGGTCAGCCGGGGTCGAGCGCCAACGACCTGACCGATGAATGCCAGCTCGACGAGCTGTCGGGCAACGCGGCGCTCAACGGCGTGCCGGTGACGGTGGTGGCGGCTTGAGCATGTCTGTCGGGGAGACCGAGCAGGGCGCTCGGGATTCCGTTACAATGCGCCACCGTGCCGACCCATGAGTCGGAAAGTTCAGCCGAGGTGCTCCATGGATATCATCGAAACGATTAAAGAGCAGATTGCCAACAACACCATTCTGCTTTACATGAAAGGCTCGCCGAATGCCCCGCAGTGTGGCTTCTCCGCGAAAGCTGCGCAGGCCGTTATGGGCTGTGGCGAGAAGTTCGCCTACGTCGACATCCTGCAGAACCCGGAAATCCGCGCCAACCTGCCAAAGTACGCCAACTGGCCGACTTTCCCGCAACTGTGGGTTGGCGGTGAACTGGTTGGCGGCAGCGACATCATGGCTGAAATGTTCGCCAACGGTGAGCTGCAGACTCTGGTCAAGGAAGCATCGGCCAAGGCTGCTGCGGCCAAGTCCGAAGCCTGATCCGGCTTTGTGGGAGCGGGCTTGCTCGCGAATGCGGTGTATCAGAAAAATAGTAACTGACTGATACACCGCATTCGCGAGCAAGCCCGCTCCCACAGGGATCTGCATCTGATCCGGGATTTGCCAATAAAAAGCCCCGCACCTCGAAAGAGGGCGGGGCTTTTTGGTGTCGCGAGTTCAGCGGGTGCTAACTTACTCTTCGCCCATCTGCGATTGCAGATAGTTCTCAAGACCGACTTTATCGATCAGGCCCAGTTGGGTTTCCAGCCAGTCGATGTGTTCTTCTTCGGACTCGAGAATGTCTTCGAGCAGTTCACGGCTGCCAAAGTCGCCAACCGATTCGCAATGGGCGATAGCGGCTTTCAGATCGGCGTGGCCGGTCTTCTCGATACGCAGGTCGCACTCAAGCATTTCCTGGGTGTGCTCGCCAATGTGCAGCTTGCCTAGATCCTGCACGTTCGGCAGGCCTTCAAGGAACAGGATGCGCTTGATCAGCTTGTCCGCGTGTTTCATCTCGTCGATGGATTCGTGGTACTCGTGCTTGCCCAGCTTGTTCAGGCCCCAATCTTCATACATGCGCGCATGCAGGAAGTACTGATTGATCGCGACCAGCTCATTGGCAAGGATCTTGTTGAGATGCTGGATGACTGTAATGTCGCCTTTCATGATGGGAGTCCTGCCCTGTAATAGCTGTATATAAGGCGGAGTTTGAGCTTGGTACTTATAAGTGTCAAACCTAAGTTATTGAATAATAAATGAAATTAAATCTGAATAAGAATGTTTGTGTTCCGCGTCTAGCGCCTAACCAGTTGATTTACGGGCATAAAAAAACCGGACATAAGTCCGGTTCTTCGAAATTGGGGTAATTACGCCGCTGTAAATTCTACCGGATACGGGATCGCGGCCTGGGCGGTTTGCAGTTTGGTCAGGGTTTCGCGGACCACTTCCTTGGCCAGGCAGGCACATTTGCCGCATTGGCTGGCGACGCCGGTGGCCTGGCGGACTTCTTTATAGCTGCAGCAACCTTCATAGATCGCTTCGCGGATCTGTCCGTCGGTGACGCCAGTGCAGAGACAAACATACATAAGTGAGAACCGTCGCTGGTTGTGACTCAATTGCGATGGATCTTAATGTTAACGAGAATGATTGTCAAAGTGCTTTCTGAACGCTTTATGAACGAATCAGCGATGACTGACGAACGGTGCTTAATGGCGATTTGCCTGGCCCCGAAAATGCGGCACGGTTATCCGCTTTGGGCAAAAAACCGTTAAGGACAGGCGAAAAACGCAGTGTATGATGGTCGGCCCTTGCGAAGAGGGTTCGTGTCACAGGGCTGTCGCCTGAGGGTGGCAGGCTGGCCCGGACCCTGAACTTCAAGTTATTCACCAGGAGATATCCATGAGCGTACTCGTAGGCAAACAAGCCCCTGATTTCACCGTCCCGGCCGTACTCGGCAATGGCGAGATCGTTGACAGCTTCACCCTGTCCTCGGCCATCAAAGGCAAATACGGCCTGGTGTTCTTCTACCCACTGGACTTCACCTTCGTCTGCCCGTCCGAGCTGATCGCTCTGGACAATCGCATGGCTGACTTCAAGGCACGCAACGTAGAAGTGATCGCTGTGTCGATCGACTCGCACTTCACCCACAACGCCTGGCGCAACACCCCGGTCAACAATGGCGGCATCGGTCAGGTGAAATACACCATGGCTGCCGACATGAAGCACGACATCGCCAAGGCCTACGACGTTGAGTCCGAAGGCGGCGTGGCTTTCCGTGGCGCGTTCCTGATCGACGACAAGGGCGTTGTCCGCTCGCAGATCATCAACGACCTGCCGCTGGGCCGTAACATGGAAGAGCTGATCCGTCTGGTCGACGCTCTGCAATTCCACGAAGAGCACGGCGAAGTCTGCCCTGCCAACTGGAAAAAAGGCGACAAAGGCATGAACGCTTCGCCAGAAGGCGTTGCGGCTTACCTGACCGAGAACGCTGCTGCCCTGTAAGGCACAACGTCGAGGTACAAAAAAACCGGCCCACGTGGCCGGTTTTTTCATGTACGGGATTTGTCCGACGAGGATCAGTCGTCGAAGTCTTCCCAGCCGCCCATCTGTTTCCAGCGGTTGACGATGCCGCAAAACAGCTCGGCGGTCTTCTCGGTGTCGTAACGCGCCGAATGCGCTTCACGGCCGTCGAAGTCGATGTCGGCTGCCTGACAGGCCTTGGCCAGTACGGTTTGACCGTAAGCCAGACCGGCCAGCGTCGCGGTATCGAAGCTGGAGAACGGGTGAAACGGGTTGCGCTTCATGTCCAGACGCGCAACCGCAGCATTCAGGAAGCCAAGGTCGAAGCTGCTGTTATGGCCGACCAGAATCGCGCGCTTGCAGCCATTGGCCTTCAGCGCCTTGCGCACGCCACGGAAGATGTCGGTCAGCGCAGTTTCTTCGCTGACCGCCATGCGCAGCGGGTGATCGAGCTTGATCCCGGTGAACTCCAGCGCCGCCGCTTCGATGTTGGCGCCTTCGAACGGCTCGACGCGGAAGAAGTAGGTGTGATCCGGGTAGACGAAACCCTTTTCATCCATGGCGATGGTGGTCGCGGCAATCTCCAGCAGAGCGTCGGTGGCCGAATTGAAGCCACCGGTCTCTACGTCGACGACAACCGGCAGGTAACCGCGAAAACGTGCTGCCATTGGGTGACGGGAACCGCCGCCGCCACCTTGACCGTCCAGTTCGTCGTCGAAATGGTCTTCACTCACGCGTGTTCCTCCAGCAGGCGCCAGCGCAGTTTTTCACCGGCGCGCAGCGGGATAACGGTCAGCTCGCCAAATGGCAGGCTGGTCGGGGCGGTCCATTCTTCGCGAACCAGGGTGATGCGATCGGTGTTGGCCGGCAGACCGTAGAAGCGTGGGCCGTTGAGGCTGGCGAACGCTTCAAGCTTGTCCAGCGCGTTGCGCTGTTCGAAAGCTTCGGCATACAGCTCGATGGCGGCGTACGCGGTGTAGCAGCCGGCGCAGCCGCAGGCGGCTTCCTTGGCGTGCTGGGCGTGCGGCGCCGAGTCGGTACCAAGGAAGAACTTCGCGCTGCCGCTGGTGGCGGCATCGAGCAGGGCTTCCTGATGGGTATTACGCTTGAGGATCGGCAGGCAGTAGAAGTGCGGCCGAATCCCGCCTACCAACATGTGGTTGCGGTTGTACAGCAGGTGATGCGCGGTGATGGTCGCGCCGACGTTGGCCGAAGCCTCGCTGACGAACTGCACGGCGTCGCCGGTGGTGATGTGTTCGAACACCACTTTGAGCGTCGGGAAACGCTCGACGACACGGCGCATGTGCTCATCGATGAAAATCTTTTCGCGGTCGAAGACGTCGACATCGCCACGGGTGACTTCGCCGTGGATCAGCAGCGGCATGCCGACTTCGGCCATGGCTTCCAGCACCGGGAAGATCTTGTCGATGCTGGTCACCCCGGAATCGGAGTTGGTAGTGGCGCCGGCCGGGTACAATTTGGCAGCGTGCACGAAACCGCTGGCCTTGGCCTGACGAATTTCTTCGGGCTGGGTGCGGTCGGTGAGGTACAGCACCATCAGCGGTTCGAAACGACTGCCGGCCGGGCGGGCAGCGAGAATCCGCTGGCGATAGCCATCGGCTTCAGCGGCGTTGCGCACCGGTGGTACCAGGTTGGGCATGATGATGGCGCGGCCAAAGGTGCGCGCTACATCGGCAACGGTATTGGTCAACACGGCACCATCGCGAAGATGAATGTGCCAGTCGTCGGGACGCAGCAGGGTCAGGCGGTCGGACATGAGGGGATTCCAGGCGGGTCAAACTGAGGGGAATGCTACCGGAAAAGACTCTTGCAGGCACTCGCTATCAAGTTTTGCCGGAACCTTCCGATATCCCGTAGGTATGCCGTAAACATAGTGTGAATCGGTCTTTGTGTTACAGAAGCCAATGGAGCCTCCCGTGCGCCAGCGATATTTAGCCTTGCTCAGTGTGTTTGCCAGCCTCCCCGCGATGGCGCTCACCTACCAGACTCGTCTGGAGAACATTGAGTGGACGGTCGAGGGCGACAAGTTCGAGTGCCGCCTGACCCAGCCGATCACCGATTTCGGCTCGGGCCAGTTCGTGCGCAAGGCCGGCGAACAGGCGATATTCCGCCTCAATGCCTATAACGCCATGCTCGGCGGCGGTTCAGCGACGTTGCTTGCGGCGGCCGCGCCATGGCAACCGGGGCGCAACGACATCTACCTGGGCAGCGTCAGGATCGGCACCGGTAACGTGCTGTTCAACAGTTCGCAATCCCAGGCCGGCGGGCTGATCAGCGGTTTGCTGGACGGTCGCAGCCCGGTGGTGCGCCGTGCGTCCGGCGATGGCCGGGTTTCGGAAGTGCGCCTGCTGCCCGTCAAGTTCAGCAAGGCCTTCAACGATTACCAGACGTGTGTGGCGAAATTGCTGCCGCAGAATTTCGACCAGATCAAACAATCGCAGATCGGTTTCCCGGGGGAAGGTACCGACCTCGACGCCGCCGCTCGGGCCAAGCTGCAAGTGATGCTCGAGTACATGAAGGCCGATCCGTCGGTCAATCACATCGAACTCGACGGCCACTCGGACAACAGCGGCAACCGTCTTACCAACCGAGAGCTGTCGCGCCGTCGCGCGCTGGCGGTGGTCGATTTCTTTAAGGCCAACGGCATCGCCGAATCGCAGATCACCGTGCGTTTCCATGGCGAGCAATATCCTTTGGTGCCGAACACCAATGCCACTAACCGGGCGAAGAATCGCCGGGTCAGCGTGAAGCTGGCACGGGTAGCACCGACCACCGCGCCAGCGCCGCAAGCCAGCGCGCCTGCCAACGCCGCGGCGACTTCCTGACCCGCCGGTCATCGTCGCGCTCTCGACAGATTCTGTCGCTTTGTCGTCTTAAGCTGTCGCGCCTCTGTAAATTATCGTATTTGAGCGGTAGACTCCTCGGCTTTCCGTAGAACCCCGTGGAGTGATGGCATGGCGGACGTAAACAAGGTCGTTCTGGCGTATTCCGGCGGCCTGGACACTTCGGTGATCCTCAAGTGGCTGCAGGATACTTATAACTGTGAAGTGGTGACCTTCACTGCTGACCTGGGTCAGGGCGAAGAGGTCGAGCCGGCTCGCGCCAAGGCTCAGGCCATGGGCGTCAAAGAAATCTACATCGACGACCTGCGCGAAGAATTCGTGCGTGACTTCGTGTTCCCGATGTTCCGCGCCAACACCGTTTACGAAGGCGAGTACCTGCTGGGTACCTCCATCGCACGTCCGCTGATCGCCAAACGTCTGATCGAAATCGCCAACGAAACCGGCGCCGACGCCATTTCCCATGGCGCTACCGGCAAGGGCAACGACCAGGTGCGTTTCGAACTGGGTGCCTACGCGCTCAAGCCAGGCGTGAAAGTCATTGCTCCATGGCGTGAGTGGGACCTGCTGTCCCGCGAGAAGCTGATGGACTACGCCGAGAAGCACGCGATCCCGATCGAGCGTCACGGCAAGAAGAAATCTCCGTACTCGATGGACGCCAACCTGCTGCACATCTCCTATGAAGGCGGCGTGCTGGAAGACACCTGGACCGAGCACGAAGAAGACATGTGGCGCTGGACCGTCTCCCCGGAGAACGCTCCTGACACCCCGCAATACCTGGAACTGACCTACCGCAACGGCGACATCGTTGCCCTGGACGGCGTCGAAATGACTCCGGCCACCGTATTGGCAACGCTGAACAAGATCGGTGGTCAACACGGTATCGGTCGTCTGGACATCGTTGAAAACCGTTACGTGGGCATGAAGTCCCGTGGCTGCTACGAAACCCCGGGCGGCACCATCATGCTGCGCGCTCACCGCGCCATCGAATCGATCACCCTGGACCGCGAAGTCGCTCACCTCAAAGACGAGCTGATGCCGAAATACGCCAGCCTGATCTACACCGGCTACTGGTGGAGCCCGGAGCGTCTGATGCTGCAACAGATGATCGACGCTTCCCAGGTCAACGTGAACGGCGTGGTTCGCCTGAAGCTGTACAAAGGCAACGTGATCGTGACCGGTCGCAAGTCCGACGATTCGCTGTTCGACGCCAATATCGCGACCTTCGAAGAAGACGGCGGCGCTTACAACCAGGCCGACGCGGCGGGCTTCATCAAGCTCAACGCGCTGCGCATGCGCATTGCTGCCAACAAGGGCCGCAAGCTGTTCTAAGTGTCGCGGGCCTGTAAAGAAGTGGCGGCTTGTCCCAGTGACAAAGCCGCCATTTTTTTTTGTGGTTGTCTGACGTTAATCCGCAACATGTGTTGTTACGGTCAATTCCAGCATTTTCTTGAATGTCCACTTCAGGCATCTACTCTGCGTCTCATTCCCCCCTCAGCACCGTAGTACTTTGCGTGCTCACGTTATAAGCAACGAAAAGTTTGGCGCCTCCGTTTTTTTTCGCTTGTTTGACAAGGCTGAGAGTAATTTGCTTGAGCAGAGCGTCAGACGCTGAGTCGGTCAAAAATACCACTGCCTTGGCCGATTGCTTGCCAAGCTGAGGAAAGTGTTCGGCCAGCGCATTGAACGCCTGTGTGCTGTTCAGCGGACGTACATCGATGGCGCGCAACGTGCCCATGGATTTGGGCAGTTGGATGGTGTGCTCAATCCACGCTCGCTCCGGGCAGGATTCGTCAGCGCCGCACGGGTGGAGTGGCCGCTGGTCAATGCCACGTTCAGGTAGCGTCCGCTCCTGACCGCCTGGTGCTCCGCGTGCCGGGGACGAACAGGGGATATTCTCCGTCTGCTTCAACTCATCAAAGACTTTTAGAAAACTGTCGTCCTTGTCGAAGTCCGAGGGCGCATACAATGAACGGTAGTTGAAGTTCAGCGTTAAAAAAAACAGCAACAGCAAGTAAAACGGGAAGCTGATCAGGAACCAGATATAGACTTCTCTTTCATCGTTATCAAGAAAAGGCAGGGAGATGGCCGCCGACGATTCGGAAATAAATGCAAATATTGCAATTACCGTCATGGGGTTGGTGATTTTTTTTCTGATTTTTATCATGGTGTTTGCTCATTAAGTGTGTTTTTCCAATGTGTTTATTGAATGATGTCATGTGGGTGAAGTTTTGCGTCTGATGCTCTTTTTTATATTAAATAAAATTCGTTGGGTAGAAGTATCTTGTTTCAGACGTTGATTGTTCAAAGTGTGTAGTGGCGTTCTTGCCGTTGTTTTTATAATCGATTGTCAGCCTGAGGCTGTCCGGCCTCAGCAGTGTGCTGTCATGCAACAACAGCAATTCTTGCAGTTTCTTCTTGCGCGAGAGGCCATGGATCAGTGAGCCGGCTTGAGTTGCAATGCGTAGTATTTTTCACGTCCAAGGCGTGGTCAGAGAAACGGCCGGGGCTTGCCAATATCACCAGCGGCGGTTTTTTGTAGGAATAGTCTTTTTTTGGTGTAGGGAATGTCTTTGGCTGTGAGTGTGACGGAACTCTCTTGTGCCATGTCGGAAGTGACTAGGCTATTGTGCGGGTTCTAAAAATTCGAACAGCGAAACTGGACTTGCCCATGAATAAAGTGCTGATCGTGGATGATCATCCCGTCATTCGTCTTGCTGTGCGTATGCTGATGGAACGTCATGGCTACGAAGTTATTGCCGAAACAGATAATGGTGTGGATGCATTGCAACTTGCGCGTGAACAAATGCCGGATATCGTTATTCTGGATATTGGAATACCGAAGCTCGATGGCCTGGAAGTTATTGCCCGTCTGAACTCTACACCGATGCCATTGAAAGTTCTGGTGTTGACCTCTCAGGCACCCGGGCATTTTTCGATGCGCTGCATGCAGTCGGGGGCGGCAGGCTATGTCTGTAAACAACAGGATCTGACAGAGTTGCTCAGTGCGATCAAGGCCGTACTGTCCGGATACAGCTATTTTCCAAACCAGGCCCTGCATACCGTGCGAACCAGCCTCGGTAATGCCAGTGAGGCCGATATGGTAGACCGCCTTTCCGGGCGGGAAATGATGGTGTTGCAGCAATTGGCGCGGGGCAAGACCAACAAGGAAATCGCCGACGGCATGTTTCTCAGCAACAAGACGGTCAGCACTTACAAGACCCGTTTGTTATTGAAGCTCAATGCTCGGTCGCTGGTGGACCTGATTGAGCTGGCGCAACGCAACGGGCTGGTCTGATGGTCCTGCCTGCTGACGGATCATGGGCCGCTCGGTGTCGAACTCCTGGAAAGTAAAAAGCCTCCGGTTCGGGAGGCTTTCAAGTATCAGAGATCAAAATCGTAATCGGCCAATTGCTTTTGCAGTCGGCGCTCCTCAAGCAGGTTATCGATGGTGCGACGTTTGCTCAGATTGGTCTTGGCGACCTCGACGACAGGTTCGGCGTCGTCGGTTTCCACAACTGTGAAATCGTCATCTACGTCCAGTTGTTCTTTGGTGTCAGTCATAAGGTGAACTCCAGGCTAAGACTGCCTTTGGCGCTCCTTATATCGATATTCCTGCTGCGGGTAAAAAAGATTTTTTCAATCGACGAATCAATTATTCCAATAGTCAGTCAATCGTCCGAGGTTTTGTGTTTGTACTCGCACAAATCTTCGATCCGGCAGCTGCCACAGCGTGGCTTGCGCGCCAGACACACATAGCGACCATGCAGAATCAGCCAGTGGTGAGAGTCGAGCAGGTAGTCTTTTGGCACAAACTTCATCAACTTCTTTTCCACCTCGACCACATTTTTGCCCGGGGCAATGCCGGTGCGGTTGCTCACGCGAAAAATGTGCGTGTCGACCGCCATGGTCAACTGACGAAAAGCGGTATTGAGCACTACGTTGGCCGTTTTGCGGCCGACACCGGGCAGCGCTTCCAGTTCTTCGCGCGTCTGCGGGACTTCGCCATTGTGCAGTTCGACCAGCATGCGGCAGGTCTCGATCACGTTTTTCGCTTTGCTGTTATAGAGGCCGATGGTCTTTATGTATTCGGACAGCCCTTCGACACCCAGCGCGTGGATCGCCGCAGGGGTATTGGCCACCGGAAACAGTTTGGCCGTGGCCTTGTTGACGCCAACGTCGGTAGATTGCGCCGAGAGGATTACCGCGATCAACAACTCGAACGGCGAGGAATAGGCCAGCTCGGTCTTCGGCTCGGGGTTGTCTTCATGAAGTCTGCGGAAGATTTCCAGGCGTTTTGCGGCATTCATGGATGATGTGTTTCCTTGGAGAGAGCGTTCGAGCGGGTCCAGGCCTGGCGGGCAGCGAGCAGGAGTCCGAGCAGGATGAAGGCGCCGGGAACCAGGGTGAGCAGGTGCAGCCCGTCGCTGAACAGAACCAGTCCTTGCCAGTGCTCGGACAGAACACGACCGATGTGCCCCTGACCGAACAGTTCACGCAATACAGCCAGCGCCAGTAGCAGCGCGCTCGACAGGCCAAAAAACGTCAGGCGCTGGGCAAGCGCGTGACGAAAGAACCCATTGTATTCCAGCACCACGCATTGCAAGGCGATCAACCCGCCATAGATCCCGAGTGACTGTTGCCACTGCAACGCCCAGCGCTGCGCGAGGATATTGGCACAACTGGTCAGAGTGGCGGCCAGCAGCAGACTGGCCAGCAACAGGCTGTTGCCAGATAACCGCAAGCGCAGTGGGGCGATGCACACGCTGTAAATCCCCACAACGGCACTCGACATCAACAGCATGCCCAGCGCGCCAGCCAGTGTCGCGCTGGTGCCAAGCAGCAGCATCAGCGTCAAAGTGTTCGTCAGATTCGTCGGCCGGTTCATGATCCGGTCCCCAGCAAGATTGCCCGGTGCTCGTCAAAGTAGCGCAGAGCGTCATGGATGGCATTGAGAGTGGCCCGGGACGTAATGGTGGCGCCCGCCAGTTGATCGAACTGTCCCTGATCCTTTTTCAGTGCCCAGCCAGCGTCGTCAGGTGCGTTGCGCGACTTGCCGGTAAACGTCGCCAGCCACTGGTTCGGCCAGTCGCCGATGAGTCCGCCGAGCGCCGGTGTTTCGTTTTGCCGCAGGTTTTTTACTCCCAGCAGTCTGCCGTTGGCATCGATGGCGATCAGCAGTTCGATAGCGCCGGCATAGCCCTCGGTCTGCGTGCGTAACAACACCGCCACTGGCTGTCCGGATTTGCTTGCGCGGTAACCTGCCAGCAGCGTGCTGTGGCTCAACGTTGTATCAGTCAGCGCCAGCGGCTGCTCCAGCGGCTGATTGTCGTAGGCATCGGCCGCGAGCACATCCAGCAATTTGCGGCTGTCGAGCAGGCGTTGCTCGCTGGCAATCTGCGGCGCACTGACGCGCTGCACGACATAGGTCAAACCGAGACCGGCGCCGGCCAGCAGCACAAGGGTCACGACCGTAGCCGCGCGGTTCATGATTGCACCTGCGTCTGGCGGGCAGCGGCAAAACGCTCCAGGGCCGGTACACCGAGATTCATCAGCAACACGGCAAACGCGACACCGTCCGGGTAGCCGCCCCAGGTGCGGATCAGGTAGGTCAGCAAGCCGACACCCACGCCGAACAGCAGCCGGGCCAGCGGACTTTTGGCGCCGGACACCGGTTCGGTAATGATGAAAAACGCACCGAGCATGGTCGCGCCGCTCAGCAGATGAAACAGCGGTGAGCCGTGGGAATCGGAACCCGAGCCGTTCCAGCAGAGCAGGCTGACGACAAACAGGCTGGCCAGCATGCCGACCGGCGCTTGCCAGGCAATCACCCGGCGCTGCAACAGCCACAGCCCGCCAGCGAGAAACGCCAGATTGATCCACTCCGCACCGCGTCCACCGAAGCGGCCGAACGCCGAGTTGGCCGCGAACAGCTCATCCAGGGTCAGGCTTTTGTTGATGCGCAGACTGTCCAGCGCGGTGGCCTGCACCCAGGCGTCCGGCGCCTGACCCAGATTCAAGACTTGCGCAAAAGCGGCCTGCAGATTCATGCCATGTGCCGGCCAGTGGGTCATCGGTTGCGGGAACAGCAGCATTGCCAGGGCGAAACCGAGCATGGCCGGATTGAACGGATTCTTGCCGATGCCACCGTACAGATGCTTGCCGAACAGCAGACCTGAAGCTATCGCCGTAACGGTCAGCCACCACGGGCAATAGGGTGGCAGGGCGGCGGCCAGCAATGTCGCGCTGACCAGTGCGCTGCCATCGCTGAGCGTTGGTTGCAGTGGCTGTCGGCGCAGGCGGGCGACGCCAGCCTCGATCAGCAGCGCGGTGCTCGCCGCCAGGATCAGATTGATCAACACCCCCCAGCCGTAGAACCAGAACAGTGCCAGCAGCCCCGGCAGAGTGGCCAGCAGCACCCGCTTCATCGCCTGTTGCAGGCGATCATCCGGTGCCTCACGGGGCGACATGATCTTGCACCTGACGCTCGGCCGCCTGCAGGCGGGCGCGGGCCTTGTCGAGGGCTTCACTCGGCGTGTCGGCGCGGCGTTCGAGTTTGTTCAGGTCGGCGCGGGCGTAGGCCAGTTCGGTTTTCAACTGGCGAAGCTGGCTGTCGATCGGGCGCTTTTCTACGCGCACCAGATCAGGCGCAGGCTGTTCGCTTGCCGCTTCGGCAGCGTGAAGGGCCTGCTCGGCGTCATGCAGTGCCTGTTCCAGCGTGGCGATCTGCCCCGCTGGCGCTTCGGCGGTCTGAGCCTTTTTCAATTCGGCGCGACGCATGGCCAACTGGATTTTCGCCCGCTTCAGATCCGCGTCCTTCGCCGGAGCCGGAGCCGGGGCCGCAGCGGCTGGAGCAGCGGTGGCGCTGCTATCGAGTTTCGCCAGCGCCTGTTCGGCGGCTTCGAACTGCTGTTGCAACACGATCAGTTGCGATTGCTGTTCGAAGGTCGGTGGATGGCCGAAGGCTTTCAGCGATTTGTGCAATTGCGCACGGCTCATGGCGACGTCGATCTTGGCTTTTTTCAGCGCCGCGTCGGCGGTCGCGGCTTTCTGCGTGCGTACCCGTTCCAGAGCGGCTTGCACCGGGTCGAGGGTGGCCACCGCCGGTTGCGCTGCGCGCCGTGCCCGGGCTTCGCGCTCAGCCTGTTTCTGCTGTTCTTCGCGCTGCAGGCGGGCGTTGCGGCGTTCAAAACGCTTGCGCGCATGATCGCGTTTGGCCGTGCGCGCGCGCTGTTCTTCAAGGCTGGACGCCAGGCCACCGACCACCGGCAAGGTGCCGAGCGGCAGCGGATGCATCTCGATGCAATCCACCGGGCACGGCGCCACGCACAGGTCGCAACCGGTGCATTCGTCGATCAGCACGGTGTGCATCAGTTTCGCCGCGCCGACGATGGCGTCGATCGGGCAGGCCTGAATGCACTTGGTGCAGCCGATGCACTCGGCTTCGCGGATGTAGGCCACTTGCGGCGGTGCCGAGCCACGGCTGATGTCCAGTTCCAGCACCGGCACCTTCAACAGTTCAGCCAGGGCGGTAATGGTTTCGTCGCCCCCCGGCGGGCACTTGTTGATCGGTTCGCCATCGACGATGCCTTGCGCATAGGGTTTGCACCCGGGGTGGCCGCATTTGCCGCACTGGGTCTGCGGCAGGAGGGCATCGATGAGTTGAATCAGACTCATGTTTTGATCAGTCCACTGAATCCGAGAAAAATCACTGCAATCAGTCCGGCGCCGATCAGATCGATCGGCAAGCCGCGAAAGGGCAGAGGAATGTCGTTGTCCGCAGTGCGTTCGCGCAGGTCGCTGAACAGGCTCAGCACCAGCCAGAAACCCAGCCCGGCACCCAGGCTCAGCGCCGTTGCCTGCAGCAGGCCGCGATCATTTTGCGCATTGATCAAGGCCAGCCCCAGCACGCCGGCATTGCCCAGCAACAGCGGCCATAGCCCATCGAACGGCCAGTCAGGCAGCCCGCGAGCCAGCAGCTTCAGCAGCGGCGCGATCAGCAGCACACTGAGCGGCAAGAACACAAACAGCTGCAGTGCCTGCAATTGCAGCGGCACCAGCAGCCAGTGCCAGATCAGGTAACCGATGATGCCAACGCTCAGCATCAGGCACGCCGTCGCCAACCCCAGTGCATGCACCTGGCGCCGACTGCCGGCCAGCAGCGGATCGACGCCCAGCGGCCAGTGCAACACGAAGTTGTTGAGCAGGGCGGCACTGATCAGCGTAAGCGCAAGTTCGGTCATGGTTCTGCCGGCAGAAACGGGCGGATGTCACTCAAGGTTAGGCATTATCCGGCACCCGCGAAGGGTGGGCCAGATATGAAAAATCCCACAGGCCTGCAGAACATGCCTGTGGGATCGTTTTACCGCTGTGTCTTACTTGATGCGTTGACCCGGCTTGGCGCCGCTGTCCGGGCTCAGCAGGTAGATTTCTTCACCGCCAGGGCCGGCTGCCATCACCATGCCTTCGGAGATGCCGAACTTCATTTTCCGTGGCTTGAGGTTGGCGATCATCATGGTCAGGCGACCGTCGAGTTTCGACGGGTCCGGGTAAGCGCTCTTGATCCCGGAGAACACGTTGCGCTGCTCGTCACCGATGTCCAGAGTCAGGCGCAGCAGCTTGTCCGCACCCTCCACGTGTTCGGCCTTGACGATCAGCGCGACGCGCAAGTCGACGGCGGCGAAGGTGTCGAAGTCGATTTCCGGCGACAGCGGATCCTTGGCCAGTTCGCCATTGCCCGCAGGCGTGGCGGCGCCGGTATCGGTCTGGCTGGCGGTCAGGTCTTCTTTCGAGGCGTCGGTCATGGCTTGCACTTTTACCGGGTCGATGCGGGTCATCAACGGTTTGAATTCGTTCAACTGGTGGTTGGCCAGCAGCGTGGTGTGGTCGTTCCAGGTCAGCGGGGCGACGTTGAGGAAGGCCTCGGCGTCGGCGGCCAGCAGCGGCAGCACCGGTTTGAGGAAGATCACCAGTTGGCGGAACAGGTTGATGCCGGTGGCGCAGATCGCCTGGACTTCATCCTGCTTGCCTTCCTGCTTGTTCAACGACCAAGGCGCCTTGTCGGCGATCCAGGCGTTGGCGCGGTCGGCCAGGGCCATGGTTTCACGCATGGCGCGGGCGAAATCGCGGGCTTCATAGGCGTCGGCAATGCTTGGCGCCGCGGCGAGGAACGCTTCGGTCAGCTCTGGCGCAGCGTTGTTGTCGACCAGCAGGCCGCCGTTGCCCTTCTGGATGAAACCGGCGCAGCGGCTGGCGATGTTGACCACTTTGCCGACCAGGTCGGAGTTGACCTTCTGCACGAAGTCTTCGAGATTCAGGTCGAGGTCATCGACGCCACGGCCCAGCTTGGCCGCGTAGTAGTAGCGCAGGTATTCCGGCGACAGGTGATCCAGGTAAGTACGGGCCTTGATGAAGGTGCCGCGGGACTTGGACATCTTCTGGCCGTTGACGGTCAGGTAGCCGTGCACGTTGATCCCGGTCGGCTTGCGGAAACCGGCGCCTTCGAGCATCGCTGGCCAGAACAGCGCGTGGAAGTTGACGATGTCCTTGCCGATGAAGTGGTACAGCTCGGCGGTGGAGTCTTTGCCCCAGAACGCGTCGAAGTCCAGCTCCGGCGTGCGGTTGCAGAGGTTCTTGAAACTGGCCATGTAGCCGATCGGCGCGTCCAGCCACACGTAGAAATACTTGCCCGGCTCGTCCGGGATCTCGAAACCGAAGTACGGCGCATCGCGGGAGATGTCCCACTGCTGCAGGCCGGCGTCCAGCCACTCGGCGATCTTGTTGGCCACGGCGTCCTGCAGGGTGCCGCTGCGGGTCCAGGTCTGCAGCATCTGCTGGAAGTCCGGGAGCTTGAAGAAGAAGTGCTGGGAATCCTTGAGCACCGGGGTGGCACCGGAGATGGCCGACTTCGGATCCTTCAGATCGGTCGGGGCGTAGGTCGCACCGCATTTTTCGCAGTTGTCGCCATACTGGTCTTCAGTGCCGCATTTCGGGCAGGTGCCCTTGATGAAGCGGTCGGCCAGGAACATTTTCTTTTCCGGGTCGAAATACTGGGTGATCGAGCGCTGGGCAATGTGCCCGGCGTCACGCAGCTTCAGGTAGATCTGGCTCGACAGCTCACGGTTTTCTTCGGCGTGAGTGGAGTGGAAGTTGTCGAAGTCGACCAGGAACTCGGCAAAGTCGGCGCTATGTTCAGCCTGCACGTTGGCGATCAGTTGTTCCGGGGTGATGCCTTCCTTTTCCGCACGCAGCATGATCGCCGAACCGTGGGCGTCGTCGGCGCAGACATAGATGCATTGATTGCCGCGATGCTTCTGGAAGCGCACCCACATATCGGTCTGGATGTATTCCAGCATGTGGCCAAGGTGAATCGAACCGTTGGCGTAGGGCAGGGCGCTGGTGACGAGGATCTTGCGTGGTTCGGACATGTGGGGCTTCGCTACTTGATGAAACGGAGGTCGGCCACTATAAAGCGCTGGCGCATATTTTTCACCCTGTGCACCTGTTTCCGGATGACTTGAGCACAATAATTGTGGCGAGGGAGCTTGCTCCCGCTGGGTGGTGCAGCCGCCCCATCCCGGCAATGTCAGATAGACCGGATAAGCCTGATTGCGCCTGCTGCGCAGTCGAGCGGGAGCAAGCTCCCTCGCCACAAAGTCGAGTCGAAGCATAAATCGCCTGACCACAAATCAATCTGCGGGGTACGATACCCGCCATCTTTTCCCAGTCTTGTTATCGGAGTTGCCCATGAGTGCCGTCACTCGCGCAGCGGTGGAAGCCGTCCTCAGCCAATACACCGACCCTTACCTGAATCAGGACCCGGTCAGCGCCGGTTGCGTGAAGCACATCGAGATCGATGGCGACCGCGTCAAGGTTCAGCTGGAAATCGGCTACGCCGCCGGTCTGTTCAAGAGCGGCTGGGCGCAGTTGTTGCAACTGGCCATCGAAAACCTCGATGGCGTGACGATCGCCAAGGTCGAGGTCAATAGCGTGATCGCCGCGCACAAGGCTCAGGCACAGATCCCGGGCCTGGCCAACGTCAAGAACGTGGTCGCCGTGGCTTCGGGCAAGGGGGGGGTGGGCAAGTCGACCACCGCCGCCAACCTCGCGCTGGCGCTGGCCCGCGAAGGCGCCAAAGTGGGGATTCTCGACGCTGATATCTATGGCCCGAGCCAAGGAATCATGTTCGGCATCCCCGAGCGCACCCGCCCCGAGGTCAAGGATCAGAAGTGGTTTGTGCCGCTCAAGGCCCACGGTGTCGAAGTCATGTCGATGGCGTTCCTGACCGACGACAACACGCCGATGGTCTGGCGTGGGCCGATGGTCTCCGGCGCACTGCTGCAACTGGTTACGCAAACCGCGTGGGGCGACCTGGATTATCTGGTCATCGATATGCCGCCAGGCACCGGCGACATCCAGCTGACCCTGGCGCAGAAAGTCCCGGTGGCCGGCGCCGTGATCGTCACCACCCCGCAGGATCTGGCGTTGCTCGACGCGCGCAAAGGCGTGGAAATGTTCCGCAAGGTCAACATTCCGGTGCTGGGCGTGGTGGAAAACATGGCGGTGCACATCTGCTCGAACTGCGGACATGCCGAGCACCTGTTCGGTGAGGGCGGTGGCGAGAAGCTGGCGACCCAATATGGCGTCGAACTGCTGGCCTCGCTGCCGCTGTCGATGCTGATCCGCGAACAGGCCGATGGCGGCAAGCCAACGGTGATCGCCGAGCCGGACAGCCAGATTGCCATGGTCTACCAGGAACTGGCTCGCCACGTCGGCGCGCGCATTGTGTTGCAGGAAGCGGCGACGCCGGCGATGCCTAATATCAGCATCAGCGACGATTGATCATCGGTAACGCTGAAAACCTGTAGGAGTGAGCCTGCTCGCGATAGCGGATTAACATTCAACGAACATGTTGAATGAATGACCGCAATCGCGAGCAGGCTCACTCCTACAGTTGGTTTTGTGGTGGGGACTTAGATCCGCAACCCGCCATCCATCTCCAGAATCCGCCCGGTGTAGTAGTCGTTCTCGAAGATGTACGCCGCCGAATGGGCGATCTCTTCCGGCTTGCCCATGCGCTTGAGCGGAATACCCGAGGTCATCTTCTCCAGCGCTTCCGGCTTCATGCCCAGGGTCATCTCGGTTTCGATGAAACCCGGCGCAATGCCCGCCACACGAATGCCGTAACGCGCCAGTTCCTTGGCCCAGGTCACGGTGGCGGCGGCCACGCCAGCCTTGGCGGCAGAGTAGTTGGTCTGGCCGACGTTACCAGCGCGGGAGATCGACGAGATGTTGATGATCGCGCCGCTGTTCTTCAGCTCGACCATTTTCGCCGCCACTTCCCGAGTGCAGAGGAACACGCCGGTCAGGTTGACGTCGATCACTGCCTGCCACTGGGCCAGGCTCATCTTGGTCATTTCGCCGTCCTTGACCTTGAGCAGCAGGCCGTCACGCAGGATCCCGGCGTTGTTGATCAGGCCATGGATCGCGCCGAAATCTTCGGCGACCTGGGCGACCATGTGCTCAACCTGTTCTTCATTGGCCACGTTGCACAGATAGCTGCGCGCCTCGACGCCCTTGGCCTTGCAGGCTGCCACCGCGTCGTCGAGTTTTTCCTGATTGAGGTCGACCAGCGCGAGCTTCGCGCCTTTGCCGGCGAAATACTCGGCCATGGAACGGCCCAAACCCTGGCAACCGCCGGTGATAATGATTACTTTGTCGTTGAGTTGCATTCGCATGCCCCGATAGCCGGTCTGAGTGGTTTTTGTTATTGGCGACGCTCGATCCGTACCGGTTATGGACAGATTGCACATGAGCATTGCCCGATGGCGTGACCGGGACTTATCCCCAGGCGCCTGTCCGTTTTTTCGACGGATTCTATATAAGGAGTCATAAATTGAGCGTTGAAGCGGCCAAGAATGCCCGAGAATTGCTTCTCAAGGAATACCGTGGCGTATTGTCGACCCACTCCAAATCGATGCCCGGTTTCCCGTTTGGCTCAGTGGTGCCGTATTGCCTGGATGAGCAGGGCCGCCCGCTGATCCTGATCAGCCGCATTGCCCAGCACACCCACAACCTGCAGAAGGACCCGAAATGTTCGCTGCTGGTGGGTGAGCGTGATGCCGACGACGTGCAGGCCGTTGGTCGTCTGACCTATCTGGCCGAAGCGCAGAAGCTCGAAGAGCCGGCTGCCATCGAAGCCGCGGCCGAACGTTACTACCGTTATTTCCCCGATTCGCAGAACTACCACAAGGCCCACGACTTCGATTTCTGGGTGCTCAATCCTGTGCGTCATCGCTACATCGGCGGTTTCGGCGCGATTCACTGGGTCGATCAGCTGACCCTGGCCAACCCGTTCGCCGGCAAGGCTGAAATCAGCATGGTCGAGCACATGAACAGCGATCACGCCAAAGCCATCGCTCACTATGTGGAACTCAGCGGGCTGCCGAAAACCGAACCGGCGCAACTGGCCGGGATCGACAGCGAAGGCATGCACCTGCGCATCGGTCAGGCGCTGTACTGGCTGCCGTTTCAAGCGCCTTGTCATACGCCGATACAAGTGCGCGAAGCCTTGGTTTCTCTGGCTCACGCCGAGGTCTGGCCAAAAAATGCGGTGGCCGACGCTTGAATTCACGAAAGGGCGACGTCATCTAAGGCTTACTGCAAGGCATTTCTTGCGTTGAGGAATCTTTGATGCGCCCTTTTTTGTTGCTCTTTCTGCTGTTTCCGGTGCTGGAGCTGTTCGTATTCGTCAAAGTGGCAGGGGCTATCGGGTTTTTCCCGGCCCTGCTGCTGATCATTCTCGGCTCGATGTTCGGTGTGTTCGTACTGCGCGTCGCCGGTCTGGCAACTGCGCTGCGTGCCCGTGAAAGCCTGAATCGCGGTGAGTTGCCCGCACAGACCATGCTTGAAGGCCTGATGCTGGCACTGGCCGGTGGCCTGTTGATCCTGCCGGGCTTCGTCAGTGACGTGGTCGGTCTGGTGATGCTGCTGCCGTTCACCCGTCGCCTGCTGGCAAACAAGATGCGCCAGCGCGCCGAAGAACAGGCAATTCGTCAGCGTGCCTTCGCCGACGACCTGCAACCCCGAGGCGGTCCTGCACCGCGTCAGCCTCTGGGCCGCGAGGGTGATGTGATCGAAGGCGAGTTCGAACATCGCGACAGCAAGTAACCCCTGCATCGACACGGCACCTTCGGGTGCCGTTTCTTTATGCGCGGCATTCAAGGGGCAAATCGATGAAAAATTTTTGCCCCCCACCCTTGTAATAAGCATATGCGCCCTTATGTATCGGTCACCGAAAGGTTTCCGGCATTTGAGTCGGACAGACTTCCGCGGTTCGCTCGACGAATCGCAACCGGCGCAGGCCGGATTTGTTAAACCCGCCGGGACTACACCGGCCGATGAAAACCACAATTAGGAGAGATCGACAATGAAGCTTCGTCCTCTGCATGACCGCGTCGTCATCCGTCGCAGCGAAGAAGAAAAGAAAACCGCTGGCGGTATCGTCCTGCCAGGTTCGGCTGCTGAAAAAGCCAACCACGGTGTGATCGTCGCTGCAGGCCCAGGCAAGACTCTGGAAAACGGTGAAGTGCGTGCGCTGGCCGTTAAAGTCGGCGACAAGGTTGTGTTCGGTCCTTACTCCGGCAGCAACACTGTGAAAGTCGACGGCGAAGACCTGCTGGTAATGGCTGAGAACGAGATTCTCGCTGTACTGGAAGGCTGATTTCCCCGCTCATTTTCCCGTTACTACAAAGTATTTAAGGAATATCGATCATGGCTGCTAAAGAAGTTAAGTTCGGCGATGCCGCCCGCTCCAAGATGCTCAAAGGCGTCAACGTTCTGGCTGACGCGGTAAAAGCGACCCTGGGCCCGAAAGGCCGTAACGTGATCCTCGAGAAGAGCTTCGGCGCTCCGACCATCACCAAGGACGGAGTTTCCGTCGCCAAAGAAATCGAACTCGAAGATCGCTTCGAAAACATGGGCGCGCAGCTGGTCAAAGACGTTGCCTCCCGTGCCAACGATGACGCTGGTGACGGTACTACCACCGCTACCGTTCTGGCTCAGTCGATCGTCAACGAAGGCCTGAAAGCCGTCGCTGCCGGCATGAACCCGATGGACCTGAAGCGCGGTATCGACAAAGCGACCATCGCCATCGTCAAAGAGCTGAAAGCCCTGTCCAAGCCATGCGCTGACACCAAGGCTATCGCTCAGGTAGGCACCATCTCCGCCAACTCCGACAACTCCATCGGCGACATCATTGCCGAAGCCATGGAAAAAGTCGGTAAAGAAGGCGTGATCACCGTTGAAGAAGGCTCGGGCCTGGAAAACGAACTGTCGGTTGTAGAAGGCATGCAGTTCGATCGTGGCTACCTGTCCCCGTACTTCGTCAACAAGCCAGACACCATGGTTGCCGAGCTCGACGGCCCGCTGATCCTGCTGGTCGACAAGAAGATCTCGAACATCCGCGAAATGCTGCCAGTGCTGGAAGCCGTTGCCAAAGCCGGCCGTCCACTGCTGATCGTTGCCGAAGACGTTGAAGGCGAAGCCCTGGCGACTCTGGTAGTGAACAACATGCGTGGCATCGTCAAGGTTGCAGCCGTCAAGGCTCCAGGCTTCGGCGACCGTCGCAAGGCCATGCTGCAGGACATCGCCGTTCTGACCGGCGGTACCGTGATCTCCGAAGAGATCGGCCTGAGCCTGGAAAGCACCACCCTGGAGCACCTGGGTAACGCCAAGCGCGTGACCCTGTCCAAGGAAAACACCATCATCGTTGACGGTGCTGGCGTACAAGGCGACATCGAAGCCCGTATCACTCAGATCCGCGCCCAGGTTGCTGAAACTTCCTCGGACTACGACCGTGAAAAACTGCAAGAGCGTCTGGCCAAGCTGTCCGGCGGCGTTGCAGTGATCAAGGTTGGCGCTGGTTCCGAAGTTGAAATGAAAGAGAAGAAGGCCCGCGTTGAAGACGCCCTGCACGCGACCCGTGCAGCCGTTGAAGAAGGCGTGGTACCTGGCGGTGGCGTTGCGCTGATCCGTGCTCTGGAAGCCCTGACCGAACTGACCGGCGACAACGCTGACCAGAACGTTGGTATCGCTGTACTGCGTCGCGCTGTTGAAGCGCCGCTGCGCCAGATCGCTGCCAACTCCGGTGACGAGCCAAGCGTAGTCGTCAACGAAGTGAAGAACGGCAAAGGTAACTTCGGTTACAACGCTGCGACTGGCGAATACGGCGACATGATCGAAATGGGCATCCTGGACCCAACCAAGGTAACCCGTTCCGCTCTGCAAGCAGCCTCTTCGATTGGCGGTCTGATCCTGACCACCGAAGCGGCTGTCGCTAACGCTCCAGAAAAAGCGGCTCCTGCTGGCGGCGGTATGCCAGACATGGGCGGCATGGGTGGCATGGGCGGCATGATGTAAGCCAGCCTTACCCCTGTAACGAAAAACCCCGCCTGCGATGAGCAGGCGGGTTTTTTATTGCCCGGATTCCAGGCTTCACACCATCCCCTGTGGGAGCGAGCCTGCTCGCGAAAGCCATCCAGCGTTCACTACAGCTGTGACGCATACACAGCATTCGCGAGCAGGCTCGCTCCCACATTGGGATCTGTGTTCCTGCGATAACCGGTCGTGCAAAAAAAAACGCCCCGGTGCATCAGCCCGGGGCGTTTCTATTGACGGTTACTGTTCGCTGACCTGGACAGTGCTGTCCTTCGCAGGCTTCCAGCTCAACAACTGCTGTTTGAAGCCATAACTGGCCGCCTGGTAATACGCAATGGCCCGGCTGACCAGCGGATCGTCGCTGGTAACTCGCGATTCACGGCTCTCGGTCAACGCATCATCATGCCGGCGCAGGCCCTGGCGCGGACTGAGGATCGCCAGATCCTTGCCATCGAACAGACCCAGATGCTGATAGTTGCCGACCACCACGCGCGGTGGCAGCGGGTTGTCCTGCAACAGGTTGCGGCCGAAGAACGTCGAGGTGTAATCCAGGTTCAGCAAGCCCAGCAGCGTCGGAGCGAGGTCGATCTGGCTGGCCAGTTGCGCGCTCTCGCGAGCTTCGATCATTTTCGGCGCATAGATGAACAGCGGGATCTGATAGTTGCTGATCGGCAGGTCTTCTTTACCAGCGCTGCCCGCGGTGTGGTCGGCGACGAAAATAAAGATGGTGTTGTCGAACCACGGCTTCTGCCGCGCCTGCTCGAGGAATTGGCCGATGGCGTAGTCGGTGTACTTCACCGCGCCATCGCGGCCGTTACCGGACTTGATGTCGATCCGGTTGTCCGGGTAGGTGTAAGGACGATGGTTGGACGTGGTCATCAGTTGCAGCAAAAACGGCTGTTGCTTGGCGTAGTCGGCATCCGCCAGTTTCAGGGTCTGGCGATACAGATCTTCGTCGGCCATGCCCCAGGCGTTCTTGAAGTGAATCTCGGCTTCATCGACGCTGCTCTGGTCGACGACGCGATAGCCGTTGCCGCTGAAGAACGCGTTCATGTTGTCGAAGTAGCCGCGTCCGCCATAGACGAACACGCTGTCGTAACCCACCGCGCTCAGTTGCTGGCCAAGGCTGGCGAAACCGCTTTCGCGGCCGATGCGCTTGACGATCGAGCGGCCCGGCGTCGGCGGGATGGCCAGGGTGATCGCTTCCAGACCACGGTCGGTGCGGGTACCGGTGGCGTAGAAGTTATTGAAGTACAGGCTCTGCTTGCGCAAGGCGTCGAGGTTGGGCGTCAGGTTGCGACCGTCGCCATTGCTGCCCAGGTACTTGGCGCTCAGGCTTTCGATGGTCACCAGCACAATGTTCGGCTTGCGCGGGGTGCCCGGGTTGTCGATCACCCGGCGGATGTCCTGCGGGTCCTTGCCGATGAAACGCGCGTCGCTTTCACTCAGCTCGGCGCGGATCTGGCTGGCGACTTTTTCCGCCGGCAGGCTCTTGTAGAACTGGGTGTAGTCCAGTTCATTGTTGCGGAACGCGGCGAAGAACTGATACGGGCCGTTGCTGGCCAGTTCGTTCTGATAGGCGTTGCCGCCTTGGGCACGCGGGGCGTCCTGGCTGAGCAGTTGCAGGCTCAGGCCCGCGACGATCAACAGGCCCAGTGCGCTGAGCAGACGCCCGCGCAGCGCTGGCAACGGGGCATTCATGGCGGCATTGAACGGCTTGCGCAGGGCAAAACTGATCACCACGGCCAGCACCGCGAGGAGGCTCAGCAGTTTGCCGATCGGGTACGACTCGAGGACGTTGTTCAGCACTTCGTCGGAATACACCAGGTAATCGACGGCGATGAAGTTGAAACGCACGCCGAACTCGTCCCAGAACAGCCATTCGGCCACCGCCACAAACAGCATGGCGAACAGGCTGATGGTCAGCAGGGCGCGCAGAAACCCGCGATGCCCACGACGACGCCACAGGCCCGGCGGGCAGAGCAGCAGGTACAAGCCCATCGGCAGCGCGGCGTAGGCGAGAAACCCCAGGTCATAAAGCGCGCCTATGCCGAATGCGGAAAGGGCAAAACCGCCAGCCTCATCCAGGTGAGTCAGCAGCAGTACCGCTCGAGTCAGGAGAAAAATGACCAGCCAGGCGCCGGTGATCAACAGCAGAAAGCGCATGGGCGCCGTCTTGAAAGGGTCCATTGTCTAGTTTTCCTTATATCAATGGCGCGGGAGTTTCACGGCGCTACTGTAATCAGGTTGTGAACCGATAGTGAAAACTTTGTTAAGTAATTAATTTGGCTTGAAAAACCGATATCCATAAGGACCAGCCCTAGCCCTGAGCCGGCGTTGGCCTTAAGCTGCCGGGCCGAGACGGCCGTTACTGTGTGCGGAGGAGCTGCCCATGCGAATTTTATTGGTTGAAGACAACCGCGATATCCTGGCCAACCTGGCCGATTACCTGGGGCTCAAAGGCTATACCGTCGATTGCGCCCAGGACGGCTTGTCGGGCCTGCACCTGGCGGCCACCGAGCATTACGATCTGATCGTGCTCGACATCATGTTGCCCGGGATCGACGGCTACACCCTGTGCAAGCGCCTGCGTGAAGATGCCCGACGCGACACGCCGGTGATCATGCTCACTGCCCGCGATCAACTGGACGACCGCCTGCAGGGCTTCAAGTCCGGGGCCGACGATTATCTGGTCAAACCGTTTGCGCTGTCGGAACTGGCGGCACGCATCGAAGCGGTGATGCGTCGCACCCAGGGCGGCGGACGCCGTGCGCTGCAGGTCGGGGACCTGAGCTACGACCTCGACACGCTGGAAGTCACCCGCGATGGCAAGTTGCTCAAGCTCAACCCGGTCGGCCTGAAACTGCTGGCGGTATTGATGCAGAAGAGTCCGCACGTCCTGCGTCGGGAAATTCTTGAGGAAGCGCTGTGGGGCGATGACTGCCCGGACAGCGACAGCCTGCGCAGCCATGTCCACCAATTGCGTCAGGTGATCGACAAGCCATTCGCCAAACCGTTGCTGCAAACCGTGCACGGCGTGGGTTACCGCTTGGCCGAGGGGCGTGATGGAGTTTAAGCAAAGCCTTTCCCAGCGGATCATCATCGCCTTTGCGCTGATGAGTGCGCTGGTGGCCGGGGCCTTCGCCATGGGCATTGTGGCGACGGTGCACCTGGTGGAGGAGAAACTGATTTCGGCAGGACTGGGCGGCGACCTGCAACGTCTGCTGCTGATGGACAACGTCTCGGACTGGAGCCATCGCCCCGAGCCCGATCAGTTGTTCTATTTCAGCGGCGGACCGGGTGATTTCGAGCTGCCCAAGGATCTGCGCCACCTCGATGCGGGTTTCCACGAAGTGTTCCGCGAGCAGCTGTCGTATCACGCGATGGTCGAGATCGTCGACGGTCGTCGTTATGTCCTGCTGCAGGATCAGAGCGATTTCGAAGAGCGTGAACGCGTGCTGTTTGCCGTGGTGCTGGTGGGCTTTGTGCTCAGTCTGGCGCTGGCCGTATTCCTCGGCTGGGTGCTGGCGCGCAAAGTCATGGCGCCGGTGGTGCGCCTGGCACGACAAGTACGGCATCGCGATCAGCTGCTCGGTCTGGCGCCGCCGCTGGCACCGGACTATGCGGCTGACGAAGTCGGCGAGCTGGCCGTGGCGTTCGATGCCACGCTCGGGCGTCTGCGTCAGGCGCTGACGCGCGAGCGGCTGTTTACCAGCGACGTCAGTCACGAACTGCGCACCCCGTTGATGGTGCTGGCCAGTTCCTGCGAACTGCTGCTGGAAAACCCGGGGCTGGATCAGCGCGGCCGCGCCCAGGTCGAGCGCATCGCCCGCGCCAGCGAAGAAATGCGCGAGCTGGTGCAGACCTTCCTGATGCTCGCCCGTGCCCAGCGCGAAGACGCCGGTTCCGCGCCGCAGCAGAATCTCAGCCAGGTGGCCGACGGCTTGTTGGGGATCTGGCGCGAACCGATCGAGTCGAAAGGGCTGCAGCTGATATTTGAACCGGGCAATCCGCCGGACACCCGCTTCAACGCGACTTTGCTCAGCGCCGTCATGGGTAACTTGCTGCGCAATGCCTGTCACTACACCGAGCACGGATTCATCCGCCTGACGCTCAACGACAACGGCTTCGTCGTCGAAGACTCGGGCGTCGGCATTCCCGAGGAAAAACGTGAAGCCATGTTCCAGCCATTCGTGCGCGGCAATGAGAAGCGTGGCGAAGGCCTGGGCCTGGGCTTGTCGCTGGTGCAGCGGATCTGTGAAAACCAGGGCTGGGAGGTGACGCTGAGCACCATGCAGCCCAATGGCTGTCGTTTCGAAGTCACGCTGGGACAGCGTTGACGGTCGCTGATGGCCCCGCGCTATTGCTTTCCCCGTGTAAAACCCTGTAATAGATTGCCGGTTTACCTGACGTAATTTTCACAAAGGGACGACCTGACGCTGACACGCCACTACCTATGGTAGGGGCATCAGTCATTCAGGAGTCCCGATGATGAGCAGTCCGATCAAGCTCGATTTTTCCGAAAAGTATGATGACCAGCATGCTCAAAAATATTTGCGCAAGCACCAGGACGGTCTCGGTCGTCGGTTGTCTCACTGGCGGGACGAGCAGTTGGCCCGCAAGGCGCTGACACTGGCCGGTGAACCGGGGTTGGTGCTTGATCTGCCCTGCGGTGCAGGACGCTTCTGGCCGTTGCTGGCAGAAAAACCCAATCGAGTGATCATTGGCGCGGACAATTCCGAGTCTATGATCAAGACTGCGATGCAGGCGCAACCGGCTGATGTGGTCAAACGGGTACAACCTTTGCACACGTCAGCGTTCGACATTGCCTTGCCTGATAACGCCGTCGACAGCATTTTCTGCATGCGTTTGTTGCATCACATCGGTGAAGCCGAACATCGGCGGACGATTTTGCGCGAATTCGAGCGCGTCACCCGTGACAGCGTGATCATTTCGTTGTGGGTGGACGGCAATTTCAAGTCCTGGAAACGCAAACGCGCCGAACAGCGGCGTGGGCAGGAAGGTTACCAGAATCGATTTGTGTTACCGGCTGTGACAGTGGAAAAGGAATTCGAAGCCGCAGGTTTTCGCATTCAGGAACAACTGGACTTTATTCCGCTCTATGCCATGTGGCGGGTTTACGTATTACGCAAGAGGTAACAGGATGGCGGTGCAAATAGCAGCAGAAACGGAAGTCGCTCCCCAGGATCGCTTCGACTACTACTGGAACCAGCGCGGTGAATGGGTGGAAGAACCCAACGTGCGCCGTGGCGGGGAAAGTGGTGTGCAACGAGTCGTGGGCCGTGACGGCCAGTTGTTATATGCCAAGCGCCAGACCGGACATATCTATCGCAGTTGGCTGCATCCTTTCGGCCGCCCGACAGTCTTGCGAGAGCTGGATGCCCTGACCGGCGTCAGCCGCCTCGGTGTACGCGTCCCGCAAATCGTCTTCTGCGGCGCGCAGCCCGATCCGCAACACAAGTGGCGTGCGCTGCTGGTGACCAAGTCGCTGGACGGTTTTGACGAACTCGAAAAGTGGGAAGCCGCCGGCGGCCGTGCCCAATATGGCGAAGCCGTTTACGAGCGCGTCCTTAAAGACCTGGCAGAAAACCTTGCGCGCATGCACAAGGGGCGTTGGCAGCACAGCTGCATCTACATCAAACACGTTTTTGTACGAGTGACCGGTGAGCGCGATTCGGCTCAGGTCGAGGTGGCATTGATCGATCTGGAGAAGTGCCGCCAGCGTCTGACCGCTTATCGCGCCGCCTCCCACGATATGAAGCAATTGCGTCGCCATTCGTCGTTCAGCGATACGGACTGGAAAAAACTCGTCTACTTTTATGAGACGGCGTTTGGCAGCGCTATCAAAGGTTTATAGCGATGAAACTCGAAATTGCACGAGGTTTGTTTCTGGTTGGGGCCTTGGCAGTTGCGTCATTGGCGGTGGCTGCCTGGGAGCAGCCCCGCATGCAGGTGATAAGTGCCACTACGAGTGATGCTCACTGCGCAGTACCACGGGTGGCGAAAGCCTCCGTGGCGACAAAACCTGACCATGATCTGTTGTTATTCATGTTCGGACTTTCGCAAGGGATGAGGCCACAGAGTTGAACCGATTGAAGCCCAAATGAAAGGCCTCGCCGATGCGAGGCCTTTTTTATTGTCTGGCCAACATGGATCCTCTGTAGGAGTGAGCCTGCTCGCGATGGCGGTGCGTCATTCACATCATTTTTAGCTGACAGACCACCATCGCGAGCAGGCTCACTCCTACAGGGGTTATGCGGTTTCTTGCGAATCGGGTTTTGCCAGCAAGGTGTAGATGCACGGCAGTACAAACAGGGTAAACAGGGTGCCGATCGACATCCCTGTGGCAATCACCATCCCGATATCGAACCGGCTCACTGCGCCCGCACCGGTCGCCAGAATCAATGGCACCATGCCGAACACCATCGCCGCCGTGGTCATCAACACCGGGCGCAAACGAATCGCCGCGGCTTCCTCGACCGCTTCGCGCGCAGTCAGGCCTTTGTCCTTGCGCAACTGGTTGGCGAACTCAACGATCAGGATTCCGTGCTTGCTGATCAACCCGATCAGCGTCACCAGCCCGACCTGGGTGTAGATGTTCATGCTCGACCAGCCAAGGAACAGCGGAATCAGCGCACCGCAGATCGACAGCGGCACCGTCACCAGAATCACCAATGGATCACGGAAGCTCTCGAACTGCGCCGCCAGCACCAGGAAAATGATCGCCAGCGCCAGGGCGAAAGTTACCCACAGGGCGCTGCCTTCCTGCACGTACTGGCGTGAAGCGCCGCCATAGTCGAAGGAAAAACCGGCCGGTGCTTCTTCTCGGGCGATCTGCAGCACGGTGTCAATGGCCTCGCCCATGCTGACCAGCGGGAATCCGGAGATTTTCGCGGCGTTGAGTTGCTGGAACTGGTTGAGCTGGCGCGGTCGCGCCCGGTCGCTGACCTTGATCAGGGTCGACAGCGGCAGCAGCTCGCCCTGGGTATTTTTCACGTAGTAATTGTTCAGCCAGCCGGGGTTTTCACGGTACGGTCGCTCGACCTGGGCAATCACCTTGTAACTGCGGCCTTCGATGGTGAAACGGTTGATTTCCGCCTCGCCCAGCAGCGTCGCCAGGGTGCCGCCCAGATCCTGCATCGACACGCCCATCTGCGCGGCTTTGGCGCGGTCGATATCGACCACCACTTCCGGTTTGTCGAACGCCAGATCGAGGTCGACGAAGGCGAATTTGCCCGACTCCATCGCGCGTTTCTTGATCCGGTCAGCCACTTGCAGCAGTACCTCGTAGTCATTGGCGGTATTGACCACGAATACGAACGGCAAGCCTTCACCGGTGCCGGGCAGGGACGGCAGGTTGAAGCCGAAAATCTGCAGGCCGGGGATACTCGCCAGTTTGCCTTGCACCTCGGGCAGGATCTGCATCTGGGTGCGGCTGCGCTCGTTCCAGGGCTTGAGCAGGAAGCCGCCGATGCCCGCTTGTACGCCGTTGTAGCCGTTGATCTGGAACGAGGAGTAGTACTCCGGAAACTCCTTGAAGATCTTGATGAACTCGTCGGTGTAAGTGCTCAGGTAATCGAGGTTGGTCGGCTGCGGGGCGTTGGCCATCATGAAAATGATGCCCTGATCCTCATCCGGCGCCAGTTCCGACTTGGTGAACTTGAGAAACACCGGGATCAGGCACAGCACGATCACGGCGAACACCAACACCACCGGCCGCGTATTCAGTGTGCCGTGGAGCATGCTTTGGTAGCGGCGCTTGAGTCTGTCGAAGATGCGGTCGAGACGGTGTGCCAGGCCACTGGGATTTTCTTCGTGGCGCAACAGCAGGGCGCACATCATCGGCGACAGGGTCAGGGCAACGACCCCGGAAATCACCACGGCGCCCGCCAGAGTCAGGGCGAACTCCTTGAACAGCGCCCCGGTCAGTCCGGTGAGGAAGCCGATCGGTGCATACACCGCCGCCAGGGTGATGGTCATCGACACCACCGGCATGGCGATTTCCCGTGCGCCTTCCAGTGCAGCCTCCAGCGGCGTCTTGCCTTCCTCGATATGCCGGTGGATGTTCTCCACCACGACAATCGCGTCATCCACCACCAGACCGATGGCCAGCACCATCGCCAGCAGCGTCAAGAGGTTGATCGAGTAACCCATCATCTGCATGAAGAACATCACGCCGATCATCGACAGCGGGATGGTCACCACCGGGATCACCACCGAGCGCAACGCGCCGAGGAACAGGAACACCACCACGATCACGATCAGCACCGCTTCGAACAGGGTTTTCACCACTTCGTCGATCGAGGCCTGGATGAATTGGGTGGCGTCGTAGGCAATCTCGCTTTTGAGGTTGGGCGGCAACTGCGCTTCCAGTTCCGGCATCAGCTTGCGCACTTCTTTGATCACGTCCAGCGGGTTGGCCCCGGGCGTGGCCTTGATGCCGATGTACACCGAGGGCGTGCCGCCGAACGAACTGATCGAATCGTAGTTTTCCGCGCCCATCTCAACCCGCGCCACATCGCTGAGCAGCACGCGGCTGTCGCCATTGACCTTGAGTGGAATCGCCGCGAAGGCCTCGGCGGATTTCAGTTCGGTGTTGGCGTTGATGCTGGTGACCACGTACTCGCCCTTCACCTCGCCGGCGGCGGAGAGGAAGTTGTACTGGCGCACCGCGTTGGTCACGTCGCTGGCGCTGAGGCCGAAACCGGCGAGCTTCACCGGGTCGAGCCACAGGCGCATGGCGAAGACCTGATTGCCGAGAATCTCCGCTTCGGCCATGCCCGGCAGGGTCGCCAGTTTGGGCTGGATCACCCGCGACAGGTAGTCGGTGATCTGCGGGTTACTCAGTTCCTTGCTGAAGAAGCTGATGTACATCAGCGCCGAGGCGTCGGCCGATTCCTTGCTCAGCACCGGGTCTTCGGCGTCCTGTGGCAGCTTGTTCTTCACCTCGTTGGCCTTGGCCAGCAGTTCGGTGAACAAACGGTCGGTGTTGGAACCGATGCGCGCGTAGATCGAGATCACCGAGAAGTTCTGGCGACTGACCGAGGTCATGTAATCGATGCCCTCGGCACTGGCGAGGCTCTGCTGCATCGGCTGGGTGATGTAACCCTGAATGGTCTCGGCGTTGGCCCCGGGGTAGGCGGTGGTCACCGTGATCAGGGCGTTTTCCATTTGCGGGTATTGGCGTAGCGGCAGCTTGCTCCAGGCCTGGAAACCCAGCAGCACAATCAGCAGGCTGACCACGGTGGCGAGCACCGGGCGGCGGATGAACGGATCGGTAAAAGCCATGGGGATTCCTTGATCAGTCGACGCGAGGCGGACTGTTCTGCTCGCCGAGGGTCTTGTCGTCGCTGATGGCAATGTGTGCGCCGTTGTCCAGTTTGATCTGGCCGGCGGTCACCACTTGTTCGCCGCTCTGCACGCCCTTGTTGATCATCACCAGGCCATCGCGGCGTTCACCGGTCTCGATGAAACGGCGCTCGGCGATCAGCACCGGCTGGCCCTTGTCGTCTTTGACCACGCTGCCGTCCTCGGCTTTCTGTTGCCCGACCACGTACAGCGAGTTGCCGTAGAGGGTGTAGGTGATCGCGCTTTCCGGCACGACGATGTGTTTCTGCGGGTCGGGCAGCAACACGTTGAGGCTGGCGAACATGCCCGGCAGCAACTTGCCGTCGGGGTTGGCAAGGGTCGCGCGCACCAGAATATTGCGCGTGCTGCTCTCGACGATCGGGTTGATCGCGCTGATGGCGCCGGGGAAGTTCTGCCCGGGATAGGCCGCGACGCCGATCTGCACCGGTTGACCGATGGCCAGTTTCGGCACCGATTGCTCCGGTACATAGAAGTCGGCGTAGAGGCTGCTCAGGTCCTGCAGGGTGGCGATTTTGGTGCCGCTGGCGAGGTAGTCGCCGACATCGACCTGACGGATGCCGATGGTGCCGCTGAATGGCGCGAGGATGCGTTTTTTCGCCAGTGAGGCATTGAGCTGATTGACCGTGGCCTTGTTCTTTTGCAACACGGCGGAGAGCCGGTCGTATTCGCCCTTGGAGATCGCGCGGCTGTCGACCAGTTGGCTGCCGCGACCGAAATCCAGTTGCGCCAGACCGAGGTCGGCCTTGGCGGTTTCCAGCAGGGCGGATTCGACCGCGCTGTCGAGTTGCAGCAGCGGCTGCCCGGCCTTGACCTTCTGCCCGGATTCGAACTTGATCTCGGTGACCGTGCCGGCGACTTCCAGGCTCAGCTCGACGCCTTGCAGCGCCTTGAGCGTGCCGACGGTCGGCAGACGCATCTGCCACGGCTGTTCGGTGGCGCGGCCCACGGCAACGCTGATCGGCGGTTTCGGTTTGGCAAAGCCCTGGATCATGGTGTAGATCGAAAAGGCTTTGTACCCGCCCAATACCAGGACGACCAGCAAGACAACACCCAACATGATCAGCATGCGGCGACGCAGCATATTTCCAGTTCCTTGGATAAATCAGGTGAGACAGGCGGGAACATTACTCCGAGTGAGGTGGGTATTCCAACTGGCAGTTATTACAGTGAGAACGAATAAAACCCCTGTGGCGAGGGAGCTTGCTCCCGCTGGACTGCGCAGCAGTCTCATGCTTTTGAGTTAAGAAGCGGGGCCGCTTCGCGCCCCAGCGGGAGCAAGCTCCCTCGCCACAGTTACCGCGTTGATTCAGGCCATCAAGTGCAGATGGTTATCCCAGAGCCCTGCCGGCAATTCCAGCGGCTTGGCCAGCAGTTGATCCTGGCGGCAATCGTAGTAGCGGCAACGGCCCTGACCCGAGGTCACGACGAAGCCGTCCTTCACCGCACCAACACCGGCGCAATCGGGCAGCGGCGCGTCGAGACGCACTTCGCCGCTGTCCAGGTCCCAGATAAAGAAGCGATTGCCACGCGGTGCAGTCAATGCCACCAGACGCAGTTCGCTGTGTACCGCAACGCTGGCGGTGTAGTGACCCATCGACTGCAACTGATGCTCCGGCACCGGGAACGCCACGAAGGGCTGGCCCGGACGCTTGATCGCCAATAGCTCGGAACGCTCATGCGAGGCGCCCATGAACTGCTGGCCGGCGACAATGGTGCCGTCGCTGGCGATGCCCAGGTGACGCACGCTGTTCATCTGCTGCGCAAGGGTTTCCTTGCTCAGCAGGGTGCCGTCGCGCTGCATCAGTACCAGGCTCGGTTCCATGGCATTGAGGTTCATGTCGACGCGGCTTTCGGCCTCGGTCCGAATCCCGCCGTTGGCCACCACCAGGGTTTCGCCATCGGGCATCCACGACACCTGATGCGGGCCGAGGCCATGGGTGGAAATCTCGCCGCTGTGCACCAGTCGCTCGCCTTCGAACTTGTACACCCCGAGCAGGCCACGCCCCGGATCAGTGGTGTCGTTCTCGGTGGCGTACAGGTATTCGCCGTCCTTGTGCACCACGGCGTGACCGTAGAAATGCCGGTTCGGCTGCGAGGTCACGGTTTGCAGCAACGTCCCGTCGCGCAGATCGATCAGGTAGCTCTCGGTGCCCGGGCGGCGGGCGACGAACAGCGCGATCGGCAGCGTCGGGTGGTTGATGATGTCGTGGCAGCGCTGGCCGACCTCGGTGGCGAACACCCGAGTACCGTCCAGCCGATAACCGACGGCGTAATGCTTGCCGTCGGTGTCATCGCGCGCCGAGAGCAACAGCGGGCTCTGATCCTTGCGCTTGAACAGCGTCCAGCCGCCCAGTGTCACTGCTCCCAGCAGCAAACTACCTAAAGTCAGAGCCTGGCGTCGCAGCATGGCACTTGCCCTCATCAGTCACCGTCGTTGGCGTTGAAGCCCAGTTGGATGCCCAGCGCCTTGGCCAGTTCGCCTTCGTGCAGGCGATGGACGACGTTGAGGCTGTCGTAGAGATCGTTGAGTTGTTGACGACCGGCGTCGTCCTGCAGCATCTCGGTCAGCGAGCGCTGGGTGCTGTCAAACAGTTTCAGCGACGCGGCGTAGGCGGCGTCGATCTTGTCTGCCAACGGCTTCTGCTCGGCCGGCAACAGACCGCGCAGGCCTTTGTTGTCGACGCCTTCCCAGACGGTTTTGGCCGCGGCCAGACTGGCTTCCAGCGCGGTCAGCGACGACTGGCTGCGCCACGCATCAGCCTGGAACGGCTGCGGCACGCCCTTGCTCTGACGGCCCATCGGCGTACCGAGTTTTTTCTTCAGGGTGTCGAGTGCGGTGACCTGTACACGCAGCAGATCGGCGATCGCTTCGTGAGAGTCGGCGTAGCGCTGGTTAGGGAATTTGCTCATCTGCGCGAGCATGCCGTCGGTGTTGTTCCAGCTCTGCAGAATCTCTTCGGCCAGTTGCTTCTGGCGCTCGCCGATGGCGATCAGCAGTGGGCAGTATTTGGCCTTCTGATCAGCATTGGCGACGTCTGGCTTTTCGTCGAACAGGATGTATTCGTAAGCCGACAGACCTTGCACCACGACGCTGGATTTGGCCAGGGAGGCGGCGTCGATTTGCGGCTGGGCGATCACCAGTTGCTCGACCTGACGGCCGACGAGGTTTTTCTTGTCCGGCCAGAACTGCACCTGCCACGAACGGTTGCCCTCGGCCAATGGGCCGATCAGCAGCGGTTGCAGTTCGGCCCAGGCTTTCTGCGCGTGCAGGAAGTCGGCGCGGGCGATTTCCAGGGTTTCCTTGCCCTGGCAGTAGGCGAGGGCGCTGACCGCCAGTTGCTTGTCGGCTTCGACCCAACGGGTGTAGGTCGGCAGGATCACCGATTTGGCGATGGCCGCCGACGTGACCGCTTGCGGGTCCTGCGGCGAGCAGGCGCCGAGGGCGAGTGCGGCAAGGCTGGTGAACAACAACTTGGGACGGAACATGTCGGGCTCCCGATTCTTTTAAAAGTTTAAAGTGAGTTCAAGAACGCCAGCAGCGCGGCACGCTGCTCGGCGTTGAAAGACAAAACCTGTTGCTGCGCCTGCTGCGCTTCGCCGCCATGCCAGAGCACGGCTTCGAGCAGATTGCGGGCGCGGCCGTCATGCAGGAACTGGGTGTGGCCGCTGACCGCCTGCGTCAGGCCGATGCCCCACAACGGCGGGGTGCGCCAGTCGCGGCCGGAGGCCTGGAATTCAGTGCGGTTGTCGGCCAGACCGTCGCCCATGTCATGCAGCAGCAGATCGCTGTACGGGCGAATCACTTGATTGGCCAGTTCAGGTTCGGCCGCGTTGGCGGCGGTGGTGTATTTCGGCGTGTGGCAGGACTGGCAACCGGCCTGGAAGAACAGATTCTTGCCGGCCAGCACTTGTTCGTCGTTGACGCCACGGCGCGCCGGCACTGCGAGGTTGCGCGTGTAGAACAGCACCAGGCGCAGGATGTTGTCGCTGACTTCCGGCTCGCCGTCCGGACCATTGCCGTTGGGTGCCTGTTTGCACGCGGTTTGCGCGTCGGTGCAGTCATCGAAGGGCCTCAGGCTGGTCGTGAGGCCCATGTCTCCGGAGAACGCGTGGACATTCTGCTGATTGAGATTCGGTTGCCCGGCTTTCCAGCCGAAGCGACCCATGACAGTTTTTTGCTGCGCGTCATCCCAGACCCGATTCGCCCGACCATTAATGCCATTGTTCTCTTTGGCTTGTGCGGCGGCGTTGGCGAGGATCGCCTCTTCAGGGATCGCCTCGAGCAGGCCGAGGCCGATCATCGGCGGCGCGACCCGGGCCGAGAAACGCGTGTCCGGGTGCATCGGGCCGTAGCCCAACTGAGTGAATTGCAGAACCGGTTTGCGCAGCTCCACTTCGGTGCCGTCCTTGAAACGGATCGGCACCGGGGTGTACTCGACACGCACCTTGCCTTCGGGCGTGACCCCGGGCACGGCCATGTCCTGGAACTGGCCGCCGTAGACCGGCTCGGGCACTACGCCGACTTGCTCGATGACTTTGGCATAGGTCGGCGAATCGGGAATCGACAGACGCACCAGCATCGATACCGCGTTCGCCGCATCGGGGGCTGGCGGGTGCCCACGACCGTCCTTGATATGGCAGTTCTGGCAGGCGTTGGTGTTGAACAACGGGCCGAGGCCATCGCGGGCGGTGGTGGTCGACGGGGCGATCACCCACGGGCTGCGGAAGAAGCTGTTGCCGACACTGAAGTCGACCCGGCGCGACGGCGGCAGGTTGGCCGAGGGCAGGGAGAAAGCGTTCTGATCGGTCTTGCGCACGGTCGCCGCCCCACCCGAACGCGCTTCACCGGGCTCAGCCTTGGTAAAACGCGGGGCGTCATCGCAGGCACTCAGGCCCAGGGCCAGAAACAGTGCGGACAAGCGAAGAGGCAGCGAGGGCATCAGACATCCTGCGGACGGGCGAAAACAAAGGCGCAAAGTCTAACAGGGCGAATGAGTTTGAATAAGAGGAATTATCGTTTGCTTGATTTGCGGCAGTGATTTGGAAAAACGCAGTCCCCCTTGTGGGAGCGGGCTTGCTCGCGAAAGCGGTGGGTCAGACACAGATGAATTGACTGACACACCGCTTTCGCGAGCAAGCCCGCTCCCACAGGGTTTTGTGTATGGCAGGCATGAAAAAGGCGACCCGGAGGTCGCCTTTTTCAGTCGAGCGCGCGTGATCAGAACTCGTGATCAGCGTTGTCCGGGTTCAGGTCGCTGATGCCCAGCTTGCCGGCAGCGGCTTCGATCGAACTGGTCTGCTTGACCAGCGCAGCGATGGCATCACGCACAATCTGATTGCCAGCGGTGTTGCCCGCAGCGATCAACTGATCGTAGTGCTCACCCTTGTTGGCGTGATCGACCATGACCTGGATCTTGGCTTCGGTAGCGGCCAGATCGGCTTTCAGCGCGTTGTCGGCAGCCGGGTCGGCCTTGGCCACCAGTGACGACAGGCTGGCACCGGTCATTTTGGTGCCGTCGGTGCGGGTGTATTCGCCCAGGTACACGTTACGAATGCCTTTGGCATCGTAGAAGTGCGAGTTGTGGGTGTTGTCGCTGAAGCAATCCTGTTCGTCTTCCGGGGAGTTGGCTTCCAGGGACACCTTCATGCGCTCGCCCGCCAGTTCACCCAGCGACAGGCTGCCCATGCCGAACAGCATTTTGCGCAGGCCGGTTTCGGCAGGCTCGGCTTCCAGGGTGGCGCGGTAGTTGTCAGCCACGTTCGGCTTCCAGTTACCGACCATTTCTTCCAGGTCGCTGACCAGCAGTTGGGTCACCGCTTTGAGGTACGCACGACGACGATCGTTGTGACCGCCGGTGGCGCCCGCGCCTTCCAGGTAGTCGGAAGCAGGACGGTTTCCGGCGCCCGGGCCGGTGCCGTTCAGATCCTGGCCCCAGAGCAGGAATTCGATGGCGTGGTAGCCGGTGGCGACGTTGGCTTCGGAACCGCCCAGCTCGTTCAGGCTGGCGAGTTTTTCCGGGGTGATGTCTTTGACATCGACCTTGTCTTCGCCGACCTGGATTTCAGTGTTGGCGATGATATTGGCGTTGGCACCCGGGTTACCCAGTGCGTGCTCGTAGGATTTGTCGACGTAGTCGATCAGGCCTTCGTCCAGAGGCCAGGCGTTCACCTGACCTTCCCAGTCGTCGATGATGGTGTTGCCGAAGCGGAATACTTCGCTCTGCAGGTAAGGTACGCGTGCGGCGATCCACGCTTCACGGGCGGCTTTCAGCGTCTCGGCATTCGGCTTGGCGAGGAAGGCGTCTACGGCGGTCTGCAGGGTTTTCGCGGTGGATTCGGCATCGCTGTAGACGGCGAAGACCATGTCGGCGTAGTGCGCGACCACAGCCTTGGCGGCGGCTTCGTCGACTTTCCCGGCTGCGGCAGGAGCAGCGGCAGCGGTGCTGGCGGCTGGAGTCGGCGTGGCCGCAGCGGCAGCCTTGTCTTTGCCTTCGCCACAACCGGCGAGGGAAATAGCGATGGCTAGCAGACTGGCGGTAGCCAGGGGCATACGAATCATGGCGAACATCCTGCTTCGGTAATTGAATGGACAGGGCGCGGGGGTGCGCAAAGCTGCGACATAATGCAAATCTTTCGCATTATGTGTAAAGGGCTGTGGCTGGAAATATTTCTTGTTTACGCCGGTGTGATGGCGCAGATCAAAAGATCGCAGCCTCGTTTCACTCGACAGCTCCTACAGGGGAATGCGATCCCTGGAGGAGCTGCCGCAGGCTGCGATCTTTTGACTTTATAAAATAGCCGCGTTGCTGCGTTGGGCTTGCTTGAGGTAGGCAGTCAGTTCCCGGGCAGGCAGCGGTTTGCTGTAGTGGTAACCCTGACCTTCGTGACAGCCTTCGGAGATGATGTAGGACTCTTGCTCGGCGGTTTCAACGCCTTCGGCGATCACCTGCATGCCCAGGCTCTTGCCCAGTTGAATGATCGCGCGAACGATGGTCGCATCATCGTCGTCATCCAGCAGATCCTGAACGAAGCTCTTGTCGATCTTGATCTTGTCCAGCGGCAGGCTTTTCAGGTAACTCAGTGATGAGTAGCCGGTGCCGAAGTCGTCGATGGCGATCAGCGCCCCGGAACGACGCAGGCTAAGCAGATGTTGGGCGGCAGTGCTGATGTCTTCCATCAGGCCGGTTTCGGTGACTTCCAGCTCCAGGCTGCGCGGCGGCAAACGGTAGATCTGCAGCAGGTTGTTGACCACTCGCGGCAACTCGGCGTGGTGCAGTTGCACGGTGGACAGGTTGACCGCCATGCGCAGATCGACGAAGCCCTGATCGTGCCATTCGCGCAATTGCTTGCAGGCCTGATCCAGCACCCATTCGCCGATGGCGATGATCGTGCCGTTCTGCTCGGCCAGCGGGATGAACAGGTCCGGCGGCACCAGACCGTGCTCCGGGTGCTGCCAGCGAATCAGCGCTTCAACCCCGACCACGCGGTGATCGCGATAGCTGATCTGCGGTTGATAGACGAGGTAGAACTGATCGCGAATCAGCGCGTCACGCAGGTCTTTTTCCAGTTCGCGACGGCGACGCATCTCGCTGTCGACACTGGCGATGTAGAACTGATAACGGTTGCGCGAACGGGTCTTGGCCAGCGTCATGGTCTGCTCGGCCTTCTGCAACAGCTTCTCGGTGCTGTCGCCGTCCTCGGGGAACAGGGTGATGCCGATGGTTGCGCGCAGGCGGATTTCCTGATGGTCGAGGGCAAACGCCGCTTCCAGATCATCGAGGATGCTTTGCGCCAGCTCTGCCGCTTCGTAAGGTTGTTCGATATCGGCCTGCACCAGCGCAAACTGGTCGCCGCCCAGACGGGCGAGGGCACCCAGGCGACCGCTATGGCCGCGCAGGCGGTCGGCCAGCGCCAGCAGCAACTGGTCGCCGGTCTGGTAGCTGAACTGCTCGTTGATCCCTTTGAAATCGTCCAGGCCCACGCACAATACCGCGACCCGGCGTTGCAGCTTGCCGGCGTCGACCAGAATCTTGTCCAGTTGCTGCTGCAATTGCTGGCGGTTCGGCAGGCCGGTGAGGAAGTCGTACTGGGCCATGCGCAGCAGACTGTTTTCCGCTTCGTGGCGCAGGTGCGTGTTGCGTTCGATGGATTCAAGCAACTGGTTGGCGGTGTTGATCCAGATGCCGAGTTCGTTCTTCTCGTTGCCCTTGATCTGCGGAATCTTGTGCTCGCTGGGGCGATCGGGATTGATTTCGGTCAGGTGCTCGATGATCCGCGACAGCGGCTTGGTCAGCAGCCAGTGATACACCAGATACAGCACCAGGCCCATGGCCAGGGCGCGCAACACGCCGGAAATGAAAATGATCACCGAACTGACGATGAAACTCTCGCCATAGGTGGCGGTGTCGAGGGTGATGCTCAGGTCGCCGTAATACTCGCTGTACGGGCCGCGGCCGACCAGTTGGGTGGTGAAGGTGCGTTCCTGACCGAGGATCAGATCGGTCAGCCAACGGCTGTTGGAGTGCTGCAACTCGCGGGATTTTTGCGCCAGCATGGCTTCGTTGGGATGGCCGATGGAGGCCTGGCGCACGGCGTCGTCCTGGAACAGGCCTTCGATCACCTGCATGCCCATTTCCCGGTCCAGGCTGTACACGGCCTGAGTCGAGGGATCACGGAACATGTCGAGGATGCGCTGCGCATCGCCGGCCACCGCCTGGCGGGTTTTGTAGGCATCGAAAACGATCTGGGCGCAGCTCAAGACCACGCCGACGATCAATGCCGAAAGGAGCACGACCCGGAGCAACTTCACCGACAAGCTGTTCTTGAGTTCCAGCTTCAAAGGGTTATTCCTTGTTCCGTGCGGGTAGCGTCAAGTTGCCATGAGTATTGGCAATCCCGTGTTGGCAGTCAAAGGGACAATCAAGCCCCGGAACATTTGCCCGTGGCCTTGGCCGAAATGCTGCTGTCTGGAGTCTCAGCTCTATTTGTACTGTGTCGGTAGTTTCGGCCCTCAACTTGAGCGGTACGGAACAAATTTTCACTGATTTGATGGTAGCTCGCCGTGCTGCACCAGCAAGCGGCCGGAGCCAGCGTTCATCGTGAGAAAAACGCTATTCCCTGTAGGAGCTGCCGCAGGCTGCGATCTTTTGAAGTTGATTGTAAAAACAAGATCAAAAGATCGTCCGAACGCGGCCCGAACCTTCGGCAGCTCCTACAGAAATCAAAGGCATAAAAAAACCCGGCCATAGCCGGGTTTTTTATCTGGCGCGCAGCTTAAGCGGTGAAGGTTTTGCCTTCGAACTGCTCAGCAACGAACTTCCAGTTGACCAGGTTCCAGAACGCTTCAACGTACTTCGGACGCAGGTTGCGGTAGTCGATGTAGTAAGCGTGTTCCCAGACGTCGCAGGTCAGCAGCGGGGTGTCGCCGCTGGTCAGCGGGTTGCCGGCGCCGATGGTGCTGGCCAGAGCCAGGGAACCGTCAGCCTTCTTCACCAGCCAGCCCCAGCCGGAACCGAAGGTGCCGATCGAGGTTTTGCTGAACTCTTCCTTGAACTTGTCGAACGAACCGAAAGCCGCGTTGATGGCTTCAGCCAGTGCGCCGGTTGGTTGACCGCCGGCGTTTGGCGCCAGGCAGTTCCAGTAGAAAGTGTGGTTCCAGACCTGAGCGGCGTTGTTGAAGATGCCGCCCGAGGAAGTCTTGACGATCTCTTCCAGGGTCTTGCCTTCGAACTCGGTGCCTGGCACCAGGTTGTTCAGGTTCACGACATAGGTGTTGTGGTGCTTGTCGTGGTGAAATTCCAGGGTTTCCTTGGAAATGTGCGGCTGCAGGGCATCGTGTGCGTAAGGCAGCGGCGGCAATTCGAAAGCCATGATGATTCTCCTAATCAGGTCTGTTGCGGTGAGCGCAAGGCCGATCACGGGCGGCCAGAAATGCACCGACGAGTTTTTACTCTTTGCGGCGCAGGGTTCGGATCATAGCACCGGGGTCAAGGCTTAACCACGCAACAACTGTGTGGGATAGAGGTTCCAGAGCTGTTTGGAATAAATCACTGCGCCAATATCAATTGCCCTGCGACTGTAAACATCATCAACGCCACCACCAGATCGAGAATCCGCCAGGTACTCGGCCGCGCCAGCCACGGTGCAAGCCATGCGGCACCCAGTGCAAGAGTGAAAAACCACAGCAGCGACGCACTCGCCGCGCCCACGACATAAGCTCCCGGCACCGACTGCTGCGCACCGAGCGAGCCGATCAGCAACACCGTGTCCAGATAAACGTGCGGGTTGAGCAACGTCACTGCCAGCGCGCTGAGCATCACCGCGCGCAACGAGCGTACGGTGTGGTTTTCGCCCTGATCCAGACTCTGTTTCGAGAACGCCCGGCGCAGCGCCTGGCTGCCGTACCAGATCAGAAAAATTGCGCCGCCCCAGCGCGCCACTGCGAGCAATGTCGGGTTCTGCGCCAACACCGTGGCCAGGCCGAAAACCCCGGCCGCCACCAGCAGCGCATCGCACGCCACACACAACGCCGCCACCGGCAGGTGATGTTCGCGCCGCAGACTTTGAGCCAATACAAAAGCATTCTGCGTGCCGATCGCCATGATCAACCCGAACGCCACCAGCAGGCCGTTCACATAGCTTTGCCACATGACGATTACTCCGCGTTGGCTGCGAGATCGCGCAGCACTTGCATGGCGCGTTCGGCGTCGGCCTGTCCGACAAACAAATGGTCGTGGTAGTAACCGGCGATCACGTTGCAACTGATCCCGGCCTTGCCCAGAGCGCTGGCGAACGCAGCGGTGAGGCCGACCGCTTCCAGTGCCGAATGCACGTTGAGGGTGATCCACGCCGCGACATAATCGAAACTGAACCCGGCGTGTTCCGCCTGAGAGCGTTCGAGGATCACGGTCAGGCCTTCCTGTTCACGAAAGCTGCCGACAATCTCCAGACCGTTGGGCAACTGAGCGTCACGCAGGGTGCAGAACACGTATTCGCCGGCATTGAGCTGCGGGCTCATGCTGCGCAGCAACGTCGTGAGTGAGGTTTCGCCAGCCATTGCAGTGTTCCTTGATAAAGAGTGCTTGCTGGCTATTCTCCGGTCGAAAGCTGTATAAGAAAAACCAATAGTGCTGATCGCTCATTAGGAAAACTGATGTTCGACTATAAATTACTTTCCGCGCTGGCCGCTGTGGTCGAGCAGGCCGGATTCGAACGCGCCGCGCAGGTGCTGGGCTTGTCGCAATCGGCGATTTCCCAGCGGATCAAACTGCTGGAAGCGCGGGTCGGCCAACCGGTGCTGGTGCGCGGCACACCGCCGTCGCCGACCGAGATTGGCCGGCGGCTGCTCAACCATGTGCAGCAGGTGCGCCTGCTTGAGCGTGACTTGCAGACCCTGGTGCCGGCGCTCGACGAAGAGGGCGTGCCGGAGCGTTTGCGCATCGCCCTCAACGCCGACAGCCTCGCCACCTGGTGGGCCGAAGCCGTGGGCGATTTCTGCGCCGAGCAGCATTTATTGCTGGATCTGGTGGTGGAAGATCAGACCGTCGGCCTCAAGCGCATGCGTGCCGGAGAAGTCGCGGCGTGTGTCTGTGCCAGCGAACGTCCGGTGGCCGGTGCGCGCAGTGTGTTGCTCGGGGCGATGCGCTATCGGGCGCTGGCCAGTCCGGCGTTCATCGAACGGCATTTTGCCGATGGTGTGCGTGCCGAACAGTTGCCGCGTACCCCGGCGCTGGTGTTCGGGCCGGACGATTTCCTCCAGCATCGCTACCTTGCATCGCTCGGAGTAGACGGTGGTTTCGAGCACCACTTGTGCCCGTCATCCGAAGGTTTTGTGCGTCTGACCGAAGCCGGGTTCGGTTGGGGACTGGTGCCGGAACTGCAAGTGCGCGAGCAGTTACAACGCGGGACTTTGCGCGAACTGTTGCCAGATAAACCGATCGATGTGCCGTTGTACTGGCATCATTGGCGCAATGGCGGTCAGTTGCTGGGCTTGCTGACCGAACAATTGCTACGTTCTTCACCACGATGGCTGGTGCCCTTGGGCTGACGGTCAGCGTCAAGACAGACGTATCAGGTAAACGAAAGACATCGGAGCGTTACATGAAAATTCTGGTCACCGGCGCAAGCGGCTTCATTGGCGGACGCTTTGCGCGTTTCGCCCTGGAGCAGGGCCTGGACGTGCGGGTCAACGGTCGCCGGGCCGAGAGCGTCGAGCATCTGGTGCGCCGTGGCGCCGAGTTCATCCCGGGCGATCTCACCGATGCGGATCTGGTGCGCGACCTCTGCGCCGACGTCGAAGCCGTGGTGCACTGTGCCGGTGCCGTCGGCTTGTGGGGGCGTTATCAGGACTTTCATCAGGGCAACGTGCAGGTCACCGAAAACGTCGTCGAAGCCTGCCTCAAGCAGCGCGTGCGGCGGCTGGTGCATCTGTCGTCGCCGTCGATCTACTTCGATGGCCGCGATCACCTCGGCCTGACCGAAGAGCAAGTGCCCAAGCGCTTCAAGCATCACTACGCGGCGACCAAATATCTGGCCGAGCAAAAGGTCTTCGGCGCCCAGGAGTTCGGCCTCGAAACCATCGCCCTGCGCCCGCGTTTCGTCACCGGTGCCGGCGACATGAGCATCTTCCCGCGCCTGCTGAACATGCAGCGCAAGGGGCGTCTGGCGATCATCGGCGATGGCCTGAACAAGGTCGATTTCACCAGCGTGCAGAACCTCAACGAAGCGCTGCTCAGCAGTCTGCTGGCGGCCGGTTCCGCGTTGGGCAAGGCCTACAACATCAGCAATGGCGCGCCGGTGCCGTTGTGGGATGTGGTCAATTATGTGATGCGCAAAATGGAAGTGCCGCAGGTCACCAAATACCGCTCGTACGGTCTGGCCTACAGCGTTGCGGCGCTCAACGAAGGCGTGTGCAAACTCTGGCCGGGACGCCCGGAGCCGACCCTGTCGCGGCTGGGCATGCAGGTCATGAAGAAAAATTTCACCCTCGACATCAGTCGCGCCCGGCATTATCTGGACTACGATCCGAAAGTCAGCCTGTGGTCGGCCCTCGACGAGTTCTGTGGCTGGTGGAAAGCCCAGGACATCCGTTGATACAAGTCGCCCGGCCGGCAATGAACCGCACTGCCGCTTGAGGGTCAATCCCTGCGGCTGCGGCGGGTATACTTCGCAGCATTCAGCCATCACCGCGTTCCACAAAGGTTGCCTCAATGTCCATGCGTAACGATGCCAACGACGATTTCGACGATGTACCGAGCCTGCGGGCCGACACCTTTGACGACGATGACATTCCGCCGACCGCCCGCACTTCCGTGCATTCGCGCACGCCGCCGGTAGTCAAGGTCAAGGCCGCGAGCACCGGGCCGTTGTGGGCGCTGGTTGGCGCGCTGTTCTTTGCTTTCATCGGTCTGGCCTGGTGGAGCTTCCAGCAGATTTCGCTGATGGAGCAGCAACTGGTGGCCACCCAGGAAAGCTTTGCGCGCATCAGCGAGGAAGCGGCGGGGCGCCTGCAGGATATTTCCGGCAAGGTCGTCGCCAGCCAGAGCAACGTCAACAGCGACAGCGAAGCCTTGAAGCAGCAGATCAAACAGCTGGAAACCCAGTTGCTGGATCAAAGTAAACAGCAGCAAGGCGTGGTCGGTCAGACCAGCGATCTGGACAAGCGTCTGGCGCAGATGACCGCGCAGACCACCGAACAACAGAACGCCAATACCCAGTTGCAGGCTCAGGTCAAAGCCCTGAGTGCGGAACTGGCAACCCTGAAAAACGCCCCGGTCGACACCGGCAAGTTCGATGCGCAGCTCAAGAGCCTGAGTGCCGACATTGCCGCGCTGAAGAAGCAAGGCAACCCGAGCGCGGCGATCGAGCGTCTGGAGCAGGAAATCATCGTCCTCAAGAGTGAACAGGACAACCGCCCGGCCGCTGCGCAGGGCGGCGGCAATACCGCCGAGTTCGATGCATTCCGCGGCCAGATGACCCGCAACATCAACACCCTGCAGGCGCAGATCCAGAACCTGCAGCAGCAGATCAATGCCCGGCCATAGGGCCGGAGTCAGGAACCTTTGTGGCGAGGGAGCTTGCTCCCGCTGGAGTGCGAAGCGCTCCCCGCTTTCGTTCAGGTAGAGCGCATTTGCAGATTTTGCGACTGCTTCGCAGCCGAGCGGGAGCAAGCTCCCTCGCCACAGGGGATACCGCAACTTCTGGATTCATCTTCGACCGCCGTCCTACCCCAAGCCGTCTACGCTCTTGAAACACCAACAAGAACGAGGGATGCGTTATGGGGTTTTTGCATAAAGTGGCGTGGCTCGGTGTGATGCTTTTTGTGGGGGTAGCGCAGGTCAACGCTGCCACCGCGCAAAAGGATGACAGCAAGGCCGCCATTGCGCTGCTGGAAAAGGCCCTGGCCTATTACCACGACAATGGCGACAAGGCCTTCGCCGCGTTCAGCCGTCAGGGCGAGTTTGTCGACAAGGATCGCTACGTGTTCGTGGTCGATACCAAAGGCGTGATGCTCGCCAGTGGCGGCCCATCCTCAGCCTTGATCGGCCGTGACGTCAGCGAGGTGCTTGCGCCGGATTTGCAGAAAGCCTTCAAGGACGCCTTGCTGGTGCCGGAAGGCAATGGCATTCAACAGGCCGAATACCGCTGGCAGAACTGGGCGGACGGCAAGGTCGAGCGCAAACATGTGTATTACCAGCGCATCGGTCAGCGCATTCTGGCGGTCGGTTATTACCTGCCGCGTGCTTCAGCCGAGCAGGCCAAGGCACTCCTCGACAAGGCTGCAACCGATCTGGGGAAAAACGAGAAGGGCACCCTGACGGCCATCAACTCGCTCAAGGGCGGTTATCTGCAGGATGACTTGTATGTGTTCGTCGTCGATTTGAACACCCAACGCTACGTTGCTCACGGCACCAACCTGCGCCTGATCAATACCGATTTCAGCAAGATCAACGACCCGGAAGGCAAACCGGTGGGCGAGCCGATTCTGGCGCTGATCGCCAAGCAGGACGACGGCGAATACGAATACCGCTGGAAAAATCCGGTGACCGGCAAGGTCGAGGACAAGCATGCCTACCTGAAAAAGGTCGGGCATTTTCTGGTGGCGGTGGGTTACTACAGCCCCTGAGTGAACTGTCTTTGTAGGAGTGAGCCTGCTCGCGATGAGGGTGCGTCATTCAACAATGATGTCGACTGACACACCCTCATCGCGAGCAGGCTCACTCCTACAGGGGATCGCGGTGTTGCTGTTATTTGGCGCCGTGCTCCCGCCCGCGCAGCAACTTGTTCGGCATCGCAATTGCCGCCGCCAGCCCCAGCAGCGATACCGCCGTACTCACCCACAGCAAATGCCGGAACGTCACCGAAAGCTCGGCGCGCAAGGCGTTCTGTGCATCACCCGGGGCGGCGTTCAAACCGTCGAGCAGCACATTGCCCGAATGCCCCTCGCTGATCAGCGCGTTGCTCGCCAGATGGGCAAAACTCGAGTCCTGCAAAAAGGCCAGCAACAGCGCCGACATCAACGCCACGCCCACCGCGCCGCCCAGCGAGCGGAACAGGTTGGTGGTGCTGGTGGCGACGCCGATGTCGCGCTGATCCACCGAGTTCTGCGTGCCCACCAGTGAGGTCGGGAACTGCATGCCGCCGGCAATCCCGCTGAGCAGCATGAACAGGCTGCTGACCAGCGTCGCATCGGGTGGGCTGAACGCCATGCCGAGAATCGAGATCGGCATCAGCAGCGCGCCAGTCAGAATCTGTGGTTTGTAACGGCCGGTGACCGAGGTGCGGCGTCCGGCGAAATAAGCGCCAATCGGCAGCCCCATCGCCAGCGGCAGCAAGTGCAACGCCGCCGCATCGGCCCCGGCGCCGGTGACGCTCTGGAAGCGCAGCGGCATCAGCACGATCAGCGAGATCGCCTGGAAACTGGTGAAGAAAATCGTGCACCAGCACAGCAACGCATTGCGGTTGGTGAACAGGTGCATCGGCAGCAGCGGCTCACGCGCCCGGCGTTCATGCCAGACGAACACCGCCAGGACCAGCACTGCACAGGCAAACAAGCCGAGCACTTCGCTGCTGCGCCACGAATGGCCCTGACCGACCTGAGTGATGCCCAGCAGCAGGGCGGTCAAACCGATGATCATCAGCAGCGTGCCGAGGTAGTCGATGATCGGCTTGCGCTGCGGAATCGGCAGCCCGCGCAGATTGCGATTGGCAACCCACCAGGCGCCGAGCCCCAGCGGCAGGTTGATCAGGAACACCCAGCGCCACGAGAGGTATTCGGTCATGTAGCCGCCGAGCACCGGCCCGGCGACGCTGGCGACCGCGTACATGCTGCTGAAGTAACCCTGATAACGCCCGCGTTCGCGGGGCGGGACGATGTCGCCGATGATCGCCTGACTGACCGAAATCATCCCGCCGGCGCCGATGCCCTGGAGAATCCGCGCCAGCACCAGTTGTTCCATGCTTTGCGCCATGCCGCAAAACAGCGAGGCGAGGGTGAACAGGCCCATGCCGAACAGCATCAGTTTGCGCCGCCCGTACAGGTCGCCGAGCTTGCCGTAGATCGGCACGGCCACAGTCATCGCCACCATGTACCCGGAAATCACCCAGGCCAGCAGGCTGACATCCTTGAATTGTGCGGAGATGGCGGGCATCGAGACGGCGACGATGGTCTGATCCAGCGCGCCGAGAAAGATCGCCAGCATCAGCGCGACCAGCACGCTGCGAATGGCCGGTTTGGGTGTTTCAGGCTGGTGAAGATTGGTCACGGGCGAAACCTGCGGGCAGTGAGAGTCCCGCGGATCGTCAGGCGAGCGGGAATGCTCGCCAGTGTAAGTCGGTAGGAAGCTATTCGATAGCCTCATAAGGAAGTCCGACGTAATTTTCTGCAATGGTTTTTCGACCCGCTTCTGAACTGACAAAGTAGTCCAGTTCCGAGGCGCTGATGCGTTGACTGAAATCATCGTGTTCGTCGAAGCGATGCAGCATCGAGGTCATCCACCAGGAAAAGCGTTCGGCTTTCCATACCCGGCGCAGGCAGATTTCCGAGTATTTCTCCAACAAGTCCGTGCGTCCTTCGCGGTAAACCTTCAGCAGGATATTGAACAAAGTGCTGACGTCACTGGCCGCCAGATTCAGGCCCTTGGCGCCAGTGGGCGGGACGATATGCGCGGCATCGCCAAGCAGAAACATCCGCCCGTACTGCATCGGCTCGACGACAAAACTGCGCAGCGGCGCGATGCTTTTTTCAATCGACGGGCCGGTCACCAGTTTTTCGGCAAGCGCCGTGGGCAAGCGGGTTTTGAGTTCATCCCAAAAGCGCTGATCGGACCAGTCGCCGACATTTTCCTCGGCCGGCACTTGCAGGTAGTAACGGGTGCGGGTGGCCGAGCGCATGCTGCACAGGGCGAAGCCGCGTTCGTGACGGGCGTACACCAGCTCATCGTGCACCGGCGGCGTGTCGGCGAGAATCCCCAGCCAGCCGAACGGATAGACCCGCTCGAAAATCTTCAGGCAGTCTTCGGGAATCGACTGCCGGGCCACGCCGTGAAAACCATCGCAACCGGCGATGTAATCGCAGTCGACGCGCCAGGTTTCACCGTCCTTTTCGAAAGTGACAAAGGCCTCGTCGCTTTTCATGCCGTGAGGAACGACATCGCTCGCTTCATAAAACGACAGCGCCCCGGCCTCCCGACGAGCGGCCATCAGGTCGCGAGTGACTTCGGTCTGGCCGTAAACCATCACGGTTTTTCCGCCGGTCAAACCCTGCAGATCGATGTGTGCCAGACGTCCATCCAATGCCAGATCGAAGCCGGTGTGCACCAACCCTTCGGCATCCATGCGCGCACCCACCCCGGCCTGACGCAACAGCTCTACCATGCCTTGTTCAAGCACCCCGGCGCGAATTCGCCCGAGCACGTAATCGGGTGTCTGGCGTTCGACAATCAGGGTATCGATGCCAGCGTTTTGCAGCAACTGACCGAGGAGCAATCCGGACGGACCGGCGCCGATGATGGCGACTTGGGTTTTCAGCGTTTTCATTGTTTTTATGACTCGCAAGCTTCACGCGACGGAAGCCGGTGAATGATTTTTATGGATCGAGTGCTTGCATTTTTCCCTTGCGGGTCTGTCAATTGAAGGTGAAAACTGAGCCGATACCTGTACATTCTGCCAATCGGTGCGATTATCGCCCGCAACCTCGAGGCCTGGATTGAAGTGATGAACAAGCCTGACCTGCCTTCGATTCCGGTGTTCAAGCTCTACGGTGAAAGCCTGGACTGGCCGACCCCTGACTTGCTGCACTGTGAAACCATTTCCAAACGCAGCCGCGAACATCAATGGGAAATCAAACCCCACCGCCACGCCGATTTGTGCCAGTTGCTCTTCGTCTTCAAAGGTCAGGCAGAGCTTGAAATCGAAGGTCAACGCACGCAGCTCAACGAACCCGCCATTCAAGTCCTGCCACCGTTGTCGGTGCATGGCTTCCGCTTTTCCGAGGACGTCGAAGGATTCGTCGTCACCCTCGCCAATCCGCTGATCAATCACCTGCAGGCGCAACTGGGCAATTCGGTGCACGCACTGGCCCAGGCCGAACACTATCCGGCGGGCAAGGATGCGGAGTACCTGAACAGTCTTTTTTCAGCGTTGCAGGCCGAGTACAACGGCCATCAGCCAGCGCGGGAAATGCTCATGCATTCGCTGGTCAGCGTGATCATGGTCTGGGTCAGCCGACAGGCGATCGTGCGCCATAACGCCAGCCAGCGACCGCAACGCCAGCGCGAATACCTCAACGGGTTCATTCAATTGGTGGAGGAGACTTACCGCCAGCATGTGAAGGTCGAAGACCTCGCCCATCGCCTGGGGATTTCGGTGTCACACCTCAATGGCACCTGCCGGGAACTGGCAGGGCAGCCGGCGCTGCAGATCATGCACGAACGCCAGTTGCTGGAAGCCAAACGTTTGCTGACCTATACCAGCATGACCATTTACGAGATGTCGGAGTTGTTGGGGTTTTCCGATCCGACCAACTTCACACGCCTGTTCCGGCGCCGGGTGGGGATATCACCAAAGGCCTTCCGCGACCGGCTGAAGGCCGAGCAGTGATCTTGTAAACGCTGCGTTTTCCTGTGGGAGGGGGCTTGCTCCCGAAAGCGGTCTATCAGTTTGCATCAATGCTGAATGACACACCGCATTCGGGAGCAAGCCCCCTCCCACAAGACTGCATGCCAGCTCAGGTCGATCAGCGCAACGCATTAAGCGTCGCGTTATGCGGAATGCAGCGCTCGAAATTGCAACTCGCGAACTCGCGGGGCAGTTGTCGCAGTTGCTCGACCCGCCAGGCCGCGGTGCCGTACAGCGCCAGCGTGGCGGCGCAGGTGATGAAAATCGCGAAGTACCTTCTTGTTCTGATGTTCATGGCGTTGACCTCTGAACGCATACCCTGCGGTATTACTTTCAGCATAGGTCAGCGGTACAGAGTTGCCAGCCACGGCTCCCGCGTAGGTGACATACCTTCAGCACACGGATGACACCTGTGGGAGCGGGCTTGCTCGCGAAGGCGTTGTGTCAGTCTGGATTGCCCTCGACTGACACGACGCCTTCGCGAGCAAGCCCGCTCCCACAGGAATACCGGATTTACAGGCCAATATCCCATTTGGGATTTTCCGGGAATCGCTCGACGAGAAAATCCAGCATGCTGCGCAGCGCCGCCGGCATGTGTTTGCGTGACGCATACACCGCGTAGATGTTCATCTGCCGTGGCTCGGCATCCGGCAGCAAACGCACCAGTTCACCGGCATGCACATGCACCCCGGCCTGATAGGTCGGCAGCATCGCCACCCCCGCGCCGGCCAGGGTCGCGCGCAACAGGGTGCTGGCCTCATTGGCGCTGATGTTGCCCTGCACCGGCACCGACACCGGTTCGCCGTCCTCCTCGAAATGCCACAGGCTCTTGCCGAAATACGAGTGCGTGAGGCAGTTGTGACGGCTCAGGTCCTCGACCCGCTGCGGTGGCGGGTTGTCGCGCAAATAAGCCGGTGCGGCGCAGACCACCGAGCGGCACACGGTCAAGCGTCGGGCGATCAGGTTCGGGTCCAGGTCATTGCTGGTGCGGATCGCCAGATCGATGCGCTCATCCACCAGGTTCACCGTGCGGTCGAGCATCTGCAGATCGATGCTGACCCCGGGGTAACGTTTGACGTACGCCGCCATCGCATCGGCCAGTTGCGCCTGGCCGAACGAGGTGCTGACGCTGATACGCAGCAATCCTCGCGGTGCATCGTGCGGTTCACTGACTGCTGCCTGCATATCCGTCGAAAGTTCGAGCATCTGCCGACAGCGCGGCAGGATTTCACTGCCGGCGGCGGTCAGGCTCAACTTGCGCGTGGTGCGGTGCATCAGGCGCGCGCCGACCCAATCCTCCAGCTCCGCCAGATAGCGCGACACCACCGGCCGCGACAGATCCAGATGATCGGCGGCCGCCGACTGGCTGCCCAGATCCACCACCGTGACAAACACCCGCATTGCTTGAAGACGATCCATGATTTGCCCGCTTTCAGAAACAAACTATGTCCAAGCATCGCATTTTTTGTACCGAGTCAGGCAACTAAGCTCTGTCCCATCGCCAACCACGGCATTCGGACCACGGAGCAACAGATGATCGGCTTCACTACCCTCAAGCGCGTTTTGCTGGCCACCGCCACCCTCGGTTTCGCGGCCCATGCCGCTGCCGCCAACCTGACCCTTGATGTCTACAACCCGGGCACCAACGCGATTTTTCCGGTGACTTCGGTGCTGGTCAGCGGCGAGAAAGACGCGATCCTGGTCGACGCGCAATTCGGCAAGGCCCAGGCCGAGCAGGTGGTGGAAAAGGTCCGCGCCAGCGGCAAGCACCTGACCACCATCTACATCAGCCACGGTGACCCGGATTACTACTTCGGCCTCGACACCCTGACTCAGGCTTTCCCCGACGCCACCGTGCTGGCCTCGCAGCCGACCGTCGATCACATCAAAGAGACCGTCGACGGCAAACTCGCCTTCTGGGGCCCGAAAATGGGCGCCGACGTGCCAGCCAAAACCATCGTGCCGGGCGTGCTCAAGGGCGACAGCCTGATGCTCGAAGGGCAGAAGTTGCAGGTAGTGGGACTTGAAGGCAAACAACCGGATCGCAGCTTCGTGTGGATTCCGTCGCTCAAGGCTGTGGTCGGTGGCGTCGTGGTCGCCGAGAACATTCATGTGTGGATGGCTGATACCCAGACCGCGCAATCCCACGCCGACTGGCTGCAAACCCTGCACTCGATCGAAACCCTGAAGCCGAAAACCGTGGTGCCGGGTCACTATCTGGGCGAGAGCAGCCGCTCGCTGGCCAGCGTGAAATTCACCGCCGACTACATTAAGGCTTTCGACGAAGAAACCGCCAAGGCCAAGGATTCCGCCGCACTGATCAAGGCCATGCAAAAACGCTACCCGAAACTCGGCGAAGAAAGCTCGCTGGAGCTGAGCGCCAAAGTCGCCAAGGGCGAGATGAAGTGGTAACCCGATTGATCTGAAACAGAGGTCGAGAGGACTTTTGTGGCGAGGGAGCTTGCTCCCGCCCGCCTGCGCAGCAGGCGTAAAACCTGAAAGTGCGTTGAATCTGAAAGAGGCGGGGAGTGCTTCGCCCTCCAGCGGGAGCAAGCTCCCTCGCCACAGGGAATACCGCTTCAAGATTAGATTTATGCCGTCGTTGAAACTCTCAAGCCAACTGGAGAATGTCATGAGCAAGATCGCAATCATTGGTGCCACCGGCCGTGCCGGTAGCCAACTGCTGGAAGAAGCCCTGCGTCGCGGCCATAGCGTCACCGCCATCGCCCGCGATACCTCGAAGATCGGTAACCGTGCCGGTGTGGTCAGCAAGAATGTCGATGTGCTGGATTCGGCGGCGCTGCAAGCCGCTGTGGCCGGTCATGACGTGGTGATCAGCGCCGCGCATTTCGCCACCGTACCGGCCAGTGCCGTGGTCGGCCCGGTGAAGCAGGCGGGCGTGAAGCGTCTGCTGGTGGTCGGGGGGGCCGGTTCGCTGTTGCTGCCGGACGACACCCGAGTGATCGACAGCGCGGGTTTCCCCGCCGAATACAAAACCGAGGCCAGTGCGGGCGCAGCGTTTCTCGATGCGTTGCGTCAGGAGCAGGATCTGGACTGGACCTTCCTCTCGCCATCGGCAGAGTTTGTCGAAGGTGAGCGCACCGGCACCTTCCGCGTCGGCAAGGATCACTTGCTGATGAGTACCGAAGGTCGTAGCTGGATCACCTTCGCCGATTACGCGATCGCGCTGATCGACGAAGTGGAAACGCCGAAGCATTCGCGTCAGCGGTTTACGGTCGGCTACTAAGCAACGACGCGGACCAAATGTGGGAGCGGGCTTGCTCGCGAAGGCGGTGTGTCAGCGACATTTGAAGTGACTGACACTCCGCCTTCGCGAGCAAGCCCGCTCCCACAGGGGTATTTGTTTGTTTCAGCGGGTATGCGCCTGTTCCACCAGCCAGATCATCAATTCCTCCAGCTGCGGCGAAGCGTCACCGCCCTGCGGCATCACCACGTAGTAGCCCAACCCCGTCTTTACCTTCAGCTCAAACGGCATCACCAGCCGCCCGGCGCGCAGGTCATCGCCGATCAGCGACCAGTCGCCAATCGCCACCCCCGTCCCGTGGGACGCCATCGACATCGCCTGATCCAGCGTCTCGAAATGCTGCCCCGTGTCGACGTTGCTCAATTGCAACCCGGCGGCTGTCAGCCATACGGTCCAGTCCTGGATATCGTGGGTGGGATGCAGCAGCAGATGCTGTTGCAGATCCGCCGGTTCGCTCAGCGCCGGTGGGCCCTTCAATAGCGCTGGCGAACAGACTGGCGTCAGTTGTTCATCGAACAGATGCAGGGCGGTCGACGAATTGTCCGGCGGCGTGCCGTAGATCACCGCGGCATTGAATGGCTCACGCTGAAAGTCCACGCCGTGGGCCAGTGTGGTGGTCAGTTTGACCGGCACATCCGGGCGTTCCTTTTGCCACTGCAGCAGGCGCGGCACCAGCCAGCGCATCACGCAGCTCGGCGCCTTGAGTTGCAGGGTTTGCCGCTTGAGACCGATCTGCTCGGTCGCTTCGCTGATCAGGCCAAAGATCTTCTCCACCCTAGGCAGCCACTCGCGTCCCTCGGCCGTCAGCTCAAGGCCTCGGGCCAGGCGAATGAACAGCTCATACCCCAGATGATCCTCCAGCCCGGCGATCTGCCGGCTCACTGCGCCCTGGGTGATGTGCAACTGCTCGGCCGCCCGGGTGAAGTTGCAGCACTGTGCAGTGATCAGAAACGTGTGCAGGGCGGGCAGGGGAGGCAGTCGTTTCATGGGGATCCGAGGTATGACGTGAGGACATGGCTAGTATGACTTTTAATCGATTGTTGCCGCTACTCGCCGCCCGTTCAATGAGCCCAATCAAGGGCTCTTTGTAGGAGTGAGCCTGCTCGCGAATGCGGTGTGTCATTGCCATTGATGTTGGCTGACACATCGCTTTCGCGAGCAAGCCCGCTCCCACCAAGGGCCCAGTGTTTCAACCGAACAAAAGGGCAATCGGCATGGCGACGTGTGGCGAAGTACTGGTCAAGTTACTCGAGGATTACGGGGTCGAGCAGGTGTTCGGCATTCCCGGGGTGCACACCGTTGAGCTGTATCGCGGGCTGGCCCGTTCGCGCATCAACCACGTCACTCCACGGCATGAACAGGGTGCCGGTTTCATGGCTGACGGCTATGCGCGCACCAGCGGCAAACCGGGTGTGTGCTTCATCATCACCGGCCCGGGCATGACCAACATCACCACCGCGATGGGCCAGGCCTACGCCGACTCGATCCCGATGCTGGTGATCTCCAGCGTGCAGACCCGCAGCCAGTTGGGCGGCGGTCGTGGCAAGCTCCATGAGTTGCCGAACCAGAGCGCGCTGGTCGGCGGCGTCGCGGCGTTCTCCCACACCCTGATGTCGGCGGCGGAATTGCCCGGCGTGCTGGCCCGTGCTTTCGCACTGTTTCAGGCCGGGCGTCCGCGTCCGGTGCACATCGAGATTCCGCTGGATGTTTTGGTAGAAGAGGCTGATGAGCTGCTCGCCAGCGTTCCGGTGCACATCGACCGCGCCGGGGCTGCACCGGCTGCAGTACGGCGCATGACTGAGTTGCTGGCCGGCGCTCGGCGTCCGCTGATTCTCGCCGGTGGCGGTGCCATCGATGCCGCCGCCGAACTGACTGAGCTGGCCGAGCTGCTCGACGCCCCGGTGGCGCTGACCATCAACGCCAAAGGCATGTTGCCCTCCAGCCATCCGCTGATGATCGGCTCGACGCAAAGCCTGGTCGCCACTCGCGCACTGGTGGCCGATGCCGACGTGGTGCTGGCGATCGGTACCGAACTGGCCGAAACCGATTACGACGTGACCTTCGCCGGCGGCTTTGAAATCCCCGGCAAGTTGCTGCGCATCGACATCGACGCCGACCAGACCGTGCGCAACTATCCGCCGCACGTGGCGTTGGTCGCCGACTCGCGCAACGCCGCACAAGCGCTGCTCGGCGCATTGTCTCAGCAGCCGCTGGCCGAGCGGCGCAACGATTGGGGTCAGGTGCGGGCGGCGCGCCTGCGCGATGAGCTGGCCGCAACCTGGGATGCACCGACGCTTGCTCAGACACGCTTGCTCGAAACCGTGCTGCACGAGTTGCCGGACGCCGTGTTTGTCGGCGACTCCACGCAACCGGTGTACACCGGCAACCTCACCTTCAACCCGGAGCGACCACGGCGCTGGTTCAACTCGTCCACCGGTTACGGCACCCTCGGCTACGCCTTGCCGGCGGCAATCGGCGCGTGGCTCGGCGGCAGCATCGAAGGTGGTGCGCGGCCGCCGGTGGTGTGCCTGATCGGCGACGGCGGCTTGCAGTTCACCCTGCCGGAACTGGCCAGCGCGGTCGAAGCACGCACCCCGGTGATCGTGCTGCTGTGGAATAACCAGGGTTACGAAGAGATCAAGAAATACATGGTCAACCGCGCCATCGAGCCGGTGGGCGTCGATATCTACACCCCCGATTTCATCGGTGTGGCCAAGGCTCTGGGTTGCGCCGCCGAAGCGATCAGCTCGGTTGAGCAATTGCGTGGCGCGCTGCGTGCGGCGACTGACCGCCAAGGCCCGACCGTGATCGAAATCGACCAGACCCAGTGGATGCAGGCGGTGGCCAAATGATCAATTTCCCAACCACACTCGATGGTCTGTACATCAACGGTCAATGGTCGGCCGGGCGTGAACACCTGCGGGTGATCAATCCGGCCACCGAAGCACTGCTGACCACTGTCAATGGCGGCGATGAACGCGCGGTTGATCTGGCCGTCAACGCGGCCACTGAAGCGTTCAAGCGCTGGTCGAAAACCACTGGCGCCGAGCGTGGAGCGATTCTGCGTAACATCGCCAACGGCGTGCGCAATGGTCGTGATCACTTGATGAAGCTGCAGTCGAGCAACAACGGCAAACCGCAGTTCGAAGCGGCCATCGATGTCGATGATGTGATCGCCACGTTCGAGTATTACGCCGGTTTGGCCGAAGGCCTCGATGCACAACTCGACAGCAACGTGGCGCTGCCCAGCGACGATTTCAGCGCACGTCTGCGCCGTGAACCGTGCGGTGTGGTCGGGCTGATCGTGCCGTGGAATTTCCCGATGGTCACCACCGCGTGGAAACTCGCACCGGCGCTGGCCGCCGGTTGCTGCGTGGTGCTCAAACCGTCGGAAGTCACGCCGCTGCCGGAGCTGGAACTGGCGGCGATCATTGCCGAGTCCGGCTTGCCCGACGGTGTGTTCAACCTGGTTTGCGGCACCGGTCTGGCGGTCGGTGCACCGCTGTCGGCGGACCCGCGCATCGCCAAGATTTCCTTCACCGGCAGCAATGCCGTCGGCGTGCAGGTGATGCAGCGCGCCGCCGAAACGGTGAAGGGCGTGAGCCTGGAACTGGGGGGCAAATCTTCGCTGCTGGTGCTGGCCGATGCCGATCTGGAACTGGCGGTGGAGCTGGCCTGTGGCGGCGGATTCTTCAACGCCGGGCAGATGTGCTCGGCCACCAGTCGGGTGTTGGTCGCCGATGAGCTGGCCGACGAATTCCTTATCCGTTTGCAGGCCCGCGCGGAAAAAATCCGCGTGGCCGATCCGTTCGATCCTGAAGTGGAGATGGGCGCGCTGGTCAATCAGGCGCAGTACCAGCGCGTGCTCGGCCACATCGATCGCGGCTTGAGCGCCGGGGCGAAATTGATCTGCGGCGGCAATCGTCCGGCGGATCTGCCACGCGGGTATTTCCTGCAGCCGACGGTGTTCACCGAAGTGCCCCTCGACAGTGCGTTGTGGTGTGAAGAGATCTTTGGCCCGGTGCTCTGCGTGCGCAGTTTCAGCAGCGAAGCCGAGGCGATTGCCTTGGCCAACGACAGCCAGTTCGGGCTGGTCGCCAGTGTGGTGACTCGCGATGCGGCTGCGGCAGATCGGGTAGCAAATGCGTTGCAGGCCGGGCTGGTGTGGATCAATGCGCCGCAGGTGATCTTCCCGCAGACGGCGTGGGGCGGCTACAAGCAGAGCAGCATCGGCCGCGAGTTGGGGCCTTGGGGGTTGTCTGCGTTTCAGGAGATCAAGCATGTAGTTCGGGCGGTCTGACCACAGCGCTTTCTTGGCCGGACTGGCCTCTTCGCGAGCAAGCCCGCTGCCACATTGGAATTGTGTTCACACGCATCCTCCTGTGGGAGCGGGCTTGCTCGCGAAAGCGTCAGCCGCAGCAGAGCAGATTCCGGATCAGACCGACTGCCGCAACCGCGCCAGATCCCGCAACGGCGGCGCGCCAAACAAGCGGCTGTACTCGCGGCTGAACTGCGACGGACTTTCATACCCGACTCGATAGCCCGCGGCCGACGCTTCCAACCCTTCAGCCAGCATCAGGCGTCGCGCCTCTTGCAGGCGCAGCTGCTTCTGGTACTGCAACGGACTCATCGCCGTCATTGCCTTGAAACGGTGATGCAGGGTCGAGACGCTGAGGTTCACTTCCTTCGCCAGATCATCGATGCGCAGCGGCTGCTCGAAGTTGCCGTTGAGCCATTTGATCGCCTGGCTGATGCGGTGGCTCTGGCTGTTGGCAATCGCGATTTCATACAAGCGATGACCCTGCGGACTGCGCAGCAGGCGATAGAGAATCTCCCGGCGAATCAGCGGCGCGAGCATGGCGATGTCTTTCGGCGCATCCAGCAAGCGCGCCAGCCGCAGCACCGCGTCGAGCATCGCGCTGTCGATCTGCTCGACATACAGACCGCGTCCCGTGGGCCGGGTCGGCACACCCATCGGGCCGGCGTCGGCGATCAGTGCGGTGATTTCCGCCGGGTCGATGTCCAGGCGCACAGCGAGGATCGGCTCCTCCGGCGAGACATTCACCACCCGTCCGCTGAGCGGCATCGAGACCGAGACCACCAGGTAATTCAGCGGATCGTAATTGAAGTACTCATCCGCCAGCCGCACCTCTTTCCGACCCTGAGCCATGATGCACAGCGCCGGTTGCGCCAGTACCGGGGCGAATTCGTGGGATTGGGTGTGGCGCGACATGAACAGCGAGCCGATGGCGGTCGCATAACTGCCATCGTCGGTGGTGTTGCGACGGATGATCGCCGCGAGTTCTGCGCGCTGTTTTTCCATGTCGGCATCGGGCGGGGCTTGGAAACGATCGAATGACGTCATGCACGGCATCCTCGGCAAGGGATCTGGAATGGGGCAGAGCATAAGTTTGTGCAAGCGCGAGCGGTAGACACATCCTGTCAAATGCTTGCCTGATTCTGCATGGCCTGGTTTTGCGGGTCGGCCATCAGCCCGCGACCGCCACCTTACCCCTTGCGGCGAATACCCCCGTAGGAGCTGCCGCAGGCTGCGATCTTTTGATTTTAAAAGCGAAAGTCAAAAGATCGCAGCCTGCGGCAGCTCCTACACAAAACGCGTATGACAGCGGTGTGACAGGGTTTTAGCGGTGGTTGCCGGACATTTGTGCAGTCTCGCAGGATTGTGCAACGCAGCGGCAGGAATCGACTAACGGCGCCTTGTGCGCGGTCCTTAACCTTGGATCCTGTCGCAGCCCGTCCCCCGGCTGCCACGCGACTCCCTGGGAGGGTTGAACATGTCCAAGCAGATTCCCGTCAGTCATATGGCCTTCGTTCGAGCGCGCGCCGGACGCTCCGCCGAACTCGGTGTGCGCCTCAGTGCCTTGATCGAACCGTCGCGCGCCGCCCCCGGTTGCCTGAGCTTTGCCCTGCAGCATTCGCAATGCGATCCAGAGCTGTGGCTGGTCTCCGGTTTCTGGAGCCATCAACAGGCAATGACCGCATATTTCAACAGCCCGTCGATGCAGATCTTTGCCGAGTTGGTCCAGGAGCTGGTGGTCAACAGCCTGGATTTCCACACCTTCAAAGAGGTGTCGGCGGCACAGGCGCTCGGACAATGTCCGGCACCGATACACAAACTCGCCGGTTGAGGGTTTAATGTCCGGCTTATTCGTCTGAGCCAGGATGTGTGCCATGGCACGTAAAGAGTTTGAACACTTCGAAGCAGTCTCCGCAGTCGTCCCCGTCGAGTTGGGCGGCAACAAGGGTTATCACGCGGCAATCGCGGTCAAGGCCCTGGTTGATGGCGGTGCGCCACGCTTCCACAAACTGCTGGGTGATCAGGTGTTTCCCGGCGCCATCGCTGCCGATGACGCGGCGACCCAGGAGCTGGACCGCCTCAAGGGTGTCACCGATGACGCCGAGCTGATCTGGTAACTGCGCTTACTTGCCCGCACCCGGGCGCCACATCTTGAACAGGGCTTCAGGCCCCAACTGGAAATAGTCCGCCGGCCCGCCGCCGCGCAGAATCGGTTCTGCCGCGGCGGTGTCGTAGATCCCGTCCTTCAACAGCCACTTGGCGATATGCACGGCGACCACTTCGCCGAGAATCAGCCAGCTCGGCACGGTTTCGCCATCGGCACGCTGCAACTGAATGATCTGTGTGACCTTGCACTCGAAGGACACCGGGCTTTCGGCTACCCGTGGCACCGCAATCACCTTCGACGCCACCGGCGTCAGCCCGGCCAATTCAAACTCGTTGACCTGCGGCGCGACCATCGCGCAGCTCTGGTTCATCTGCTCGGCCAGCGGCCGGGTGGCGAGGTTCCAGGCGAATTCACCGGTCTGCTCGATGTTGTTCAGGCTGTCTTTGCGCCCGACACTGGAAAAACCAATGATCGGCGGAATGTAGTTGAACGCGTTGAAGAAGCTGTAAGGCGCCAGATTCAGCTGGCCGTGGGCATCCTGCGAAGAAATCCAGCCGATGGGGCGCGGGCCGACGATGGCGTTGAACGGATCGTGGGGCAGGCCGTGACCGTTGGCGGGTTCGTAGTAGTGGATGTCATCGGACATGGTGGGGATTCCTGGCATTCGTGAGCGTTCAATAGTGCAAGGGCACGCCGCCTATTTCCAGCTGGATGTGCATCCCTGTAGGAGTGAGCCTGCTCGCGATAGCGTTGTGTCAGCTGATACACATTTGACTGGCACACCGCTATCGCGAGCAGGCTCACTCCTACAGGGAATAGTTTTGATGTTTCAGAAATGACTAAGCCCGGCCGAAGCCGGGCTGTGGAAGAACTGCTCATACTTAGCTGATGGCTGCAGCAGTACCGGTCTTGTCGAAACCATCGGCGGCCACGGTTTTGCCGATGTTGGTTTTATCAAAACCATCTGCGGCGTAAGTGCCCGAGTGGCTGGTTTCGATGACTGCGGAACCGCCGGTAATAAAGTCGGAGGATTTGGTTTTGTCCGAGCCATCGGCAGCGAAGGTGTTGGCGGCCAGTACGGACAGGGTCAGGGCGAGGATCAGTTTGGTTTTCATGTTCTTTACTCCAGATTCGTTGGCGGATGTGTCTTGCATGGGTTTCATGCTACGCCAACTAAATTGATTGAAAAGCGCAAATTAATGCTAAAAACAATCGATTAACTTGATATTAAGGGCGGCGCATTAAATAGCTTCCAGTCTCTGGAGCGAACGCCGCGCAGGTAATCGATCAGGTGCATGCAGGATGCAAGGGCAGCATTAATGGGGGATTAATCGATGTTTTTCTCGATATGACGGATTTTTCATCTGTTGCCGACCGGTTTTTCACCGGCGCAACGCCAGTCTGCCCGCGGCCAGAAAACCAAGAACCGGCCGTCCCACACTGGAGCTTTGCTTGCGATGAACAAACTGCCTCAAATCACCCTGGCGTTCTGGGTCATGAAAATCTGCGCGACGACCTTGGGGGAAACCGCGGGGGATTTGCTCTCGATGACCCTCAACGTCGGTTACGCCCTGAGCTCGTTGATCCTGATCAGCGTGTTTGTGCTGACCCTGGTCACCCAGTTGATGGCCAAGACCTACAAGCCGCTGCTGTACTGGATCGTGATTCTGTCGACCAGCACCGCCGGCACCACCATGTCCGACTTCATGGATCGTACCCTTGAACTGGGCTACGCCACCGGATCGATGATCCTGATTGCGATTCTGTTGGCGATCTTCACGGCTTGGCGCCTGAGCGGCGATTCGCTGAACGTCAGCAAGGTGCAGACCTTCCGCGGCGAGATGTTCTACTGGATGGCGATTCTGTTTTCCAACACCCTGGGCACTGCGCTCGGCGACTACCTGGCCGATGACTCGGGCCTGGGTTTTGCCGGTGGCGCGCTGCTGATCGGCTCGACCATTGCCGTGGTCGTGGCGCTCAAATACTTCACGAAGATTTCGTCGGTGCTGTTGTTCTGGGTGGCATTCGTGCTGACCCGGCCGTTCGGTGCAACCCTGGGCGACCTGATGACCAAGTCCCATGAAAAGGGTGGCCTGGACTTCGGCACCATCGGCTCGTCGGCGGTGCTGGCGGGCATTCTGCTGGTGATGATTGTTGGCGCGTCTTATGCGCAGAAGCGTTATGGCAAGCCGCCGGTTGCCGAGTTGAGCTGATACCGAGTCGCCCCAATCGCGAGCAGGCTCACTCCTACAAGGGGCGGCGTACACCAATTAATATAGGAGTGAGCCTGCTCGCGATGAGGCCATAACAGCCACCATCACAATGGCTGAACTGACTCATTCCTCAGTCGGTCACGATCCGCGAGTGTTTCTGCGTGTCTTTCATGGTGATGTACACCAGCAGCGACACCGCGATGCACGCAGTCACGTACCAGTAATAACCGCTTTCCATGCCGATGCTCTTGAACCACAGCGCGATGTATTCGGCGGTACCGCCGAAGATCGACACGGTCAGCGCGTACGGCAGGCCGACGCCCAGCGCGCGGATTTCGGTCGGGAACAGTTCGGCTTTCACCACGGCGTTGATCGAGGTGTAGCCGCTGACGATGATCAGTGCCGCCATGATCAGGAAGAACGCGCCCCACCAGGTCTGGATGGTGTGCAGGGTCATCAGGATCGGCACGGTGAAGATCGTCCCGAGCACGCCGAAGGCGATCAGGATTGGACGCCGACCGATCTTGTCCGACAGGCCACCGATGATCGGTTGCAGGCACATGAACAGGAACAGCGTGGCGGCGGAAATGGTGGTCGAGTCGGAGATGCTCATGCCGACGGTGTTCACCAGGTATTTCTGCATGTAGGTGGTGTAGGTGTAGAACGCCAGCGTACCGCCCATGGTCAGGCCGACCACGGTCAGCAGTTCTTTCGGGTGACGCATCAAGGTGCGCATCGCGCTTTCCTTGGACTTCTCTTTCTTGGTGAACGACTCGGTTTCTTCCATGCCGCGACGCAGGTACAGCGCAACGATCGCGCACAGTGCGCCGATGGCGAACGGAATACGCCAGCCCCACGCGTACAGCTGTTCGGTGGTCAGCATGTTCTGCAGCACGATCAGCACGCCCAGCGCGATGAGCTGGCCGGAGATCAGGGTCACGTACTGGAAGCTGGAGAAGAAACCGCGACGTTCCCTGGTCGCCATCTCCGACAGGTAGGTGGCCGAGGTGCCGTATTCGCCGCCGACCGACAGGCCTTGCAGCAGTCGGGCGAAGACCAGCAGGATCGGCGCGCCGATGCCGATGGTTTCGTAGTTCGGGCTGAGGGCGATCAGCAAGGAGCCGAAGCACATCAGGTAGACCGAAGCCATCAAGGCTTTCTTGCGACCGACCTTGTCGGCGTACAGGCCCATCAGCCAGCCACCGATCGGGCGCATCAGGAAGCCCACGGCGAAGATCGCGGCGGTGTTCATCAGTTGCGCGGTGGTGGAACCGGCGGGGAAGAAGGTCTTGGCGAAGTACAGCGAGAAGGCGGCGTAGACGTACCAGTCGTACCACTCGACCATGTTGCCGACCGAGCCGCTGAAGATCGATTTGATCCGGCTGGCGGTGGTTCTTTGTTTGACGGGCGCGGCAGCCGACCCAAGGGGCAGGGCGTTGGAGTTATCCATTGAAGGATCCTTCGTTTAATTGTTTTTGTGGAGCGCGTAGAAACGCAGCCTGCCGGGGCTATAGCAGGAGCTGTGCCAACGGGGAGAGGGGCGGTTTAGAGGGGGTGGCGGGATTTGATGAGCGGAAATCCGCTTATGCCTGGATTGTGGTGAGCGGAAAATTGCTCATTCAGGCTGGTGGATCAATGTTGCCTGTGCCGGCCTCTTCGCGGGCAAGCCCGCTCCCACAGGATTCTCGAGTGTTCACAAAATCTGTGTTCAGCACCAAACCCTGTGGGAGCGAGCCTGCTCGCGAAGGGGCCACTAGCAGCAATCAATAAATCAGCTGCCCGGAACAAACATCTCCCGACTCAACCCATGCCGCTGCAGCTTTTCATTGAAGGTCCGGCGCGGCAGTTGCAACTCTTCCAGCACTGCTTTCACATCACCCTTGTGCCGGGTCAGCGCGGCACGCAGGCACTGCGCTTCAAACGCTTCCTGCTGCGCCGCAAGCGACTGGCCCTGGTCGATGCCCTGCACCGGTTCATCCAGCCCCAGTACCTGCCGCTCGGCAACATTCGCCAGTTCCCGCACGTTGCCCGGCCAGTCGTGGCTGAGCAGGTGACTCAATTGCGCCCCGCTCAACGGCGGGAAAGTGCGGCCCAGACGTTGGGCAGCGCTGAAGGCGAACGATTCGAACAGCAACGGAATGTCTTCACGCCGATCGCGCAGCGGCGGCAGACGCAGTTCGGCGACGTTCAGGCGATACGCCAGGTCTTCGCGAAAGCGTCCGGCGCGGGCCTCATCCAGCAGATCAGGTTTGGTTGCGGCGACGATCCGCAGGTCCACGCGAATGCTCTGGTTCGAGCCCAGGCGTTCCAGCTTCTGCTCCTGCAACACCCGCAGCAGTTTCACTTGCTGGGCCAGCGGCATGCTTTCGATCTCATCGAGAAACAGCGTGCCGCCGTCGGCGTATTCCAGCTTGCCGATGCGCTTGCCGGAGGCCCCGGTGAACGCGCCGCTTTCATGGCCAAACAATTCCGCTTCGAACAACTGCTCGGGGATCGCCGCGCAGTTCAGCGCGACGAAGGGCTTGTCGGCGCGCGGGCCGAAATCATGCAGGCAACGCGCGATCAATTCCTTGCCGCTGCCGGTTTCGCCACGGATCAATACGTTGACCGGCAACGCTGCCAGATCCAGCACTTGCCGGCGCAAAGTCTGCATGCCACGGGACACGCCGAGCAGCGTCGCATCGAGTCTGGCGCGGTGGTCGGCCTGCTCGTGCAGGGCACGGTTCTCCAGGACCAGCCGCCGCTTGTCGAGCGCCCGGCGCAGGCTGCCGAGCAGGGTTTCCGGGCTGAACGGTTTTTCGAGGAAGTCGTAGGCGCCGTCACGCATGGCTTCGACCGCCATCGGCACATCGCCGTGACCGGTCAGCAGAATCACCGGCAGATCGGCATCACGTTTCTGCACTTCCGCCAGCAACTGCAGACCACTGAGCCCGGGCATGCGCACATCGCTGAGGATCACCCCGGGAAAGTGCGCCGGCAGCGCGGCGAGGCAATCTTCGGCGCGGCTGAACAGCTGCACCACGAACCCCGACAGGCTCAGCCATTGCTCGACGGCGCTGCGAATGCTGCTCTCGTCATCGACCACCATCACTGAGTTGAGCATCAGATGTGTGCCTCCAGATCGATCGGCAGGGTCAAGGTGAATATGGCGCCGGCCTCGCCATTTTCGGCACTCAGCCGCCCGCCGGATTCATGCACGATGGCAAAAGATACCGCCAGCCCCAGGCCCAGGCCGTCACCCACCGGTTTGGTGGTGAAGAACGGGTCGAACACCTGGTTCAAGTGCTGTTCGGCAATCCCGCCGCCGTTGTCGATCACGCTCAGGCGCCACAGTTGCTCGTCGGCCTCCAGGCGGATTTCCAGACGCTTGCACGGTTTGCCCTGCATCGCATCGAGGGCATTGCGCAGCAGGTTGATCAGCACCTGCTCGAGGCGGATCGCGTCACCCCGCACCCAGGCCGGACGCGCCAGGTGCAGCACCAGACTGACCTGTTCGTCGCGCAGGCGGGCGTCGAGCAGCTGCAGCGATTGATCAACCACGGTCGCCAGATCCAGTCGTTCGCGCAGGCCGCTGGGGCTCTTGCGGGCGAAGGTTTTCAGGTGGCCGGTGAGCGATGCCATGCGTGTGAGCATGTCGTCCACCGGTTTGAGCGCCTTGTACGCATCATCGACGCGGCCATGCTCAAGCAGCAGGCGCAGCGTCGCCAGTTGCATGCGTTGCGCGGTCAGCGGTTGATTGATTTCGTGGGCGAGTGCGGCGGACATCTGCCCCAGCGCGGCAAGCTTGGCCGATTGCACCAGCCCATCCTGTGCGGTGCGCAGATCGCGGGTGCGTTCTTCGACCAGTTGTTCGAGTTCTTCGCGGTTGCGCTGACGGACTTTCGACAGGCGCCAGCGCTGGTTGAGAAACAGCAGCAGAAACACCAGCGCCAGCCACACCCCGGCAGCGGCCAGCCCGGCATTGCGCAAATCTTCGAAGGCCACTTGCGGGCGGCGCAGCAAGTGCAGGGTCCAGCCTTCGGTGGTCAGCGGCAGCGATTCCCACAGGTAGTCCGCCGTTCCGTCCGGGCCTTCGACCCGCCGCAGGTCGCTGTTGTCGTCGAAGTGGCGCAGGGACAGATGCGTCAACGGCAGCAGTGATTGTTTGTCGTACTGCCGGGTGCGCTTGATCTCAGCCATGTCGCGGCTGTCCAGCGGCCGCAGCGAGCGATAGCGCCAGCCGGGCTGGTTGGCGATGAAGATGATCCCGCGCGCATCGCTGACCAGCAGCGTGTCGCTGCCCTGGCTCCACTCGCGCTCCAGTTCCGGGAACTCCAGCTTGACCACCATCGCGCCGAGGAACTCATTGTTGTCGCCCAGCACCGCGCTGGACAGGAAGTACCCGGGGATGCCGCTGGTCACGCCCACCGCGTAGAACCGCCCGCTGCCCTGAGTGCGGGTCTGGCTGAAGTACGGGCGAAAACCGTAGTTGTGGCCGACGTAGCTGCTGGGCAGACGCCAGTTGCTGGCGGCCACCGCGAGGCCGGTGTGATCGAGCAGTTCGAGGGTCGAGGACTGCGCCGCGCCGTTGATCTTCTCCAGTTTCAGATTCAGCGCGTCGTGTTGCTCGGCACTCACCGGCCCGCCGAGTGCCCCACGCAATTGCGGGTCCAGCGCGAGCACGGCGGGCAGGGCGCGATAGCGGTCAATCAGGGTGTGCAGCGCATTGGCGTACAGCGTTAACTGCTGGCTGGCGCGGGCGGCGTCCTCTTCCAGCGCCTGACGTTCGGCGTGGCGGATGGCAAGGGTCGCGGCAATGGCCGCACCGGCAATGATCAGCAGGGTGTACAACGACAGACGCAGGATACGGGAAGTCGGCAGCATGCTGGGCTAATGGATAAGGGGACGGGCGGGCACGATAGCATGGGGCTGCGGATCCTTCTCGCTTCACGCGTCAGTGGATCAGACCGTGCTGAATTGATGCGATTTTGAACGCAGCATCGTTCGCGTGTATTCCAGCTCGTTGATCACGGCCGCCGTGGCATGCCATAGATTTTGCGGTGTATCGCCTTCGTTTCGGCTCAATAGCCCATAGGTATTTATTGCCGTGAAGCCACCGGCTTCGAAGGCGTTTTCGATGTCGAGCATGTTGGCGGACAAATAATCGATAAGCCCACTCACATTGGCGATGCCCTCGGCAGTTTTTTCAGCGCTGAGCTCTTGGCTGGCTCCGGCGAATTCATGGACTATTTCAACTGCACCCAAAAATACGCTCGCTGTGGCGCTGATTTCGGCGGCGGCTTGCGGCAGTATTTCCTTGGCACCGACACTGATCAGGGTGGACGTCGCTTCCTTGGAGGCCTTGAGCGCTCCCTTCTGCGTATCGGGGATCATTTTTGCGTATTTTTGCTGCATGTAATCGATCGGGGCCATGGTTTTGTATTCGGCTTTCTCGACAATCTTCGCCTTGGAGATGCGGCTGGCCTTGAATTTGATCGAGGCGCCGACGCCCGTGCGCTCTGCGGCGTAATCCCATAGTCCACTGATGACTTTTTTCGCGCCAATGCCCATCGCGACCCCCACCACGTTACCCGCGCCCGGAGCGACGGCGCCCAGCGCCTGACTGCCAATACCGACCAGAATGCCGCCGCCGTAGGCGACAAGGTGTCCTGCCACATACACACCGGTACGGCGCGCGACGGAACCGGCAAATTGCCCGGTCGAGCGCTGATTGAGCACTTGTTGCTGGGCATCCCGAGCACGGCGCGATGACAGGGCAAGAATGTTCTGGTGGCGAATGACCAGGCGTGACAGGTTCTCCATGCCCCGGGTGCGCTGCCTTCTCTCGGCGCTCTGCGCTTTCCTCTGATCACGCTGATCGGGGGTTTCGATAGCCAGGAAGTCATCCAGCCCCTGGCCATCGGTGTCGATGTAACCGACCGGGTTGTTGGCGACAAAGGCATAGAGATTCAGCCCGTCGATATCTCCCGCCGGATCGGCACTGATCCAGCGTTGCAACCAGGGTGCATAGTAGCGGGCGCCATAGTAGTAGAGGCCACTACCGTCCATTTCCCGTCCCGAATAGCGCAGGGTTTTATAGCTCGCTTCCAGCGCTGAACGGGCAGCCCACCAGGCTGTGCCACCAAACGCGTAATAGTGCTCCAGGCTGATGACGCCCGCATGGCGATCCAGTTCCAGCGCGCAGGAGCCGAGGTGGTCGTCGAGGCTGTAACGCATCTGATCGTCCTCGATGGCTGCCGGTCGACCGCTGAGCCAGTGCAGGCAACGCGCCCCCGGCAGCACGATGACATGCAACTGCTGACCATCGCTGCGGGTGTGGATTTCCAGGCCCGGCAGGTAACGTACCTCGCGGCGATGGGTGATCGACGGCGTGTGGCTCAGCGCGCATTTGTAGACGCGCTCACCCTGGCTGTAGCGGTAAATTTCTTCGTCGTCGGGCAAGCCATTGGCGTGTTGCAGCAGGGTGGCACGGGCCAGTTGATCGTAACTGTTCCACTCCAGAGGCAGGGCGCCGGGCTGCAGTTTCAACTGGTTGCCATGGTGGTCGAAGTGATCGCTGAACACCGGGTCGGGGTCAGTGGTTTTCCAGCGCAGCCCCCGATTGCTGTTCGGGTCGATCTTCATCTCTTGGCAGAAGTTGTGGCCCTCGCGCACGTGGACAAGCTCGACGAGGTTGTTGCCCGCATCGTAATGATAATGCTCGGTGTAGTTGAAGCGCCGTCCGGGGTCGATGGGCTCGATCAGTTGCGGCAAGCCTGGCGACTGTTGCGGGATCTGGCCTTCGAAGCCGCGACTTTCGATCAGCCGATACAACGAGTCGTAGACGAAGTGGCGATGGCCATCGACGCGCTGATTGGCGAAATACACCGTGCCCAGGGTGCGGTCTTCGATGCGTAAGATATTGCCGACCGGGTCGTAGGTGTAATGCAGATCCTGCAGCGGTTTTTCCTGGTCTTTGCCTGCCAGCAGGTGCAGCAGGCGACCGTCGACGGGATCGTAGACGCGGCGGCTGCGAACGCCATTGCCGGCCAGTTGTTCGAGTGGTTGACCGGAAGCGTCGTACGTGGCTGCGTCGAGCACCGTTCGCGCGGCGTTCGCTCCGGCAATCCATAGCGACGTCTGATGCAACTGTCCGGCGACGTCGTAGCGTGAGCATTGTCGATGACCGCCGGCATCGGTGAGCTGCAAGACGTTGCCGTGCGCGTCGAACGCCATTCGGGTGATGAACGCGCTGGGCTCGCCGGCCAGGGTGCAGGCTTCGCTGAGTGCCTGGCCGCCCAGACTGTAGCTGTCGATGAGCACCGTGGCGCCGGGGTCCGAGCGCTCGCTCAGTTCGCCCCGCAAGTTATGTTCGGGGGCCGCGTTGTGGTCGGCATAGGTGTAGCGCTCGACATCGGCTTGCGCATTTTCGGCAACGGCAATCAACCGCAGCATCGGGTCGTAATCGTAACGCCACCGGTTGCCGCGCTGATCGTGGCGTTGCCGCAGCTCATTCGCCAGACCGGGCAGGATGATGCGCCAGCCGGCATCCACGCTGTCGACCTTCAGCGCCAAACCGCTCAAGCCGTACACGGTGCTCAGACCAGCGCTGGCGGCTGTGTCGAACAGGCGGGGGTCCCACTGTTCGATCAGCCGTCCGGCCGCGTCATGCCGTTGCCGACTGATCAGGGTTTGCTGCGGCTCGCCGTCATCGGCTCGCAGATAATCGACCTGACGCACCGTCAGGCCACGTCCATCAGTGACTGTCAGCTGTGGGGTGCGCCAGTGAATGTTGCGGTTCATGATCAAGGGGCGCCTGCTGGTGTCAGGGTCATGGCCGACTCCCGGAACCGGCACGGTAGCGTTCACGGATGGCGGGGACTTTTTCCCGATACATGCTCAGAAACTCGCGGGCGATTGCGATACTTTCTCGGGCGCGGCCTGTCTGGCGTGTGAGGTCTGCCTGACGCACGGTTCTGGCTTTTGTCGTACCGACACGGTTGAGGGCCAGATCGAACAGGTAGTCACGCGTGTGGTGGCGCTCATCGTAAAATTCGCTGATACCCAGTTCGGCGAAGGCTGCGTTGTTCGCAGCCGACAGTTGCGAAACCAGCGTATCGAGCTCATCCAGGGTGTCGTGGATTTTCCCCAGTTTCATCGATGACAGACCTTCCTCCGCTTCCTGGGCCTGCTGGGCGATGCTGCCCATGGCCATGGCTTCGCCAACCCCGGGCACGTAGGCGCCGGCAACTTTGCTGATGCTGTCCACCGCCAGTTGCTGCAGGCCTTCGCGGCTGCGTACGTCATATTTGTCACGGGGCGGAAGCAATGGCGCAGGCTGCCCGACAGCCTGAACGGCATCCCGGTTGAAGGTGGAAGTTTGCGGGACAATCGGGGTATTCAACGCCAGTTTGTCTACCAGCGTATCGAACGTCGCGACGCCTTTGTCGGCCACCTGGTTGCCCAGCGTCAGCCCGATCAGATCACCGGATAGCTGCGGCAGTGCTTCGGCGGCAAACGTGGCGGCATTGAACGAAGTGAACCAGCCAGTGGCGGCGCTGCCGATTTGATAGAGCGTGTTTTTTGCCAGCGTCCGGCGCCATTGCCCGGGGTGTTGCAGGTCGATGAGTTGACCCTGTAGCGTCTGCATCCCGCTGTCGATGGCGGACAGTTGCTTCGCGTTCCCGCTGATCAGGCGCTTGAGTTGCTGGGGCGAGCGGTTGTAGCCGCCGTCATCGAAATAGCCGATCGGGTTGTTGCCGACGAACGCGTACAGATTCAGGCCGTCGATGTCGCCCCCCGGATCAGCGCTGATCCAACGCTGCAGCCACGGCGCGTAATAGCGTGCGCCGTAGTAGTACAGGCCGCTGACGTCCATTTCCTTGCCCGAATAACGCAAGGTCTTGTACTCGACCTCCACGGCCGAGCTCGCGCTCATCCACGCGGTGGCGCCAAACGGGTAATAACCTTCGTGACTGATCAGGCGTGCCTGCCGGTCCAGTTCCATCACGCATGAACCCAAGTGATCGTCGAGGGTGTAGCGCAACTGGTCGTCGGCAATGCCGGGCGGTTTGCCGCTCAGCCAATGCAGGCAACTGACGTGGCCCGAGCCCGTGGCGAGGTCGATCACGTGCAGCTCCTCGCCGTTGTCCTTGCTGCGGATTTCCAGCCCGGGCAGATAACACACCTCGTGAAAGTGCTGACTGGAACCGGCGTAGGTTTCATGGCGTTTGTAGACGCGCACGCCCTGGCTGTAGTGATAAAGCTCGGCGTCATCAAGAGCGTTTTCGCGTTTGATCAGGGTCACTGCCGCCAGTTGATCGCGGGCATTCCACTGCAGCGCCTGTCCCGGTTGCAGAGTCGTGAGGTTGCCATGGCGATCGAACAACCGGTCGAAATCCGGTTCGGGATCACCTTCGTTCCAGCGCACGCCACGGTTGCTGGCCGCGTCGATACGCATTTGCCGGGTGTAGCAGGCGCCGTCACGCACATGGCACAGCTCCGTCAGGTTGCCGCCCTGATCGTAGCGGTAGGTCTGCAGGTAATTGCGCCGATCGTGGGGATCGCTCGGTTGCGGTCGGCCGGGAAGGTCGCTGGGGGCGGCGTCGTCGTAGCCGCTGGCGCTGATCAGTCGATACAGCGAGTCGTAGCTGAATGCACGTTCGCCGTCGACCCGCTGATTGGCGAAATGACTGGGGCTGAAAACGTGATCGAGGATGCGTGTCGGGTTGCCGACCGGATCGTATTCATAGGTGAAGTCTTGCAGCGGTGATTCCGAACCCTTCTGCGCCCATTGCCGCAGCAGGCGGTCGGTGCCGGGTTCATAACACCAATAGCTGTCGACGCCGTTGCCGGCCTGCTGCGCGATGATTTGTCCGGCGGCATTGAAGCGGGCGTCGAGCAACACCGCTTGCCAGTCGCTGTGCCCGGCCAGCAGCAGTTGCAGATGCCGCAGCTGGCCGGCAAGGTCGTAGCGCGATTGCTGGCGGTGGCCGCCGGCGTCGGTCTGTTCCAGCACCGCGCCCAGCGGACTGAAACGGCGTTGCGTGACAAACACCCGGGCGTCGGCAAAGCGGCGGCTTTCGCGCAGCGCCTCACCGGCCAGGCTGTAGCTGTCCAGGATCAGGCTGCCGGATGCATCGAGTTGCTCCAGTAACCGACCGCGCTGGTTGTGATCGGCCGAGGCGCTGGCGTCGGCATAGGTGAAGGTCTCGCTGTGCGGTTCGGCGCTGTTGCTGATCTCCACGTTGCGCAGTTGCTCGTCGTAGCGGTTGCGCCAGTGCACGCCGCGCGCATCCCAGCGCTGCAAGGCTTGTCCGGCCAGCCCGGGCAGGCTCAGGCGCCAGCCGCCATCGACGCTGCTGATCTTCAATGGCTGGCCGCTGAGGTCGTACAGGCTGGCGACACCGGGTTCACTCAGGCGCGGGTCGAACCGCGCCACCAAGCGGCCGCCGGCGTCGTACTGCTGGCGTGTGACCTGGGCCTCGGCGCGCTCATCGGCATTGGCGCGCAGGTAGGCAATCTGGCGTACGGGCAAGCTGCGACCGTCGATCGCGATCAGCGACGGTGTGCGTCGATGCAGATTGGCGCTCATCACTGCAACGTCTGTGCTGATGCCGGCGGTTGCAGCTGGGCAGACTCGTCAGTGTCGTTGAAGTCCTCTTTGGCCAGGTACCACGGATGGTAATGCTCGCGGGAAAAATAGCCCTTGGCGTTGATCAGCTTGATCGCACGGCCGAGCGGGTCATAGAACAGCTGGTCGAAGTAGCCGTGCTGGCGCAGGGATTGATCATTGACATAGCCATGGCTGTCGGCAAAAAACGGCCGGAACTGCCGCACCGCCAACCCTTTGTTGTTGTACTCGACCCGTGCGCTGACCCGCCAGCGCGAATCGGTGTGTTCCTCACGCAGCTGTCCGCGATCGACGATCAGCGACCCATCTTCGGCCACTGCATAGGCGATTCCGGGCTCTACCCGTTGCAGGGTCTGCAGCGGCCGGCCAAAGCCGTCCACATAGCTGATGATGATCTGCACCAATGCCGGCACCGGATCATCGGGGTAGCGGTCGGCGTTGAAGACCGCGCTGTGCACCGGTTGGCGTGCAACCCTGGTCATGAGTTTGCGCAGCGCCAGTTCTGCCGGCGTCGGCGCCTTCAGTTGCGCCAGCCGGCGACGCGCGCTGGCGCGAATGTGCAGGCTCGGCAACACATCGCCGCTGGCCTGCCACTGCGCCAGCAGATCCGGCGTGGCGTTGACCACGGACGGCAGCCGTCCCATCCAACTGAACAAATCCTTGCGCAAGGTACTCGCGGCTTGTTGTACCGCCGCCGCCGGGTCGGCGATGGCTGAATCTGGCGTCAGGTCCAGGGGGCGAACGTATTCGCTGAGCGGGCGGAAGCCGGCGGCGACCGCGTTTTCGGTGCCGTGGAAACTGCTGGCCAACGGTTGGCCGGAAGGCTCGTAGAGTGCTTCCTGAATATTCTCGTTGGCGTCGATGATGCGCACTGGCGCCAGGGCGTGGTAGTCGTATTCGCAGCGGGTGACGCAGCCATCGGGCAGTTCGACGCTTTTGATCAGCAGGTGGTATTCGTCGTACTGCGCCTTGGTCCAGCCGTGGCTCAGGGTTTCGCGGTATTCAAAAACCCGGAAGAAATCGTCGGCGCCGGCGTACTTCGCGTAGTTGTAGCTCGCGGACCAGAGGTCCTGTGAGGCCTTGGTTGCAGCCGGTTTTTCGAACAAACGCGGCATTTCGGTGTAACCGATGTTCTGCAACTCGACCCGGATATCGAACGGCGGCGGCAGACTGGCGTAAGCGTCGAGGGCCGTCTGGTCAAGCTGTGCCAGATCCATCGGCCCGGCCAGCGCTTCGAAGTCGGCTGCACCGTCGGGCAACAGGCTGCCGCCCTCGGTCTTGAGATAGCGTTGCACGGTTTGCCCGGTCAGCACCCTGAGCGCGTTCCATTGCGGCGAGTCTTGATGCGCCTTGAGTAATTCCCATGACACCTCCTGCGGATTGAGGCCTGACGGGAGCTTGCCTTTGGGAAGTATCAGCGCATTGCTGCGCTGTTGAAAGGGCAGGCCCAGACGCCACTCTTGCAACTTCTCGTGCAGATCGATCGCGCGCGCGCGCGTTTCGTTGAGATAAAAAAACTGCTGCGCCGGGTCATGCGCGTCGCGCCACCACTGTTGTTCATCGGGGTCGTCGAAGGGCGGGGCATCGGCGGCGGTGCGACGTCGCGCGTAGCTGACAGTCAGGCTGTGCGTGGCGTGGCCGAACGGGCTGCTATTGAGCAACACTTCATGACGGCACAACGGGTCGTCAATGTAACCGTCGTACTGATAACTGATGGTTTCCAGCGGCAGGGGCAGCAGCACGCTGGCCGGTTCGTGTCGGCCCGCGGGCTGCACGTCACGCACCAGATAACGGCGCTCCTCAGCCGCGAGCAGCCGTGTGCTGGCCGGGTCGTCGCTGGCGGCCCAGGTTTCGCTGCGGGCCACGGCGCCGGCCAGCGCCCGAGCGATTCTATAGCGTGTCGTTTCGTCCGCCGGTGTCACCGGTTCATCGCATTCATCGTTGGGGTGATAGCGGCTGAAGACCGTTGGCTGCAAGGCGTGCGCCTCGGCATCGGCATCGAAGTAGCCGTGTCTTGGCCGGTCCATGGCTTGCCCGGTGAGGAACCAGGTCAAGACCCGCACCGGTGCCGTGAAGCCGACGTCGTCATCGCCGCTGGCGCTTTCGCTGTCAGTCTGTTGCAGATGGCCGAAGCCACTGAATTCGCGCTCGATGCTGTCGTAGAACCCTTCGCGATAGAGGCACGCCTGCGTCAGGCAATTGCCGGTGATTTCATCCAGCTGCCGTTGCCGGCTGACCACTTGCACCGCGAACGGCAAATGGCAGACCGGTGTCTCGGCGGGATGTTCGATCAGCCACTGCTGTTTTTCGTCCAGCCATTCCTGAGCGGAGCTGCGGTACACCACCTGCGTGGCGCAGCCCATATTGTTGTTGGTTGCCGTCATCAGATAGGGCTTGGCTGCGATGAAATCGTAACGCCAGTGCTGCGGGGTCATGTGTCGCACGGTCAGGATCAGGCTGGCACAACCCAGGCCTTGCAGGTCGGCAAAACTGACATGGCACAGGCGGTCGTAGCTCACGCCCTCCGGCCACGGTACGAAGACGGGTGTCTGTTCCAGACCATTGCCGCCGCGATTGAGGTAGATCTCGAAGCCGGAGGTTTTCAGGTAAAACAGGGCCGGTGCACCGGAGCCGTCGATGTCGGCGATCCTGATTTGCTCGACGTTGAACTCGGCATATTGGAAGGGCAATGCACTGATCACCCGACCTGTGCCGAATTTGCCATGTCCCAGATTGGGCCAGCATTTGATTTCGTTGTGGCGGATCCGGCACAGCTCGCTCATGTCGCTGCCGAGCATGTTGCCCAGAAACACCAGCTCGGTGGGTGAGTTGCTGAACAGCGGCAAACTGTCCTCATGGTCTTCACGAAGCACTTCTTCGGCGCTGGAAAAACCGTTTTCCCGGCGGTTGGCATACAGGCGCACGGCGCGTGGGCCGATCATCGCCAATGAGTTGAGGCCATCGCCCACCAGGTCGCCCAGTTGCGAAAGGGTGTTGAAAAACTCCAGTGGCATCCCGGTAAACGGCAGGAACGGCGCCCAACTGCGGTCGGCGTTCAACGTGCGATAACCGCTGATGCCCGGTTGGGCGACGATCCAGTCCAGCCGCCCGTCGCCGGTCAGATCGAGCAATATCTGCCGGGCGGCGCTGTTGCGATTCGCCACCGGGATCTGCTCCAGCGCCGACCAGGCGCCATAGGTAATGGCGTCCGGCCCTGATGGGGCGCGCAACGGTTCGCGGTAATACCAGCACTGATCGTAACGGCAGAGGAAACCCGGCACGCCTTCACCGTACAGATCCACGCACTGGTAAAACTGTCCATCCTCAATGCCCGGCATGTTTTCTTCGGCGAACAGCCGTGCGGCGGTTTTGTTGATCTCGAAGGGCGAGTAATCGAACTCCACCGGCGGGGTCGTTTCCACTGCGCCGCTGGCATCGAAGGCCTGATAGTGAGCGGCGGTGATCCGGTTGTAACTCCATGGGCCGGCGTCCGGCGGATACTCCAGCAACAGCCGCCGCACCAGCAGCGGATAGTCTCCGGCGGGCCGCGAGAAGTGGTGGAACATCAGGATTTGCCGGCACAGACGCCGCGTGCCCAGCTCGAAACCCTGGCCATAGCTGGAAAAGGGATCCTGGCGTTTCCCCCACAGTTGCAGGCTGTCGCCACCGTACACGGGGGCCTGCGTCAGATCGCGGGTGCGCTCGCCGTAGTCAAACAGCAGATGAAAGTGCCAATCCAGTTTGGCCGGATCTTCCACGGTCCAGCTGTACAAGTGCTGGCTGGCGCTGACGTTGCCGTAGAACACCGCGCGCAGGTAGCGCTGGGCGCGGTAGTCGTGGATCGGGTCGGGATCCTGATCATCGGCCAGGTAGTCGAAGCAGATGTGCTCGCCGCGCGGGTTCATGCTTTCGCACAGCAGCCAATGGCTGACCCGCAGCGCATCGTCCGGATCGGCCCGGCGCGAGGCGCTGGTCTTGCCGTATACCTGCAATGAACCGTCAGCCCCGTGGATCAGCCAGAAGGGTGGCTCGGCTGCCGTTTTCGTTGCCCGTTGCCAGCGCTCGCGGAGGGCAAAGTCACCCTCGACCCTCGGCCAGTAACGGACCACGCTGTGATAGCCGACTTCAATCCCGTTATAGGATTTTTCCAGGCGCGACTTCGGTGTGCCATCGTCGTTGAGTTCAGGCAACCACTCTTCACCGTCGTCACCGATGATTTCATCGAGATCGGTATACCGCGGTACGCCTTTTTGGGTGCGACGGCTGATCTGACCAATACCCAGGCTCCAGCCGACGCCGAACGGCCCGTTGCCGGCCTGGCTGTTGTAAGTCAGGGAGAGTTGCGGGTCCCAGCCACGTCCGACGGACAGGGGCAGCGGCAGTTCAAATGAAGCGGCGCCGGTCGCGCCGACCGCGCCCCAGCTTTTGCCGATCGTGGTGATCGATGCGCTGCTGGCGATGGACGGGGTGATGATGCTCAGCTCTTGATCGGCCATGGTCGGATCCATTGCACACGCGAGGCGCGTGGGTGGATAGACGCTAACAGCAAGCGGGGACGTCGTAACCTGTCAGATCTGACAGGTGCCAAATAGCCATTAATGTGCAGGGCGGCCGCACGGGCATGCGCGCACAAAAAAGGCCGGCCCGTCGTATGACGGACCGGCCTTTTTCACGGCTGCGAAGCGCTTACTGCACTTCTACCGCCAGGCTTTCGGCGATCTTCTGTTGCCAGATCGCCGGGCCGGTGATGTGCACCGACTCACCGTTGCTGTCCACCGCGACGGTGACCGGCATGTCCTTGACCTCGAACTCGTAGATCGCTTCCATACCCAGCTCGGCGAAGGCCAGCACCTTGGATTTCTTGATGGCCTGGGCCACCAGGTAAGCAGCGCCGCCCACGGCCATCAGGTACACGGCCTTGTTGTCCTTGATCGCTTCGATCGCGGTCGGGCCACGCTCGGACTTGCCGATCATGCCCAGCAGACCGGTCTGCTCGAGGATCTGCCGGGTGAACTTGTCCATCCGCGTCGCGGTAGTCGGACCTGCCGGGCCAACCACTTCGTCACCGACCGGATCAACCGGGCCGACGTAGTAGATGAAGCGACCTTTCAGATCCACCGGCAGGGTTTCGCCCTTGTTCAGCATCTCGACCATGCGCTTGTGCGCCGCGTCGCGACCGGTGAGCATCTTGCCGTTGAGCAGGACGGTTTCGCCCGGCTTCCAGCTCTGCACTTCTTCCGGCGTCAGGGTGTCGAGGTTGACGCGACGGGCCGACGGGCCGGCTTCCCAGACGATTTCCGGGTAGGCGTCCAGCGATGGCGCTTCCAGCGAGGCCGGGCCGGTACCGTCGAGCACGAAGTGCGCGTGACGGGTGGCGGCGCAGTTCGGGATCATGCACACCGGCAGGGAGGCGGCGTGGGTCGGGTAGTCCATGATCTTCACGTCGAGCACGGTGGTCAGGCCACCGAGGCCCTGGGCGCCGATGCCCAGTTGGTTGACCTTCTCGAACAGCTCCAGACGGATCTCTTCGATGCGGTTCTGCGGGCCACGGGCTTTCAGTTCGTGAATGTCGATGGACTCCATCAACACTTCCTTGGCCATCACTGCGGCTTTCTCGGCGGTGCCGCCGATACCGATGCCCAGCATGCCCGGTGGGCACCAGCCGGCGCCCATGGTCGGAACGGTTTTCAGCACCCAGTCAACGATCGAGTCGGACGGGTTGAGCATGGCCATTTTCGACTTGTTCTCGGAACCGCCGCCCTTGGCCGCCACGTCCACTTCCACGGTGTTGCCCGGGACGATGGAGTAGTGGATGACCGCCGGGGTGTTGTCCTTGGTGTTTTTGCGAGCGCCCGCCGGGTCGGCGAGGATCGAGGCACGCAGGACGTTTTCCGGCAGGTTGTAGGCGCGGCGCACGCCTTCGTTGATCATGTCGTCCAGGCTCATGGTCGCGCCATCCCAACGTACGTCCATGCCCACACGCACGAACACGGTGACGATGCCGGTGTCCTGGCAGATCGGCCGGTGGCCGGTGGCGCACATGCGCGAGTTGATCAGGATCTGCGCGATCGAATCACGGGCCGCTGGCGATTCTTCGCGCAGGTAGGCTTCGTGCATCGCCTGGATGAAGTCCACGGGGTGGTAGTAGGAAATGAATTGCAGGGCGTCGGCAACGCTCTGAATCAGGTCATCTTGCTTGATCACGGTCATGAGTCGCGCTCCTCTAAAAGACGGGAACATTCAATAAGGTGCTTGCAGCTTGGGTGCATCGGTCGGTTGCAAGCACCTTTCAAGGCACGCCGGGGCTGCTGGCGCGACGCTAAAAAGGCGCGGCAGTATACCGCGCCTCTTCGGGGCATACACGCGTCGGCAGTCATTCGTTGGTCGCATGGTTGGGCGAATATCGAACATCGGGTTTGCACTTCAATACCCACCCCCTCACCCCAGCCCTCTCCCCCAAGGGGGAGAGGGGGGAAGGGAGCCGATTTGTGGCGAATTCAAAACCTGAGTTCGGCATGATTTATCAGGTCGGCGTATCTCAAATAAACAATGCGGTCAGTTCCCTCTCCCTCGGGGAGAGGGCTAGGGTGAGGGGCTTTTGAGGCCACACTTTTGACGTCAATTTTCGAGCCCGAAAATCGGTGGTCATTTATCGACCGCCCCTCTAAAGTGGCATCCGGTCTGTAGAGTAGGACACTCGGTCAGCCTCCTATCGCACGGTGAGTCAACGATTGACCCATAACGCCATTCAACGCCTTTTGCTCAAGCGCTTTGCCCTTGCGGCCGCCACTTACGGATTGGCTTTGCTGCTGCTGTGGCTGGCGTTTTTTACCGGGCATTACCCGCAATCGTTGAACAGCGTGGCCATCGGCAGCGCGTTGGTGGTCATCTGCCAGGCCACGCTGTTTGCGCTGTTCTGGTCCGGGCGCAACCTGCGTTTTTCCGACCCCAGCATGACCGAAGCGCAAGTGTTGCTCGGGCTCGGCTGGCAGACCTGGCTGATCGCTCACCTGGATGAAGCACGCGGCGCGTTTCTGGTGTTCTACGTGCTGATCCTGCTGTTCGGTCTGTTCCATTTATCCCGGCGCGCGTTCATTCGCTGTGCGCTGCTGGTGTTCTTCAGTTTTTGTGCAATCACCCTCTGGGATGGCTATCACTTCCGTCTGCCGGATCCGGCGCTGGCGGCGTTGCAGGTGTGCATTCTGGCGATGGTGCTGGCGTGGCTGGTGATTTACGCACGCTTCGTTCAGGTTTCACGGCAACGCATGCGCCAGCGCCGGTTTGCCTTGCAGGCGCATCAGGACACCCTGCGCGGGATGATGCGCCAGCTCGAAGACCTGGTGGCCACCGACGAGCTGACCGGACTGTTCAATCGCCGGCATTTTCTGCGCCTGGCGTCACGTGAACTGGATGAGATGGAGCCGGGCGTGGTGCATGGTCTGGCGCTGATCGACCTCGATCACTTCAAGCGCATCAACGATCTGCACGGCCATGCCGCCGGCGACCAAGTGTTGCAGGCGTTCGCCGGCGTGGCGGGTGCCTGCCTGCGTGACGGCGACGTGCTGGCGCGTTACGGTGGTGAAGAATTCGTGGTGTTGCTGCCCGACTGCGATGCCGAACGTTTGACGGCCTGTTGTGAACGCCTGCGCATTGCTTTCACCGACGTTGAACTGGTGGGCCTGAACGTGCGCAACCTCAGCCTGTCGGCGGGTATGACTCTGCTGGAACTGGGCGATGATCTGGACGACGCCTTGCAGCGCGCCGATCAGGCGCTGTACCGGGCCAAGCGCGACGGGCGCAATCGCTGTGCGGCGGCGTGGGAGAACGTGGATGCCTGAACTTCGGGTCGGTGACCGGCAATGGTCGGTGGCGGCGGGCAGCAATCTGCTCGACGCCCTTAACCAGAACGGCGTCGCGGTGCCTTACAGCTGCCGCGCCGGCAGTTGCCATGCCTGCCTGGTGCAGTGCGTGAACGGCCTGCCCGCCGACAGCCGCCCGGATGCCCTGAGCGCCGAACAGCGTCTGGAGGGCTGGCGACTGGCCTGTCAGTGTCAGGTCACAGAAGACCTGCAGGTGCACACCTTCGACCCGATCAGCGACGGGCGCCCGGCGGTGGTCGAGGCGCTGGACTGGCTCAGCGACAACGTTCTGCGTTTGCGCCTGACTCCGCAACGTCCGCTGCGCTATGCCGCCGGGCAGCATCTGGTGCTGTGGATCAACCACATCGCCAGACCCTATTCGCTGGCGAGCCTGCCGCAGGAAGAGCGCTTTCTCGAATTTCACCTCGACTGTCGCCAGCCCGGCGAATTCAGCGATGCGGCGCGGCGCCTGCAGATCGGCGACCCGATCCGCCTCGGTGAACTGCGCGGCGGCGCGCTGCATTACGACCCGGACTGGCACACCCGACCGCTGTGGTTGCTGGCGGCCGGCACCGGGCTGGGGCCATTGTTCGGCGTGCTGCGCGAAGCCTTGCGTCAGGATCACCAAGGCGCCATCCGCGTCATTCACCTGGCCCATGACACGCGCGAGCACTATCTGGCCAAACCCCTGGCAGCGCTTGCCGCGCAGCGCGAAAACCTCAGCGTCGAGCTGTGGACGGCGGCCGACTCAGCCGCCGCTTTGGCGCAACTGCGCCTTGTTTCCCGGCAGACCCTGGCCTTAGTCTGCGGCTCAAGCGCCAGTGTCGACGCCTTTGCCAAACGTCTGTACCTGGCCGGACTGCCGCGCAATCAACTGCTGGCGGATGTGTTTCTGGCCCGCGGTTGAGCGCAGATCCTTCTCTTGTTGAGGGCGCTTCTGTGGCGAGGGAGCTTGCTCCCGCTAGGCCGCGCAGCGGCCCCAAAAGCCTGTGAGCGCTGCGCACTCAAGCGGGACGGTGCGGCGATCCGACAAGCTCCCTCGCCACAGATGAACCTTGTAACCAGCCATGTTGAGACACGCCATGACCGAAGCCATCCTGCTGGAACGCGAACGCGGTTTGCTCACCCTGCGCCTCAACCGCCCGGACAAGAAAAACGCCCTGACCCGCGCGATGTACAGTCGCCTCGCCGAGGCCTTGAGGCAGGCCGACAATGACCCTGAAATCAACGCCGTGCTGATCACCGGTAGCGCCGAGTGCTTCACCGCCGGCAACGACATCGCCGACTTCATCCAGCAACCGCCGAGCGACCTCGACAGCCCGGTGTTCCACTTCATGCTCAACCTGCTCGAATGCCGCAAACCGGTGATCGCGGCGGTGGCTGGGGCAGCGGTGGGCATCGGCACCACGTTGTTGCTGCATTGCGATCTGGTTTATGTCAGCCGCGATGCACGGCTGCGTATGCCGTTCGTCAATCTGGGGCTGTGCCCGGAATTCGGCTCCAGCCTGATCCTGCCGCGGTTGCTCGGGCATGCCAAAGCGGCAGAGCTGTTGCTGCTCGGCGAGGGATTCAGCGGTGAACAGGCGGCGCAGTGGGGCATTGCCACCGAGGCATTGGGCAGCGGCGAAGCGGCATTGAGCAAGGCGCGGGAAAAGGCCTTGCGCTTCGATGAGCTGCCCGCAGAGGCGGTGCGCATCAGCAAGCAATTGCTCAAAGCGCCGGAGCGCGAGTTGATCCGTAAAGTGATCGAAGAGGAGGGCGTGTTGTTCACCCAACGCTTGCGCTCGCCGGAGGCATTGGCGGCGTTGACCGGGTTTATCAAACGCCATTGAGATTTTCGGGCGGCTGTACTGTCCTCATCGCGAGCAGGCTCACTCCTACAGGGGGAACGCATTTCAAATGTAGGAGTGAGCCTGCTCGCGATAGCATTGGATCAGCCAACACATCTTCAGGATCAGAATGCAAAAAGCCCCGGCACTCACATGCCGGGGCTTTGGTTTTTCAGCTGAACACTCAGACCTGTGGGTCGCCCACGTGCAGGATTTTCATGCCGTTGGTGCCGCCGGTGGTGTGGTAGCTGTCGCCCTTGGTCAGGATGACCCAGTCGCCTTTTTCCACAACGCCGCGCTTGACCAGCTCGTCGATTGCCTTCTGGCTGACTTCGTTCGGTGCCAGCGAGGCCGGGTCGAATGGCACGGTGTACACGCCACGGAACATCGCTGCGCGAGCCTGGGCTTCGCGGTGCGGGGTGAACGCGTAGATCGGCACCGAAGAACGGATACGCGACATGATCAGCGGGGTGTAGCCGCTTTCAGTCAACGCGATGATCGCTTTCACGCCCGGGAAGTGGTTGGCGGTGTACATGGTCGCCAGGGCGATGCTTTCGTCGCAGCGCTCGAATTCCTTGCCGATACGGTGGCTGGAAGTCTTGCTGGTCGGGTGCTTTTCAGCGCCGACGCAGATACGCGCCATCGCCTGAACGGCTTCCAGCGGGTACAGACCGGCAGCGGATTCGGCCGAGAGCATCACGGCGTCGGTGTAGTCGAGCACGGCGTTGGCCACGTCGGACACTTCGGCGCGGGTCGGCATCGGGTTCTGGATCATCGACTCCATCATCTGGGTCGCGACGATCACCGCTTTGTTGTGGCGGCGTGCGTGCAGAATGATCTTCTTCTGAATGCCCACCAGCTCAGCGTCGCCGATTTCCACACCGAGGTCACCACGGGCAACCATCACTGCGTCGGAAGCCTTGATCAGACCGTCGAGGGTTTCGTCATCGGCCACGGCTTCGGCGCGTTCGATCTTCGCCACCAGCCAGGCAGTGCCGCCGGCTTCGTCGCGCAGTTGACGGGCGTAGTTCATGTCGGCCGCGTCACGCGGGAAGGACACCGCGAGGTAGTCGACTTCCATTTCAGCGGCGAGCTTGATGTCGGCCTTGTCTTTTTCAGTCAGGGCCGGCGCGGTCAGGCCGCCACCGCGACGGTTGATGCCTTTGTGGTCGGACAGCGGGCCGCCGATGGTCACCACGCAGTGCAGTTCGGTAGCGGTGGCGGTTTCGACGCGCATGACCACGCGGCCGTCGTCGAGCAGCAGCTCGTCGCCCACGCCGCAGTCTTTCACCAGATCCGGGTAGTCGATGCCGACCACTTGCTGGTTGCCTTCGGTCAGCGGATGGCTGGTGGAGAAGGTGAACTTGTCACCGATCTTCAGCTCGATGCGCTTGTTGGCGAATTTGGCGATACGGATTTTCGGGCCTTGCAGGTCACCCAGCAGGGCGACGAAGCGGCCGTGCTTGGCGGCGAGGTCACGCACCAGCTTCGCGCGAGCCTTGTGCTCGTCGGGGGTGCCGTGGGAGAAGTTCAGACGGGCGACGTCCAGACCAGCCAGAATCAGCTGTTCGAGAACTTCCGGCGAGTTACTGGCCGGGCCAAGGGTAGCGACGATTTTGGTACGACGGACGGACATGCAAAGACTCCTGAGTTCAAGCGCCAGCGAAGGCTACTATGCTCCGAGGGTGTAGTCATTGTTCGAATGCACTACTTATCGTTTTCTTTATTGAACGTGGCAACTTTGGGACAAACGCGCCTGAAGATTTCCGACCAGGGGTCGATACAGAACTCAAGACAGGAGAACACCCATGCGATTGTTGCCCATTGCCGCCCTTGCCCTCAGCGCCCTTGCCGCCACGGGATGTACCCGTTGGGCGATGAACCACCATCTGAACAACGCTTACAGCGCCTATGACCGGGGCAATTGCGAGCAGGTGATGCTCGAACTGTCCAAGGTCGAGCGCGACAGCCGGGCGCGTCCTTATGTGTGGCCGGAAGTGTCGATGATGCGCGGCCAATGCCTGGAACGGCAAAAAATGTACATCGACGCGGCGCAGACCTACCAGTTCATCATCGCCTCGTACCCTACCAGCGAATACGCCTTCCGCGCCCGTGCGCGCCTGGAAACCCTGCAGAGCCTGGGCCATTATCCGACCCGCAGTTCGGCAGCGGTGGTACCGGCACAGCGTTTCTGATGGTGGTTGTCATACAAAATCTGGCCTGTTGTACAAGCTGAGCTATAGTCCAGTGATCCGGTTCAGAGCCTGACTTTGAACCGGGGCAACACCTGCGACTGGTCGTTGTTGAGGCGATGGCGTATTGGCGACCATCCCACCGGAAGCGGGGAGAGCGCGGCTGCCATACAGGCGCGTTCCGAAGCAAAGGTGCGGCTCTGTGATGGAGCCTTGCATGGCGAACTGCGCATGTTTACCGACCGCCGAATCGAACGGCATCAGTTGCCGTACTTCCTCAGAGTGTTCAACAGCGTCACCGACAAACCCATCGGCTTTCTGGGCAACGTGTCTGAAGACGGCCTGATGCTCATCAGCCAGTTGCCGATGATGATCGGTGCCGAATTCCATCTGCGTCTGAAAATCCCCGCCAGCGATGGTTGCCAACAGGTGATCGACCTCAATGCGTGCTGCCTGTGGTGCCACGAAGACGCGACTCCCCTGCATTACGACGCCGGGTTCAGCCTGCAGCGCCCGCCCCCGGAATATGCGCAGCTGGTGCGGGCATTGAAGCAGTACTTCAGTTTTCAACCTCTGCCGGCGTCTGCCTGACGTCTGCGGCGCTCTCTCTATTGCCTTCGCGGGCAAGCCCGCTCCCACAGTGTCCGGTGTTGATCACAGGAGGTGTACACACCGCCAATCCCTGTGGGAGCGGGCTTGCCCGCGAAGGCGTCAGCACAGACAACGTCTATCTATGGGCTAACCCAGAGCAATCGCCCGCTCACTGTCCAGCGTCTTCTCCGCCAGCAACAACCCCATCTCGCTCAACTGATAAATCGCCATTGCCAGATGCCGTGGTTTGTCTTCCAGGCTGTCCGCCAGATCCAGCAGCAGAATGCTCACCGACGAAAAGGTTTCGTAGGTCTGGATGGCGATGGCTTCGGGATTGAGGTCGGGCGCGACTCGGAACATCTGCATGCCGCGATCCACGGAATTGCGCGAGGGCGGTTCGGGTTTGAGGTAGTGATCGAGGGCGCGCTCGGCGGCTTCGTGGAGCTTTCGTGAATCGGGGGATTCGTAGGGCGAGCTATCGGCAGGATTTGTTTCGGGTGGATTTGGAGTTGGTTTGAACACGGTGATTTTCCCTTAAGTGATGCCAGCACGATCTCGCGACTAAACGAGAGGGTGGCGGCTGAACGCAGGTTAGTCGACCGGGGGAAACCATCACCAAAAACCGGCGCGCCCGAAGGCGCCCTGCGAACAGCCACCATCGAGTGCGGGGATAGGGAATACCCGACTTGATGACGCTTATGCACATTGGTGAAACCCCCGGGCGACTAAACCCGACCACTGATTGGCAGCGGCACGGATCACGTTACGGGGCATCGGCAAAGCGCACAAGCCGGCGGATTCTGGCGGATCTGTAGGCAAAGGCGCAAGGCGTTGTAGCCTCCCGGCACACAGGGAAACACCCGGAAACACACGTCGCTGGAAGATTACCGTTCGTCGAGACTGTCAGATTTTACAGGTGTGGGTGGGAGTGGCGCGCTGGTAGAAACCCGCAACGGGAGCCAATCAGGTGGAGCGCCAAATCATGACTGATCAAGTACAGGACCAACTGCAGGCGCCGCAGGGCGATTTTGGCGATAGGCCGGTCATTATTTCTCCTATCGAAGGGGAAGTCAGAGGCGTGGTGGTTGGCGTATCCGGTTTTTCATTGGAGCCGTCTTTGACCATCGATGTTTTTGAAATACTGGCCGACGGCTCGCGGCGGTTCTGCGGAACAGCGTTTCCCATTGCTTTGCTCTGGAGTGCCGTCTGTACGTTTTTCGGATCAGGTAAAAAAACAGTTGTTGCCCAGTATCGATCGAAAAAAATCGACAGCATTGCCGCGCAGTTCGAGTTTATTTACGAACTGCCCGATCCAGTCGGAGTGCCGAAACCGACCATTGAAAGTCCCGCAGCGGGCGAGTTTGTGGAGCAGCAATTCATCCTCAGCGGCAAGGGAGAGTTCCTCGCTGGATTACGGGCCTATCGAGACTTTGGTGATTTCCCGCTGGGATATTCAGTAGTGGGCTACATCGGTAATGAGCAAGGCCCGGACACGAAGGCTTGGCGCATGGAACTCAATCTGCAGCCCGGTCCTTTTTCGATAACGGCGACACAGACATTGCTCGGGAAACCATCGCTACGATCTGAGGCTTTGCTGCTCAAAATCCGTCCTCCAGCACTGACGGCTGTCAGCGTCACCTACCCATCCCTCACCACCGTCGAGTTCTCAGGTACCGGTTTCACCGGCGCCACGGTCGAAATCACGATCGTGAGCGGCCCGCAAGGTGCAACAGCGCCACCTGACGTGGTCGTGACCGCAGGCACCTGGAAAACCACTTCACAGAACTGGCCCATCGGTACCTACGAGCTGGCGGCTGTGCAAAAAGTCCGGGACAACTCTGGAGGCTCTATCCTGTCGCAGGCGTATCGGTTCACCGCTTCGTCGAAGCTGCTGCCGCCCACTGACATTACCCATACCGTGAACGAATACAGACCGACCTTCTACGGAGAGGGCATAGCGGGGGCATCGGTCCTGGTGAAGGATAAAGCTGACGGCACGGCGCTGGCTCCGGCAGCGTTGGTCACCGCTCAGGGCTGGTCGACCACGGCCAATGCGCCCTGGACGCCAGGTTCGACGCGCACGGTGCTGTTTGTGCAGACACTGGGTAACGCCGAGTCGGAGCCGGTGGAATACACGGTCAAGATCGATCGTTACCCGGCACCGTTCGACCTGGGCTTCAGCGTTGTCGACTACATCCCGATCCTCACCGGCAAGGGCATCAACGGGGCGACGGTGGTGGTGACGGACAAGGTGACCGGTGCGCAACTGGCGCCGCCGGCAACGGTAACATCGCAGAACTGGACGACGCGGCCTGCAAGCCCCTGGGAGCCGAACACGACCAAGGTCGTGCTCGTGGTTCAGAAGAACGGCAGCCTGGAATCCGACCCGGTGGAGATGACCATCAGCGTGCCGTTAGTGGCGCCGCAGATCAGCGTCATCGAGGACGACGGGCTGTCGCCGAAAATCTCCGGCAGATGCTGGCCCGGCGCAGTACTGAGGCTGACCTACAGCGATGACACCACCGTGCATGAGCCCGATGGCGCCAGTGGCAACTGGGCCTTCAAACGCCCGGTCGGGTTTGCGCCGGACAAGGAGCATACCGTCACGGTGATCCAGACCGTCGCCGGCAATGCTTCGCCGGCGGCCTCGCAAACCTTCCGGGTCAGTCCGGAAAAACTGCTCATCACCGAACCTGCGGAAAACACCGAGGCCGGTCGCACCCTGCTCGTGCGTGGCGAACAGGGGTTCAATGGCGCCACCTTGCAATTGCGTGATGCCCAGTTCGGTTGGGCATTGGGCGCGCCGAAACAACTGACCAGTCAGGGTGCATGGTTCGTTGAACTGAGCGGGCTGGAATTTCGCACCTACCAGATCGATGCCACGCAAACCATCGGCGACCGGCCTTCAGCGCGCAGCGATGTGCGCACTTTCGACGTGGTGCTGCTGCCGCCCGTCATCGAGGTGCCGGCACCGGGTCAGGCCCTGCCGCGCACCGCCATGCTCTCGGGAACCGGCGATCCCTATGGCCAGGTGTCGGTCTGGCGTGAAGGGGTGCCGGAACCGCTGCTCGATAAAATACCGGTCAGTGCCGAGGGCCAATGGCAGGCCGAGGTGGTGCTGCCGGTCGGCACCTACACCCTCAAGGCCAGGCAATTCCTTGATAACAGGGAGTCGAAGGACAGCCCTTCGCTCACCTACCGCGTGGTGCCGGCCGCACCGTTTATCGAAAGCCCGGGTCGGGACACGTTTGTCGGTCGCAGCGTGGTGGTGTCCGGGTTCGGCGATCCGGAGGACACAGTGACGGCGTCACTGACGAACAGCAAAGGCTCGGTACTGGGCAGCGCCCCAGTGCTTGAGGATCGCACCTGGACGCTGACGCTTGTGCTGAGTCAGGCGGCTGGACGGTACAACCTGCAAGCGGTCTCTTCGCGCGACGGCTACGAGTCGGACGCTTCCGCTGCGCACCCGGTATTGCTTGGCACTTATCTGCCCGGGATTGATGAGCCGGCGGCAGGCGCCTGGGTTGCAGGACAGTTCGAATTGGCCGGCACCGGCCGCGCGGGAGTGGGTCAGGTGGTGAGTTGGTACGACCCCGGACAGATTCTCAGCGCCAACATCGCCGTCACCGCGCAAGGCTGGCGCAGCCAGGGTGGACAAGGCCTGCGCGCCGGTGGCCACTGGTGCCGCTTTCAGCAGACCGTCACCGACGGCGCGGATGGCTCGACCCTGTCCGACTGGGTCGAGAGCGGACGTTTTGACAAGATTGCCACCCCACTGGGAGCCGGCCATGAATGAGCCTGTGATTCGCCCTGTCGAACAATTGCTGTCGCAGGTGTTCGATGCCGAACAGCGCAAGACCTACGCTGATCTTTCCACATACCTTGAGAGCGGCGGTTCGATTTTTCCGCTGGTGGAGCGCGGCGTGCGCGGGCTGGTCCGGGACTATCAGCTGCAGCCCGAGGACGCCCAGGCGTTTCTGCGCAGAGCCAACGCCCTGGCGGTTTTCGTGCGGCGCCAGTTCATTGAACACACCTTGCGCGGTTCGGCCACCCAGCTCACGCGTCCTGACAGTGGGCTGTTGTCGATGGTGAACGGGCCGAGTTTCGAGCAACTGTTCAGCCCCGGATTCGGCGATTTGTGCCCGCCGCAGGCACTGGAATCGATCGCATCGCCGGTGGCCTATCTGATCGAGTTGCTGCGCTGGATCCGGGACTGGATCTTTGCCGAGGGTAAAGCGGGCAAGCTGGATTTGCATGATCGTCGCCAGGACCTGAAGCGTCTGCAGATCGACTTCAGTGCGGTGCATCAGTCGATCTCGGCGCTGGACATCATCGTGCCGGTGCTGGAAACGTTCATCGAGGCAAACAAGGACAAGGAAACGGATCTCGAAGACGCACTGATCGCCGCCCGCTACCCCAACGGCCTGCCTTATTACCAGCATTGGGTCACGCTGGATTTCGCCGCCCGTCAGCAGGGGATGTCGGTGGGCAACTTTGCGCACATGGTGGATCTGGCCTATCCGTATTTTCTACAGCCCGAGGCCTGGGACAACGATGCCGGGCGGGCCCTGAGCCATGCCTCGCGGCTGGGGCCGTACCAGCGTGAGTTACTGACGCAAGCCCCCACCCCGGACGTGGAGAAGGAGAGAGAGGCGTATTACCTGCACAATTTTGGCGCGGGGAATTTGGATTGGCAGAACCTCAATCAAGTACCGTTTTTCGGTGAACGCACCCGCCTGAGCGCGCAAGACCTCGAGGCCTTGCTGTCGATTCGCGAGTTCGCCCCGACACGCTCGGCCCATGTCACCTACGCCGCAAGCGCGCCACTGGCGGGTGACGAGAGCCAGCTGAGCGGTTCGGTGTATCTCAATGCTGCCGAATCTCCAGCGCTGAGCATCAACTTCAACGGTGCAGCGCTTTCGCATCGTCTGACCGAGGACCCGGTCCGCATCGATCGCTACGAACGCATGAACCGCAAACTGCGTCTGGATCAATGGCTGGGCTTGCCGCCCGAACAGGTCGATGCCCTGCTGGTGGCGGCGATCAACGCAGAAAAACGCGGTAAGTCGCCACAATTCCCCTGGTGGATTTCCACCCACACGGTGCATGCCGTGGGCCTGTTCCAGTCACTGCGCGAGCGTTATGACTGCCCGGCCGAGGACTTTGCGGCGTTTATCGATGACCTGTCACTCTATGGCCGTGGCCCGGTGCTCTCGCTGTTCGACCGTACTTTCAACAGTCAGGGCAGCTACCGTCAGCCGTTGTTGCTGGACAAGGGATTGTTTACCGTGCTGCCGGGGCAAGGCGTGACCGACCTGACCGTCAGCCAGTTGTGCAGTGGCTTGAACATCGACCTGCAGACCTACGCTTATCTGGCGGTGGTCATTGCTCGGGCACATGGACTGGGTGACCAGCTCACACGTACCCCGGAGGTGATTTCGAGTTTTTACCGCCTGGTGAAATTGCCACGGCTGCTCGGTATTACGCCGGTCGAAGGGGGGCTGATGCTGACCCTGCTGGGCGGTGAGAACTGGCTCAATGGGCTGGCAGGCAAACCGCGCATCATCGAGCGCAGTGACAACGACAGTGTTCCGGACGCGCTCAACCTGATTTATGCGCTGCACTCTTGCGTGTCCTGGTGCAGGGAGCGCGACCTGCCGGTGCAATGGGTATTGCAACAGGTCTCGCCGCTTCAGGCATTGGCGGTTGCCTCCGAGGCGGAGCGGAGTCTGTTCGAGCAGCTGCGCAATCTGCTGCCTTCGGCACTGTTCAGCAATGCCGGGTTGCAGGCGGCGGGGGTGCCCTTGCAGCCAGGCCTGGACTGGCTGCATTTTCTCGGTGACCTGGTCGACGCTTCCGGACTGATCGTCAATTCGTCGTTGCCCGAAGCGGACTACCTGAATTTTGCCCGGGAAAAACTCGATCAGGCCATCAAGGACGGGCTCGGTGAGGTCGACGCCGACACGCTTGCGAGTATTGGCGAGCGCATGCTGAACGTGTTGTTGCAGGCGCGGGAAGCACAAGTCTCGGTCGCCCGGGAATGCCTGACGGTGTACACCGGACTTGATGCCGAGCGGGCACTGCGGGTGCTGAGCTGGGCGCAGTCCTCGGTGTATCAGTTGTTGTCGCAGGTGCTCGAACGCGCCGAGCGCGAAGCACTGGAGGCACGTGCCTCGGAGCAGCCGGACCCGTTGCTGAGTCTGTTGGCCGATCTGCGACGGCGCAGTGCGGTGGTGAGCAAGCTGGACCTGAGCGCGCGCCTGCTCGAAGACTTTTTGCAATACGGGCACAAGGCCTGGATCGATCAGGACGACCGTCACCTGCTGTCGATGCGCACTCTGTATTACCTGAGCGTGCTGACCCGGGCGTTCGAGATGAGTCAGCAGCCGGCGGACAAACTCCTCGACTATCTGCGCCAGGTTCATGCCTTGCCCGGCTCCATCAGCGTAGATGCGCTGCGACTGGCCCAGCAGGCGGCCGTGCAGCGCCTCGCGGCGTTCTTTGACTGGAGCGTGCAGGAAGTGCGTGAGTGCGTCAGCCGCGTGGGGGCGGACGACGCGATCCTGAAGACCCTCAGCCAACTCGATTTGCTGATGCGTATTCGCGTCCTGGCCGAACACAGCGGCATGGACGCCCTGACGATTTTCCTGCTGGGAACCCTGCCGGAAACGGTCGACAAGAGTGCTTATGCAATTGCCGCCGAGCGCGCCTTGCTGAGCATTTCGGAGACGCGCACCCCGTTGGTGTCTTTCGCTGACGAAGTGCCTGAACCCCTCGTCAGCATGACCTGCACCGTCGACAAGACCGAGGTGGTGGCCAACAAGCCGGCAGACAAAATCGTCCTGACCGTGACGCTCAAGGACGCTGCCGACGAGGCGTTGAAAGGGGTCTACGTGTATTGGCAGACCACTTTGGGCACGGTTGCGACTTCCGCTACCAATGCCGACGGCGTGCTGAAGGTCGATTACGTGCCGGGCAAGGTCATGGGGCGAGAGGTGCCGTTGTTCTGGCTGGATCTGATCGACGCCCAACAGGCGCCGCCGCTGCAGGTTCTCGACGATAGCGCGACCCTGGATTTCCCGCCTTCGATGATGGCTCAGGTGCCCGTGGACCCGGTGCCGGCAGGGCTGGAGGTCGAGCTGTATGCGAGCCTGCGCGACAACTACCAAAACCCCGGCCGCCATCGCCCGGTGCGCTGGAACGGCGAGAGCAAGGATCCTTCAGCGGTTCTGGTGTTCCGGCCAGTGCAGAGTCAGACCGATGCGCAGGGCGTTACGCGGGTCTTTGTCTCCAGCCCGACCGGCGGAGAATTCACGATTACAGCCCTGAGCGATGCCAGCAACAGGATGGTCGAGTTCGACGCCATCACGTTCCTCGCGCCAACCACCCGATGAAGCCGTTCGTTGAGGGCGCGTGGATGCCCGTCCTCAGGAGAAACCGACCATGACTCAGCGCAACCTGGCTGAACTGCTGGAAAAACGTCGTACCGCGTTGGTGGAGTACTGCATCGGTCACGTCGCCAAGAGCAAATACGCCTTCGTGAAAACGCCGCAAGACCTGTTCGAGTTGTTGCGCCTGGACCCACTCGACAACTATCCGGTGCAAAGCTCATGGGTGGCCGAGGCGACCAGTTGCGCCCAGCAATTCATCCATGCCGCCTACCGCAAGCTCGAGCCAGGCTACGCCGAGGTCGACTTCGAAAAGGAGCATCTGAAACTCTGGGAGCTGTACAGCAATTTCCCCGACTGGGCGGCGTTGTCGATGATTGCGGTGTACCCGGAAAACTACATCAATCCGTTTGTCCGGCAACGCAAGAGCGGGCTGTTCAAAACCCTCGAGAATGACCTGAACCAGACGCGCCTCAACGGCGACTCGGTGCAACGTGCCCTGCAGAATTATCTCAAGACGTTCGAGCAGACCTGCAACCTCGACGTGATCAGTGCGTGTCTGGACACCGACTCGGCCACGCGCGCGACCTACTATTTTATTGGCCGTCAGCGGGTGCAGCCGTTCCAGTATTTCTGGCGCAAGGCTGACATCGAACTGACGGCCGGTGGCACCGCGATCAATCCGGCCGCCTGGGGTGAATGGCAACCAGTGGACATTCCGGTGGCCGGCAAGGTGCTGGATCTGCGGCCGGTGTTTTGGGGCGGGCGGTTGTGCGTGGTGTGGGCGCAGTGGCGTGAGCGGGAAGAGGCGCAGGACGTGCCGTACAAGCTGGATATCAATCTGGCGTTCATGAATCAGAGCGGCGAATGGTCGGCGCCTCTGAGTCTGAAGAGCATCACGGCGGCCAATGACCTCGGCGAGGACACGCGACTGATTGCGACCACGCTGGCGGATGCGCAGCACCCCAAGGGGCGTCTGGGGGTGTTGTTGACCAACGGCACCGGGGCGCTCAAGGTGCATGCGACACGCGACGTACTGTTTCGCCCGCTGCCCGAGGACGACGGCAGCTGGCTCGATCACCTGGCGGAACACCGTTTCACCGATCAGTTGATCGTCCAGCATCCGCTGACCTCGAAGAGTCAGCCGACGGTGACGGTACAGAGTCAGGACGACAAACCACTGACGGCTTACTACGCCTTGCAGGTGGTGTTCAACGAGGTGGGAGACCTGGATTTTCTGTGGGTCAGGGGCCTGTGCCGAGAGAAGACGGGAGCCGCCGGCAGCAACGTCGAGTTCAAGCTGATTTTACACAATGGCGCGGGTGGGGATCCCGACGAGGTTAAAGTCATAAAGTCCACCTCTGGCGGCTGGGCCACTGACTGGATGACGCTAAAGCGTTCGACCGGAGGCTTTGCCTCGTCATTCGATTTCACCCTGAGTAACACTGCACAAGGCACCAAGAAATTCACCGTGGAGTTCACCAGACTGCGCCGTTTCCCCGCGCCGACACTGGTAAAAAATTCGCTGGATGCGGCGCAGTTCATCGCCTTCAGACAAGAAGGCATGCTGCAACTCGCGCGTCTGAATTCCCTGTTCGGCCCGGAACTGGTCGAGCGCAGCCAGATCTCCGTGGATGCCGTGCTCGAGTGGGACAGCCAGTTTCTCGCGGAGCCGCCACCGGCCGACGGTACGATCAGCGAGCCCAACGGGGCATTCGACGGCGCCAACGGTCTGTTCTTCTGGGAGCTGTTCTTCCATCTGCCGCATCTGGTGGCGACGCGCTTGCGGGCCGAGGATCGTTTTCTCGAAGCGCAGAACTGGCTGCATCACCTGTTCGATCCCCAGGCAAGAGCGAACACGAGCGAGCCGCAGAGACCCGACTACTGGCGCTGCCGCCCGTTGGTCGCGGCGGGGAATGCCGGCTGCGAGGCCGTGAGGTTGACCGATCCGGATGCCATCGCCTACGCCAGCCCGCGGCACTATCAGATTCTGGTGTTCAGCGAGTACGTGAAAAACCTCGTCGCCTGGGGTGACTGGTATTACCGGCAACTCACCCGTGATGCGCTGGTGGCAGCCAAGCTGTGTTACGTGCAGGCCGAATTCCTCATGGGCAAGGCACCGTCTGCAACGGTCGTCACCCGTTGGGAGACGCAAAGCGTGGAAGCGTTGCTGGCAAAGAGCGCAACGCGTCCGGCACTGGAAAAGTTCGAGCAGGAGCTGGTGTTTTCTCTGGCCGATGTGCCACCGGCCGCCGATGCCCCGCCGCTGATGGGGCTGCTGGCGAACGAACCGTTCAAGTGTCCGATCAACGAGCAGTTGCTGGAGCTGTTCGACTTGCCAGTCCAGCGCCTGAATAACTTGCGTAACAACCTGACCCTGGACGGCAAACCGCTGGATGTGCCGCTGTTCAGTCCGCCGACCGATCCCGATCAATTGCTCCGTGACCTGGCCAGCGGCGGTGGTGCGCCACGCCCGATGGGCGGCCGTCTGGTGGTCGGCGCGTTTCGCTGGCGCGTCACCTATGAAGCGGCGTTGCGCGCGGTGCAGACCTTGCAGGAATACGGCAATCAGGTCTTGCGCCTGATCGAACAACGCGACCGCGCCGAACTGGAAGAGATTCAGCAGGAATATCTGGGCGAACTGGAGGCGTACGCCCGCACGGTTCAGGAGCAGTCGCTCGAGCAGCAGCAGGCCCAAGTGACGGCGCTGAGCCAGAGTCGCAGCATGGCGCAGGAGCGCGCCGACCGGTTCCAGGCCTGGTTCGATGAGCACATTACCGACACCGAATATGAGGTCATGGAAAAACTGCAATCGGCCAAATGGCTGAATTTCGGCACGATGGCGATCAATAGTGGTGGTGCGGCGCTGGCCGTCGGGCCGTGCATATTCGGCGTCGCCTCCGGCGGCATGCGCTTCGACGCGATCGCCAATGCGCTGGTCTTCGGCCTGCAGATCAACGCCACGGGCATGCAGATAGACGCCGAAAAACAGGCACTGATCGAGAGCTATCGCCTGCGCCGCCGGGAATGGGAACTGCAGCGTGATCAGGCACGGGCGGAAGTGCGAGCCATCGATGAACAGCTCAACGCGCAGACGTTCGCGCTGGGCGCCGCCAGGGCCAGTCTCGAACAGACCCTGCGCCGCAACAGTCAAGCCCAGTCTCTGTACAACTTCCTGAAAAAACGCGCCAGCAACGCCGAGCTGTTCGGCTGGCTGCTGGGCCAGCTCAAGGCGTTGCACTATCAGGCCTACGATGCGGTGGTCAGCCTGTGCCTGAGTGCTCGCGCGGCGCTGAGCGCCGAAACCGGTGAATATGAGGTCGGCGATCCGTTGCCGCGGGTCTGGCAGGACAATCGCCATGGGCTGACGGCCGGCGAGCATCTGCGCGAGTACCTGTTGCGCATGGATCGCCAGTACCTGCAAAGCCATGAGCGGCGTCTGGAACGGGTCAAGACGGTGTCGCTGCGTCGCCTGTTCGATGATGCCAGCGATCCGCAGGCCGGGTTTGCTGACTGGGCTCAGGCGCTGGCCGACTTGATCGACAAGGGCACGCTGGAGTTCCAGCTGACGCAGTTGCTGTTCGACCGCGACCATCCGGGGGAATACTGCCGGCTGCTCAATCTGCTCGAAGTCGATATGGCGGTGCTGGTCGGGCCGTATGAGGATATCCAGGCCACCTTGCTGCAGATCGGCAGCATGACCGCGACCAAGGCTTCGGCAGCGTCGGTGGCGTATCTGCATCAGCCCACGGGCAAAGTCGCTCCGGCCGATGTGCAGTTCAACCTGCGCAGCGGCCAGCAGATCGGCCTGTCGGTGGGCCTGGCCGACAACGGCATGACAGCGATCAGACCGGACGAAGGTCTGCTCAACCCCTTCGAGAACACCGGAGCGGTGTCACGCTGGCAGTTGAACTTTCCGTGGCCGAAAAACCAGCCGCAGGCGTCGATGCTCAACTCGGTCACCGACATCATCGTGCGCGTGCGTTATACGGCGAAAGCCGGCGAGCCGACTTTCACTCTGGCGGTCAAGGATCTGGTCACCCGGACCATGGCCTCGCGTCAGCCACGTAACGGCAAAGGAGCAGGCAATCATGGTTGATCGGGACATGGTTGATCGGGACATCAAGGCCAATAAAAGCCTGCTACTCAATGGTGACTTCAACGAAGGTTTCAGTAGCTGGACAAAGGGCGGCAACACGGCGGAGGTGGTGATCGCGGGGGAGCTTTACGACGGCACGATGATCAAGTTCCTTGCCGCTGCCAATCGGGGCACGGCTGCGCAGGAGGTCACCTTGCCTGTCGAGCAAGGCGTCGGCGCCCGTTATGTGTTGAGTTTCCTGTGTGAAACGCGCCACGCCAATCCGGGCACGCTGAGCATCACTACGCTGGATGGCACGCCACTGGCTGAAATTCCCCTGCCGCCGGGCAACCCGAAGCGACTGGCTCGTATCGACAGCGGACAGCCTCTGGACTTCGTGCCTGTCAGTTACAACATTCCGCTCGATCTGCCGCTGCCGCGCCAGCAGAAGATTCGCGTCACCGTGATCTCGCCGGTGAACGAAAACCCTGAGGAGTATTACCGTAAGGTCTGCATCACCCGCATTCATCTGGGGATACACCTGGCACCGTTGGTGCCGCACAGATTTGTGCTGGATCGTGAGCACCTGTCAGCGAACGCGCCGTTGTATCTGTGCCTGGGCGCCGACGGCAGCTTCCAGCATCAGTTCGAATGCGTGCCCGCGCCCGACAGCCCGTGGCAGTACACCCCGGTCGCCCTGATCAGCGACGACAATCCGCAAGGCGCCGTGCGCGCAACACCGGACTGGGGCGTCGCGCAGCCACTCGATTCGTTTTGGACGCTGTATTGCCCGCTGCTCGAAGGTCAGGAGCCCTTTGTGTTCACGGCCAGTCTGGTCAACCAGTACAGCGCCGAACCGTACCCGATCGAGGTTTCGCTGGGGCATCATCGCCTGGTGTTCAGCGATGTGCTGGAGGCCGCGTATTACCCAGTGCTGGAACTCGCGCAATCGGTGCGCCTCGGGGTTCGGGTGGCCTCGTTTTACACCGGCCAGTATCTGGCCGGGCGCACCGTGACCTGGACGAGCGAAGGGCAGGAGATTGTCGGGACGGCATCCACCGATGCCGAGGGCTGGGCGTACCTCGATTATCGGCCCAAAGCCGCAGGCACGTTTGCCATCGAGGCGTCGGTGGCCAGTCCCTACTATGCCGCCGGGGTTGAAACCACGAACCTGGAGGTCCAGGTCCTGGCGACCGATCCATGGGCAGACCTGCTGGCAGTGGTCGAGGACAATGCCTTGCCCTGGGCGCAGAAGACCGGTTATCCCAACCGGGGTTCGACGTATCCATTGAAGGTGAGGGTACCGCCGGTGTTGCGCGCGACGACGCTGGCGCTGCATTGGCAAGGCACTTCTGCCGGACAGTTGGGCGTGCAGGTGCAGCCGCAGCTGGAGCAACCGGTGGCGGTCGGCGCAACGGACTTGAACTGGGTCCTGACCTGCGACGATCAGCTCGATGGTCGCTTCCAGCTGCAACTGCGCTGTTCGAAACTGCTGTTGCCCTCGGACTGGAAGCCGATGTCGCTGGCGCGCAATGTGGTACGCATCGGCGCCGTGCAGGAGGCGAATAAATTTCCGGTGGTGGATGAGGACGAAAGCGTCCTGCTGAGAGTGCAAGTGGTGCATGTGCTCACCAGCGGCGATGGTGATCCGGTCAACCATGCGCTGGTGGACTGGGACACGCCCGAGGGCACGATCTCGACGGTGAGTGGCAGTGGTGGCTGGGCCAGCGTGCTCTATCAGCCGAGCCGAGCCGGTGAGCACGTGGTGACCGCCCGTGTGCGTGCGCATGCCGAGGCTGTCGTGACGCAGCGAGCGTTCGCAGTGAGGGCACTGGCGAGCAATCCGTGGAAGCGCGAGGTGCGGATTCTGTTCGACGACGTCGAGGTGGATCTGGTCGAGTTGGGGCTGCTGTGCTGGAAGGGCACAGCGCATACCTTGAAACTTGTGCCGAACCCCGGCAGTCCGCTCATCAATTATTCCATCACCCTGGACTGGCGGGGCGAGGATCCGCACATCGGGCTGTCGGTTAGCGACCTCGGCGTTCCCAGAATACTTGGCGAAGGCCTTGAGTGGACGTTCAGTTCACAGCAGGGCAGCAGTCTCAGCAGCCTGTTCGCGTTGCAGTTGTCGGTGAATTACATTTCGGTACCACGGGAATTGTTCGGACGCCTGATTGCCACTGATCTGGCACAAGAACTGTCGGTGATGCTCGATCAGGTACCCGGCACGCCTGGCGAGTCGACGTTCTATCCGTGTCTTGGCGCGCGGCACACTCTCAGGTTCCTGCCCAATCCGTTGAGTCCGTTGGTGGGACTTGAGGCCTTTCTGGAGTGGCAGGGCACGCCACCCGCAGACCTGAATGCCGTTGTCGAGCCGGCGCTTGAGCTGGCGCAGACCCTCGCCGATGGCGGCACCGGGTGGACGCTGGATTTCGCCGCCAGTGCCGCTGCGGGGCAATTTTCACTGCAACTGCGCCTGCCTGGATTGGCCCGGGCAACGCCAGTGAATTCAATGCAGCTGGATCACAATAAAGTGAGGATTGAAGGCTGGCGCGAAACCCCGGTCGACCCGGTGATCAATCAGGATGCCGCCTGGCAATGGGTGCAAGTGGTGTCAGCGTTTACCGGCGAGCCAGTGACAGGCGTCGCGGTGCGCTGGCACGCCGCCAATACAGATCAGGTCGTCGATACCGATGCGTTCGGCTGGTCGGGTTTTGCCCTGGCACCCACCTCCGCAGGTCAGCACCAGGTCGTGGCACAGCTGCTCAGCCGTTTCGATAATTACCAGGAGCAGCGCGAACTCAGGGTCACGGCGCTGGCAAGTGATCCCTGGCAAGGTGTCAGCGTGCGCTTCGATGGCCATCTCGAGCAGACCTGGGGCGCGCGTACCTACTTCCCGCGGCGTTCGGGCAATCATGTGCTGGAGTTGTTGATCAAGGAGGACAGTCCGCTGTTGCAGCAGGAGCTGACGCTGGGGCTGACCGGCACCGGGCCTGCACAACTGGGGCTGACATTCGAGCCCGCACTGGGTGTCCCCCGTCAGCCATCGGCACTTGGTTTTCGCTACACGCTGCGATGCGCCGACCTCATGGATGGAGGGTTCGCCCTGCGCCTGAGCGCCGCGCGTCTGGCCAGCCTGTCACCGGCCAATGCGATGTCGCTGGGCACCGGCGAGCAAGTGCTCAAACTCCTCGCCGGCAGCACCGTTCAGCAAGTGCTGGAGTGGGGGCAGACACTCGTCGAAGAGGTCCGGGTCGTCTCATCCATCACCGGTCAAGGCATCGCCGGAGTCGTGGTGACCTGGCGCAACACAGAGCTGGGAACGTTGACCAGTCTGACTGACTTTTACGGCATGGCGAGGGTGCAGTTCAAACCGCAGATTCCAGGTGCCTCCATGCTGACGGCAACGGTGGGGGATGCGTTGCATTCAGAGTCGATTGCCTTGGCGTATACGCTTGAGGAGCCGCGGAAAATCAGTGAGCTCATCATGCTGGAATCTGCGGTTTATCCCGGTGCGCAAGTGCTCGCCCAAGCGACGATTGTCTCGGCGATTGGAGGGCAGCCGCTCAGCGGCGTTGAGGTCATGTGGACGTTTGCGGAGGTTGCCCTTCCTTCGACAGTCACCGATGCCGCAGGCCGGGCGATCGTACGGTTCAATCTTGATACCTCCGGCATCCGGGCCTTGGCCGCGACAGTGCGGGGCGGCGAGGGCGGGTGGGACTACGCGCTGCTGGCGCTGGCTGTTGAAAATGGCCCGATCATCCAAAGGTTTTCGGTTGATCGCACAGTGGTCTATCCCCGGCAACTGGTTTCAGCGCAGGTCACGGTGGTCAGATCTGACGATGGGCGCGGCTGGGGCGGGCTCGGCGTCGCCTGGGATTTTGCCGGTGGCCGGAAGTCTTCCGTCACAGGGCCTGATGGCGGATCCACCGCCAGTAACTTCCTGGCGAATGAGCCAGGCGTCTTCCCGCTGACAAGTTCCATTGTCGATTACCCCTACTCGAGATCAATCGATATCGAGGTGGTCGGGCCGGATTCGGCGCGCATCAGCGACATGAAAAAATTAAGCGCGGGGGTTTTCCAGGTGCTCATTACCGATGGACGCCAAGTGCCATTGGCACGCAAAACAGTGTTCTGGCGTCTGGACAACTCGCAACTCGGGTCGACGATCACGGGCGAGGATGGCAGAACCACCATCGACATTCAGTTCCAGACGGGCACCAGGGTGTACGCGGGCATTGAAATAGGGATGAGCAGTCAACTGTACGAATTCGCGCTGGATTTCTGAGGACTCATCGCTTGATCAGATAACGCCCGCACGCTTCCAGCTCAGATAGCGGTTCACCAGCCCCGTGCTCAACTCGCCGGGGCGCACATCCAGTACCTGCACGCCGTGAGCGGCCAGGCGCTCATGCAGTTCGGCCCGGGCATTGAGGTAGTCCACGGTGCCGCAGTAGGCCAGGGCTTCGGGCAGCGTCTGAACCGGGGAATTGCGCGCGCGGTCGAGGGTTTCCTCGCGCAGACTGACCACCAGCACTTGATGCTGCTGGCCCAGACGTTTGACGCTGGCGAGCAGATCTTCGTCGTCCTCGTCACGCAGGTTGGTCAGCAGAATGATCAGCGCCCGGCGCTTCTGGCGGGCCAACAGATGATGGGTCGCCGTTGAATAGTCAGCAGGACGCTGACTGCTGTCGAGATCGTAGACGGCATTGAGCAAGACCTTGAGCTGACTGGAACCCTTGATCGGCGCCAGATAACGCGGTTGATCGACGGCGAACGTGCACAACCCCACCGCATCGCCCTGGCGCAGTGCCACGTGGCTGAGCAGCAGGCAAGCGTTGAGCGCATGGTCGAAATGCGCCAGCTCGTCATCCTGGCTGCGCATGCGTCGGCCGCAGTCGAGCAGGAACATGATCTGCTGGTCGCGCTCGTCCTCGTACTCGCGCGCAATCGGCGTGCGCTGGCGGGCGGTGGCTTTCCAGTCGATCTGGCGCAGGCTGTCGCCTTCGCGGAATTCACGCAGCTGATGAAACTCCTGGCCCTGGCCACGACGCTGGCGTTGACGTACGCCGAGCTGGCTCAGCCAGTTGTCCACCGCCAGCAATTGCCCGCCGTAGAGCTTTGCAAAGTCCGGGTAGACGCGGATATCACTGCTCACTTCCAGCAGGCGTCGGCCTGTCCACAAGCCGAAGGGGCTGGGCAGATTGATTTCGCAATGCCCGAAGGTGAAGTGACCGCGCTTGAGCGGACGCAAGCGGTAGCCGACCTCGCTGAATTGTCCGGGTTGCAGCTCGACCGGGAGCGGCAGGTTTTCGAAACTCAGACCCTGTGGCACGTGGTCGAACATCATCACGGCAACCGGCTCAGTGAAATCGTGACTGACCTGCAGCCGTACTTCACTCCAGCGACCCAGTGCCAGATTGCCGGGCATCTGGCGTTTGATCCGCGGCGAGGGCAAGCGCCTGAGGCGTAACGCATCGATGATCGTCAGCACCAGCAGAGCCAGGAGCAAGCCCCAGTTGATCGCCGATAGGCTGGCGGGGGTCGGGATGTCGAGCGCCTGCACGGTGCCCAGCAGCGTGCCGCCGGCCAGCAGAACAGCGAGCCAGATCAGCAGCAGGCGTGACGGTTTCACAGGCGTGGCGCCGGCACTTGGTCGAGCAATTGCTGCAGCACCTGATCGACCGGCAGACCTTCGATGTCCAGTTCCGGCGCCACCCGCACGCGATGGCGCAGCACTGCCAGCGCGCAGCCCTTGATGTCATCGGGAATCACGAACTCGCCACCGCGCAGCAACGCCCGGGCGCGGGCGCAACGCACCAGCGCAATCGAGGCACGCGGCCCGGCACCGAGGGTCAGGCCGGGCCAGGAGCGGGTGCTGCGCGCCAGGCGCACCGCGTAATCCAGCACTTGATCGTCGATCGGCAAGTCGCTGGCGATGCGTTGCAGGGCTTGCACGTCCTTGGCCTGCAACACGGTGCGCAGCGGCTGCACGTCGAGCATGTCGGCGCGGGTCGAGCGGCTGACCTGACGCACCATGTTCAGCTCTTGCTCGGCCTCTGGGTAATCCATACGCACCTTGAGCATGAAACGGTCGAGTTCGGCTTCCGGCAATGGATAGGTGCCTTCCTGTTCGATCGGGTTCTGGGTGGCGAGCACCATGAACGGCTGGGCGATCGGCAGCGCCCGGCCTTCGAGGGTGACCTGGCGCTCCTGCATCGCTTCGAGCAACGCTGCCTGGGTTTTTGCCGGGGCGCGGTTGATCTCGTCGGCCAGCAGCAGGTTGGTGAACAGCGGCCCCTTGCGCAGCTTGAACTGCTCGGTGTGCAGGTCGTACACCGCGTGGCCGGTGACGTCGCTGGGCATCAGGTCCGGGGTGAACTGGATGCGCGCGAACTCGCCGCCGAAGCAACGTGCCAGCGCCCGCACCAGCAAGGTCTTGCCCAGCCCCGGAACGCCTTCGAGCAGCACGTGGCCGCCGGCGATCAGCGCGGTCAGCACATCGTCGATCACGCTGTTCTGGCCGATCAGGGCCTTCTGCAATTCGCCGCGCACCGCTTGCGCCAACTGGCTGGCACGCTGGCGTTGCTGGGCGGCGTGGCTGGCGCTGCCGGGCTCGATCTGTTCACTCATAGCGTGTTCCTCAAGGTTTGCAGGTGGGCCACCTGGCGACTGAAATCAGCGCTGCTCATGCGCTGTTTCGACACCGGGCTCAGGGCCTGGCTGATGGCGCGGGTCGGCTGACGGGTCAGGCGCGACAGCACCAGCCATTGCTCGGCCACGTTCAATTGGTCGAAACCGGGATACCGGCGGCGGGCGCGGCGCAGCACGTCCTGTTGCAGGGCTTGCAACAGCGTGTGCTGACCGTTGTGGCGCAGGATGAAGTCGGCACTGGCGCGCAGGTGTTCCTGCAACCGGCGACGGCCACGCTGAGCGGGTGCCTGCAAAGGCCCGTGGCGCACGCCGAGGTGCCACAGGGCCAGACCGATCAGCGCCAGCAGGGCGACGATGGCTTGCGGGAAGTAACGCCAGAGCAAGCTCGGCAGCCCCTCGTGTAGCGTGTTGAAAATCAGCGTGACGTCGGTGTCGGCGCTCAGGTACCAGAGCAGCCAGGCGTTGTCGTGTTTGCTGATGGCCGGGGTCTTCCATAGCTCGGCATCGGTGACCACGGTGACCGAGCCGAGGCCGTACGCCAGTTGCATCATGTGCGTGGCCTTGGCGCTGTTGGCCCAGGCCTGGGCGAGATTCTTCGGGTCTTCCAGATGGAACGCGGTGTCGAAACCGGCGTAGGCCGGCGCGTCCTCGTCTTCCAGATAAAGTTTGGTCAGGTTCGGGTACGGATCATCGGCCAGTTCCGCCGGCGGTTCCTTGAGATCCTTGCTCAGGGACTGGTGCAACTGCACCCGGTCCAGCAACAGGTCAGCGCTCTGTCTGGCCTGCTCATCCCACAGGGCTTCGGCGACGAACACCAGCCGCCCACCGGCGCGGGCCCAGTTCAACACCTGATCGACCTGCCGCGGGGTCATGCGCGAACGTTCGCCGAACAACAGCAGGGTGTGCCGACGCGGATCGATGTCGGGCAGCACCGCCAGCGTTTCGGCGTGGCTGACGTTGAGGCCGCGCTCGCGCAAAAACATTTCTGCCGCCAGATAAGGATTGGCCTGCGCCTGGGGCGAGGGGCCGTGATCGATCACTTCCTGATAGGGCCGCGCCTTGAGGTACAGATAAACGCTCAACGCCGCGAGCAGGGCGACCATCAGCCCGCCGAGCAGCCACGCGTTGCGCCGGTTCAAGCGCGCGCTCCCTGCTCGAACAAGGCGCGCCAGCCGTCACACAGTTCCTGTTGCAGATGTGCCGCTGGCACGCGGTGCCCGTAGGCCATGTTCTGCCAGTGCAGCGTCAAGGTGCGACTGAACGCCAGCAGTTCCGGGCGCTGCAATTGCTCGACCCGCAGCAGCACCTGATGCTCGGTGTCGGCAGGTTTCAAGGTCAGGGCAAAATCCTGGAGCAGACGGCTGAGCAAGCCGCGATAGAGCAGGCCCAGCGCCGCGCGCGGCTGGGTCTGCCAGAGTTGTTCGGCGCTGGCGGCGATGTCGTCGGGCAAGGATTGCGGGGTCAGGTCCAGACCAAATGCTTGTTGCGGCGCAGGTGGCCTGACACGGGCGGGCAACTTCGTCCGGCGACTGACGAAGGTGCGCAGGAACTCGCGATAGCGCCAGATCAGCCAGCCGACGGCCGTGAGCAACGCGCCCCACAGCAGCACTTCGATCAACACCGCCAAGGCATTGAAGCGTTGACCGTCGAGCCAGCCAAGCAGGGTTTTCAGCCATTGCGGAGGCTCGCCGGGTTTGCCCTCGGCCGGGGTGGCCGGGTCGTCGCCAAAGCGGTAGCGGGTCACGCTTTCCTTGTTCTTGAACGGCGGTTGTTCGAGCAGCGCCTTGATGCTGTCGTGCGCAGCCTGACTGGTCAGCGGTTGGTGCAGCAGGCGTGGTGCCTCCGGGGCGTTGGCCGGGGCATCCGCCCATACCGGTGGCACCGCCGGCAGCCACAGACAGACCGCCAGCAGCAGACCCAGAGCGCTGCTGTTCAAACGCTGGCGCAAACGACGGAATACCAACTCGATGTCCCACGCTTCCAGTGCGGTGCGCCGGTTCAGATACAGGCTGAAGCCGCAGGCGACATAAATCGGTTCCCAGACCACCAGCACCAGCGCGTAGAAGGCGTTGGTCAGGTGTTCCAGCCAACGCCAATGGTGATCGGCGTCGAGGATCAGCGATTGCCAGTCCCAGTCGGTTTCAATCTGCTCTGGCAGCAGCATGTAGAACAGCACCATCAGGCCGATCCACAGCGCGGTCTCCAGATGCATGCCGATGATCGTCAGCCACTGCGCGGCGCCGGCATTGCGTTGCAGCAACACCTGCAAGCGTCGCTGGCGAGCGGTGCCGTCGAGGCCTTCGAGTTGCACCACCGGCAGCAGAAAACTTCGACTCAGGCTCAGGCGGCGCCAGGTCAGGCTGGCCAGCAGTTGTGGTTTGAGCAGTCGCGGAAATTCGCGCAGGGCCTGTTTCAGAGTGGGTGTTTCGCCGAACAGGGCCTTGGACAGGATGTACAGCGGCAGGCGTTCGTAGGCCGGTTTCAACCACCAGAAAATCAGTACCGCCAGCGACGGCGAATCCCACAGCAGCAGACTGAGCACGACGAACAGCGGCAGGGTGATGATGGCCCAACTGGTCATCAGCAGCCGACGATGCTGCTGGCTCATGAGCACGCCCAGGTCCATGGCTTCCCAGGTGCTGCGCGGGCGGATCGCTACAGTGGCATCACTCAGGCGCATGGCGGGTCCTTCCGGCGAACAGCAGATAGGCCGCCACGGCGATCCACAACGCGGCACCGACCGCATATTTGATCGGCGGTGTAACCCCGGTCCGCGACGACCAGTACGCTTCGATGAACGCCGCGATCAGCAGGAACAGCATGACCCCGCACACCAGCAGCACGCTTGTGTGCGCGGCGGTTTTCAGTGCTTCACCGCGCGTCAGGCGTCCGGGCGCGATCAACGCCCAGCCGAGTTTCAGGCCGGCGGCACCCGCCAGGGCAATGGCGCTCAGCTCGAAAGCCCCGTGGCCGATCACGAACGACCAGAACGTCTGCCCGAAACCGATTTCAGTCAGATGCCCGGCCACCGCACCGATGATCAAGCCGTTATAGAGCAGGAAAAACGCGCTGCCCACGCCCAGCAGCAAACCGCTGGCGAAGGTCTGGAAGGCGATGCCGATGTTGTGCATCACGTAGTAGCCGAACATCACCCAGTCTTCACTGGCCGCGCGTTCGGCCGAACGCCCGAGGTGCCCGGCCACCGGGTCGTACATGCTCTGCATCTCGCGCACCTGTTCGGCGGGGATCAGGTTGTAGACCAGTTCGGGAAAGGCATACACCAGCAAGGCAAAACCGATCAGGCTGCCGAAAAACACCAGGCTGGCGGCCAGTACAAAGGCCCATTCGGCGCGCACCAGCCGGGGGAAGTCAGCGAGGATGAAACCCAGCAGGTTGGCGCCGAAGCGACTGCGGTGCCGATAAAGCTGCTGATGGCCGCGCAACACCAGTTGTTGCAGCGAGTCGGTCAGAAAACTGCTGTAGCCACGCTCCTGTGCCAGCGCCAGATGCTGGCACAGGCGTCGATAAGCCTTGGGGAAAGTGGCCACTTGCGAGGTGTCCTTGCCATGTTCGAGGCGTTCGAGCGCCAGCGTGAAGCGCTCCCATTCGGCCTTGTGGCGAGTTTCGAAAAGACTCTGCTTCATGTCGGCCCCAACAAGCCGCGGGCGATACCGTTGAGTTCGCTGACCGCTTTGGGCGCCGAGATGTGCAGCGGCTGGGCGAGCAGCGCGGCCAGCTCGTTGACCCGCGCTGGCGACAGTTCGCCCTGGCGTTCGGCGAAGGCGAGCAGGGCGCGTTGTTCGCTGAGGGTGAGCGGGACGGGCGAGCGGCGCGGCTGGGCGTCGGGCAGTTGCGGGCGTGCGAGTGGGCGTTCGCTGTAGACCACCAGGGTGCCGGCGGCGATGTCGCCCAGGCGTTTGAAGGTCGGGTGCTGCAGGCAACTGATCGCCCCGAGGAAATAACCGAACGGCAGCAGGTCGACAAAACGCAACAGGTTGCGCAGCAGCGAGGCCGACCAGCCGATCGGTGTGCCGTCATCGTGAATCACCCGCAGGCCCATCCATTGCTTGCCCGGCGAACGGCCCTGACGCAGCACTTCGAACAGCACCATGTACCACCAACTGACGGCAAACAGCAGCAGCGAACCCAGGCCCATGCCGAGCTGACCGAGAAACGCCAGCAGCAGGAACAGCACGCCGAGGATGGCTCCGCGAATGCCCAGGTCGATGCCGAAGGCGAGGCTGCGCACCATCAGGCCGGCCGGGCGCAACGGCAGGTCGATGCCCTCCGGGGTTTCCACTTGATAGCGGGTATCGAGTGGCGGGTTCAGCGGTGCTTTCCGTGGCGCTGCTGTGTTCTCGAGCATGGGCTACCTGATGGGGCCGGATCGGGAGGCGAGGTCTGTCCGATGCTAGCAGCCTCTTGGGGGAAAACGACATCACTATGTATTGCACATCGTGTGGCGCGCGCGGGTTGAATGACACAGCGCTGGCCGCGATGCGGGTTCAACGCCTAGACTTTGCCGATCTTCAGTTCAGGAACCGCCCGTGACTTCAATCTTCTGGTACGACTACGAAACCACCGGCATCAATCCGCGCAACGACCGCCCGCTGCAGGTCGCCGGGATTCGCACCGACCACGACCTCAATGAAATCGACGAACCGGTCAACCTCTACTGCCAGCCCAGCGAAGACATCCTGCCGCACCCGGCGGCCTGCGCGATCACCGGCATTACCCCGGGGCAACTCGCCGAGCACGGTCTGAGCGAAGCCGATTTCATGACCCGTGTGCATGCGCAACTGGCGGCGCCCGGCACTTGCGGCGCGGGTTACAACACCTTGCGTTTCGACGACGAGATGACCCGCTACAGCCTGTACCGCAATTTCTTCGACCCGTATGCCCGTGAATGGCAGGGCGGCAACAGTCGCTGGGACCTGATCGATGTGGTGCGCGCCGCGTACGCGTTGCGCCCGGATGGCCTGGTCTGGCCGACCGATGACGAAGGCAAGGTCACCCTCAAGCTCGAACGTCTTACGGCCGCCAACCATATCGACCACGGGCATGCGCACGAAGCGCTGTCGGACGTGCGCGCCACCATCGCGCTGGCGCGGTTGATCCGCGAGAAACAGCCGAAGTTGTATGACTGGCTGTTTCAATTGCGCAGCAAGCAGAAGGTCATGGATCAGATTCGTCTGTTGCAGCCGCTGGTGCATATCTCCGGACGCTTTTCGGCGGCGCGGCACTATGTCGGTGTAGTGCTGCCATTGGCCTGGCATCCGCGCAATCGCAATGCGCTGATCGTCTGTGACCTGCACCTTGATCCGCAAGGCTTGCTGGATCTGGACGCCGAAACCCTGCGCCAGCGCCTGTACACCCGCCGCGACGACCTCGCCGAAGGTGAACTGCCGGTGCCGCTGAAACTGATTCACATCAATCGCTGCCCGGTGGTGGCGCCGTTGTCGGTATTGCGCGCCGACGATCAGCAGCGCCTGGGCCTGGACATGGCGCTGTATCAGGCACGTGCGCTGCGGCTAAGTGACGCACAACAAGTTTGGAAAGATAAAGTCGCGGCGATTTACGCCAGCGAAGACTTCACGCCGAGCGAAGATCCGGAACAGCAGTTGTACGATGGATTTATCGGTGATCGTGACCGGCGTCTATGTGAGCAAGTGAGGACGGCGGATCCGGCACAATTAGCGCAAGAACACTGGCCGTTCGATGATGAACGTCTGCCGGAATTACTCTTTCGATATCGCGCACGCAACTTTCCCGATACGTTGAATTCCGAGGAGCAAGAACGCTGGAGAATATTCTGTCAGCAGCGTTTGTCCGAGCCGCAAATGGGCGCGCCTAATACCCTGCAATCTTTTGCCGAGGCCGCGCAGCAATGGGCGCTTAGTGCTACGCCGATACAGAATCAAGTGCTCAATGAGTGGCAGAATTATGTCGAGGCATTGCGCAAACGTTTGAATCTTTGAAATCGAACATAGTGTGCCCATGAAATGCCGGGCATAAAAAAACGCCAGCGTATGCTGGCGTTTTTCATGGGCCGCAGAATCAGTCTGCGGCAGGCGTTGCGGCTTAGCCCAGCAGGGTAGCCCAGCCTTCAACCACGTCACCGCCCCACTTGGCTTTCCACTCTTTCAGAGTCTTGTGGTTGCCACCTTTGGTTTCGATGACTTCGCCGTTGTGCGGGTTTTTGTATTGTTTAACTTTGCGCGCGCGCTTGGTGCCGGTAGTTTTTACTGCGGCGCCACGGGTGCCTTTGGTTTTCGATTCCGGATCCAGCAGGGCGATGATGTCGCGCAGGGACTTGGAGTATTCGCCCATCAGGGTGCGCAGTTTGCCTTCGAATTCCAGCTCGGCTTGCAGTTTGTCGTCTTGCGACAGGTTCTTCAAACGGGCTTGCAGCTCTTTGATTGCTTCTTCGGTGGCGCGATATTCGTTGATCAAGGACATGGTAACTACCTTATGCGGATGTGTTGAATGGCAGGGGACAGTGCCGCAATAATAGTCAGGCTGTTTCATCAAGTAAACATTTAAGCGGATTTTTTATTTGAATTAGTTACGTGAAATAACCGGTAAATTGAATGGTCATTTAAATAATGTGATGCATTCATCACGATTATTCACAATTATCTGCTCGAACAGCGTCACGGCAGTGCCATCACATTGGCGCGCCGGACGATCGGACGCCTTGAATCGCGCCGTCTCCGGGGAATCGGTCATCAATACTGCAGTTTCCGCGCACAGTCGCTAGAATGGCCGCCTTTGCGAAGTTCTGGAGTTTTTCCCCCATGCGCACCTTTCGGTTGGTGATTTCCTGCCCTGACCGCGTTGGCATCGTTGCCAAAGTCAGTAACTTTCTGGCATCCCACAACGGTTGGATCACCGAAGCGAGCCACCACTCGGATAATCAGAACGGCTGGTTCTTCATGCGTCACGAGATCCGTGCCGATTCGCTGCCGTTCGGTATTGAAGTACTGCGCGAGAAGTTTGCGCCGATCGCCGAAGAGTTCTCGATGGACTGGCGCATTACCGATACCGAGCAGAAGAAACGCGTAGTGCTGATGGCCAGCCGCGAATCCCACTGCCTGGCCGACTTGCTGCACCGCTGGCACAGCGACGAGCTCGATTGCGAAATCTCCTGCGTGATTTCCAACCACAATGACCTGCGCAGCATGGTCGAGTGGCATGGCATTCCTTATTACCATGTCCCGGTCAACCCGCAGGACAAGGAGCCGGCGTTCGCCGAAGTCTCGCGTCTGGTCAAGCAGCACGACGCCGAAGTGGTGGTGCTGGCGCGCTACATGCAGATCCTGCCGCCGGCCCTGTGCCGCGAATACGCACACAAGGTGATCAACATTCACCACAGCTTCCTGCCGTCGTTCGTCGGTGCCAAGCCGTACCATCAGGCGTCGCTGCGCGGCGTGAAGCTGATCGGCGCGACCTGCCACTACGTGACCGAAGAGCTGGATGCCGGCCCGATCATCGAGCAGGACGTGGTACGCGTCAGCCACAGCGACAGCATCGAAGACATGGTGCGTTTCGGCCGTGACGTCGAGAAGATGGTGTTGGCCCGTGGTCTGCGCTATCACCTCGAAGACCGCGTGCTGGTGCACGGCAACAAGACCGTGGTGTTCTGATCGGTCTGAAAGTCTGCGGTTGAAAAATCAAGGGTCTGGGCGTTCAATCGTCCAGGCCCTTTTTCATTTCATCCCTGAGGAACTGCCCATGAGCGATCCACTGGACAAAGCCACTTCCAAAGCGCCGGCCACCGTGGGTGAGGGGTGTTTGAGCAGATATGATCCCGAAGACATGACGCCGGAGGACGGGACAGAGTTTCCCGGGGCCGCCGAGTTATGGGAGCAAATGAAAGAACAGCTGGACGAACCTAAGAAGCCTGTCTGACCTTCATCAATTTCTTGAGCAACGGTCGTCCCAGCATCAGCACAAACACCGGGCCACCCACCAGCAGATAGAAATAGAACGTCACTGCCCGCCAGATCAGGATTGCCGCCGCCGCTGTGGATTTGCCGACCATTGGCGCCAGCAGTGCCGCCGAGGTCAATTCCGCCGCGCCTGCGCCACCCGGCAATAGCGTGAACTGGCCCGCGCCCAGCGACAGCATCTGCACCAGAAAGCTCCAGGCCCACTGCAAGTCCGCACCCAGCCCGCGCAGCGCCAGATACAGCACGCTGTAACGCAGCAGCCAATGCACGCACGTCAACGCAAACACTTTGCTCAAGGTCTGCCACGGCAATTTCAGGGTATCGGTGAACGCTGCTAGAAAGTGCAAGAGCTTGCGCGCCCAGCGTCGGCGGGTGCTGTGCTCGACGTTCATGCGGGCCAACAGGCGCCCGCTCAGGCGAATCAGCGCGCGATGATAGCGCGCCAACAGCGCGCAACCGATCAGGCCGCCGAATAACGACACGGCACTGACCATCAGCAGCCATTCCATACGGTCGCTCAGGTGCTGGAACAGCGCGTAGATCAGAATCGCGCTCAAGGCGCAGAGAAAGAACAGCAGATCGCTCAACTGATCCATCGCAAACACCGCGCTGCCCCGCGCCGGGCGCACGCCGCAACGGGCCAGCAGGGCCATGATGGTCAGCGGGCCGCCGCTGCCACCGGGGGTGGCGCAATAGGCAAACTCGGCGGCCATCACCACCCCGAGACTCTTCAGCGGTGAGACGCGATCTCGTTGATCGCCCAGTAACAGCCGCAAGCGCAGGGTGTTGATACCCCAGCAGAGCAGGATCATGCCGAACAGCACCAGCAGCCATGGCAGCGGAAAGCTTTGCAGGCGCGACCAGATTTCATTGCCACCGAGCAACAGCGGAATCAGCAGCGCAGCGAGCAGGCCGATCAACAACAGAATGCCGCGGCTCATGCGGCGTGCCCGAGTTGCCCGCGCTGTTGCGCCAGCCAGTCAATCTTGGTCATCGGCACGCGTCCTTCGGCGAGCAGGCGTTTGAGGGTTTGCAGCCAGTAGTTTCGCGAGTAACGGTAGCGCATATCCACCGGGTGCAGGCCGAGGCGAATCACCGGGGCCTGACGCCAGCGCTGCTCGCGTTGGTCGCTGAGGACTTTCGACAGGCCACGACGCCAGGCGCTGCGGGCGCTCCACACCAGGCCGGGAGCATCGATCGAGGTGAAATCCGGCAGGCAATAAAGATGCTGCGGATCGCTGGTGTAGTGCAACGGCAACTCGCGCAAGGCTTGGCGCGTACCCTCGCTCATCAGCCATGCCGGGGCGACGAAACCGTGCAACGGCCAGTCGTAGCGCTGGAACAACTCGATACCGGCACGCAGTCGCGCAAGCGCGGCTTCGCGGGACAGGTGATAGAACTCGCCTTCGTGGGTGTAGATCCGGCGCATGAACCAGTCGCGGGGCGTGGTCGGTGCCGGCTCGCGGTCGTCATGGTAAAACCCGTGCAAGGCCAGTTCATCGCCACGGGCCAACCGCTCGCCGAGCCTGCGACAGAACGCCGGATGCGCCTCAAGTGCATCGCGCCCATGGAAATTCGGTACCACCAGCCAGGTCATCGGCACGCCGCCCAGCGCATCGACGGCTTCGACGAACGGCTGATAATCCGCCCACGTCGACGGTGCTACGTCGTGCAGCACCAGCAACACGGCGCGGCGGTTCAGGGGATCAGCCATTGGCCACCCGAGGCCAGGAATGGCCGAGGACCGCGTGATAATGACCGAGCAGGCTGTCGACCACACTGTCCCAGGAATAATGCCGTTCGACGTGTTGCCGCGCCTGCTGGCCGAGGTTCACGCAGCCGCGACTGAACAGTTCGCGCACGGCATTGGCCATGGCTTGTGGGTTGTTCGGTGCACACAGCAAGCCGCAGTCCTGGTTGATGATTTCCTCGAACGCCCCGGCCGCCACTGCGACCACCGGAATCCCGCAGGCCATGGCTTCGAGGATCACCAGACCGAAGGTTTCCTGATCGCCGGCATGCAGCAGGGCGTCGGCGCTGGCCATTAATCGCGCCACGGTGGCGGCCGGGCAGAACCCGTCGATCACGCTGACATTGTCCGGGACCACGGCGGGCATCGATGAGCCGACCAGCAACAGGTGATAGCGCGGGCCGAGGCGTCGCATGCATTTGAGCAGCACCGACAGGTTCTTCTCTTTGGAGCCGCGCCCGGCAAAGATCAGCAGACGGGTGTCTTCGGCAATCCCCAGTTCGGCGCGCAGACCGTTGTCGCGGGCGTCGGGGTGAAAGGTTTGCAGATCCACCCCCAGTGGCTGCACAAAGACATTGCGCACCCCCAGCCCGGTGAGTTTGTCGGCCATGACCTGGCTCGGCGCCAGCACCCGGTCGAAATTGCCGTAGAGTTTGGTGACATACGCCTCGACATTCGGCGTGACCCAATGGCCCATGCGGTTGCTGACCAACAGCGGCAGATCCGAGTGATAAAAGCCGATCACCGGCACATCCAGTTGGCGCCGTGCATCCAGCGCTGCCCAGGCAGTCAGGTACGGGTCGCCGACTTCGATCAGATCGGGCTGCAAATCCTGCAGGACATTGCGCCACGGCGCCAGACGCAGCGGGAAGCGATAGCCTTTGCCAAACGGCAGTGCAGGCGCGGGCACCGTGTAGACGCCATCGTGTTCACTAAAGTGTGCGCCGGGGATCAGCAGGCTGTGGCGAATGCCCGGTTTGACGCCCAGCCGACGATGCTTGGCGTCCAGATAGGTGCGTACGCCGCCGCTGGCCGGGGCGTAGAACATGGTGATGTCGGCGATGTGCACAATGACGAACCCTCCGCTGTGTTGCTCTCCCTTGGTTGACCTTTATCCAGAATAGATGTTCGGTCGGGATTGCGCGGGGGGAGTGTCAGGGAGGGGTTGTGGTGTTTGACAGGACGCCTTCGCGAGCAAGCCCGCTCCCACAGTGGTTTTTGGTGGAACTCACAATGTGTGAACACCGAAGATCCAATGTGGGAGCGGGCTTGCTCGCGAAGAGGTCAGTGGCAGCGCCTTAAATTCTGAAGCTACCGACCAACTGCTTCAGCCGCGAAGCCTGCTGTTCCAGATCCGAACAGGCGCGCAAGGTCGCCTGCAGGTTCTCGACGCCTTCCTGGTTCAGCGTGTTGATCTCGGTGATGTCGACGTTGATCGACTCGACCACCGCGGTCTGTTCCTCGGTCGCGGTCGCCACCGATTGGTTCATCCCGTCGATTTCGCCAATGCGCTGGGTCACGCTGTTGAGGCGTTCGCCGGCGAGGTTGGCGATTTCCACGCTGTCCTGGCTGTGGCGCTGACTGTCGCTCATGGTGCTCACCGATTCACGGGCGCCGACCTGCAGCTCCTCGATCATGGTCTGCACCTGCTGCGCCGATTCCTGGGTGCGGTGCGCCAGGTTGCGCACTTCGTCGGCGACCACGGCAAAGCCGCGTCCGGCCTCACCGGCACGCGCCGCTTCGATCGCCGCGTTAAGCGCCAGCAGGTTGGTCTGCTGGGAGATGCTGGTGATCACTTCCAGAATCTGCCCGATGTTCACGGTTTTGCTGTTCAGCGATTCGATGTTGCTGCTGGAGGCGCTGAGCATGCTCGACAGTTGGTTCATCGCCTTGATGCTGCGATCCACCACTTGCTGGCCGTCTTCGGCGAGGCCGCGGGCGTCACTGGCCTGGTTCGAAGCTTGCGCGGCGTTGCGGGCGATTTCCTGGGCGGCGGCGCCCAGTTGATTGATCGCGGCGGCGACGCTGCTGGTGCGCGATGCTTGCTGATCGGAGTTGTACATCGACGAGTTGGACGCCGCGACCACGCGCAGCGCGACCTCGTTGACTTGCCCGGTGGCCGACGACACTTCGCGGATCGAGCCGTGAATACGCTCGACGAAACGGTTGAATGCGGTACCCAGTACACCGAATTCATCGTTATTGACGATGGTCAGGCGCTTGGTCAGGTCGCCTTCACCGTCAGCGATGTCTTCCATGGCGCGGGTCATGACGTGCAGTGGCTGGATCAGCAGGCGAATCAGCATGCCCAGCAGCGCGATGATGATGACCACCGCAATCACCGTGGCAATCACCGCCGAGGTGCGGAACTCACTGAGCATCGAGAAGGCTTTGTCCTTGTCCACCGACAGTCCGATGTACCAGTTGACCGACGGCAGGCCTTTGATCGGGGTGAAGCTGACGATGCGAGTCTTGCCATCGACCGTGATTTCACTGAAGTCGCTGCTGATGCGCGGGGTGTCCTGCGGATAGGCTTCTTTCAGTGATTTCATCACCAGCGCCTTGTCCGGGTGCACCAGGATCTTGCCGTCGGCGCTGACCAGGAACGCGTAGCCCATGCCGGAGAAGTCCCGGGCGGTGAGGGTGTCGACCAGGGTTTGCAGGCTCAGGTCACCGCCCACCACGCCAACGCTCTGGCCGGCCTTTTTCGAGGCGGTGGCGATGGAGATGATCAACTGCCCGGTGGCGGCGTCGATGTACGGTTCGGTCAGGGTCGACGCGCTGCTGCTCTCGGCCCCTTTGTACCAAGGGCGCACCCGTGGATCGAAGCCGTCCGGCATCTTCACGTCCGGGCGGATGGTGAAGTGACCGGTGGCATCGCCGAGGTAAGTGGCCATGAACGTCGAGGTCAGGGATTTCTGTTCCAGCAGGCTGGCGACGTTGGCGGGTTCCGGATTGATGGCGATGTTCTGGGCGGCGTTCTCGACCAGCAGAATGCGTCCGTTGAGCCAGGTCTGGATGTTATCGGCAGTAACTTCGCCCATCTCGTTGAGATAGTTGTTCAAGTCAGCGCGGATCGCGTTGCGTTGCAGCCAGTCGTTGTACAGCGTGAACGAGGCGAAAGCGGCGATGACGATGAGGGCGGCGGCAAGCAAAATTTTATGGCTGAAGCGCAGATTTTTGTTCATGGCTTGGGGTTCCGCTAAGGTCTTAATGTCCTGGGCGTGCTTTTATAAAGGCGCGCAATATGGGCAAGGGTGAAACAAACTGATATTTCCGACTCTCCTTAGGGAAATGTCCGACCGACTTTTCAGTCAGGTTCTCGCCTTTATCTATCGGCCATACCGGATTAAAGATTAACCATAGGTGACAAAATGCCTGACACATCGCAACTCGTTATCGGCGCCGATCTGGCGAGGCAACCGATTGCTCAGGCCATGCGCCTGGCGAACCGCCACGGGCTGATCGCCGGTGCGACCGGGACCGGCAAGACCGTGACTTTGCAGCGTCTTGCCGAAGCGTTCAGTGATGCCGGCGTCGCCGTGTTCGCCGCGGACATCAAGGGCGACCTGTGTGGCCTGGGCGCTGCCGGCAATCCGCAGGGCAAGGTCGCCGAGCGCATCGCCGGAATGCCTTGGCTCGACTACAAGCCGCAGGCGTATCCGGTGACGCTGTGGGACATTCACGGCGAATCCGGTCATCCGTTGCGTACCACGTTGAGTGAAATGGGCCCGTTGCTGATCGGCAGCCTGCTGGAACTGACCGACAGCCAGCAGGCCGCGCTGTACGCGGCCTTTAAAGTAGCGGACCGCGAAGGCCTGTTGCTGCTGGACCTGAAAGACCTCAAGGCGCTGCTCAATCATCTCAAGGACAACCCGCAGCTGCTCGGCGAAGACGCCGCGCTGATGACCACCGGCTCCAGTCAGGCGTTGTTGCGCCGGCTGGCGACTCTGGAGCAACAGGGCGCTGAAGCCTTGTTCGGCGAACCGGCGCTGCAACTGGAAGACATTCTGCAACCGGCCGCCGATGGCCGTGGGCGCATTCATTTGCTCGATGCCAGCCGCCTGGTCCACGAAGCGCCGAAGGTCTACGCGACGTTCCTGCTGTGGCTGCTGGCCGAGTTGTTCGAGCAGTTGCCGGAGCGCGGCGATGCCGACAAACCACTGCTGGCGCTGTTCTTCGATGAGGCGCACCTGTTGTTCGGCGATACGCCCAAGGCGTTGCAGGATCGGCTTGAGCAAGTAGTGCGATTGATCCGCTCCAAGGGCGTCGGGGTGTATTTCGTTACTCAGTCGCCGAGTGATTTGCCGGACAGCGTGCTGGCGCAACTCGGTCTGCGGATCCAGCACGGCTTGCGCGCGTTCACCGCCAAGGAACAGAAATCCCTGCGTGCGGTGGCGGATGGTTTTCGGCCAAATCCGGCGTTCGACACCTTGTCGGTGCTGACGGAGCTCGGCATCGGCGAAGCGTTGGTCGGTACGCTTGCCGAGAAGGGCACACCGGAAATGGTCCAGCGGGTGCTGGTGGCACCGCCGCAATCGCGGATCGGGCCGTTGAGCGAAACCGAGCGCACGATGCTGATCGCCGGTTCGCCGTTCAAGGGCCGTTATGACAAGCCGATCGATCGTGAGTCGGCGTACGAAATCCTGATGGGCCGCAAGGATCTGGCGCCGCCGGCAGAAACACCGGCCGGCAAGCCGGCAGCCGAGGAACCGAGCCTGGCCGATCGTGCCGGGGAGTTTCTGGGGACGGCGGCGGGGCAAGCGCTGAAGTCGGCGATGCGCCAGGCGGCCAATAATCTGGGTAAACAACTGGTGCGCGGCTTGATGGGCTCGTTGCTCGGTGGCAGCAAACGGCGCTGATCGAAACTGTGGGAGCGGGCTTGCTCGCGAAAGCGGTCTGCCAGTTAACAATAATGTTGACTGAAAGGACGCCTTCGCGAGCAAGCCCGCTCCCACATTGGATAAGTGGCAGTTTTCTGGATTGAGATCAGGATTTGTCTTTGGCGTGTGCCGCCAGGCGCTCAAGTGCCGCACGCAGGCCTGGATCGCTGATCCCGTCCGCTGTTGACTGAATGGTCTGCGCGGCATCCGTCGACAGATCCATCGAGTGTCCGCTTGCCCGGCGCTGGACCAGCGGCGGTTGCACGCGGAACTGGATGCGCGTCAGGTTGGCGAATTCTTCGAACAGTTGCAGTTGGCGTTGCAGGCGTTTTTGCTGGTAGCGCAGGCGCGTCGCCCAGTGCCCGTCAGTCACCACCAGCGTCAATTGGCCTTCGCGCCACTTGGCCACGTGGCAATGTTCGCGGGCGGCAGGTTGCAGTTGGCTTTCGAGCAGGCGCTGCAGATGCCCCAGGCGTTGGGCGTGGCCGAGCAGAGCCTTGAGGGGTTTGGCTTCGCGAAGCAGAGCGGCGGGTGCCCTGGCTGTAAGGGGGCGAAATGCCATGTTCGAACACCTGAAGTAACAGAAGCGCCATGGTAGCAGAAAGCAACGGAACCACTCGCCCATTGCATTTGTCCCTGCTTTACCCATTAAATCAACGACTAACTTCGTCCCTTGATGGGTTGAAGTTGAGCAAAACGCCCTTATTTTAAGTGAGCCCCGTCAAAGCGCAGTGCCAGCATCGTGGAATATCGCCACTTTCCTCACCACCGTTTCCGGGTAGAATGCTCGTTCGCATGCGGCCATGAGGGCTGCACGGGCGACTCACGGGGCCGCCCTCCATCCCTTTAGTGTGGAAGATCCTGCCGATATGTTTGCGCCTTTGTTAAAGAAACTTTTTGGAAGCAAGAACGAGCGTGAAGTCAAACGCATGCTCAAGACGGTGCAGCTCGTCAATGCCTTCGAAGAGCAAATGGTGGCCCTTTCGGACGATCAATTGCGCGCCAAGACCAATGAGTTCAAGGCCCGTATCGCCAAAGGGGAATCCCTCGACAAGCTGTTGCCTGAAGCCTTCGCGGTCGCCCGTGAAGCGGGCAAGCGCGTCATGGGCATGCGCCACTTCGACGTCCAGTTGATCGGCGGCATGACCTTGCATGAAGGCATGATTGCCGAAATGCGTACCGGTGAGGGTAAAACCCTCGTGGCAACCCTGGGCGTTTACCTCAACGCGCTGTCCGGCAAGGGCGTGCACGTTGTGACCGTGAACGACTACCTGGCCCGCCGTGACGCCAACTGGATGCGTCCGCTCTACGAATTCCTCGGCCTGACCGTCGGCGTCGTGACGCCGTTCCAGCCGCCGGAAGAAAAGCGCGCCGCCTACGCTGCCGACATCACCTACGGTACCAACAACGAATTCGGGTTCGACTACCTGCGCGACAACATGGCGTTCAGCATGGAAGAGAAATTCCAGCGCGAACTCAATTTTGCCGTGATCGACGAAGTCGACTCCATCCTCATCGACGAAGCCCGTACCCCGCTGATCATTTCCGGTCAGGCCGAGGACAGTTCCAAGCTGTACATGGAGATCAACAAACTGATCCCGCAGTTGGAACTGCACGTCGAGGAAGTCGAAGGCCAGGTCACCAAGGCCGGTCACTACACCATCGACGAGAAGACCCGTCAGGTCGAACTCAACGAAGCCGGTCACCAGTTCATCGAAGAAATGCTCACCGGCGTCGGCCTGCTGGCCGAAGGCGAGAGCCTGTACTCGGCGCATAACCTGGGCCTGCTGACCCACGTCTACTCGGGTCTGCGTGCGCACAAGCTGTTCCATCGCAACGTCGAATACATCGTGCAGGACGGCCAGGTCGTACTGGTCGACGAACACACCGGTCGTACCATGCCGGGTCGTCGTCTGTCCGAAGGCCTGCACCAGGCCATCGAAGCCAAGGAAGGTCTGAACATTCAGGCCGAGAGCCAGACCCTGGCCTCGACCACGTTCCAGAACTACTTCCGTCTGTACACCAAGCTGTCCGGCATGACCGGTACCGCCGACACCGAAGCGTTCGAATTCCACCAGATCTATGGTCTGCAGGTCATGGTCATTCCGCCGAACAAGCCGTTGGCGCGTAAAGACTACAACGACCTGGTGTTCCTGACTGCCGAAGAGAAATACGCGGCGATCATCAACGACATCAAGGAAGGCATGGCCCAGGGCCGTCCGATCCTGGTGGGTACCGCGACCATCGAAACTTCCGAGCACGTGTCCAACCTGCTCAACAAGGAAGGCATCGAGCACAAGGTACTGAACGCCAAGTTCCACGAAAAAGAAGCCGAGATCATCGCGCAAGCCGGTCGTCCGGGCGCCCTGACCATCGCCACCAACATGGCCGGTCGTGGTACCGACATCCTGCTGGGCGGTAACTGGGAAGTGGAAGTCGCGGCGCTGGAAAACCCGAGCCCCGAGCAGATCGCCCAGATCAAGGCCGACTGGCAGAAGCGTCACCAGCAAGTGCTGGAATCCGGCGGTCTGCAGGTGATTGCCTCCGAGCGTCACGAATCCCGTCGTATCGACAACCAGCTGCGTGGCCGTGCCGGTCGTCAGGGCGACGCCGGTTCCAGCCGCTTCTACCTGTCGCTGGAAGACAGCCTGATGCGCATCTTCGCCTCTGACCGGGTGAAGAACTTCATGAAAGCCCTGGGCATGCAGCCGGGCGAAGCGATCGAGCACCGCATGGTGACCAACGCGATCGAGAAGGCGCAGCGCAAGGTTGAAGGTCGCAACTTCGACATTCGCAAGCAACTGCTCGAGTTCGACGACGTCAACAACGAGCAGCGTAAAGTGATTTATCACATGCGTAACACGTTGCTGGCCGCCGACAACATCGGTGAAACCATCGCCGATTTCCGTCAGGACGTGCTCAACGCCACCGTCAGTGCACACATTCCGCCGCAATCGCTGCCAGAGCAGTGGGACGTGGCCGGTCTGGAAGCTTCGCTGGCAAGCGACTTCGGGGTGAAGCTGCCGATCCAGCAATGGCTCGACGAAGACGATCACCTGTACGAAGAGACGCTGCGCGAGAAGCTGATGGTCGAGCTGATGGCCGCGTACAACGAGAAAGAAGATCAGGCCGGTGCCGAAGCACTGCGCTCGTTCGAGAAGCAGATCGTCCTGCGCGTCCTCGACGACCTGTGGAAAGACCACCTGTCGACCATGGATCACCTGCGTCACGGCATCCACCTGCGTGGCTACGCCCAGAAGAACCCGAAGCAGGAATACAAGCGCGAGTCGTTCACGCTGTTCTCCGAGCTGCTGGATTCGATCAAGCGCGACTCGATCCGTGTGCTGTCGCACGTTCAGGTTCGCCGCGAAGATCCGGAAGCCGAAGAGCAACGCCTGCGTCAGGAAGCCGAAGCACTGGCCGCCCGCATGCAGTTCGAACACGCCGAGGCCCCTGGTCTGGATCAACCGGAAGTGTTGGGTGAAGAGGTCGATGTGGCCCTCGCCACCGCTCCGGTTCGCAACGAGCAGAAGCAGGGCCGCAACGAACTGTGCTACTGCGGTTCGGGCAAGAAATTCAAGCATTGCCACGGGCAGATCCAGTAAACCCCGTTTCAATCGCTGAAATACCCGCGCCGCGACCGGCTTCTGCCGTCGCGGCGTTTTGCCATTTAATCCGCCGCCTTCTTGTCGAAAACAGCAGGAAGCGGTGCTGACATCATTGAGTAAGGAGCGCATTCATGGCTGTTGGTCTTGGTCCTTTGCCAACGTTGCACCCGGTTGCCGGTTTTGAACTCGGTATTGCCTCGGCCGGCATCAAGCGCCCTGGGCGCAAGGATGTGGTAGTGATGCGCTGCGCCGAAGGTTCGACCGTGGCCGGTGTGTTCACGTTGAACGCCTTTTGCGCCGCGCCGGTGATCCTGGCGAAAAAACGTGTGCAGAACGACGTGCGTTACCTGCTGACCAACACCGGTAACGCCAACGCCGGTACCGGTGAGCCGGGCCTGGCGGCTGCCGAGCGCACCACCGCCAGACTCGCCGAGCTGACCGGTGTCGATGCCAGCCAGATCCTGCCGTACTCCACTGGCGTGATCGGCGAGCCACTGCCGGTCGAGAAGATCGAAGGCGCACTTCAGGCCGCACTGGATGACCTGTCGGAAAACAACTGGGCAGCGGCCGCCACCGGCATCATGACCACCGACACCCTGCCCAAGGGCGCCAGCCGCCAGTTCCAGCATGACGGCGTGACCATCACCGTCACCGGCATCAGCAAAGGCGCAGGCATGATCCGCCCGAACATGGCGACCATGCTCGGCTACATCGCCACCGACGCCAAAGTCTCCCGCGACGTGCTGCACAACCTGATGCTCGACGGTGCGAACAAGTCATTCAACCGCATCACCATCGATGGCGATACTTCGACCAACGACTGCTGCATGCTGATTGCCACCGGCAACGCTGCGTTGCCGGAAATCACCCGCGCCGAAGGCGAGCTGTTCAACAAGCTGAAGCAGGCGGTGTTCGAAGTGTGCATGGACGTGGCTCAGGCCATCGTGCGTGACGGCGAAGGCGCGACCAAGTTCGTCACCGTTGAAGTCAACGGCGGCGGCAATCATCAGGAATGCCTGGACGTCGGTTACACCGTGGCCCACTCGCCGCTGATCAAGACCGCGCTGTTCGCCTCCGACCCGAACTGGGGCCGGATTCTGGCCGCTGTCGGCCGTGCCGGTGTGCCGAACCTCGACGTGAGCAAGATCGACGTGTTCCTCGGCGATGTGTGTATTGCCAGCCGTGGCGCGCGCGCAAGCACCTACACTGAGGCGCAAGGCTCGGCGGTGATGCAGCAGGAAGAGATCACCATCCGTATCGAGCTGGGTCGAGGCGATTGCAGCGAAACCATCTGGACCACCGACCTGTCGCATGAGTACGTGAAGATCAACGCCGAGTACCGCACCTGATCCAAGACCGGGTCGCTTCTTTCGCGAGCAGGCTCGTTCCTACAGTAGATTAGTGAACGACTCGGATCTCCTGTAGGAGTGAGCCTGCTCGCGATGACGTTGTGTCTGGCAATATCAATGTTGAATGTGCCGGCCTCTTCGCGAGCAAGCCCGCTCCCACAGGGTTTTCGGGTGTACACAACCTTTGTGAACGACCGAAATCACTGTGGGAGCGGGCTTGCCTGCGAACGCGTCGGTCCAGTCACTAAAAGTCTTGAAGCTTTCCACTGACGAAAAGGCGCCACACCATGTCCCTGCACCTGATCATCGGCGACAAACTGCTGTCCTCCTGGTCCCTGCGCGCCGCCCTGGCGCTGGAACTGACCGGCGCTCCCTACACCGAAGAACTGATCAAGCTCGGCAAGCCCGACACCCGCGAGCGGCTGCTCAAGCATTCGCCGACCGCCAAGGTGCCGCTGCTGCAAACCTCTCGCGGCACCATTGCCGACTCTCTGGCGATCGCCGAATACCTGGCCGAGCAGTTTCCGTCCGAGCAGCTCTGGCCGAGCGATGTTTATGCCCGTGCCCAGGCGCGGTCCGCCTGCGCGCAGATGCACAGCGGCTTTTTCGCCATGCGCAATCATATGCCGTTCAACCTGAACCACGACGCCCCGCTTGATCCGGTGCCGCCGGAAGTGAAGGTCGATATCGAGCGCATGCTCGCGCTGTGGGCCGAATGCCGCGCGGCGGCCACTGAGCCTGGGCCATATCTGTTTGGCCGAGTGAGTCTGGCTGACGCGTTCTTCGCACCGATTGCCGTGCGTCTGCGTACCTATCAGGTGCAGTTGCCGGCGGTTGATCAAGCCTATGTTGAAACCGTCTACCAATGGCCCGCCTTCAAGGCGTGGCAAAAGGCTGGACTGGAGGAGTTGAATCCGTGAAACGCGTACACGTCGCGGCTGCCGTCATTCGTGACGACAGCGGCAAAATCCTCATCGCCCGCCGTGCCGACACCCAGCATCAGGGCGGCCTGTGGGAATTTCCCGGCGGCAAGGTCGAGGCTGACGAATCCGTCGAAAGCGCCCTGGCTCGCGAGCTGCAGGAAGAGCTGGGCATTGTTGTCGGCGCGGCTCGTCCACTGATCAAGGTTCGCCACGATTACCCGGACAAACAGGTGTTGCTGGATGTCTGGGAGGTCTCCCGGTTTACCGGTGAGCCGCACGGTGCCGAGGGCCAGCCACTGGCCTGGGTAACCGCCAAGGATCTGCTGAACTATGAGTTTCCGGCGGCCAATCAGCCGATCGTTGCCGCTGCGCGCCTTCCCGCTGAATACCTGATCACCCCGGAAGATCTGGAAGCCCCGGCCTTGCTGCGCGGGATCCAGAAGGCGATTGCCGGCGGGATCAAGCTGATCCAGTTGCGCGCGCCGAACGGCTATGACCCCAAATACCGCGATCTGGCGGTGGATGCCGTCGGCCTCTGCGCCGGCAAGGCGCAGTTGATGATCAAGGGGCCGTTCGAATGGCTCGGCGATTTCCCGTCTGCCGGTTGGCACATCACCGCCGCGCAATTGCGCAAATACGCCGCAGCGGGCCGGCCGTTACCGGCAGAGCGCTGGTTGGCGGCGTCCTGCCATAACGCGGAAGAGCTGGCGCTGGCCGAGCAGATGGGCGTGGATTTCGTCACGCTGTCGCCGGTTCAGCCAACCTTGACCCACCCAGATGCGCAGCCGTTGGGCTGGGAGCAGGCTTCGACGTTGATCGAGGGCTTTGGCAAGCCGGTGTTCTTGCTTGGTGGAGTAGGCCCGGCGGAGCGCGAGAAGGCTTGGGGTGTTGGCGCGCAGGGTGTCGCGGGGATTCGGGCGTTCTGGCCTGATTCTGTTTAACGGCTACCGGCTTCATCGCGAGCAGGCTCACTCCTACAGTTGACCGCGTTCCAACTGAAGTAGCGCGGTCAACTGTGGGAGCGGGCTTGCTCGCGAAGGCGTCCTGACAGGCGCTAGATTTCTAAAGGCTTCACCGCCGGTTGCCAAAGAATCTCCGCCACCCCCTGCCGCCGCGCAATCAACCGCGCTGCCACAAACAACAAATCCGACAACCGATTGATATACGCCAGACCAACCCCGGCCAACGGCTCGATCGCGTTCAAATGCTGACAACGCCGCTCGGCACTGCGCGCCAGACTGCGGCACACATGGGCCTGGGCAATCAGCAGCGAACCGCCGGGCAGAATGAAATTCTCCAGTGGCCCCAATTCCTCGTTCCACACATCAATTGCCGCTTCCAGGCGCTCGATTTCCGCCGCGTTCAACGCCTGATACTGCGGCATTGCCAGCTCACCCCCCAGGTCGAACAAGCGGTGCTGGCAAGGCGCGAGCACGTCGATCAGCTCATTCAATCCCGGAAACGCCTCGCGCTCGGCGATCAGCCCGGCCAGCAGCACGCCGACCTGACTGTTCAGCGTATCGACCTCGCCAATCGCTTCGATGCGCGGGTGATCCTTGGGCACGCGGCGGCCATCGCCGAGGCCGGTTTCGCCTGTGTCGCCAGTGCGGGTGTAGATCTTCGACAAGCGAAAGCCCATGGGTTACCTCTGTAGTTGATTGGTTTCGGCGGCAATGGCCGCCGGTTGTGCCAGCGGCAGGCGCAGGGTGAAGCAGGTGCCCTGACCGGGCGCCGATTGCACTTCCATCTGGCCCTTGTGGTTGTTGGTGATGATGAAGTACGACACAGACAGCCCAAGGCCGGTGCCCTGGCCGATTTCCTTGGTAGTGAAGAACGGCTCGAAGGTGCGCTTGCGCACGCTCTCGCTCATGCCGATGCCGTTGTCCTCGACCTGGATCTCGGCCCATGGCGGGTTCAGTTTGGTACGCAAAATGATCCGCCCCGGCTCGCTGTCGTCTTCGCGCTGGTGAATGGCTTGCGCGGCGTTTTTCAGCAGGTTGAGCAGCACTTGTTCCAGTTCGTTGGCGGTGCCCGGCACCGGGCCGAGCGCCGGGTCGAACTGGCGGATGATCGCTTGGCCCTTGAAGTCGAAACCGATCGCCAGATCGAAGTCGTTGCCAGCAATTTCCACCGCTTGATCGATCAGCGCGGGCAGATCGCACGGGGCCATTTGCCGGGTGCTGCGGCGGCTGAAGCTGAGCATGTGCGTGACGATTTTTGCCGCGCGGGCGCCGGCCTGCTGAATACCGTCGAGCAATTTCGGTACTTCGCGGCTTTGCAGGTAACGGTTGACCGTGTCCAGTTCGATGCCGAGCTGTTCGGCGGTTTCGAGGTTCTTCGGCAGATCCGCCGACAGCCGCCGGCGAATGTTCTGCACGTTGTGCAGGATCGCGCCGAGCGGGTTGTTGATCTCATGGGCCATGCCGGCGGCGAGGCCTCCGACCGAGAGCATTTTTTCCGACTGCACCATCATTTCTTCCAGCGACAGGCGCTGGGTGATGTCGTCGATACGGATCACCACACCGCGCCCGGCACCGCCCATCAGCGGGTAAAAGGTCAGGGCGTAGTGCTTGGGTTCGTCATCCTTGAACCAGGTCACCCGCTCGATCTTCGCCACGGTGTGTTCTTCGACCGTTTGCTTCAGTTGTGGCAGAAACGGCTTGAGCGGTTCGAAGGCGAGGAAGATCGGTTGGTTCAGAGCCTCATCCAGGCGCGTTCCGGAAAGGGCGCTGGCCTCCTGGTTCCACTGGGTCACGTAGAGCTGCTCGTCGAGAGCGATCAGCGCCGAGGGCATGGAGTCGATGATGCTGTTGAGGTAGTTCTGGAAACCGGTGAGCTTCTTCTCGATCTTGCTGCGCACCTGGACTTCCAGTTCCAGCTTGCGGTTGGTGTGACGGGTTTCCTCAGCCAGACCTTGAGCCTGATCGTAAGCCGCCTGCGAGTCGTCGCGGGCACGCTTGAGCTGCTGCTCGCGGGCTTCGATGCGCGAGAGCATGGTGTTGAACGCTTCGGCGAGGCTGCCGATCTCGTCGTGGTTACCGCGCGAGGCGCGCAGGGCGTAGTTCTCTTCGCGAGTGACCTGACGCGACAGCTCTTCCAGCTCATGAATCGGGCGCGTGATCAGGCGTTTGATCTGCCGCGCAATCACCAGCCACAGCAGCACACTGAAAATCAGGATGCCGAGACTGGCGGTCAGGGTGCCGGTGTAGAACGCCATCGGCAGTTCACTGCTGGCGACCAGCAGCAGATGCCCAGGCGCGGTGCCGGGGCGGGGCAGGGTGATCAATTGGTTGCTGCGAAACTCGGTGAGTTGCCAGGCTTCGACGTGCCGAAAGCGCTCCGGCAGATTGAGTTTTTCGCCACGCTGCACCTGGGCGATCCGGTCACCCTTGCCGTCGTACAAAGCCGCTGCGCGCAGCGGCGAATAACTGTCGAGTTCCTTGAGCAGGCGTTCGGCGCTTTGCGGCGACTCGAGGGCTTGCGACACCAGGCTCGGGTTGGACACCAGTCGGCCTATGGTCTGCAGGGCCTGTGGCGCCATGCTTTCCTGGGAGATGTAATAGGCGGCGCTGATAAAGGTCAGGTTGGCGACCAGCAGGACGGTGGTCAGCAACACCAGCAGGGCGGCCAGCAGTTTCTGGCCGACCGGCAGGTTTTCAAGGCGCTGGCGCAATGGCATCAGGTTTATCACGGCAAAGGAACAAGTGGGCAGCGTAGCCGCTGCTCAGTCGCTGGGCAATCCAAGGCTGTGCAGATGGCTGACCAGACGCTGCTGCAATTGATTGAGGTGCGGCAGGTTCAACTGGTGACGGGTGGCGACTTTGCAGGCGTGGTCCAGCAGGTAACTGATTTCGGTGCGGCGCTGGTTGGCCACGTCCTGATACATCGACGAGTAATTGGCTGCGGTCGCGTGAATCACCCGCTCGACTTCCTGTTGCAGATTGACCGCCGCGGCCGGTTGACCGCAGTGCTCCAGCAACTCGGCCAGCTCGTTGCACAGCGTGGCGACTTCGCATTGATGCTGCTCCAGCCCGCCGTTACGGCAATCGTGGAGCACGGTCAGCGGATTGATCGCGCAATTGAGCGCCAGTTTGCGCCACAGCCGGGTGAGGATGTCGGTGCTCCACTCGTGGGGGATTTTCGCCGCCTCAAGATCGTCCAGCCAGATTGGCGCTACCGGATGGCTGGCATCGCCCAGCCAGGTGAAACCGTGGCCGGCAAACACCACGCGCCAGTCGCCGTCGCGGAACGCGCCTTCGGTACTGGAAGCGCTGATGCAGCGTGCCTGCGGTACCTGCGCTGCGACGGCGTCCTGAATGCCGAGGCCGTTCTGCAACAGGATCAGCTCGGCATCTGCGCTCAGGCGCGGGGCGAGGCGGGCGACGGCGCTCTCGGCGTCATAGGCCTTGCAGGCGACCAGCAGGCGGCGGATCGGCTCCGGGTCGTCCGCCGTTTGCGCGGGGACGGCATAGGTCGTGGCTGCGCCGTGTTCGACCAGCGTCAGACCGCCGGCCGCCTGATAGCTGCGCAAGCGCTCGGCATCACGCACGATCAGCCGCACCGGCAGCCCGGCCCGGGCCAGACGCGTGGCCCACAGGGTGCCGAGGCTGCCGGCGCCGAGAACGTGCCAGGGGGTGGACATCAGTTTTTCACTCGGTAAGGTACTGGCATGCAAGGCTCGCCGTATCGGTGGGAAAAGACCCGTTATAATGAGCCGGATTTTAACCGCAAGCCAAGCGCGCTCCATCCTGATCGAGCGCGCCTTTTTATTGGAGAGACTACATGCCGTCGTTCGACGTGGTATCCGAACTGGACAAACACGAGCTGACCAACGCGGTCGAGAACGCCGTGAAGGAACTCGATCGTCGCTATGACCTGAAAGGCAAAGGCAGCTTCGAGTTCAAGGAAAAGGACCTGACCGTCAACCTGACCGCTGAAGCCGGGTTCCAGCTGGAAGCGATGATCGAGATCCTGAAGCTGGCCCTGACCAAGCGCAAGATCGATGTGCAGTGCCTTGAAGTAAAAGACGCTTATGCCTCGGGCAAGCTGATGAAGCAGGACGCGATCCTCAAGGAAGGCATCGACAAGGAGCTGGCGAAGAAGATCGTCGCTCACATCAAGGACGCCAAGCTCAAGGTACAGGCCGCCATTCAGGGCGAGCAGGTGCGTGTGACCGGCAAGAAGCGCGATGACCTGCAGGAAGCCATCGCGGCCCTGCGCGCCAAGGAATTCGGCATGCCACTGCAGTTCAACAACTTCCGCGACTAAGTCCGGTCAGATGGCTGTGGGAGCGGGCTTGCTCGCGAAAGCGCTGTGTCAGGCAACTCATTGTTGAATGACACAGCGCTTTCGCGAGCAAGCCCGCTCCCACTTTTAATTTGTGTACAGCCCCGGGTAGCCGGACATCAGGAGATGGAAGATGGATTTGAATGCAGAGGTAGACAACCTGGTCAAGGCGTCCCAGGCGTGGATTCCGATGATCATGGAATACGGCAGTCGCGTGCTGCTGGCAGTGATTACCCTGGCCATCGGCTGGTGGCTGATCAACAAAGTCACGCAAAAGCTCGGCGGTCTGCTGGCCCTGCGCAATGCCGATCTGGCACTGCAAGGCTTCATCAGCAGCCTGGCGAACATCATTCTCAAGGTGCTGCTGATCGTCAGCGTGGCCTCGATGATCGGAGTCGAAACCACCTCGTTCGTCGCCGCGATTGGTGCTGCGGGTCTGGCGATCGGCCTGGCATTGCAGGGCAGTCTGGCGAACTTCGCCGGCGGCGTGTTGATTCTGCTGTTCCGTCCGTTCCGTATCGGTGACTGGATCGAAGCGCAAGGCGTGGCGGGTACGGTCGACAGCATCCAGATTTTCCACACCGTGCTGCGTACCGGTGACAACAAGACCATCATCGTCCCGAACGGCAATCTGTCGAACGGCATCATCACCAACACCAACCGTCAGCCAACCCGCAAAGTGGTGTTTGACGTGGGTGTGGATTACGAAGCGGATCTGCAAAAGGCGCGTCAGGTGCTGCTGGATCTGGCCAAGGACGATCGCATTCTGCAGGACCCTGCGCCACAAGCGGTCATTTCGACGCTGGGTGACAGTTCGATCACTGTTTCCCTGCGTGTGTGGGTTAAAACTGCAGACTATTGGGATGTGATGTTCATGTTTAATGAACAGTCGCGTGATCGTTTGAAGACTGCCGGTATTGATATTCCGTTTCCACAGCGGGTGATTCGTGTGGTTCAGGAATCCGCAGTGTAATGATAGGTTGCTAATTAAATGCCTGACTTGTTGGTCAGGCATTTATTACAAGTGACAGATAGCAAAAAAGGCCCATCCGAAGATGGGCCTTTTTTTATGCTTCCAAACTAACCACTGACGATTACAAGATGTTCAGTGGGTATTCGGTGATCAGGCGGAACTCGTTGATATTGCCTTCAGCCTGGTCGGTGTTGCCACGGTGCCATGCCTGACGGATACGGAAGGACAGATCTTTGGCCGGGCCGGTCTGAACTACGTACTTGGCTTCAAGGTTGGTTTCGTGATGTTTGCCATCTTCACCGTAACCGTACGAACGGTATGGGCTGTCAATCGCCATTTTGTCGCCGTCGATATCCCAGCCTTTAACATAGCGAGCCATGAAGCTCAGACCCGGTACGCCGTACTCGGCCATTTTCAGGTCGTAACGAACTTGTGCAGACTTCTCGTTCGGACCGTTGAAGTCGGAGTACTGGACGGAGTTGGCCAGGAAGATCGAATCGCCACCGCGGTTGTTGTCACCCACACCGACGTAGTCGAATGGCGTGTCACCGTGAACCTTCTGGAAGGCCAGGGTGACGGTATGCGCTTTAAGGAACGAAAGCGCGGTCGCCAGGGAGAACGTGGTGTTGTTGATGTCACCGGCTTTCGACTGGCCGGTGTCGGTGGTGCGGTAGATGTTGAAGTCAGTATTGAGCGAAGTATCACCACTGATCGGGGTGGTGAGGTTCACGTTGGAGTAGTACTGATTCCAGATATCCTTGAACTTCGAACCGTAGAGCGAGACGCTCAGGTTGTCGGTAATGCCGTACTTACCACCGGCGAAGTCCATGGTTTTACCGGTGACAGGGTTATCGGTTGTACTTGCGTATTGGGAATGCAACTCGCCATTGCTGTTCATCTCGTCCTGGCTGGAGGCCGAGTAGAAGTGACCTGCTTCCAGGTCCAGATTCTGGACTTCGCTGCTCTGCAGTTGGAAGCCGGTAGCGGTCTGAGGAATCAGACGCGAGCCGCCGACAGCGAATACTGGAGAGGTGCTTGGCTGGAACTCACCGAATTTCAGCTCGGTTTTGGAGATGCGGGCTTTGATCGCTGCACCGGCTTTGCCCATGTTGTTCTGGACGCGGCCCTGGGAGTCGACGCTGGTGTTGCCCGAACCGACAGTGCCGTCGCCGCCATCCAGCTTGATGCCCAGGTAACCAAATGCATCAACACCAACACCGACAGTACCTTGGGTGTAGCCAGAGCTGATGTTGCCCAAGAAACCCTGTGTCCAGTCGATCTGATCATTGGAGCCGGCTTTCTTGTCGCGGTTGAAGTAGTAGTTCTTCAACGTTTCGGTGACTTTTGCGTCTTCAACGAAACCTTTGGCTTCTGCCTGGTCACTAACAAACGGGGCGGCCGTAGCCAACTGAGTACTGGCTGCTGCTGCAACTGCCAGTGCGATTGTGCTCCACTTCATCACGCGCATCGTGATTTGCTCCTTTGGTTTTAGAAGAGTACTGCCGTCCCACCTGTTTTATTATCTGGGCGGCTCTTTCTTTTTGTGTCGGCGCAAACTTATATCACGCCGACAATGTTGGCGATACTTGCTCATACAACCTTTCATGATCTTTACGACGACGTCGCAAACAGCTGGGTTGATGTCGCAAATTCACGTTACCCATGCAGCCGGGCTGACAACTTTATCGCTGTTTTCTTGCCTTTTTGCATCGGTAAAAAAGAGTCCCTGGCAAAACACTTGAATCTCCATTGGGGCAACCCTGCCACCGTATTGGTTGGTCTCCAGCTGCCACTTCCGGTGGCGCGCTTATAGACCATGTGTGTACTGATGCAACAAGCGTGCACAAAGTGCAGGGTTGCCACGTTTATTTTTCTGAACACCTGCCTGTAGCCGTAAAAACCGCATAAAAACGGGGGTTCAAGCCCTTTTGTATCAGGGGGTTGACGCATACCTTTGCATCGTGTTGTCACGTTCGCATGGCGGCGTGACAACCAAAAACGTTACCGGTTCACCCCGTCAGTGAGTATTTGGCGGATGCCCGACGCACTCAGCGTAGACGCACTGTGCGGTTTTGGTGCAAAAAATTTACAGGCTGTACCGGATTCATACAGCTTGCGGTGAGTCTGTCACCGGATGGCCAAGGCTGTTTCGGCTAGTAGCTCGCGTTCGAGGCCGGTTCAGGCTCCGGGATGGTGCACATTCTTTGTAGTTGTCTCTTGTCAGGGCTGTGGTGGCCTGGTCGAGTGCACTCATCGTGAAGCTCGGCGCATTCGCAGGTATGCTGCCTGCCTGTCGCTTGGTGCGTTGCCTGTCTGGATGGCCGCTAAGCTGAATTATGTAGATCAGCCGGGAGTGCACGCAGTGATTGCTTTAGATTCACGACTTCAACAGGACACCCTGACCATCGGCGACTTCCCGCTCTGCCGACTGCTGCTGTCCAACGACGCCAATTACCCGTGGTTCATCCTGGTGCCTCGTCGCGACGATATCAGTGAGTTGTTTCAGTTGGATGTCGCCGACCAGCAGCAGTTGTGGCAGGAAACCACCGCGCTGGCCGAGTTGCTCAAGGACCTGTTCGATGCCGACAAGCTGAACGTCGCTACCCTGGGCAACGTTGTCAGCCAGCTGCATATGCATGTGATCGTGCGTAAGCGTGACGATGCGGCATGGCCAGCGCCGGTCTGGGGCAAACACCCGGCCAAACCCTATGGCGCCGAGGAGGTTGCGGCCATCCGTGAACGGCTGCGCCTGGTGCTGACTGAGCACTTCACGTTTCTGGAGGATTGAGCGATGAGCCTTGAAGAGCGCGTTACCGATCTGGAAAGCCGCCTGGCCTTTCAGGATGACACCATTCAGGCGTTGAACGACGAACTGGTGGCGCAGCAGCGCGTGATCGAGCGCCTGCAACTGCAAATGGCTGCGGTACTCAAGCGTCAGGAAGAAATGGTTGGGCAGTTCGATGCTTTCGAGGAAGAGGCGCCACCGCCACACTACTGATGTCGGCGCTTTTATAACGGCGTAAAAAAACCGCGATCAGCCAGGCTGCTCGCGGTTTTTTCTTGCCTTGGATCAGCGACGCGGCAGGGCGGCGATCACATCCTCGGCTTGCAGGCCTTTATCCCGGTTCATCACCGAGAACTCAACGCGCTGGCCTTCGACCAGTACGCGGTGGCCTTCGCCACGGATTGCCCGAAAGTGCACGAAAATATCATCGCCGGAATCCCGGGAGATAAAGCCGAAGCCTTTGGAGGTGTTGAACCACTTGACGGTACCGGTATCGCGGTTGCTCATGTCATAGCTGACAGGTGCGGCAGTCGGTGAAGATTTGTAGAAGCTCACGGCCAGGTGCACAACCACGGCAACCAGGGCGATCACCAGGCTGAACAACACTGCCGGTTGACCGGCGATGACAGGCATCGGTGCGATCAGGGTCAGGGTTTGCAGGACGACAGTCAGCACGAGAAGAGCGCTGACCAGATTTTGCAGATGCTGGCGCGGGCCTTTGTTCCAGTAAGGGATCACTGGAGCGATGACCAGGTTCAGCAGGCCGAAAAAGGCCAGGTAAAGTGCATCGGGTTGTTGCAGGTAAGGAACGGCTTCGGATTTCAGGCTAGGTATGAACGACAGCAGCAAGGCCGCTGCGCCCATTAGCAGGTGGACGATTTTCAACATTTTGATTGGCTCACGTTATGACGGCTCACAAGGAAGAGCTGAAGGCGCACGGTTCGCTTCGGAACAATAAAGAGGCGTTGGACACGTGCCCGGCATCAGCCTATGCACGACACCCCTGAAAAATGGGGCGTAGCGACACACTGTCTATTTAACAGCAAAGCCTGCAGCTACTCAAATTACCCCGGCCAGCGGCACCGGCCCGGTCGATTTGTCGCACGGCGAGCGAAGATTGCCGGCTGCGAGGTGGCGCCTGCCTTGCTAGAGTGGGTCTGCACCTGTTGGATGAATTCAATCGCCTTAGGGGGTAAACATGGCAATCGATATCGGTATCAGTGAAGAAGACCGCAAGTCCATCGTCGAGGGGCTGTCGCGGCTGCTGTCGGACACCTACGTGCTGTATCTGAAAACCCATAACTTCCACTGGAACGTCACCGGTCCCATGTTCAGGACCCTGCATCTGATGTTCGAAGAGCAATACAACGAGCTGGCGCTGGCCGTGGACCTGATCGCCGAGCGCATTCGGGCCCTGGGTTTTCCGGCACCGGGCGCCTACGCGACTTACGCGCGTCTTTCCTCTATCAAGGAAGAAGTCGGCGTGCCAAGCGCCGAGGACATGATCAAACAGTTGGTCGAGGGTCAGGAAGCGGTGACGCGCACCGCTCGCGGCATCTTCCCGCTTCTGGACAAAGTCAGTGACGAGCCGACGGCCGACCTGCTGACCCAGCGTATGCAGGTGCATGAGAAGACCGCGTGGATGCTGCGTGCGTTGCTCGAGACCTGATAGTCCGGTGCGCGGATGTCCCGGGGTGGTGGATGTCCGCGCGCTGTTTCAAATCTTACCGAACATGTCGGCTTATCCTACGCAGCTGGGCAACTAGTCGTCTGGCGCTGACTTTGCGTCTGCGTTTTTATGAAGACACAGGATGTTGTCTTTATAAAAAGCAGCGATGGCAAAGGAGTGTCAGCGATATGGTAGGTGGAGACAGGCGAAGCGAACTTGTCGGTTCGCAGCAGGAAATGAAGGTCGACCCGTTTGTCAGCGATTTCGACTTCGAGCTGATCCGGCCGCTGGCAAGGTCAGTGCGCTTGAACGGGTTCGCCACATGCTTGAGGCTCGAGCAGGTTTACTGGAACATTCTCGGTGAGATGGCTGGGCACAATGGCTGTTCGGTCAGTACGTTGCTGTCCCACGTTGACCGTCAGGTGCACCTGCGCCACGGCGGGGTGAAAAACTTCAGCGGTCTGGTGCGGGTGGTGTGTGTGATGAATGGTCTGCGGGATACCCCTACGGCCGTCATGCCCTGAACGGCCAATACTTGAAATGACGTGGCGGGCTCTGCAGTCTTACGGCTGCACAGCCCGCATTTAATGGATATAATCCCGCTCTTTCGCCGCAAAGCCCTGCGCGCGGTGGCAATCTGATCGCCGAGACACCTCCATGCCGATGTACGATTATCAATGTGCTTCCTGTGGTCATCAGTTGGAAGCCATTCAAAAGATCAGCGAGGCACCGCTGGTCGACTGCCCTGCCTGTCAGGCGCCAGAGCTCAAGAAACAGCTGTCCATGCCGGGTTTTCGCCTCAGCGGCAGCGGTTGGTACGAAACCGATTTCAAGACCGGAGCCAAGAAGAATCTGGCCGGTGGCGACAAATCTGACTAGGGTTCAGGCCCAGGTCGAACGACACGCGTGAGATTTCGCAGTGCTTGAGTGCGACGGGATCTCCACCGAATTTCGAATTACGAGAAGCGAAACCACTACCATGATGCGCAGCCATTATTGCGGCCAACTGAACGAAAGCCTGGAAGGCCAGGAAATTACCCTTTGCGGATGGGTTCACCGTCGTCGCGACCACGGCGGGGTGATTTTCCTCGATATCCGTGATCGTGATGGTCTGGCTCAGGTGGTGTTCGATCCGGATCGCGCCGAGAGCTTCGCCGCCGCCGATCGCGTGCGCAGCGAATACGTCGTGAAGATCACCGGCAAGGTGCGTCTGCGTCCGGCCGGTGCGACCAACGCCAACATGGCGTCGGGCATGATCGAAGTGCTCGGCTACGAACTGGAAGTGCTGAACGAGTCGGAAACCCCGCCGTTCCCGCTCAACGAATACTCCGACGTCGGCGAAGAAACCCGCCTGCGCTACCGCTTCCTGGACCTGCGTCGTCCGGAAATGGCCGAGAAGCTGCGTCTGCGTTCGCGCATGACCACCAGCATCCGTCGCTTCCTCGACGAGAACGGCTTCCTCGACGTCGAAACACCGATCCTGACCCGTGCTACCCCGGAAGGCGCCCGCGACTACCTGGTGCCGAGCCGTACTCACGCCGGTTCGTTCTTCGCGCTGCCGCAATCGCCTCAGCTGTTCAAGCAACTGCTGATGGTTGCCGGTTTCGACCGTTACTACCAGATCGCCAAGTGCTTCCGCGACGAAGACCTGCGTGCCGACCGTCAGCCTGAGTTCACTCAGATCGACATCGAGACCAGCTTCCTCGACGAAAAAGACATCATGGGCCTGACCGAAGGCATGATCCGCAACCTGTTCAAGGAAGTGCTGGATCTGGAATTCGGCGAATTCCCTCACATGACCTTCGAAGAAGCCATGCGTCGTTACGGTTCCGACAAGCCGGACCTGCGTAACCCGCTGGAACTGGTCGACGTCGCCGATCAACTCAAAGAAGTCGAATTCAAGGTCTTCAGCGGCCCGGCCAACGATCCGAAATGCCGTATCGCTGCACTGCGCGTTCCAGGCGGGGCGAGCATGCCGCGCAAGCAGATCGACGACTACACCAAGTTCGTCGGCATCTACGGTGCCAAGGGCCTGGCGTACATCAAGGTCAACGAGCGCGCTGCCGGTGTTGAAGGTCTGCAATCGCCGATCGTGAAAAACATCCCTGAAGCCAACCTGAACGTGATCCTCGATCGCGTCGGCGCGGTTGACGGCGACATCGTGTTCTTCGGCGCCGACAAGGCCAAGATCGTCAGCGAAGCCCTGGGCGCGCTGCGTATCAAGCTCGGTCACGACCTCGACCTGCTGACCTGCAAGTGGGCGCCAATGTGGGTCGTCGACTTCCCGATGTTCGAAGAAAACGACGACGGCAGCTTCTCTGCACTGCACCACCCGTTCACCGCACCGAAGTGCTCCCCTGAAGAGCTGGAAGCCAATCCGGCCGGCGCTCTGTCCCGCGCCTACGACATGGTGCTCAACGGTACCGAGCTGGGTGGCGGTTCGATCCGTATCCACCGCAAGGAAATGCAGCAAGCGGTGTTCCGCCTGCTGGGTATCAATGAAGCGGAACAGGAAGAGAAGTTCGGCTTCCTGCTCGACGCGCTGAAGTACGGTGCACCGCCGCACGGTGGTCTGGCCTTCGGTCTGGACCGTCTGGTGATGCTGATGACCGGCGCCCAGTCGATCCGTGAAGTGATCGCCTTCCCGAAAACCCAGAGTGCTGCGGACGTCATGACGCAAGCGCCGGGTGTGGTGGATGCCAAGGCACTGCGCGAGCTGCACATTCGTTTGCGCGAAACGCCAAAGGCTGAGTAAGACGGGCCTGAAGGCGCATCTTCGGATGCGCCTTTTTTCTATCTATAGAGAGCAGGTCGAGATTTTTTGTTTGCTGGTCGCTGCATGAGCAGGGCGGGCAACGTTTCAAGAGAATTCGGAGCGAGTTATGGCAGGTCATTCCAAGTGGGCGAACATCAAGCACCGCAAAGAACGTCAGGATGCCAAGAGAGGCAAGATCTTCACCAAGTGGATCCGTGAGCTGACCGTTGCGGCCCGTCAGGGCGGCGGCGATCCGGGTTCCAACCCGCGTCTGCGCCTGGCCCTGGACAAGGCTCTCGGCGCGAACATGAGCCGCGACATCATCGACCGTGCCGTTGCGCGTGGCGCCGGTGCGACCGAAGCGGACAACGTTGAAGAGCTGACCTATGAAGGTTACGGCCCGGGCGGCGTGGCGGTGATGGTCGAGTGCATGACCGATAACCGCAACCGTACCGCAGCTGCCGTGCGCCATGCGTTCAGCAAATGTGGCGGCAACCTTGGTACCGACGGTTCGGTTGCGTATCTGTTCGAGCGTAAGGGGCAGATCAGCTTTGCCCCGGGCGTCGATGAAGACGCGCTGACCGAAGCGGCGCTGGAAGCCGATGCCGACGACGTGGTCAGCCATGAAGACGGCTCGATCGACGTGCTCACCTCGTTCACCAGCTTCTATGCCGTGCGTAACGCGCTGGAAGGGGCCGGGTTCAAGGGTGACGACGCAGAAATCGTCATGCAGCCGACCACCAGTGCCGAACTGGATCTGGAAGGCGCGGAGAAGGTGCTCAAGCTGATCGACATGCTCGAGGATCTGGATGACGTGCAGAACGTCTACTCCAACGCGGACATTCCGGAAGATGTGGCCGCTCAGCTCGGTTAAGAGCGACTAGGCTTCAATGTGGGAGCGGGCTTGCTCGCAAATGCGGCGAATCAACAAGCATCAATGCTGAATGACACGCCGCATTCGCGAGCAAGCCCGCTCCCACATTGGTTATTCGCTGTTTTGAATTTCGTGTTTCTACCGAATCCGCAGGCGTTATGACTTTAATTCTGGGTATCGACCCCGGCTCGCGCATCACCGGTTACGGGGTTGTTCGCGATACCGGCCGCGGCGGCTGCATCTACGTGGCCTCCGGCTGCATCCGTACCGGCGCCGGCGAGCTGCATGAGCGGCTGCAAATCGTTTATCGCGGCGTGCGTGAAATCATTCAGACCTATGGCCCGGTGACCATGGGCATCGAAAAAGTGTTCATGGCGAAAAACGCCGATTCGGCTCTCAAGCTCGGCCAGGCTCGCGGTGCGGCAATCGTTGCCGGTGCCGAGGAAAGCCTGGAAATTGCCGAGTACACCGCAACCCAGGTCAAGCAAGCGGTGGTCGGCACCGGCGCCGCCAATAAGGAACAGGTGCAGATGATGGTCATGCACATGCTCAAGCTGACCAGCAAACCGCAGATCGATGCCTCGGATGCCCTGGCCATCGCGATTTGTCACGCGCACACCCGTTCCAGCCTGCTGCCGCATGGTCTGGGAACCGCACGCAGTCGTGGCGGGCGCCTGCGTCTCTGATAGCATCAGCAATCATTTTTGCGGAATGCGGATTTCGCGCCTGGGTCGTCGGCCCGATTCCCGCCTTCCATCTGTCGCCAGCCCACGGCTGGCCAACGCTCAAGGATCTGAAACGTGATTGGACGCTTGCGCGGCACCTTGGCTGAGAAACAGCCGCCGCACCTGATTCTGGATGTAAACGGCCTCGGGTATGAGCTGGAAGTGCCCATGACCACCCTTTATCGTCTGCCGTCGGTCGGTGAACCGCTGACGCTGCATACCCATTTGGTCGTACGCGAAGACGCGCAGTTACTCTATGGTTTCGCCGGCAAGCGTGAGCGAGACTTTTTTCGCGAGTTGATCCGTCTCAATGGTGTCGGACCGAAACTGGCCCTGGCCTTGATGTCGAGCCTGGAAGTCGATGAACTGATCCGCTGCGTGCAATCCCAGGACACTTCGGCGCTGACCAAGGTGCCGGGGGTTGGCAAGAAAACCGCCGAGCGTCTGCTGGTCGAATTGAAGGATCGCTTCAAGGCCTGGGAAACCTCACCGGCCATGTTCGCCCTGGTGCCGAATCAGCCGGACGGCCCGGCGCCGGTCAATACCGCTGAAAACGATGCGGTCAGCGCGCTGATTTCTCTGGGCTACAAACCGCAGGAAGCGAGCAAGGCGATTACCGCCATCAAGGACAAGAATTTGAGCAGTGAAGACCTGATCCGCCGCGCCCTGAAGGGAATGATTTAAGTGATTGAAGCTGATCGTCTGATCGCCGCCGCGCACAGCCCGCGTGAGCGCGAAGAAGTCCAGGACCGGGCCATTCGCCCGGTCAGCCTGGCCGACTATATTGGCCAGCCGACTGTCCGCGAGCAGATGGAGCTGTTCATCCAGGCGGCGCGTGGTCGCAGTGAATCGCTGGATCACACGTTGATCTTCGGCCCGCCGGGTCTGGGTAAAACCACGCTGGCCAACATCATCGCCCAGGAAATGGGCGTGTCGATCAAGAGCACGTCCGGCCCGGTACTTGAGCGTCCGGGCGACCTGGCGGCACTGCTGACCAATCTTGAGCCGCACGACGTGTTGTTCATCGACGAAATCCATCGTCTGTCACCCATCGTTGAAGAAGTGCTGTACCCGGCGATGGAAGACTTCCAGCTCGACATCATGATCGGCGAAGGGCCGGCGGCGCGCTCGATCAAGCTGGATTTGCCACCGTTCACTCTGGTGGGCGCCACTACTCGTGCCGGCATGCTGACCAACCCGTTGCGTGACCGCTTCGGTATCGTCCAGCGTCTGGAGTTCTACAGCACGGCGGATCTGGCGACGATTGTCAGTCGGTCTGCGGCTATTCTCGGTCTGCCACTGGATCCGGAGGGTTCTTTCGAAATCGCTCGTCGTGCCCGTGGTACGCCGCGAATCGCCAACCGTCTACTGCGTCGGGTGCGCGATTTTGCCGAAGTGCGCGCCAAGGGCCATATCACCAAGTCGGTGGCCGATTTGGCGTTGAACCTGCTGGACGTCGACGAACACGGCTTCGATCATCAGGACCGGCGCTTGCTGCTGACCATGATCGAGAAGTTCGATGGCGGTCCGGTAGGCATCGACAGCCTCGCGGCGGCGATCAGCGAAGAGCGTCATACCATTGAAGACGTGCTGGAGCCGTACCTGATCCAGCAGGGCTACATCATGCGTACGCCACGGGGCAGGGTGGTGACACGGCATGCGTATCTGCATTTCGGTTTAAACATTCCGTCACGAATGGGCGAAATGCCCGTGGCAGACGAGTTTCTCGATGCCTTGGACGATTGATACACATTTATTGGCGATTTATTCAGCGTTTGTACTGTCACAGGACGGTACTTTTGCGGTAAAGCCTTAAACACTGAAAAAACAGTTGCCTGGCCGGATTGGCAACCCGAGGAGTAAGCACTAGAGTATGCGCGCGCAAAACGGGCTTGAGCCGTTCGCACATCGTTGTCGCGTTTATTACGAGGACACCGATGCCGGCGGCATCGTGTATTACGTTAATTACCTCAAGTTTATGGAACGGGCTCGAACCGAGCGGCTCCGGACGCTGGGCTTTGCCCAGTCGGAACTGGCAGGGGAGGACCTGTTGTTTGTCGTGCATTCCAGCGAAGCGCGCTACCACGCGCCGGCGCGACTGGACGACGAACTGTTGGTAAGCGCTGATGTAATCGAATTGAACCGTGCCAGCCTGCGCTTTAAACAGCAGGTCAGGCGGGCCACGGATAATGCGCTGCTCTGTGAAGGGCAGTTTCTGGTGGCCTGTGTGCGCACCGACAGTTTGAAACCCCGGGCCATGCCCGAATCCTTGCGTGCGGCCTTTGCCGACGCGGGCGGCACGGGTACACACTCAAAGCAGGAGATAAAGCGTGGAAGCTAACGTCGTCGACCATTCCTCCATGTGGAGCCTGGTCAGCAATGCCAGCATCGTGGTGCAGTTGGTAATGTTGACCCTGGTGGCCGCATCGGTGACCTCATGGATCATGATCTTTCAGCGCAGCAATCTGTTGCGCGCCGGTCGACGCGCCCTGGAGAGCTTCGAAGAGCGCTTCTGGTCGGGTATCGATCTGTCCAAGCTGTACCGTCAGGCCGGCAGCAACCCGGATCCGGATTCGGGCGTGGAGCAGATCTTCCGTGCCGGTTTCAAGGAATTCTCCCGTCTGCGTCAGCAGCCAGGTGTTGACCCTGAAGCGGTGATGGAAGGTGTGGCGCGTGCCATGCGCGTTGCCATCTCCCGCGAAGAAGAGAAGCTGGAGCAGAGCCTGCCGTTCCTCGCCACTGTCGGTTCGGTCAGCCCGTACATCGGTCTGTTCGGTACCGTGTGGGGCATCATGAACTCCTTCCGTGGTCTGGCTCAGGCCCAGCAAGCGACCCTGGCCACCGTGGCGCCGGGTATCGCCGAAGCCCTGATCGCCACCGCGATCGGCCTGTTCGCCGCGATCCCGGCCGTTATCGCTTACAACCGTTTCTCTGCCCGCAGCGAAACCTTGCTGAGCCGCTACTACACCTTCGCCGATGAGTTCCAGGCGATCCTGCACCGCAAAGTGCACACCAGCGAAGAATAAGCAGGTATTTCCCGATGGCTTTAATCGCTCGAGCCCGAAACAAGCGCAAGCCGGTCGCCGAGATGAACGTGGTGCCATACATCGACGTGATGCTGGTGCTGCTGGTTATCTTCATGGTGACCGCGCCGATGCTCAATCAGGGCGTGAAAGTGGATCTGCCCAAGGTTTCCAGCGAAGCCTTGCCGCAGGACAACAACACTCAGGTGCTGACCATTTCGATCAAGGCTGACAAGACCTACTACTGGAACCTTGGCAGCGAAGTCGACACTGAAAAGCAGCAGGACAGGGCAATGACGCTGCCGCAGATGACTGACGCGGTGACCAAGATCATTCGTGCCGGCACCGAAGGTGGCAAGCGTACCCAGGTCTTTATTCGTGGCGACAAGTCGGTCGACTACGGCTCCGTCATGGGGGCCATGGGCGGGTTGCAGAAAGCCGGGGTCGGTAATGTTGGTTTGATTACCGAGGCCCCCTGATGCAGCAACAGCGAGAGCCGTCCGCCTCGGAAAGCTACTTCTGGCCTAGTGTTCTGGCGATTGTCCTGCACGTGCTGGTGTTCGGCATGCTGTTCGTCAGTTTCGCCTTCACACCAGAGTTGCCGCCGGCCAAGCCGATTGTCCAGGCGACCCTATACCAGCTGAAATCGAAAAGTCAGGCAACCACCCAGACCAATCAGAAGATTGCGGGTGAGGCGAAGAAATCCGCCGCGCGCCAGACCGAAGTCGAGCAGATGGAACAGAAAAAGGTCGAGCAGGAAGCGGTGAAGGCTGCGGAACAAAAGAAAGAAGAAGCGGCTCAAAAGGCCGAGGAAGCCAAGAAGGCCGATCAGGCGAAGAAAGCGGACGAGGCGAAAAAGGCTGATGAAGCCAAGAAAGCCGACGATGCGAAGAAAGCCGAGGCCAAGAAGGCAGAAGAGAAACAATTGGCTGATATAGCCAAGAAGAAAGCCGAAGAAGAGGCTAAAGAAGAGGCCAAGAAAGAGGCCGCTGAAGAAGCCAAGAAGAAGATCGTCGAAGACGCGAAGAAGAAAGCCGCCGAAGACGCCAAGAAAAAAGCTGAAGCTGAAGAGGCGAAGAAGAAAGTCGCCGACGAAGCGAAGAAGAAAGCTGCTGCCGATGCTGCGAAGAAGAAATCGCAGGAAGCGGCACGTAAATCCGCCGAAGAGAAAAAGGCTCAGGCCCTCGCAGATTTGCTTTCCGACACGCCGCAGCGTCAGCAGGCCTTGGCCGATGAACAGGGTGACGAAGTCGCGGGCAGTTTCGATGACCTGATTCGTGCTCGCGCAGCGGAAGGCTGGGCGCGTCCTCCTTCGGCACGCAAAGGCATGACGGTCGTGCTGCAAATCGGCATGTTGCCGGACGGTACGGTGACTTCGGTCAGCGTGGCCAAGTCCAGTGGCGACGGTCCGTTCGATGCTTCGGCAGTCGCGGCGGTCAAGAATATTGGACGTTTGACGGAAATGCAGGGAATGAAGCCGAGCGATTTCGCTCCGTATCGTTCATTCAAGATGACATTCACACCTGAGGATCTAGCCTTGTGAGAAACCTTCTTCGAGGAATGCTGGTCGTGATCTGCTGCATGGCAGGGATCGCGATGGCGGATGAAAAGAACATTCTGGTCACCAGCGGCAGCGATCGGGCGACTCCGATCGCCGTCGTACCGTTCGGTATGCAGGGCGGTGCCGTGTTGCCGGATGACATGGCAGAAATCATTGGTAACGATTTGCGGAACTCGGGCTACTACTCGCCGATTCCAAAGCAAAACATGATCAGTCAGCCAAGCCAGCCGAGCGAAATCATCTTCCGTGACTGGAAGGCGGTGGGTGCTCAGTACATGATGGTCGGCAGCATTGCTCCAGCGGGCGGTCGTCTGCAGGTGCAGTGGGCACTGTTCAACGTGGCCACCGAGCAGAAAGTGGCTGACGGCAGTGTGTCCGGTACCACCGAGCAACTGCGTGACATGGCGCACTTCATCTCGGACCAGTCGTTCGAAAAACTCACCGGTATCAAAGGTGCGTTTTCGACTCGTCTGCTGTACGTGACAGCCGAGCGTTTCTCCGAGAAGAACACTCGCTACACCCTGCAGCGTTCGGACTACGACGGCGCACGTGCCGTGACCCTACTGCAATCGCGCGAGCCGATCCTGTCGCCGCGTTTCGCGCCGGATGGCAAGCGCATCGCCTATGTGTCGTTCGAGCAGAAGCGTCCACGGATCTTCATGCAGAACATCGACACCGGTCGCCGTGAGCAGATCACCAACTTCGAAGGCCTGAACGGCGCGCCAGCCTGGTCGCCGGATGGCAATCGCCTGGCTTTCGTCCTGTCGAAAGACGGTAACCCGGACATCTATGTGATGAACCTGGGTTCGCGTCAGATCACTCGTGTGACTGCAGGTCCTGGCATCAACACCGAACCGTACTGGGGCAAGGATGGTTCGACCATCTACTTCACCTCGGACCGTGGCGGCAAGCCGCAGATCTACAAAACCAGCGCCAGCGGCGGTGGTGCCGAGCGTGTGACCTTCATTGGCAACTACAACGCCAACCCGAAGCTTTCGGCTGATGAAAAGACTCTGGTGATGATCCATCGCCAGGATGGTTTCACCAATTTCAAGGTGGCGGCCCAGGATTTGCAGCGAGGTAGTGTAAAGATCCTCACTGATAGCACTCTGGACGAGTCACCTACTGTTGCGCCCAACGGCACCATGGTAATCTACGCCACCCGCCAGCAGGGCCGGGGAGTCTTGATGCTCGTGTCCATTAATGGACGCGTGAGGCTCCCGCTTCCTACCGCACAAGGCGAAGTCAGAGAACCGTCCTGGTCCCCTTACCTGAACTGACGCGGCGCTTTACGTTTTACTTAACACACTGGGGTTCATTAGGAGTTTCACGATGGAAATGCTGAAGTTTGGTAAATTTGCTGCGCTGGCTCTGGCCATGGCTGTAGCTGTAGGTTGCTCGTCCAAAGGCGGCGACAACGCCGGTGAAGGCGCTGTTGATCCAAACGCTGGTTACGGCGCAAACACTGGTGCCGTTGACGGTTCCCTGAGCGAAGAAGCTGCTCTGCGCGCAATCACCACCTTCTACTTCGAATACGACAGCTCGGACCTGAAGCCAGAAGCCATGCGCGCTCTGGACGTTCACGCCAAAGACCTGAAAGCAAACGGCGCTCGCGTTGTTCTGGAAGGCAACACCGACGAACGTGGTACTCGTGAGTACAACATGGCACTGGGCGAGCGTCGTGCGAAAGCCGTTCAGCGCTACCTGGTACTGCAAGGTGTTTCCCCAGCTCAGCTGGAACTGGTTTCCTACGGCGAAGAGCGTCCAGTTGCTACCGGCAACGACGAGCAGTCCTGGGCTCAAAACCGTCGCGTCGAACTGCGTAAGTAATTCGATATGCGAACGTGCCGTCGTGCTGTAACTGTCCTGGCTCTCAGTCTCGCACCGCTTGCGGTGTGGGCTGCGGTTCCTGTGGTCGATGACAACTCCGGTTATAACAATAGCGGGAGCAGTTATCCGCCTGCGGGTTACGGTACGAACGGCGCCTATGCCGGGGGAGCGGCTTCGGCCCCTGCCTCGGCACAGGGCATGCTGTTCAACCAACTGCAACAGATGCAGGATCAGATATCGCGCCAGCAAGGCGTGATCGAAGAACTGCAGAATCAGGTTGCGCGCATGAAGCAGGAATCCCTGGAGCGATACCAGGATCTTGATCGGCGCATAGGATCCGGTGCTGCACCTGCCGCGACTCCTGAGAATTCTTCTGCCGGTGGCGATGCAAGTGCTGCTGCCGGTGCTGCCGCTGGCGCCGGGGCTGCTGCCGCCCAGGCACCTGCTGCGAGTAGCGAACCGGGTGATCCGGCCAAGGAAAAGCTGTATTACGATGCGGCTTTCGACCTGATCAAAGCCAAGGATTTCGACAAGGCCAGCCAGGCTTTCTCGGCATTCTTGCGCAAATACCCGAACAGCCAGTACGCGGGCAACGCCCAATACTGGTTGGGTGAAGTGAACCTGGCCAAGGGCGATCTGCAAGGTGCAGGTCAGGCTTTTGCCAAGGTGTCGCAGCTCTATCCCAAGCACGCCAAAGTGCCGGATTCGCTGTACAAGCTGGCTGACGTAGAGCGCCGCCTCGGTCACACCGACAAGGTCAAAGGCATTCTGCAGCAGGTGGTTTCCCAATACCCGGGTACCTCTGCGGCTCAGCTGGCTCAACGCGATCTGCAACGCATGTAAATGTGTTTGACCCGTTTGGAAGAAACCCGCGCTTGTCGCGGGTTTTTTCGTTAGAATTCACGCCCTTTTTCTGAAACACGCTTCTGGTGATCTACGCGTTGGCGGGGTTGCTTGAAGTGCCTGACGGAGGCGGACAGCCTGTTTAGCTGTTACGCCCGTGGCGACTATGCAAGACACATTGAGAATTACCGAAGTTTTCTACTCGTTGCAGGGGGAAACACGGACTGCCGGGCTGCCCACGGTTTTTGTGCGCCTGACCGGTTGCCCGTTGCGTTGCCAATACTGCGACAGTGCCTATGCGTTCAGCGGCGGTACGATCCGCACCCTCGACGACATCCTCGAGCAAGTGGCCGGATATCGTCCGCGCTATGTCTGTGTGACCGGCGGTGAGCCGCTCGCACAGCCAAACGCCATCCCTTTGCTTAAACAGTTGTGCGATGCCGGTTACGAAGTGTCACTGGAAACCAGTGGTGCGCTCGACATCTCGGCGGTAGATTCACGCGTCAGTCGCGTAGTCGACTTGAAGACGCCGGACTCTAAAGAGGCGCATCGCAACCGCTACGAAAATATCGAACTGCTGACGCCCAACGATCAGGTGAAGTTTGTCATCTGCTCGCGGGACGACTATGACTGGGCGGTCTCGAAGCTGATCCAGTACGGTCTCGATCGACGTGCGGGAGAAGTGCTGTTTTCCCCAAGTCATCATGACCTCAATGCCAGGGATCTGGCGGACTGGGTGGTGGCAGACAACCTGCCGGTGCGGTTGCAATTGCAGCTGCATAAATATCTATGGAATGACGAGCCGGGGCGCTGATATGACTGAACAACTGAACACTAATGAAAAACGTGCGGTAATCCTGCTGTCGGGTGGTCTGGATTCGGCGACGGTCGTGGCGATGGCCCGGGCTGAAGGTTACACCTGCTACACCATGAGTTTTGATTACGGCCAGCGCTCTCACGCTGAATTGCACGCCGCCGCACGTGTTGCCCGCGATCTGGGTGTGGTCGAGCACAAAGTGATCGGTCTGAATCTGAACGGCATGGGCGGCTCGGCGCTGACCGACACCAGCATCGACATTCCGGAAGAGCTGGGCGAGGGCATTCCGGTGACCTACGTGCCGGCGCGCAACACCGTGTTCCTGTCGCTGGCGCTGGGCTGGGCTGAAGTGCTCGGTGCGCGTGACATCTTTATCGGCGTCAACGCGGTGGACTATTCCGGTTACCCGGATTGCCGTCCCGAGTTCATCGAGTCGTTCGAGCGCATGGCCAACCTGGCGACCAAGGCTGGCGTGGAAGGCAACGGCTTCCGCATTCAGGCACCGCTGCAGAACCTGAGCAAGGCGCAGATCGTTCAGGCGGGCGTGAAGCTCGGTGTGGATTATGGCCTGACCGTATCCTGCTATCAGGCGGACGATGAAGGCCGTGCGTGCGGCAAATGCGACAGCTGCCGCCTGCGTGCAGAAGGCTTCGCAGCGGCCGGTGTAAGCGATCCAACACCTTATTTTTGATTTTTTTCAAAAAAGTGTTGAATAGTCCTTAAAAATCAGTATTATACGCGCCACCACACAGCGGGTCGTTAGCTCAGTTGGTAGAGCAGTTGGCTTTTAACCAATTGGTCGTAGGTTCGAATCCCACACGACCCACCATATTTGGCGGTTTAGAAAATCCGGAAGGCCCACGAAAGTGAGGATTTCCGGGTTTTTTTTTGCCTGCAAATCAGGCGCCTCTCCCTTGATCGTTGTCTGCGCTGACACAGGTCAGAATCATCTTTTGTATCAACGGGATATTCTGTAGCCTTGCGCAGCTTCAACGCTGTCCGTGCCTGATAAAAACTCACTCTCCCGGCGGTACCCTCAAGCGGTCCGGAGCCGGGTGTATACTCGACTTTCGCGCGAAAGCGCCTGCAGGTCTTGCGAACATGACGCAGATTTCCGAACGCCTTCTGGTTCAAGCCCACCTCGATGCCAAACAGCCCAAACCGCTGAGTGCCGAGGAAGAGGCCTACTACCGTTCCGCCATCGCCGCCGAGCTCAAGGCTCAGGACGCGGTGCTGGTGGCCCACTTCTATTGCGATCCGGTGATTCAGGCCCTGGCCGAAGAAACCGGTGGCTGTGTGTCCGACTCCCTGGAGATGGCCCGCTTCGGCAATGCCCATCCGGCCAAGACCGTGGTGGTCGCCGGCGTGAAGTTCATGGGCGAGACCGCAAAGATCCTCAACCCGGAAAAACGCGTGCTGATGCCGACCCTGGACGCGACCTGCTCGCTGGACCTCGGTTGCCCGGTGGACGAGTTCTCGGCGTTCTGCGATCAGCATCCGGAGCGCACGGTGGTGGTATACGCCAACACCTCGGCAGCCGTCAAAGCCCGGGCTGACTGGGTAGTGACGTCGAGCTGTGCGCTGGAGATCGTCGAAAGCCTGATGGACAACGGCGAGACCATTATCTGGGGCCCGGACAAGCACCTGGGCACTTACATTCAGCGCAAGACCGGCGCCGACATGCTGCTGTGGGACGGTGCCTGCATCGTCCACGAGGAATTCAAGTCCAAGCAGCTCGAAGACATGAAAGCGCTGTACCCGGACGCCGCGATTCTGGTGCACCCCGAGTCGCCGACCTCGGTGATCGAACTGGCCGACGCCGTCGGTTCCACCAGTCAGTTGATCGCTGCCGCGCAAAGCCTGCCGAACAAGACCCTGATCGTCGCCACCGACCGTGGCATCTTCTACAAGATGCAGCAGTTGTGCCCGGACAAGGTCTTCATCGAGGCGCCAACCGCCGGTAACGGCGCAGCGTGCCGCAGTTGCGCACATTGCCCGTGGATGGCCATGAACACCCTTGAGCGCACGCTCAAGAGCCTGAAGGAAGGGACGAACGAGATCTTTGTTGATCCGGCGTTGATTCCGCAGGCGATACGTCCGTTGAAGCGCATGCTGGATTTCACTCAGGCGGCGCGGATGAAGCTGGCGGGTAACGCTTAAGCTCGTTGAGGCAACACGCAAAACCTGTGGGAGCGGGCTTGCTCGCGAAGGCGGTGTATCAGTCGATGCAAAAGGTGACTGATACACCGCCTTCGCGAGCAAGCCCGCTCCCACATTGGTATCTGGCGTCTGGAGTTTATTTGCTCTTCTTCGGAATCCGCACCACGCGGGTATCGGAATAGATGTCGTGCCAGGTGCGCTTCTGCTTGTCGTACAGCGACCAGAAGAATCCAAGCCCTGCGCACAGCCACGAAGCGATCGACACCATAAACCGCAGCAGCGCCTGCCACAGGCTGATCGCGCTGCCATCGGCGTTCTGCACACGTATGCCCCACACCTGCATGCCCAGTGTCTGACCACCGTGAGTCCAGAACTTGGCGAAGAACGCAAACAGCACCAGCAGCAGCACCGTGGAATACAGTGGATCGCCATCCATTTTCCCGGCGTCGGTCAGCGCGCGCAGGCGCTCTTCACCGATGATCGCTGCCTGGATCAACTTGTAGACGAATCCGGTGACGATCAGCAGGGCGGTGCACAGCAGGAAGTCATAGAACATGGCTGCCAGGCGGCGGCCGAGGCCAACAGCAGGAAAGTCGCCCTGGGGAGTGAGCAGGTTTTTCGACATGGCAGCCTCTGGACGCAGAATGAAGCGCCATTTTACGGATTCGCGCGCACAAAAAAGCCCCTGATATCAATATCAGGGGCTTTTTCGTTACAGAAGATTAGCCTTCTGCTTGTACTTCATCAGCCTGCATGCCTTTCTGGCCTTGCACAGCAACGAAGGTCACTTTCTGGCCTTCTTTCAGGCTCTTGAAGCCGTTGCCCTGAATGGCGCGGAAATGCACGAACAGATCCGGACCGCTTTCTGGAGTGATAAAACCAAAACCTTTCTCGTCGTTAAACCACTTGACGGTACCGCTCTGACGTGTCGACATTTCTTATATCCTTTGACGCATAAATTGATGACAGTCTCTTTCTCATGAAAGAGTACTGGGGCTGGTTGCAGGAGAGTAAGAAGACGTCGAGCGGGATGTAGCTAACTTTGTAGGCTACTGCCCAGGTCACGATTCCAAGCTGACCCATGCAAACACAGTGAACAAACTCTACGCCAACTACGGGAGAAAAAACAAGCCCCGCGAAGGCCCCGGTTTACCTGCCCCTGCAGGCAGTTAATCAATCCACTAGTGCAGGCTTAGACGATTAGCTTGTTCAATTGTTTTCGAACGTTATAAGTAAAGTTCATAATCGAATCAGATGTTAGAAAATGCACTTTTTTGTGGCGATTGCGTTACACATTAGTGCACGCATAACGCAATCGCGTTACTTATAGAAACAGTCAATCAACCACGATAGTAGCGTTGTGGAACAAATGGCATTTTGCTTACAAGCATTTGCACCTTTTTCCCACGAACGATGGCCCAGACGGGTGTGTCGAGAGTGACATAAGCGCTGTCGAGGTAACCCATCGCCAACGGGCCACCCAGGGTCGGACCGAAGCCGCCGCTGCACACACCGCCGATGATTTCGCCAGCTTCGTTGACGATTTCTGCGCCCTCACGCACCGGGGTACGTTCCTGCGGCAGCAGGCCGACGCGTTTGCGCGCGACACCGTTCTGCTGTTGGGCAAATACTTGCTCTGCACCCGGGAAACCACCGGCGCGCGCGCCATCGGCACGGCGTGGCTTGGAGATCGCCCACAACAGGCTGGCTTCGATCGGGGTGGTGTCGGTATTCATGTCGTGGCCATACAGGCACAGGCCGGCTTCCAGGCGCAGCGAATCGCGGGCGCCGAGGCCGATGGCTTGGACTTCCGGTTCAGCGAGCAAAGCGCGGGCGAGTTTTTCCGCATCGGCGGCGGGCACGGAGATTTCGAAACCGTCTTCACCGGTGTAACCCGAGCGGCTGACGAAGCAATCCACGCCCAGCAGTTGCACGCGATTGAACTGCATGAAGGTCATCTTCGCCACCTCTGGCGCAAGACGCGCCAGCACGGTGACCGCAGCCGGGCCTTGCAACGCCAGCAGGGCGCGGGCTTCGAACAGCTCCGTAATGGTGCACCGGTCGCCGATGTGTTGTTGCAAATGCGCGAGATCCTGATCCTTGCACGCGGCGTTGACCACCAGGAACAGCTCGTCGTTGCCCAGATTGGCGACCATCAAATCATCGAGAATGCCGCCGCTCTCATTGGTGAACATCGCATAGCGCTGCATGCCCACTGGCAGGTCGATGATGTCCACCGGTACCAGGGTTTCCAGGGCCTTGGCGGCATTGGCGCCGGTCAGACGGATCTGGCCCATGTGCGAGACATCGAACAGCCCGGCCTGCTCGCGGGTGTGCTGGTGCTCCTTCATCACGCCCAGCGGGTATTGCACCGGCATGTCGTAGCCGGCGAACGGCACCATGCGGGCGCCGAGTTCGAGGTGCAGAGCGTGCAGCGGGGTTTTCGACAGTTGTTCGGTGGACATGCGCAACTCCTTGATTCACGCCAACCCTCTCCCGGGGGGAGAGGGGGCTAATTAGCATTCGATGATGTTGACTGCCAGACCGCCGCGGGCGGTCTCTTTGTATTTGCTTTTCATGTCGGCGCCGGTCTGGCGCATGGTGCGGATGACTTTGTCGAGCGAGACGAAGTGTTGTCCGTCGCCGCGCATGGCCATGCGCACCGCGTTGATCGCTTTCACCGAGCCCATGGCGTTGCGCTCGATGCACGGCACCTGCACCAGCCCGCCAATCGGGTCGCAGGTCAGGCCGAGGTTGTGTTCCATGCCGATTTCCGCGGCGTTTTCGACTTGCTGCACGCTGCCGCCGAGCACTTCGCACAACGCGCCGGCCGCCATCGAGCAGGCCACGCCGACCTCGCCCTGACAGCCGACTTCGGCGCCGGAGATCGAGGCGTTTTCCTTGTACAGAATGCCGATGGCGGCGGCGGTCAGCAGAAAGCGCACCACGCCGTCATCGTTCGCCCCCGGGATAAACCGCATGTAGTAATGCAGCACCGCCGGAATAATCCCCGCCGCACCGTTGGTGGGTGCGGTGACTACGCGGCCACCGTTGGCGTTTTCTTCGTTGACGGCGAGGGCGTACAGGTTGACCCAGTCGAGCACGGACAGCGGATCGCGCAGCGCCGATTCCGGGTTCTTGCACAGTTGCCGGTGCAATGCCGCCGCCCGGCGTTTGACCTTCAGCCCGCCCGGCAGAATGCCTTCGTTGCGACAGCCAGCGGCGACGCAGTCCTGCATCACTTGCCAGATTTTCAGCAGACCGGCGCGTGTCTCCGCCTCCGGGCGCCAGGCGCTTTCGTTGGTCAGCATCACCTGGCTGATCGACAGCCCGTAGGTGGCGCAGTGACCGAGCAAATCCTTGGCACTTTTGAACGGGAAGGTCAGTGGGGTGGCGTCTTCAACGATGCGGTCGGCCCCGGCCGCGTCTTCATCGACCACAAAACCACCGCCCACCGAATAGTACTCGCGGCTGCGGATCTGAATACCTGCCGCATCGAAGGCGCGAAAGATCATGCCGTTGGGGTGATAGGCCAGCGGCTTGCGAATCATCGCCAGGTGTTCTTTCTCGTTGAACGTGATGCTGTGTTCGCCGAGCAGATTCAGCCTGCCATTGCCGCGAATTTCCTGCAGACGCGCGGCGACGGTTTCGGTATCGACGGTGTCCGGGTGTTCGCCTTCAAGGCCGAGCAGCACGGCTTTGTCGCTGCCGTGACCCTTGCCGGTGGCGCCAAGCGAGCCGTACAGCTCGACTTTGACGGAGGTCGTTGCAGGCAGCAGGTCGTCGCGGCGCAGGCCTTCGGCGAAGCGCGCAGCGGCACGCATCGGGCCGACGGTGTGGGAGCTGGAAGGGCCGATGCCAATCTTGAACAGGTCGAACACGCTTAACGACATGAGTGGTTCTCCGGTTTCTTGTTATAGGAATTGGCGCAAGCTCGAGGCTGGACACAAATCCCCTGTGGGAGCGGGCTTGCTCGCGAATGCGGTGTGTCAGGCAACATTGATGGCGATTGATACACCGCATTCGCGAGCAAGCCCGCTCCCACATTGGGATCTATGGTTTTGCTGAAATCGGGGCAGGTAAACCTGCCCCGCATCCGTTTAAGCGTAGCTTTCGATCGACGGGCAGGCGCAGACCAGGTTGCGGTCGCCGAACACGTTGTCGACGCGACCGACCGGCGGCCAGTATTTGCCTTCGACCAACGACGCCACCGGATACACCGCCTGCTCGCGGCTGTACGGATGGGTCCACTCGCCGACCAGCTCCGCTGCGGTGTGCGGAGCGTTTTTCAGCGGGTTGTCGTCCTTGTCCAGCGTGCCGTTTTCCACCGCGCGGATTTCTTCGCGGATGCGGATCATGGCGTCGCAGAAGCGGTCCAGTTCTTCTTTGGATTCGCTTTCGGTCGGCTCGATCATCAGCGTACCGGCCACCGGGAACGACATGGTCGGCGCATGGAAACCGAAGTCGATCAGGCGCTTGGCAACGTCATCGACGCTGATGCCGCTGCTGTCTTTGAGTGGACGCAGGTCGAGGATGCATTCGTGCGCCACCAGACCGTTGCTGCCGGTGTACAGCACTGGGTAGTGCTCTTCGAGGCGACGGGAAATGTAGTTGGCATTGAGGATCGCCAGTTGCGAAGCACGCTTCAGACCGGCGCCGCCCATCATGCGAATGTACATCCAGGTGATCGGCAGAATGCTCGCGCTGCCGAACGGCGCTGCACAGACCGCGCCTTCCTTGCGTGCCATCTGGCCGTGACCCGGCAGGAACGGGGTCAGGTGCGACTTGACGCCAATCGGGCCGACGCCCGGGCCGCCACCGCCGTGCGGGATGCAGAAAGTCTTGTGCAGGTTCAGGTGCGAGACATCGCCGCCGAACTTGCCCGGCGCGCAGAGGCCGACCATCGCGTTCATGTTGGCGCCGTCGATGTACACCTGGCCGCCGTTGTCGTGAATGATTCCGCAGATTTCGCGGATACCTTCCTCGAACACGCCGTGGGTCGACGGGTAGGTGATCATCAGCGCCGCGAGGTGTTCGCGGTGCTCGATGGCTTTGGCGCGCAGGTCTTCGATATCGACGTTGCCACGCGCATCGCACGCGGTCACCACCACGCGCATGCCAGCCATGTTGGCGGTCGCCGGGTTGGTGCCGTGAGCCGACGACGGAATCAGGCAGATGTCGCGGCGCTCGTCGCCACGGCTCTGGTGGTAAGCGCGAATCGCCAGCAGTCCAGCGTATTCACCCTGCGAACCGGCGTTGGGTTGCAGCGAGATCGAGTCGTAACCGGTGGCGGCGCAGAGCATCGCTTCCAGTTCGTCGGTCAGTTGCTGATAACCGGCGCTCTGTGCGGCTGGGGCGAACGGGTGCAGGGCACCGAATTCGGCCCAGGTCACCGGGATCATTTCGCTGGCGGCGTTGAGTTTCATGGTGCACGAGCCCAGCGGGATCATGGTGCGATCCAGTGCCAGGTCCTTGTCCGCCAGTTTGCGCAGGTAGCGCATCAGCTCGGTTTCCGAGTGATAACGGTTGAATACCGGGTGGCTGAGGATCGGCGACTGACGTACCAGCGCCGCCGGAATGGTGCTTTGCACCGAAGCGGCCAGCGCAGCGAAGTCCGGCAGGGTCTTGCCGTCGGCGAACAGGCTCCACAGGGTTTCGATGTCAGCCTGGGTGGTGGTTTCGTCCACCGACAGGCCCAGACGCTCGGCATCGATGACCCGCAGGTTGATCTGCGCGGCGTGTGCCTTGTCGTGCAGGGCGGCGGTGTGTGCACCGGTGGCGAGGGTCAGGGTGTCGAAGAAGTTTGTCTGCTCGACTTTCGCGCCCAGTGCGCTCAGGCCCTTGGCCAGAATCGCGGTCAGGTGATGCACGCGGTTGGCGATCTGCGTCAGACCTTTCGGGCCGTGGTACACGGCGTACATGCTGGCGATGTTGGCCAGCAGCACTTGTGCGGTGCAGATGTTCGAGGTGGCCTTCTCGCGGCGGATATGTTGCTCGCGGGTCTGCATCGCCAGACGCAGCGCCGGCTTGCCGAAACGGTCAACCGACACGCCGACCAGACGGCCCGGCATGTCGCGCTTGAACGCATCCTTGGTAGAGAAATAGGCCGCGTGCGGGCCACCGAAGCCCAGCGGCACGCCGAAGCGTTGCGCGGAACCGATGGCGACGTCGGCGCCGAACTCGCCCGGAGCGGTCAGCAAAGTCAGAGCCAGCAGATCAGCGGCCACGGCCACCAGCGCGTTGGCGGCGTGGAAACGCTCGGTCAGTTCGCGGTAGTCGAACAGGTCACCGTTGCTCGCCGGGTATTGCAGCAGCGCGCCGAAGAACGGCGTGACGTCGCTCAGTTCACGCTCATCGCCGACCACCACGTCGATGCCCAGCGGCTCGGCACGGGTGCGCAGCACGTCGAGGGTTTGCGGGTGGCTGTGGATCGAGGCGAAGAACTGATGGCTGCCCTTGTTCTTGCTCAGGCGTTTGCAGAAGGTCATGGCTTCGGCAGCGGCGGTGGCTTCGTCGAGCAAGGAGGCGTTGGCGATTGGCAGGCCGGTGAGGTCGCTGATCAGGGTCTGGAAGTTCAGCAGCGCTTCGAGACGGCCCTGGGAAATTTCCGGCTGGTACGGGGTGTAAGCGGTGTACCAGGCTGGGTTCTCCAGGAGGTTGCGCAGGATCGGCGACGGCGTGTGGCAGTTGTAGTAGCCCTGGCCGATGTAGGTCTTGAACAGTTGGTTTTTGCCGGCAATCGATTTGATCATCGCCAGTGCATCGGCTTCGCTCAGGCCGTCGTCCAGGCCGAGCACGCTGGTGCCCTTGATGCTTTCCGGGATGACGCTGGCGCTCAGCGCTTCGAGCGAGTCGAAGCCGAGGCTGTTGAGCATGGCTTGCTCGTCACCGGCGCGCGGGCCGATGTGACGGGCGATGAATTCGTTGGCAGTGCCGAGGTTTACTTGGGTCATGTCGTTACTCCTCAGGCTTCGGCTTGGGCTTTGATCAGACGGTCGTAGGCGTCCTGATCGAGCAGTTTCGCCACAGCCGAGGCGTCGCTTGGCTGGAAGCGGAAGAACCAGCCTTCGCCCAGCGGATCTTCGTTGACCAGTTCCGGGCTGCCGTCCAGTGCCGGGTTCACTTCCACAACTTCACCGTCGAGGGGCATGTACACGCCGCTGGCGGCTTTCACCGATTCCACGGTGGCGGCTTCAGCGCCTTTTTCGTAAGCCTGCAGCTCAGGCAGTTGCACGAACACCACGTCGCCCAGGGCGTTCTGCGCGAAAGCGGTGATGCCGACAGTAACGCTGCCGTCAGCTTCGGTGCGCAGCCATTCGTGATCTTCAGTAAAACGCAACTCGCTCATGGAAACTCCTAAGGGGGCCAGACTCGTCTGGTGGACGCGGTGGAAGGCTCGGGCAGGAAAGCCCTGATTTTATGAACGGTTACTTAGCAAGAACGCGGCCATCTTGGGTTTATCTATATAAATCAGATAGTTATATGGATTTTGTTGTAGTGGGTATTGAGCGACTGTAGCGAAATCGCTACAGCTTGGGGCAGGGAGAAAAGCTGAAGCGGATCAAAGCCTTGCACAGCGGCGATTGGAAGAGGGTGTAGTGATATCGTTCCGCTGTAGCGCTTTCAGTACAGATAGAGGTCGTTTTTCAACGGATTTCGAATCCACCACAGATCATTGTAGGAGTGAGCCTGCTCGCGATAGCAGTGTGTCAGACGCCGCAAATGTTGAATGTCAGACCGCATTCGCGAGCAAGCCCGCTCCCACATTTTTGACCGCGTACGGCTTACGGTTTGTTGGGAATGCCGTATTTGCGCAGTCGATGGGCAATCGCCGTGTGCGAGGTTTGCAGGCGGCTGGCCAATTGGCGGGTCGAGGGGTAGCTGACGTAGAGCTTTTCCAGCAGCGATTTTTCGAAGGATTCGACGGCTTGTTCAAGGCTGTCGACGTCACTGTCGGTCTGCCGCGCCACCGAGGTGCCAGCGATGTCGAGGTCGCCGATGTCCACCAGACTGCTTTCGCAGATCGCGGCCGCGCGGAAGATCACGTTCTGCAACTGCCGCACGTTGCCCGGCCAGCGGTTGCCGAGCAGCGCCGGATAGGTGCCGGGGGCGAGGCGGCAGACCGGGCGCTGAATCTGCGCACAGGCCTGCTGCATGAAATAACGCGCCAGCAGCAGGATGTCCTGCCCGCGTTCACGCAGCGGCGGCACTTCGACGTTGAGCACGTTGAGACGGTAGAACAGGTCTTCGCGGAACAGGCCTTCGCTGACCATTTTTTCCAGGTCGCGGTGGGTCGCGCTGAGGATCCGCACGTTGACCTTCACTTCACGATCGCCGCCCACTCGACGGAAGCTACCGTCGTTCAAAAAGCGCAGCAGTTTGGCCTGCAAGTACGGCGACATCTCGCCGATCTCGTCGAGAAACACCGTGCCCTGGTTGGCCAGTTCCATCAGCCCCGGTTTGCCGCCACGTTGCGCGCCGGTAAAGGCGCCGGGGGCGTAGCCGAACAGTTCGCTTTCGGCGAGGTTTTCCGGCAGCGCCGCGCAGTTCAGGGCGAGGAACGGCGCACTGTGTCGTGCACTGATGGCGTGGCAGGCGCGGGCCACCAGTTCTTTACCGGTGCCGGTTTCGCCTTGAATCAACAGCGGCGCATCGAGGGCTGCGACTCTTTGCGCGCGCGCCTTGAGGGTGCGGATCGCCGGGGATTCGCCGAGCAACGCATCGAAGCCTTCGGCATGGTCATGGTGCAACGCCGAGAGCTGTTCGCCGATGCGGTTCGGCTGATACAGGGTCAGCAGCGCGCCAGCATCGGTGATCGGTGTGGCGTCGAGCAGCAGGGTCTGGCCGTTGACGGTGATCTCGCGCAACGGCAGGCGGAAGCCTTGTTCGAGCAGGGTTTCCAGCAGGCCGGGATCGTTGAACAGTTCCGAGACACTTTCCCCCGCCGGTTCACGCCCGTACAGCGCGATCAGTGCCGGGTTGGCCAGCAGCACCTTGCCGGCGCTATCGAGGGCAAGTACCGGATCGGTCATCGCCGCGAGCAGCGCATCGAGCTGCAGGTGCCGACGCTGGCCGGGGAGGATGTCGACCACCGTCACCGCTTCGACACCGCGCACGCGAAACAACGCATCTTTCAATTCTTCGAGCACTTGCGGGCTCAAGGTCGGGGCGTCGATGTAGACGTTGGGCGGGATCATCTCCACCGCATCCAGATTGAGATTGCGTCCACCGAGGATAGCCAGGACTTCCTGGGTGATGCCGACGCGGTCGATGAAGCTGACGTGGATACGCATGGGGCGGTTCAGTGTTCTGCAGTGCGGAGGGTGGCAAGTATGCCTTGGGGCGGGGCAATGGTGAAATCTGCAACGATTGGCAGCGCTACACAGCTACCTTGTGGGAGCGGGCTTGCTCGCGAAGGCGTCAGGTCAGACAGCATAAATGGTGACTGACCTGGCGCCTTCGCGAGCAAGCCCGCTCCCACAGGGGAAATGTGCAGGGTTCGGGTTATTCGAGGTGTTCCGGTTTGACCGGATCCCCGGACTTCATATTCAGCTGCGCCCGTACATCTTCAAACATCAGGTCGTAATGCTTGTGCGTGGCGCCCAGGCTGCTGTGGGTCTTGGGAATGCCGTATTTCTCGACAATCCTGGTCACGTCCCTGGCGAAGTTGTAGGCCTGGTCCTTGGGCAGAAAGAAGGTTTCCTTCATGTCCTTGCCCTGGATGTTGCCGTGCAGGGTGAACTGCATTCCTTTGCCGTCCTTGGGATCGGTGAACACTTGATAGTCGAGGCACAGGTCGTAACTGACATCGTCCTTATTCAACGCGTGCCGCTCGATGTGCAAATGACCGGGTTCGAACTGGGCCATGGGTTTCTCCTTTCAAGGCATGGGAGAAGGGCAGACCCTGGGCCTGCCCTCGGAGTTTCTAGTTATCGATAGCTGATGCCCGGCTTCGCCGTGCTGACGCGCGTGCCGGCGGTGCCCTGGACGATCGCTTCGATGTCCGCCAGCGAACCGATCACCGCGACCTTGCCAGTATGGCGCGCGAATTCGCAGGCTGCCTGCACCTTCGGCCCCATGGAGCCGGCGGCGAAACCCAGGCGTTCCAGTTCGTCCGGGTGCGCTTCGGCGATGGCTTTCTGTGTCGGCTTGCCGTAGTCGATGAACGCCGCGTTGACGTCGGTGGCGATGACCAGCAAGTCGGCTTCCAGTTGCTCGGCGAGCAGCGACGAGCACAGGTCCTTGTCGATCACCGCCTCGATGCCCTTGAGGTTGCGGTGCTCGTCGTACATGGTCGGAATCCCGCCGCCACCAGCGCAGATGACGATGCTGCCCTTGTCCAGCAGCCACTTGATCGGACGGATCTCGAAGATGCGTTTCGGCCGTGGACTGGCCACCACTCGACGGAATTTGTCGCCGTCCGGGGCAATCGCCCAGCCTTTTTCGGCGGCGAGTTTTTCCGCTTCTGCTTTGTCGTAGACCGGGCCGATCGGCTTGCTCGGGTTCTGGAAGGCCGGGTCCTTGGCGTCGACTTCAACCTGGGTCAGCAGGGTGGCGAACGGCACTTCGAAGTCCAGCAGGTTGCCCAGTTCCTGTTCGATGATGTAGCCGATCATGCCTTCGGTTTCGGCACCGAGCACGTCCAGCGGGTAGGGGGTGACGGAGGTGTAGGCCGCCGCCTGCAACGACAGCAGGCCGACTTGCGGGCCATTGCCGTGGGCGATGACCAGTTGGTTGCCGGGATGGATCTTGGCGATTTGCTCGGTAGCGATGCGGATGTTGGCGCGCTGGTTGTCAGCGGTCATCGGCTCGCCACGACGGAGCAGGGCGTTACCGCCCAGAGCTACGACGATACGCATGGTGCAATCCTTTTCAGCAGAGAAATGGCAAACGACTCGGTCTCCCTGTCGGAACCGGAATCCCCTGTGGGAGGGGGCTTGCTCCCGAAGGCGGTGTGTCAGGCTCCTTTGATGTCGCCTGACACGGCCTCTTCGCGAGCAAGCCCGCTCCCACATTTGGATTCGGTTCCTTCAGTGGGAGCTGTTTCAGTTACAGATCAGCCAGGGTCGAGACCAGAATCGCTTTGATTGTGTGCATGCGGTTTTCCGCTTGCTCGAAGGCGATGCAGGCTGGCGACTCGAACACGTCGTCGGTCACTTCGATGCCGTTGGCCAGGTGCGGATACTGCTCGGCGATCTGTTTGCCGACTTTGGTATCGCTGTTGTGGAACGCCGGCAGGCAGTGCATGAACTTGGTGCGTGGGTTGCCGGTGGCTTTCATCAGCTCTTTGTTGACCTGGTACGGCAGCAGTTGCTGGATACGCTCGGCCCATGCCTCGACCGGTTCGCCCATCGATACCCAGACGTCGGTGTGGATGAAATCGACGCCTTTGACCGCGGCTTTCGGGTCTTCAGTCAGGGTGATGCGGGCGCCGGATTCTTCCGCGTATTTCTTGCAGCGATCGACCAGATCGTCATGCGGCCACAGGGCTTTCGGCGCGCAGATGCGCACGTCCATGCCGAGCTTGGCGCCGACCAGCAGCAGCGAGTTGCCCATGTTGTTGCGCGCGTCGCCGAGGTAGGCGTAGCTGATTTCGTGGATCGGCTTGTCGGCGTGCTCACGCATGGTCAGCACGTCGGCGATCATTTGTGTTGGGTGATATTCATCGGTCAGGCCGTTGAACACCGGCACCCCGGCGAACTTCGCCAGCTCTTCGACGATTTCCTGTTTGAAGCCACGGTATTCGATGGCGTCGTACATGCGACCCAGCACGCGGGCCGTGTCTTTCATGCTTTCCTTGTGGCCGATCTGCGAGGAATTCGGGTCGATGTAGGTGACGTTGGCACCCTGGTCGTAGGCCGCCACTTCGAATGCGCAACGGGTGCGGGTCGAGGTTTTTTCGAAGATCAGGGCGATGTTATTGCCCTTCAGGTGTTGCTGCTCGGTGCCAGTGTATTTCGCGCGTTTCAGATCGCGGGACAGGTCGAGCAAGTAACGCAGCTCACGTGGGGTGTGGTGTTCCAGGCTGAGCAGGTTACGGTTGTGGATGTTAAAAGCCATGATGGATCTCCTTCGGTGTCGGTTATCCCCCTGGCCGCGCTTTGTAAGTCGCGGCCAGGGCTCAGAGGTTTAGTAATCGATTGGGTCACGCACGATCGGGCAGGTCATGCAGTGGCCGCCGCCACGGCCACGGCCGAGTTCGCCGGCGCTGATGGTGATGACCTCCACGCCTGCCTTGCGCAGCAGGGTGTTGGTGTAGGTGTTGCGGTCGTAGCCGATGACCACGCCCGGTTCCACGGCTACCACGTTGTTGCCGTCGTCCCATTGCTCGCGTTCGGCGGCGAAGCTGTTGCCGCCGGTTTCCACCACGCGCAGCTTCGGCAGGTTGAGGGCTTTGGCCACGGTGTCGAGGAAGTTGGTTTCTTCGCGGCGAATGTCGATGCCGCCCTGTTTGCTTTCGTCAGGCCGCAGGGTGAACGCGACGATCTGGTTGACCACTTCCGGGAAAATCGTCACCAGGTCGCGGTCGCAGAAGCTGAACACGGTGTCCAGGTGCATCGCTGCACGGGACTTCGGCAGGCCGGCGACGATGACTTTTTCCACCGCTTTGTTCTTGAACAGGTTCAGCGCCAGTTGGCCGATGGCCTGGCGAGAAGAGCGCTCGCCCATGCCGATCAACACCACGCCGTTGCCGATTGGCATCACGTCGCCGCCCTCAAGGGTCGAGCTGCCGTGATCCTTGTCCGGGTCGCCGTACCAGATCTCGAAGTCGGCGTTGGTGAATTGCGGGTGGAATTTGTAGATGGCGGTGGCCAGCAGGGTTTCCTGGCGACGCGCCGGCCAGTACATCGGGTTCAGCGTCACGCCACCGTAGATCCAGCAGGTGGTGTCGCGGGTGAACTGGGTGTTCGGCAGCGGCGGCAGGATGAAGCTGGAGTGGCCGAGGAAGTCGCGGAACATCTGGATGGTCTTGCCGCCGAAGCTGTCCGGCAGATCCTCGGCGGACACGCCGCCAATCAGAAATTCGGCGATGTGTCGTGGCTCAAGGCTTTTCAGCCAGGACTTCACTTCGCTGATCAGGCCCAGGCCTACCGAGTCGGCGGTGACCTTGCGATCAAGAATCCAGTCCAGCGCTTCGGGGTTGGCGACGATGTCGGTCAGCAGGTTGTGCATTTCCAGCACGTCGATCCCGCGTTCACGCATCTTGGTCACGAAGTCGAAGTGGTCGCGCTTGGCCTGGGCGACCCACAGCACGTCGTCGAACAGCAGTTCATCGCAGTTGTTCGGGGTCAGGCGCTGGTGGGCCAGACCTGGGGAGCAAACCATGACTTTGCGCAGTTTGCCGGCTTCGGAATGGACGCCGTACTTAACTTTTTCCGTGGTCATTGCAGTGATCCTCCAGATTACAAATCAGTCAGGTGTTACAGGGTCAGGAAGCCGTCGTAGAGGCCGTAGGCTGCCACCAGGGCACCAATGACCACCGCGGCGAAAATCAGCTTCTCGACGTTGGTGAAAACAGCTTGTTTGAGTTCGAGCTTGGCCTTGGCGAACAGAATTGCGCCGGGTGCGTAGAGCAGGGCCGAGAGCAGCAGATACTTGACCCCGCCGGCATACAGCAGCCACACCGCGTAGATCAGGGCGATGCCGCCGATGATCAGATCCTTGCGCCGCTCGGCTGCGAAGCCTTCGTAGGTTTCGCCGCGTACGGCGAGCAGCAGGGCATAGGCCGCTGACCACAGGTACGGCACCAGAATCATCGAAGTGGCGAGGTAGATCAGCGACAGGTAAGTGCTGGCTGAAAACAGGGTGATGATCAAGAACAGCTGGACCATCGCGTTGGTCAGCCACAGGGCGTTGACCGGTACGTGGTTGGCGTTCTCGCGGCGCAAAAACTCCGGCATGGTGTGGTCTTTGGCGGCGGCGAACATGATCTCTGCACACAGCAGCACCCACGACAGCAGCGCGCCCAGCAGCGAGATGATCAGGCCGACGCTGATCAGCACCGCGCCCCAGTGACCGACCACGTGCTCAAGCACGGCGGCCATCGACGGGTTCTGCAATTTGGCCAGTTCCGGCTGGGTCATGATGCCCAGCGACAGCACGTTGACCAGCACCAGGAACAGCAGCACGGTGATGAAACCGATGACGGTGGCCTTGCCGACGTCGGAGCGTTTTTCCGCCCGCGCCGAGAAGATGCTTGCGCCTTCGATGCCGATGAACACCCACACGGTGACCAGCATCATGTTGCGCACCTGGTTCATCACGCTGCCCAGATCCGGGTTTTTCACACCCCAGATGTCGGCGGTGAAGATGTCCAGTTTGAAGGCGAAGATCGCGATCAGGACGAACAGCAGCAACGGCACGACCTTGGCGACCGTGGTCACCAGGTTGATGAACGCCGCCTCCTTGATCCCGCGCAGCACCAGAAAGTGCACGGCCCACAGCAGCACCGAGGCGCCAATGACGGCGGCAACCGTGTTGCCTTCGCCGAAAATTGGAAAGAAATACCCGAGGGTGCTGAACAGCAGAACGAAGTAACCGACGTTGCCCAACCAGGCACTGATCCAGTAACCCCAGGCGGACGAAAAACCCATGTAGTCGCCGAAACCGGCCTTGGCGTAGGCGTAGACACCGCCGTCCAGATCAGGCTTGCGATTGGCGAGGGTTTGAAAGACAAAAGCAAGGGTGAGCATGCCGACAGCGGTGATGGCCCAACCAATCAGTACCGCGCCGACGTCGGCGCTGGCGGCCATGTTTTGTGGCAAGGAGAATATCCCGCCACCGATCATTGAGCCGACTACCAAGGCAACCAGTGCACCTAGTCGTAGTTTTCCGGGAGCTTCAGACATTGCATGACTCCATTGCAGGAGAGAAGAGTTCACAGCGTAGATCTGTTGTCTGTTCAATCAGCTGACATAGATCAGTGCATGGCCACATTCCATTGTTAATGAATGACTTATGAAACAACTGGAGGCATAACGCTATCGCCTGGAAAGCCCGTCCTAGAGGCTTTTGCCTGATGTGGTTGGGAATTGCTCTTATTACTTTCGAATTAACACGCTAGTTCTTTTTCAGCTTTTGGCAAATTTTCGCCATCTGTTTTCAGTACAGAATTGATTTATTAGGATTCGCGCACAAAACTGTCTTAGCGTGCTAGGCGTTAGCTTCAGTCGCTATATATAAATGGGTATTTCTCGGTATTACCTGATAAACGTCGTGTGGTATTAGGCGTTTAGTTAATAGTTGTTACAAATGAATTAAGGGAGACAAGAATGTCGCAACCGACGCAAAAGCTGCGACTGGGTGCGTTGATCGCCCTGGTGGTGGGTTCGATGATTGGTGGCGGGATTTTTTCCTTGCCGCAGAACATGGCCGCCCGCGCCGATGCCGGAGCGATCCTGATCGGCTGGGGCATCACCGCCATCGGCATGCTGACCCTGGCGTTCGTGTTCCAGACCCTGGCCAACCGCAAGCCCGAGCTGGATTCCGGGGTCTATGCCTACGCCAAGGCCGGGTTTGGCGATTACATGGGGTTTTCGTCGGCCTGGGGTTACTGGATCAGCGCCTGGCTGGGCAACGTCGGCTATTTCGTGTTGCTGTTCAGCACGCTCGGTTACTTCTTTCCGGTATTCGGCCAAGGCAATACGCCGGTTGCCATCGGCTGTGCGTCGGTGCTGTTGTGGGCCGTGCATTTTCTGGTGATGCGCGGGATCAAGGAGGCGGCGTTTATCAATCAGGTGACCACGGTCGCCAAGATCGTGCCGCTGATCATGTTCATCGTCATCGCGGCGGTGGCGTTCAAGGCCGATATCTTTACCCGCGACATCTGGGGCCGCAGCAACCCGAGCTTTGGCGGGGTGATGGATCAGGTGCGCAACATGATGCTGGTGACGGTGTTCGTGTTCATCGGCATCGAGGGCGCCAGCGTCTATTCGGCGCGGGCGGAGAAGCGCACCGATGTCGGGCGCGCCACGGTGATCGGTTTCCTCGGGGTGCTGGCGCTGCTGGTGCTGGTCAACGTGCTGTCGCTGGGGATCATGAGCCAGCCCGAATTGGCCAGGTTGCAAAACCCGTCGCTGGCGGCGGTGTTGGAACACATCGTCGGGCCGTGGGGCGCGCTGCTGATCAGCCTCGGTCTGGCGGTGTCGCTGCTCGGCGCATTGCTGTCATGGGCGCTGCTCTGCGCGGAAATCCTGTTCGCCACGGCCCGGGACAAGACCATGCCGGCGTTCCTGAAAAAGGAAAACGCCAACCATGTGCCGGTCAATGCGTTGTGGCTGACCAACGTGATGATTCAGCTATTCCTGCTGATCACACTGTTTTCTGCCGGCACCTACACCAGCCTGATCTACCTCGCTTCGTCGATGATACTGGTGCCGTATCTTTGGTCGGCGGCGTATGCGGTGTTGCTCAGCGGGCGCGGCGAAACCTACGAACATGCCTCGGCCGAACGCACCAAGGACTTGCTGATTGGCGGCATCGCCCTGTGCTACGCGGTGTGGCTGTTGTATGCCGGCGGGGTGAAATACCTGCTGCTGTCGGCGCTGCTGTATGCACCGGGGGTGGTGCTGTTTGCCAAGGCCAAGCAGGAGCAGGGCGAGCCACTGTTCACTCATGTCGAGAAGGGCATTTTTACTTGTGTGGTGATTGGCGCGGGGCTGGCGGCCTATGGCTTGTACAGCGGATTGTTAGCCTTGTGAGGTTGAGGCTTGCGTATCAGCCGCCGTATGACTGGGAGGCTATGCTCGGTTTTCTTGCAGCGCGGGCGGTGGTCGGGATGGAGACCGTGGCTGATGGTGTGTATTCGCGCAGCATCGGTTTGAACGGTGTGCATGGCACGGTTTCGGTTTGGCCTGGCACGGGCGATGCGCTGGAGGTCGAACTGGATTTTCCTGATCCGGCGCTGCTGCCGCAGATTGTTGCAAGGTTGCGCCGGCTGTTTGATCTGGACGCAGATCTGGCAGTGATGCAAGGGCATCTGGCGAAAGATCCATTGCTGGCACGATTGATCGCCAAGCGCCCTGGACTGCGGGTACCGGGGGCGTGGGACGGTCTGGAGCTGGCGTTTCGCGCAGTGCTCGGCCAGCAGATTACCGTGGTGGCAGCGATTCGCTTGGCGGGCAAACTTGTGGCGCAATATGGTGCGCCGTTACGCTCGGCGCTGCCGGGTTTGAGTCATGTTTTCCCTCAGGCGAGTGTGTTGGCGACGGCAGATCTGGCGGCGCTGGGCATGCCGAAAAGTCGCGGGCGAACGTTGTCGGGCGTGGCGCAGGCGCTGCTCGATGATCCGCTGTTGTTCGCGCCGGGACGCGAGGGCGGGGTGGCACGGCTGTTGGCGTTGCACGGGATTGGCGAGTGGACGGCGCAGTACATCGCACTGCGGCAGTTGCGCGATATGGATGGCTTTCCTCATGGCGATGTCGGGTTGCTGCGGGCGCTGGAGGTGCTGGAAGGTGTGCGGCCGACAGCGCGGGAATTGGCTGATCGTGCCGAAGTCTGGCGACCTTGTCGGGGGTATGCGGCGCAGGTGTTGTGGACGTCTTTGAGTCGGGCGGATTGAGCCTGAATCCGTGTTGTCGGTGCAGCCGTCTTAGCGAGCAAGCCCGCTCCCACAGGGGAACGCATTTCACCTGTGGGAGCGGGCTTGCTCGCGAAAGGGCCCGAATGGTCATCACCATTGCGGGCGATGTGAACCCAGTTCGGTGGCCGGCAAGGCCCACTGCAGCGGAGTCCCGCTGATCTTCACCGGTGCCAGCAAGCGGTGCGCCGGCCCCCACGGTGTCTGTTCCAGCGACAGGCTTTGATCCTGCTCATCTTCAGCACGCAACGGATCGCTCGGCCCCGGCCCCTGTTCGATCAACAGTTTGGCCGTACGCGCCAGTGACAAACGCGCCGAGCCTCCCTGACCGGTCCTTAAGCGTTCGGTCAAAAGTCGGATCGCACTCGCCGCCATCAAATACCCGGTGCCGTGATCCAGCGCCTGCACCGGCAACGGCGTCGGTTTGTCAGCCTGTTTCCAGCGCTGCCCGGCTTCGGCGATGCCGCTGCTCATCTGCACCAGGCTGTCGAAGCCGCGGCGGTTGTGCCACGGGCCGCTCCAGCCATAGGCGTTGAGGCTGACGTCGATCAGCCCCGGCGCCAGTTGTCGGCGGCGTTCGGCGCCGAAGCCGAGATGTTCCAGGGCATCGGCGCGGTAGCCGTGCATGAGGATGTCGGCGTCTTTCAACAGGTTTTCGAACAATGCACGATCGGCCGGTTGCTGCAGATCCAGTCGCGCACAACGTTTGCCCAGGGTCATGTCGGGGATGACGCCCGGCTCGTTCCAGCCCGGCGGATCGATGCGCAGCACATTGGCGCCGAGGCCGGCGAGAAAACGGCTCGCGGTGGGGCCAGCGAGCACGCGGGTCAGGTCCAGCACCTTGAGCCCGGCCAATGGTTGCGCGACTGAGCCTGCCCATGGGCGCGCGATCTGTTGGTGATCGGCACTGAAGTGCACCAGCGGCTCGGCATTTACTGCCAGCCCCTGCGGGTGTTGCTGCCACCGCGCCCAACTGCGCATTTCGGCGGCGCAGCCCTTGGCGTCGACTATCGCCTGCTCCAGATCGGCGCCGCTCCATTGCGCGACTTTCGCCGCCATCGCTGCACGATCGGCGCAGGCACCGAGCACGCTTTCGGCAGCGGCGCGGTGATGCGGGGCGTTGGTGTGCAGGCGGATCCAGCCGTCGCGGGTCGCGTAGTCGCCGGCGATCGGGTCCCACAGCGGCGGTAAATCCCAGCCCATGGGGCGGATGGAAGAAGCGAACCAGAACGAGGCCAGACGCCGGTCTACTTCCACGGCGGGCAAGTGCCTGGTCTGTTGCCGGAGCAGTTCGCTGACGGCCTGAGCGGCAGCGGCGATGCTCGCGCAGGCCAGATCGGTGACGGCGAACGCCGAGGGCAGGGCGCCACGGTCAGTGTACGGGATCGACGTGTGGGGCAAGCCGAGTGCGGCTTGAATGGACGTGAGTAAATCAGTCATCGAAGGCCCTCCGGGAGAGAGGGCGATGATAGTGCAAAAAAATGTCGGCTTAGATGAAAACCCTCATCTCCTGAGTCAACACAAATCCCTGTGGGAGCGGGCTTGCTCGCGAATGCGGTGTATCAGCAACATCTAAAGTGACTGACACACCGTATTCGCGAGCAAGCCCGCTCCCACAAGGGGACTGTGGTGGATTTCAGACGCGGAACTGATCCATCAGCTTCATCTGTTGACTGGCCAGCGCATTCAACTGACTGCTGATCGCCGCCGACTCAGTCGCCTGCTCAGTCAGTGTTTCAGTCACGGTGCGAATCGCCGAGACGTTGCGGTTGACCTCTTCGGCCACGGCGCTCTGCTGTTCGGCGGCGCTGGCGATTTGCAGGTTCATGTCGCTGATCACGGTGACCGCATCGCTGATCTTGCCCAGCGCGTCCACCGCCTGACGGATCTGCCCGGCGTTGTTGTGCGCCTGAGTCTGGCTCGAATGCATGGTCGCGACCACGCCACGGGTGCCGGTCTGGATGCGTTCGATGACGATGCGGATTTCTTCCACCGAATCCTGAGTGCGCTTGGCGAGGTTGCGCACCTCGTCGGCTACCACCGCGAAACCACGACCGCTTTCCCCGGCGCGGGCGGCTTCGATGGCGGCGTTGAGCGCCAGCAGGTTGGTCTGTTCGGCGATGCTGCGGATGACCTCCAGCACCGAACCGATCTGCTCGCTGTTGACCGCCAGCGCTTCGACTTCGGTCACCGCTTTGCTGACTTCATCGGCCAGTTGATTGATGTCGCGGGTGCTGCGCTCGATGATCGACATGCCGTCCTTGGCCGACTGATCGGCGCCCTTGGCGGCGTTGGCCGCGTTCGACGCGCTGTTGGCGACGTCGTGGGCGGTGGCGCTCATTTCGTTGGACGCGGTGGCGACCTGATCGATTTCGCGGAACTGCACCTGCATGCCTTCGCTGGTCTGGCGGGCGATTTCCGAGGACTGATCAGCAGTGCCACGCGCTTCGGTGATGCTCTGTTTGATCTGGGCGATGGTCGGTTGCAGCTTGTCGAGGAAGCGGTTGAACCAGTTCACCAGTTCGCCCAGTTCATCCTTCTTGCTGTAGTTCAGGCGCTGGGTCAGGTCGCCTTCACCGCTGGCGATGTTCTTCAGCATTTCAGCAACGCTGTTGATCGGCCGGGTCACGCCCGACGCGGTGAGCCAGATCAGCAGCAGGCCAATCAGACCGGCGACTACCGCCACCAGCAACGCGGTGATCACCCCGGTTTTCTGCGCATCGTCGAGCACCGCTTGCAGCTTGACCGAATCGGCCAGCAGCACCTGTTTCGGCAGGTCGATGACCACGCCCCAGGCCCGCGAGTTACCAATCGGATCGACCGGGTACACGGCGCGAATCAGGTCGCCCTGTTCGAGAATTTTCGGTGTGCCGCTGCTGACCAGTTGCAGGACATCCTTGCCTTCGGCACCGAGCGTTTCGCTGATTTGTTTGCCGACTTTCTTCGCATCGGAACTGTCCGCACCGAGCACGCCGCTGCCGGAGACGATCAGCATGTGCCCGGCGCCGTTGAACAGGTCGCGCTGCGAGTCGAGCGCCGCCGCTTGCAGGGCATCGAGGGCGATGTCGACGCCGACCACGCCGATGGCCTTGCCGTCGACGATCAACGGCACGGAAATGGTGGTCATCAACATTTCCTTGGTCCCGACGGTGTCGGCGTACGGGTCGAGCAGGCAGGTACGCTTGTTGTCGCGAGGGCAGGTGTACCAGCTGTTGTACGGCGTGCCGCTGACGCTGAGGGTGGTCTTGGTCATGTCTTCTTCGACCATGATCGTGTTCAGCGCCGAGCCGGCGGCGCGGCTCCAGTAGGTCGCAAAACGCCCGGCTTCGTTGGACTGGCGCGCCGCATCGTTGACGAATTCGCTGTCCTTGCCATCGAGGCCGTTGGGTTCGAAAGCGAGCCAGATGCCGAGCACCTTGTCGTTGCGCTCGAACGCGGTTTTCAGGCTCTGATTCAACTCTTCACGCAGGGCACCAGCCTCCAGCGAACGCTTGGCGGCCATCACGCGCATGTCCTTGATCTGGTCGGCCAGGGCGGTGATCACCGTCAGGCTTTCGCCAAAGGTCTTCTGCACTCGCACCGCCTGCTCGGCCGCCTTGGCCTGCAACAGGTTCTGCACACTCGCGGTGAGCATCTTGCTGCTGGAGTCGCTGACCACTTCGTCGTTCTGGTTGGTCTGGTAAATGTTTATGCCGACGATCAGCGCAACCACACCGAGCAGGCACAGACCGGAGAGCAGGACGATTTTCAGGCGAATGGAGAGAGAGTCGAACATGGGGCGATCTCGTGAATGAATGAGCAGGTGGCCACGGGATGAACTACCCGGTTCGCCAAATCCATTCAGCGCCATGCATTGCTCATCGGCGCGCAGCGAGGGCGCATGAGGCGCTTGCCGACGAACGGTCAGCGCTAAACGTTTGCGCAGGGGATTGTGCCGAAAAGGCGATTAATTACAGGGAAGTTTCAGCCTGATGAATGACGGAGAGGTTATGAGGCTTTTGTGGCGAGGGAGCTTGCTCCCGCTGGAGTGCGCAGCGCTCCTCAGCATTCTTGCCGACTCACCGCATGCGGAGGTGTTGCGACGCCTTCGCCGCCGAGCGGGAGCAAGCTCCCTCGCCACAGGGGATCTGTGAGTCAGGAGGAGGGGAGCGCTTCCGGGCGTGACCAGATCCACAGATTGCCCAAACTCATCCCGGCAATCGCCAGATACACCGGCCAGCCGTGATCGAGCATCACCAGCATCAGCGTCGCGCACAGCAGCATGCTGACGGTGGCGCTGACCTTGGCCTTGCGCGCGATGATCTTGCCGTTGCGCCAGTTGCTCAGGATCGGCCCGAACAGCCGATGGTTTTCCAGCCAGGCACTCAGGCGCGGCGAGCTGCGAGTCGCGGCCCAGGCGGCGAGCAGGATGAACTCGGTGGTCGGCAGGCCGGGCACGACGATGGCGATCAGGCCAATGCCGAGGCTGACATAGGCCAGCAGGCCGAACAGCAGGCGGGCGAGTTTTGACGAGGCGGGTTGCGGCATGGGCTCGGGATTGCTGTGAGGCGAAACGGAGGATTCTACAGGCTAGCGCTGTTCCCATGTGGGAGCGGGCTTGCTCGCGAATGCGGTGTGTCAGTGACATATCAGGTGACTGACACAGCGCATTCGCGAGCAAGCCCGCTCCCACAAGGAGAATTTGTGTTGTGTCAGGCCGGTTCGGCTTCGGTCGCGTAAGCCTGTTCCAGCAGCACGGTGAAGCGGTTGAACGCGTCGATCGCGCCTTGCTCGACTTCGGCTTCTTCCTCGGCAGTGAACTGCAGCGAGTCGAGGATGCGCACGAAGCTTTTCCAGCCTTCGGCACGGCCGCCTTCCGGCTCGCCCAGATGACGGGCGCCGAAGGTTTCGCTGAGGTCCAGCGCCACCGCGCGTTTGATCAGGAACGCGGCGCCGAGCTTCGACCCTTCGGAGACGAAGATCCAGCCGAGGGCGCGAGCCTTGCTCGGGTTTTTCAGCGCTCCGGCCACCGGTGCCGGGATGTCGGTGTCCAGATCCGCCAGGTCAGCTTTGGCCGCTTCGGCGCGGCATCGGACCGGCAGATCCGGGACGATGGCAGCCAGTTCGGCGTCGTTGTACAGGTCTACCAGCTCCGACTGGAACAGGTATTGCGCGACCACGAAACGCGCGAAGTTGGCGCGGGTCTCGAACGGCGCGTGGGCCTTGACCAGGGCGTCGAGCTTGCTGTGCGGTTCGTGGGTGATCTGGTTCAGGCGTTGTGAACGCAGGGCTTTTTCCGATGTGGTCATGGGGTGTCCTTGATAAAAGAGGCGCTTGATAACGAGACGAACGGGCAGGTGCCAAACCGTAAAAAAAGCCCTGCGATGCGCTGAACAATGCGCGTCGCAGGGCCGTCCGGATCAGATGTCCCAGACCAGATTGATCGCGAAGTTGCGGCCCGGTTGGGTCAGACGATCGAGGTTGGCCGGTTGCGTCACCGAGGCTTCGCCGACGCTGTCGTAACCGCGCACGTCATCCCACAGCCAGTACTTCTTGTCGGTCAGGTTGTAGATGCCGCCGCTGACGGTGACGTCGTCGGTGACTTTGTAGTAGCCGGCCAGATCGAGAATGCCGAAGCCCGGGGTCTTGAACTGGCTGCTGACGCCATCCGGCGACTTGAAGTTGCTGTCGTCGACGCGGTCCTTTTTCTTCACCACGGTCCAGCTCAGCAGGCCGCCGTAGTTATCCTGGTCGTAACCCAGGCCGAACACGCCGGTCAGCGGATTGACGCTGTTGAGCGGTTCGCCGTTGTCGTTGTTGCGACCGTAGGCGTAAGCGATCGAGCCCTGGGTGTAGAGGCCTTGCGGCGCACCGAACGCATCGAGGTTCAGACGACCTTTGACTTCGGCGCCCTTGATGGTCGCGTGCTTGATGTTGCTCGACTGGAAGGTCAGCTCGTCGTAGCCGGGGGTGACGGCGTCTTCGTTGATGAAATCGCGGTACTTGTTATAGAACACCGCCACGTCGAACGAGCCTTGCTCGAAGTTGCCGCGCAGACCGGTTTCATAGCTTTTGCTTTTTTCCGGTTCCAGGTTCGGGTTCGGCGCCACGTTGTAGCCGGTGGTGCTGTTTTCGAAGCGCCCGTACAGCGCTTTTGCGGTCGGCGTGCGGAACCCTTCGGCGTATTGGCCGTACCAGGTGTAGTTATCGGTCAGGGCATAGGTCAGGCCGAACTTGGGCGAGACTTTGTGCCAGGTCTTGTTCGCGTCGCTGACCGTGCCGTTGCCGTCGGCGGCCACGGTGTTGAGGAATTCCTGAGTGATGTGCGGCTTGAGCTGGGTGTGGTCGTAGCGCAGGCCCGGCAGGAAGGTCCACTTGTTCCAGCTGATCTGATCCTGGGCGAACAGGCTGTAGGTGTTGATGGTCGGGTCCGGGAAGTCGCTGGATTTTTTCAGCACATCCGCCGCGCTGGTGGCGCCGATGGCGGTGCAGCCACGACCGACTGCCAGGCACTTGCCGTCGCCGCTGCGCGAACCGGTGACTTTCTGCTGCTTGATCGTGGTGCCGTAGGTCAGCACGTGATCGGTGTCACCGATGGCAAACGCCTTGTCCAGTTGCGCATCGAATACCCACTGTTTTTCCTCGTAGATCGTGTCGCGGGTGCGCAGCACTTTACGGGTCATCGGGTAGTAGAACTCTTCGGTGCTCTGGTCGGTCTTGGCGATCTGGTGGTTGAGGCTCCACTTCACGTTATCGGCCAGCAGGCTGTCGAGGGCGAAGCTGTGCTCCAGGCCGAAACGCTCGCGGGTGATGGTGTCGTTGCCGGTACGCCACTGGTACATGCCGCCGGGCAGCACGCTGTTGGGAATGGTCGGCGCGCCATTGAAGTACGGGCCGCCGTAGGCGCTTTTCTGATCGGTGTCGCGATCGTCCTTGTACTTCTCGTAGGTCAGGCCCAGGCGCGAACCTTCGTTGTAGTTCCAGCCGATCTTCGCCAGGACGTTGGTGGCTTTGACGTCTTCCGGGTTGGCGGCGGTGCGCTCAAGGCCAGTGCCGTTGTTGCTGCCGTAGGAGTCGGTTTCGTGACCGTCGCGCTGGCTGAAGTGCAGCAAACCGTCGAACTGCTCGGCACGGCCGGCGACGGTGGCGGATTTCAGCCAGCTCTCATCGGCGGAGCTGTAACCGGTTTTGAGGCGAGCGCCGACGTCTTTGCCGGGCTTGATGATGTCGTCCGGGTCGAGGGTGTAGTAGCTGACGGCGCCGCCGATGGCGTTGCTGCCGTACAGCACCGAGGCCGGGCCACGGAGGATTTCCACGCGTTTGACGATTTCCGGGTCGACGTAATTGCGCTGGGTCTTGGCGTACGGGCCATTGAAGAAACCGTCCGGCACTTCGACGCCGTCAACCTGCGTCAGGATGCGGTCGCCGTCGATGCCACGGATGTTGTAGCCGCTGATACCGCCACGCTGGCCGGCGCCGCCGACCGACACGCCCGGCTCGTAGCGCACCAGATCCTTGATGGTGTTGACGTTGTTGCGATCCAGATCCTGGCGGGTCTGCACGGTGACGGTGGCCGGCACGCTGTTGACCGATTGTTCCTGGCGGGTGGCGCTGATGGTCACCTGATCCAGATTGAGCGCGCCGCTGTTGTTGCGCTTTTCCAGCACCACGTTGTTGTTGCTCAGCTTGCGGAAGCTCAGGTTGGTCCCCACCAACAGGCGCTCCAGGGCTTTTTCCGGCGGCAGCGAACCGCGCACGCCCGGCGACGATACGCCCTGACCCAATTCTGCCGGCAAGCCGACCTGCCAACCGGTGACAGTGGTGAAGGCATTGAGCGCCGACACCAGCGGTTGCTGGCCGATCGAGAACGAATAATCACCCATGTTGCGCGCCGGTTGTTCGGTGGCAGCCATCAGCGGTGCAGTGCCGGCCATGAGGATGGCGGCCGTCAGCAACGACAATACGCGGGAAGGGGAAGCAGTCTGGCGGGTAAGGCGAGAGGACATCGATAGCGCTCCGTGTCGCACGAATCTTTATAGGTGCTGATCCGCCTCCGAAGATGCGAATCAATTGCATTGGCTATAACGAGACGAACGGGCTTTCGCTATCGAGTAAAAATAATTCTCATTTAGTTCAGAATCACCAGCGCCGGGAATTCCTGCAGGCGCGCCGAGGTGATGTGGGCGAGGGAGCGCACCACGTCCAGCGGCTGGTCGAGGCGGTAGTTGCCGGTGACGTTGACGTCGGCCAACTGTTCGTTGGTGTTGATGATCCAGCCCGGGTAGTAGCGGCGCAGTTCGGCCAGCACCTGATTCAACGGGCAGTTCTCGAACACCAGACGGCCCTGGACCCAGGCCAGATCGGTCGCGGCATCGAGCTTGCCCGGGCGATCGAAACCGTTGGGCCCGATGCGGATGCTTTCGCCTGCGCTCAAACGCACTCGCGCATCGTTGTGCGTGGCGCGCAGATCGACATCGCCGCGTTGCACATTGACCTGCGCCACGCCGTCCAGATAGCGCACGGCGAACGCGGTGTCGCGTACGCTGGCCTGCACCGGGCCGGCATCGATTTCCAGCGGCTGAGCCCGGTTGGCAGCTACCTCGAAAAACGCTTCGCCCTGATACAGCCTTGCTACTCGCTGGCGCTCATTGATGGTGCTGGAGAATGCCGAGTTGGTGTTGAGCAGCACCTTGGAACCGTCCTCCAGTTGCAGGCGCTGACGCTCGCCGACCACGGTCAGATGATCGGCCTGAAGGCGCATCGGCAGGTTGCTGAAACTGAACAGACCGAGTACCAGCACCGCAGCAGTCGCCAACGGTTTCCAGTGCGGACGCAGACGTTTGAGCAACGTGACTTTCGCCGGCTTCGCCGCGAGACTCTGTGCACACTGCACCACTTGCGGCCCGTCCCAGATCGCCTGAGCCTTGGCGAACGCCTCGGCATTCAACGGATCGGCCGCCAGCCATGCGTGAAATTGCCGGGTCTGCTCTTCGTCCGCACTGCCCAGCACGATGAGCCAGTCCAGAGCCTGGTCCATTGCACGGGCGGCGTCCTGCGCCGTTGCAGGCGAAGGCGGGCGGTGGGTGTCCGTCACGGTGTGTCCTCGGCAGTGTCTGTGCACGGCTGTTTTTTTAGTGAAGCGTAAAAGTCGGGCAAGGGTAGCAAAGCCCGATGATCAGTGCAGTCGATGCTGCTGACTGAAATCGCCTGCAACCTCAGGCGCCATTCAAGCGCTCGGCGACACCGATGCAGATCGACATGATCAGCTTGAGTTCCTTCTGCACGGTGCTGAGGGACACATTCAGCTCGTCGGCGATTTCCTGGTAGCTGTGCCCGTGCAGGCGGCTGAGGATGAAAATCTGCTGCTGACGCGGGCTGAGTTGACTGAGGCTCACGTTCAGGCGCTCCAGCAATTGTTCGGCGTGGGCGGCGTCTTCGGCGCTGCTGGCGGGGGCGGCGACGCTGTGCACCACGTCCTGCGGCACGTCATCGACCATGGTCCGCGAATGGATCTTGCGCGCGCGCAGGTGATCCAGCGCCAGATTGCGCGCGGTCTGGAACACGAAGGGTTCAAGGTGATCGATGGCGCGCTCGCTCAGCGCCCGCGTGACGCGCAGGTAGGTTTCCTGCAACAGGTCTTCGGCGGTGCTGTGGTTGTTGACCATGCGCTCGATCGTGCGCAGCAGGGACGTGCGCTGAGAGAGAAAGACATGATTGAAGCGCGATTGACTCACGGGGGAACCTGATCCATTTCGAGCGAATGATAATGCTTATCATCCAGTCGAGTGGTCAAGTGTTGATTTCAGACTGAAATCAAAACCTGTGGGAGCGGGCTTGCTCGCGAATGCGGTGGGTCAGTCGATACATCAATTGCCTGACACGACGCCTTCGCGAGCAAGCCCGCTCCCACATGGGGGAAGGGGATTATTCCGCGTTGCAGAGCGCCAGGCAGTTATCCAGCATGCGGTTGGAGAAGCCCCACTCATTGTCGTACCACGCCAGCACCTTCAGCAGTTTGCCGCTGACTTTGGTGTGGTTGGCGTCGAAGATCGACGACAACGGGTTGTGGTTGAAGTCGCTGGAAACCAGCGGCAACGTGTTGTAACCGAGAATTTTCGAGTGCTGGCTGGCTGCCTTCATCAGTGCGTTGACTTCCTCGGCCGTGGCTTCCTTCTTCAACTGCACCGTCAGGTCCACCAGCGACACATTGATCACTGGTACCCGCACGGCCATGCCGGTCAGTTTGCCCGCCAGTTCCGGCAGCACCAGGCCTACCGCTTCGGCGGCGCCGGTCTTGCTCGGGATCATGTTCTGCGTGGCCGAACGCGCGCGGTACGGGTCGGTGTGATAAACGTCGGTGAGGTTCTGGTCGTTGGTATAGGCATGAATCGTGGTCATCAAACCGCTTTCGATCCCCAGCTCGCGGTGCAGCACCTGCGCAACCGGCGCCAGGCAGTTGGTGGTGCACGAAGCGTTAGAGATGATCTGGTGCGACTGGCGCAGAATGTCGTGGTTGACGCCGTAAACGACGGTGGCGTCGGCGCCCTTGGCCGGGGCCGAGATGATGACTTTGCGGGCGCCGGCAGTAAGATGCGCGGCGGCTTTGGCACGGTCGGTGAACAGACCGGTGCATTCGAACACCACATCAATTTTTTCCGCGGCCCACGGCAGATCGGCCGGGTTGCGAATCGCGCTGACCGAAATACGGTCGCCATTGACCGTCAGGCTCTCATTGTCATGGGCCACTTCGGCGTCGAATGTGCCGTGAACGGTGTCGTATTTGAGCAGATGGGCATTGATCGAGCTGTCGCCCAGATCATTGATGGCGACGATCTGCAAATCCTGTCGATAGCCTTGGGTATACAGTGCGCGCAGGACATTACGGCCGATGCGGCCAAAACCATTGATTGCGATTCGAAGAGTCATTGAACAGCGCCGCCGTCGTTTTGTTGTTGGAATTACAAGATTATTCGCATAAAAATAGAAAACAAGCCTTTTTAGTGGCAATATTTTGTTTTATCTACAACGAGTGACCTGAATCAACTGGTCCGAATGGTCAAAAAAACCGTCTGTCATTCCAACAACAACGGCGTTTGATCAGCATAGACAATCAGGTCGCCACATCCGTTAGCCTGGAGTTCTACACATGCATCCCCGCGTTCTTGAGGTCACCGAACGGCTTATCGCCCGCAGCCGCGCCACGCGCCAGGCTTACCTTGCACTGATTCGCGGCGCCGCGACTGACGGCCCGATGCGCGGCAAGCTGCAATGCGCCAACTTCGCCCACGGCGTGGCCGGGTGTGGCAGCGAAGACAAGCACAGCTTGCGGATGATGAACTCGGCGAACATCGCCATCGTTTCTTCGTATAACGACATGCTCTCGGCGCACCAGCCGTACGAAGTCTTTCCCCAGCAGATCAAAAACGCCTTGCGCGAAATCGGTTCGGTCGGCCAGTTCGCCGGCGGTACGCCAGCGATGTGCGATGGCGTGACCCAGGGCGAGCCGGGCATGGAGCTGAGCCTGCCGAGCCGCGAAGTGATCGCGATGTCCACGGCGGTGGCGCTGTCGCACAACATGTTCGACGGCGCACTGATGCTCGGCATCTGCGACAAGATTGTGCCGGGCCTGATGATGGGCTCCCTGCGTTTCGGCCATCTGCCGACGATTTTCGTTCCGGGCGGGCCGATGGTCTCGGGGATTTCCAACAAGGAAAAAGCCGACGTGCGGCAGAAGTACGCCGAAGGCAAGGCAACCCGCGAAGAGTTGCTGGAATCGGAGATGAAGTCCTACCACAGCCCGGGCACTTGCACCTTCTACGGCACCGCCAACACCAACCAGTTGCTGATGGAAGTCATGGGCCTGCACTTGCCGGGCGCGTCGTTCGTCAACCCGAACACCCCGCTGCGTGATGCCCTGACCCGCGAAGCCGCGCATCAGGTCACGCGCCTGACCAAGCAGAACGGCAACTTCATGCCGATCGGCGAAATCGTCGACGAGAAGGCGCTGGTCAACTCGATCGTCGCGCTGCACGCCACCGGCGGCTCGACCAACCACACCCTGCACATGCCGGCCATCGCCATGGCCGCTGGCATCCAGCTGACCTGGCAGGACATGGCCGACCTCTCCGAAGTCGTGCCGACCCTGAGCCACGTCTACCCGAACGGCAAAGCCGACATCAATCACTTCCAGGCCGCTGGCGGTATGTCGTTCCTGATCCGTGAGCTGCTTGAAGCGGGCCTGCTGCACGAAGACGTCAACACCGTGCTTGGCCACGGTCTGAGCCGCTACACCAAAGAGCCGTTCCTCGATAACGGTGAGTTGGTGTGGCGCGAAGGCCCGATCGAAAGCCTCGACGAAAACATCCTGCGCCCGGTCGCCCGCGCATTCTCGCCGGAGGGCGGTCTGCGGGTGATGGAAGGCAACCTTGGTCGCGGGGTGATGAAAGTCTCCGCCGTGGCGTTGGAAAACCAGATCGTCGAAGCACCGGCCATGGTGTTTCAGGATCAGCAGGACTTGGCCGATGCGTTCAAGGCCGGTCTGCTGGAGAAGGATTTTGTCGCGGTCATGCGCTTCCAGGGCCCGCGCTCCAACGGCATGCCGGAACTGCACAAGATGACGCCGTTCCTCGGCGTGCTGCAGGATCGCGGCTTCAAAGTTGCGCTGGTCACCGACGGGCGCATGTCCGGCGCGTCGGGGAAAATCCCTGCGGCGATTCACGTCAGCCCTGAAGCTTATGTCGGTGGTGCTTTGGCGCGGGTGCAAGAGGGCGATATCATCCGCGTCGATGGCGTCAAAGGCACTTTGGAACTCAAGGTCGACGCCGCCGAATTTGCAGCGCGCGAACCTGCCAAAGGCCTGTTAGGCAACAACATCGGTAGCGGTCGCGAACTGTTTGGCTTCATGCGTTTGGCCTTCAGCTCGGCGGAGCAGGGCGCCAGCGCCTTCACTTCTGCCCTGGAGACGCTTAATTGAAACTGGCTTTGGTCGGTGATATCGGAGGCACCAACGCGCGGTTCGCGTTGTGGAAAAACCAGCAACTGGAATCGGTTCAGGTGCTGGCGACAGCCGACCACGCCAGCCCGGAAGAGGCGATCAGCCTCTACCTGAGCGGCCTCGGTCTGGCGCCGGGTTCGATCGGTTCGGTGTGCCTGTCGGTGGCAGGGCCGGTGAGTGGTGATGAATTCAAGTTCACCAACAACCACTGGCGCCTGAGCCGCACGGCATTCTGCAAGACCTTGCAGGTCGAGCAACTGCTGCTGATCAACGACTTCTCGGCGATGGCGCTGGGCATGACCCGTTTGCAGCCCGGCGAATTCCGCGTGGTCTGCGAAGGCACGCCGGAGCCGTTGCGCCCGGCGGTGGTGATCGGTCCAGGCACTGGCCTGGGCGTTGGCACCTTGCTCGATCTGGGCGAAGGGCGGTTTGCCGCGTTGCCGGGGGAGGGCGGTCATGTTGACCTGCCGCTGAGCAGCCCGCGTGAAACCCAGCTGTGGCAGCACATCCACAACGAGATCGGTCATGTCAGCGCTGAGACCGCACTGAGCGGCGGCGGTTTGCCGCGAGTCTACCGTGCGATCTGCGCAGTGGACGGACATGAACCGAAGCTTGATACGCCGGAAGCAATCACCGCAGCCGGTCTCGCCGGTGATCCGATTGCCCTGGAAGTACTGGAGCAGTTCTGCTGCTGGCTCGGTCGTGTGGCGGGCAACAACGTGCTGACCACCGGTGGTCGTGGCGGCGTGTACATCGTAGGCGGGGTGATTCCGCGCTTTGCCGACTTCTTCGTCAACAGCGGTTTCGCCCGCAGCTTCGCCGACAAGGGCTGCATGAGCGATTACTTCAAGGGCATCCCGGTGTGGCTGGTGACGGCGCCGTATTCCGGGCTGGTGGGGGCTGGTGTGGCACTGGAGCAAGCAATCCCTGCCTGAAATGCAATCAAACTGTAGGAGTGAGCTTTTGTGGCGAGGGGATTTATCCCCGATGGCCTGCGAAGCAGGCCCTGCTTTTCCAGGGTCGCTGCGCAACCCATCGGGGATAAATCCCCTCACCACAGGTTTGTTCCCACAGGGGTTTCTGTAGTGTTTGCAAGTTCGATGCTTAAGGCATAATCCGCCCCAATTCCAACAACAAGGATGCCTTCGAAGTGAGCTCAGTCAACAAGTCGATATTGTTGGTCGATGACGACCAGGAAATACGCGAGTTGCTGGAAACCTACCTGACCCGCGCCGGGTTCCAGGTGCGGGCCACAGCCGATGGCGCCAGTTTTCGCCAGGCACTCAACGAGGCGCCCAGCGATCTGGTGATCCTCGATGTGATGCTGCCCGACGAAGACGGTTTCAGCCTGTGCCGCTGGGTGCGCCAGCATCCGCGTCAGGCGCAGGTGCCGATCATCATGCTGACCGCCAGTTCCGACGAAGCCGACCGCGTGATCGGGCTGGAGCTCGGCGCTGATGACTACCTCGGCAAACCCTTCAGTCCCCGCGAGCTGCAAGCTCGAATCAAGGCGCTGTTGCGACGTGCGCAGTTCGGTCAGGAGCGCAGCAGCGGTGAAGTGCTGGCGTTCGATGAGTGGCGGCTGGACATGGTCAGCCATCGACTGTTCCACACCGACGGCGAAGAAGTGATTCTCTCCGGTGCCGACTTCGCGCTGCTGAAGTTGTTTCTCGATCATCCGCAGGAAATCCTCGACCGCGACACCATCGGCAACGCCACCCGTGGCCGCGACCTGATGCCGCTCGACCGGATTGTCGACATGGCCGTCAGCCGCTTGCGTCAGCGTCTGCGCGACACGGAAAAACCGCCACGACTGATCCGCACCGTGCGCGGTAGCGGCTACCAACTGGCAGCCAATGTGGTTGCCGGCAATGGTCACTGAGTCGCTGCGCCGGCTCGCCAGCAAAGTCCCGGTGCCGCGTTCTCTGCTCGGGCGGATGCTGCTGTTGACCCTGTTGGCGGTGCTGTTCGCGCAGACGTTGTCGAGCGTGATCTGGGTCTCGCAACTGCGTGCCACCCAGCTCGAAGGCCTGGTCACCAGCGCCCGTAGCCTCGCTCATTCGATGACCGCCAGCGTCAGTTATTTTCGCTCGTTGCCGGTGGCGTACCGCCCGCTGGTGCTTGACCAGTTGCGCAGCATGGGTGGCACCCGTTTTGTGGTGACGCTCAATGACAAGCCGCTGGGTATGGACGTGCTGCCGATCACCCCGCGCAAGGCGGCGGTGATTGAAGCAGTAGACGAAGTGCTGCGTCAGTCGCTGGGCCATGACACTGATATCTCGGTGACCTTTGTCAGCCCCGAGGATCTGCGGATCTTCAATGCCGGGCTGAAACTCGATGAGCTGCCGCGCTCGTGGGCGCATTACGCGTTGACCCTGGAACCGGTGAATCCGCCGGTGCTGGTGACGCAGATTCAGATGGCGCCGGGCGAATGGCTGTACATCGCGTCGTTGTTGCCCGAACCCTACACCAGCCTCGAAGAGCAAGGCCTGCCGGCGCAGCAGGTGTGGTTCATCGTCCTCACCAGCGGCTTTTTGCTGCTGTTCATCGGCCTGCTGGTGCACTGGCAGAGCCGGCCGCTCAAGCGTCTGGCGCGGGCGGCGCGGGATCTGTCGCTGGGCGCCGATGTCGAGCCGGTGGCCGAGGGTGGCGGCAGTGAAGTGGTGGAAGTGGGCCGTGCGTTCAACACCATGCGCGAGCGCATCAGCCGTTACCTGACCGAGCGCAGCCAGTTGTTCAGCGCGATTTCCCATGACCTGCGCACACCGATCACCCGTCTGCGCTTGCGCGTCGAACTGCTCGAAGACGAGAAGCTGCAAGCCAAGTTCGGTCGCGATCTGGATGAGTTGGAGCTGCTGGTCAAAGGCGCACTGCAATGCGTGAAAGACACCGACATCCACGAGAACATCGAGCCGGTGGACTTGAACCACGTACTCGACTGTCTGGTGGAGCCGTATCTGGCGCCCAACGGCAATGGCCGCGTGACCCAGCAAGGCAAGGCGCTGGCAGCGTATCCGGGCAAGCCTCTGGCGTTGAAGCGCTGCATCGGCAACCTGATCGACAATGCGTTGAAGTACGGGCAGAACGCGCATCTGCACATCGATGACGATGAGCGCGCGTTTGTCCTGCACGTCGACGATGAAGGCCCGGGTGTCCCGGAGCAGCGGTTGGAGCAGGTGTTCGAGCCGCACTTTCGCTTGGCCGGGCAGCAGCAGGGTTATGGGCTGGGCCTGGGCATTGCGCGCAACATCGCTCACAGCCATGGCGGTGAAGTGACGTTGCAGAATCTGCGTGAGGGTGGGTTGCGGGTGACGTTGCAGTTGCCGCGCAGTGTTGACTGATACCACCCCTGTGGCGAGGGAGCTTGCTCCCGCTGGACTGCGTAGCAGGCCGTCTTTTGGGTGCCGCTTCGCGCCACAGCGGGAGCAAGCTCCCTTGCCACAGGTTTCACTTCTGATCTATGTCACAGGCTGGTGACAAAACCCGCCCCCTTCGTTACAAGCCCACCGCGGCCCGTTGTTTAGACTCCCCGCAGTCATAACAACAAAAAAGGCCAACCATGGATCTTTTCCACCCAGGCTTCAGCAGTTGGCTGAACGCCCCTGCCCACCAGCAATGGCTCGGCGACGAAGGCCTGCGTCTGCTGGCATTCGCCAAGGCTTCCAGACTGCCCGAAGGTTTCGGCAACCTCGACGAGCGCGGCCGTTTGCCGGCGAGCGCGCAGGCCGAAACCATGAACACCGCGCGCATGACCCACAGTTTCGCCATGGCTCACATTCAGGGCTTGCCGGGGTTTGCCGAACTGGTCGATCACGGCATCGCGGCCCTGCGCGGGCCGCTGCGGGATGCGCTGCATGGCGGCTGGTTTGCGGTCGCGGAACATCGCGACGGCAACACCGGCAAGAACGCCTATCTGCATGCTTTCGTTGCGCTCGCGGCCAGTTCTGCGGTGGTTGCGCAACGTCCCGGCGCCCAGGCGCTGCTGGATGATGCGATCGACATCATCGACACCTATTTCTGGAGCGAAGAAGAGGGCGCGATGCGCGAATTCTTCAATCGCGACTGGCGCGAAGAAGAAGCCTATCGCGGCGCCAACAGCAACATGCACGCTACCGAAGCATTCCTCGCGCTGGCCGATGTCACCGAAGACCCGCGTTGGCTGGTGCGTGCGCAACGCATCGTCGAGCGAGTGATTCACGGTCACGCCGCCGCCAATGGCTACATGGTGATTGAGCATTTCGATCGCGACTGGCAACCGCTGCGCGAGTACAACCACGACAATCCCGCCGATGGCTTCCGCCCTTACGGCACCACGCCGGGCCACGGTTTCGAGTGGGCGCGGCTGTTGCTGCACCTCGAAGCGGCGCGGGTCCAGGCCGGGATGCTCACGCCGGGCTGGCTGGCGACCGATGCGCAAAAACTCTTCGAACAGAACTGCCGAAACGGCTGGGACGTCGATGGCGCCCCGGGGATCGTCTACACCCTCGACTGGGACAACAGAGCAGTGGTCCGCCATCGCTTGCACTGGACCCATGCCGAGGCCAGCGCCGCCGCCAGTGCCTTGCTCAAACGCACTGGCGATCAGCAATACGAAATCTGGTACCGCCAGTTCTGGGAATTCTGCGAGATGTATTTCATCGATCGCTGCGACGGCAGCTGGCATCACGAACTCGATCCGCAAAACCGTCCGAGCGCCGATATCTGGCCGGGCAAACCCGATCTTTACCACGCCTGGCAAGCAGTGCTGATCCCTCGTCTACCCTTGTCACCGAGTATGGCAACGGCTCTGGCGCAATTATCTCGGTCCGTTCCTGTGTAACCATGTGGTGACATTTGCGCGTCCCTTCGTTACCTGCGGGGGGAAACGCCCTGTTTAAACTCCTGTGCAGCGCAAGCACCAGACTTGCATGCATAACAACAAGAAAGGTACATCTCAGATGAATGCGATTTCTCGCCTCGCTACTGTCATTTCTGTCGCCTCCCTGTTCCCGCTCGCAATTCTGCCCCTCAGTGTGTCCGCTGCCGAATCCAAAGGTTCGGTCGAAGTCGTGCACTGGTGGACGTCCGGTGGCGAAAAAGCTGCTGTCGATGTGCTCAAGGCCCAAGTCGAAAAAGACGGCTTTACCTGGAAAGACGGCGCTGTCGCCGGCGGTGGCGGTGCCACGGCCATGACCGTACTGAAAAGTCGTGCGGTTGCCGGCAACCCGCCGGGCGTCGCCCAGATCAAAGGCCCGGACATTCAGGAATGGGCCTCCACCGGTCTGCTCGACACCGACGTCCTGAAAGACGTGGCCAAAGAAGAGAAGTGGGACAGCCTGCTCGACAAGAAAGTCTCCGATACCGTGAAGTACGACGGTGATTACGTGGCCGTACCGGTGAACATTCACCGAGTGAACTGGCTGTGGATCAACCCGGAAGTCTTCAAGAAAGCCGGCATCACCAAGAACCCGACCACCCTTGAAGAATTCTACGCCGCTGGCGACAAGCTCAAGGCTGCGGGCTTCATCCCGCTCGCCCACGGCGGTCAGCCTTGGCAGGACAGCACCGTGTTCGAAGCCGTGGTGCTCTCGGTCATGGGCGTTGATGGTTACAAGAAAGCCCTGGTCGATCTGGACAACAAAGCGCTGACCGGCCCCGAGATGGTCAAGGCGCTGACCGAGCTGAAGAAAGTCGCGACCTACATGGACGTCGACGGCAAAGGCCAGGACTGGAACCTGGAAGCGGCCAAAGTCATCAACGGCAAGGCCGGCATGCAGATCATGGGTGACTGGGCCAAGTCCGAGTGGACTGCTGCCAAGAAAGTCGCCGGCAAGGATTACGAGTGCGTAGCCTTCCCGGGTACCGACAAGGCGTTCACCTACAACATCGACTCCCTGGCGGTGTTCAAGCAGAAAGACAAAGGCACTGCGGCCGGTCAGCAGGACATCGCCAAAGTGGTGCTGGGTGAAAACTTCCAGAAAGTCTTCAGCATCAACAAAGGCTCGATCCCGGTGCGTAACGACATGTTGAACAACATGGACAAACTCGGTTTCGACTCCTGCGCGCAGACCGCTGCCAAGGACTTCCTGGCAGACGCCAAGACGGGCGGCCTGCAGCCGAGCATGGCGCACAACATGGCGACCACGCTGGCGGTGCAGGGCGCGTTCTTTGATGTGGTGACCAACTACATCAACGACCCGAAAGCCGATCCGGCCGATGCGGCCAAGAAGCTGGGCGCGGCGGTTCAGTCGGCCAAGTAATCCTTGGCCCCTGTAGGAGTGAGCCTGCTCGCGATAGTGATCTGTCAGGTAAAGGATTCATCAACTGACACACCGCAATCGCGAGCAGGCTCACTCCTACAAGGGGAACGCCCTCGTACATAATTATTCTGGATTTCCCCATGAGTTCTGTTGCTGTGTTCAGCAAAGCCTCGCCGTTCGATGCACTGCAGCGCTGGCTACCGAAACTGGTGCTGGCGCCGAGCATGTTCATCGTGCTGGTGGGCTTCTATGGCTACATCCTGTGGACGTTCGTGCTGTCGTTCACCACCTCGACGTTTCTGCCCAGCTACAAGTGGGCCGGTCTGGCGCAATACGCCCGGCTGTTCGACAACGACCGCTGGTGGGTCGCGAGCAAGAACCTCGCGGTGTTCGGTGGCATGTTCATTGGCATCACCCTGGTGATCGGCGTGCTGCTGGCGGTGTTCCTCGACCAGCGCATCCGTCGCGAAGGCTTTATCCGCACCATTTACCTGTACCCGATGGCGCTCTCGATGATCGTCACCGGTACCGCGTGGAAATGGCTGCTCAACCCGGGCATGGGCCTGGACAAATTGTTGCGTGACTGGGGCTGGGAAGGCTTCCGTCTGGACTGGCTGATCGACCCGGATCGCGTGGTTTACTGCCTGGTGATCGCTGCTGTGTGGCAAGCTTCGGGCTTCATCATGGCAATGTTCCTCGCCGGCCTGCGTGGCGTTGATCAGTCGATCATCCGTGCCGCACAGATCGATGGCGCGAGCATGCCGACCATCTACTGGAAAGTGGTGCTGCCAAGCCTGCGTCCTGTGTTCTTCAGTGCGGTGATGATTCTGGCGCACATCGCGATCAAGAGCTTCGACCTGGTCGCGGCGATGACGGCCGGTGGCCCGGGTTATTCCTCCGACCTGCCGGCGATGTTCATGTATTCCTTCACCTTCAGTCGCGGCCAGATGGGCATGGGCTCGGCCAGTGCGATTCTGATGCTCGGTGCGATTCTCGCGATCATCGTGCCTTACCTGTACTCCGAGCTGAGGACCAAGCGTCATGACTAGTCTCGCTGCCAAACCCGCCTTCAGCCTGAGTCGCGTCGCGATCTACGCGGTGTTGATCCTCGCTGTCCTGCTGTACCTGATTCCGCTGGTGGTGATGCTGCTGACCAGCTTCAAGACCCCGGAAGATATCAGCACCGGCAACCTGCTGAGCTGGCCGACCGTGGTCAGCGGCATCGGCTGGGTCAAGGCCTGGGCCACGGTTGACGGTTACTTCTGGAACTCGATCAAGATCACCGTGCCGGCGGTGATCATCTCCACCGCCATCGGCGCGCTGAACGGTTACGTACTGTCGATGTGGCGCTTCCGTGGTTCGCAGCTGTTCTTCGGTCTGCTGCTGTTCGGCTGCTTCCTGCCGTTCCAGACCGTGCTGCTGCCAGCGTCGTTCACCCTCGGCAAGATGGGCCTGGCCAGCACCACGACGGGTCTGGTGTTCGTCCACATAGTCTATGGTCTGGCGTTTACTACGCTGTTCTTCCGTAACTACTACGTGAGCATTCCCGATGCGCTAGTGAAGGCTGCGCGTCTGGATGGCGCGGGTTTCTTCACGATTTTCCGGCGGATCATTCTGCCGATGTCGACCCCGATCATCATGGTCTGCCTGATCTGGCAGTTCACCCAGATCTGGAACGACTTCCTGTTCGGTGTGGTGTTCTCCAGCGGTGATTCGCAACCGATCACGGTGGCGCTGAACAACCTGGTCAACACCAGCACCGGGGCCAAGGAATACAACGTGGATATGGCAGCGGCGATGATCGCCGGCCTGCCGACCCTGCTGGTCTATGTGGTCGCAGGCAAGTATTTCGTGCGCGGGCTGACGGCCGGCGCAGTCAAGGGGTAATCATGGCAACGCTCGAACTTCGCAACGTCAACAAGACCTACGGTGCCGGCCTGCCGGACACCCTGAAGAACATCGAACTGTCGATCAAGGACGGTGAGTTCCTGATCCTCGTCGGCCCGTCTGGCTGCGGCAAGTCGACCCTGATGAACTGCATCGCCGGCCTCGAGACCATCACCGGTGGCGCGATCATGATCGGCGACCAGGACGTCAGCGGCATGAGCCCGAAGGATCGCGACATCGCCATGGTGTTCCAGTCCTACGCGCTGTATCCGACCATGAGCGTGCGCGAGAACATCGAGTTCGGTCTGAAGATCCGCAAGATGCCGCAGTCGGCAATCGACGAAGAAGTCGCGCGTGTGGCCAAGCTACTGCAGATCGAACACCTGCTCAACCGCAAGCCGGGCCAGCTCTCCGGTGGTCAGCAACAGCGCGTGGCGATGGGCCGTGCGTTGGCGCGTCGGCCGAAGATCTATCTGTTTGACGAACCGCTGTCCAACCTCGACGCCAAGCTGCGCGTCGAGATGCGCACCGAAATGAAACTGATGCACCAGCGCCTGAAAACCACCACGGTCTACGTGACCCACGACCAGATCGAAGCGATGACCCTGGGCGACAAAGTGGCGGTGATGAAGGACGGGATCATTCAGCAGTTCGGCACGCCGAAAGAGATCTACAACGATCCGGCCAACCTGTTCGTGGCGAGCTTCATCGGTTCGCCGCCGATGAACTTCATTCCGCTGCGCCTGCAGCGCAAGGACGGTCGTCTGCTGGCGCTGCTCGACAGCGGCCAGGCCCGTTGCGAACTGCCGATGAGCATGCAGGACGCCGGTCTGGAAGATCGCGAAGTGATCCTCGGTCTGCGCCCGGAACAGATCGTCCTGGCAAACGGCGAGGGCAATGGCCTGCCAAGCATCAAGGCCGAAGTGCAGGTCACCGAGCCGACCGGTCCGGACACTCTGGTGTTCGTCAACCTAAATGAAACCAAGGTCTGCTGCCGTCTGGCACCGGACGTGGCACCGCAGGTGGGCGAGACCCTGACCCTGCAATTCGATCCGTCGAAAGTGTTGTTGTTCGATGCCAAGACTGGCGAGCGTCTGGGCGTTGCGGGCCAGGCGCAGACTGACGCGCGGTCGGCGAACGTGGCGCAATTCAAGGGTCGCTGAAGATCAAAAATGTGGGAGCGGGCTTGCTCGCGAAAACGGAGTGTCAGGCAGCACACATGGCGACTGACATGACGCCTTCGCGAGCAAGCCCGCTCCCACAGGGGAAAAGTGGTGTTCGGCCTGTCGTTCGCCGCACTTTTTATGTAAACCACGTTGGAAAAAACAGTTAATAACAATAAAGACGAGGATGTAGGGATGAAAAAGAAACACGTCAATGCCCGGTTGATCTGCCAAGTGTCAGCTGCGGCGGCATTGGTGCTGGCCGGCAATGCAATGGCTGCCGATGCATTCAGCTCCGATTCGAAATGGATGACCGGCGACTGGGGTGGCGAGCGGACCAAGCTGATCGAGCAAGGTATCGACATCAAGGCCGACTACGTTGGGGAAGTCGGTGGCAACCTGCATGGCGGCTACAACGACGACAAGACTGCGCGTTACGCTGACCAGTTCGGTCTGGGCGTGGCACTGGATCTGCAAAAACTCTGGGGCTGGGATAACACCCAGGCGAAGATCCAGCTGACCAACCGTAACGGCTACAACATCTCCAACGATCGCGTGGGCGATCCGCGTGCCGGCACTCTGTCGTCTTCGCAGGAAGTCTACGGTCGTGGCCACATGGTGCGTCTGACCCAGTTGTGGATTCAGCACCAGTTCTTCGACAACAAGCTCGACGTCAAGGCCGGTTACTTCGGCGAAGGCGAAGACTTCAACACCTTCCCGTGCGACTTCCAGAACCTGGCGTTCTGCGGTTCGCAAGTGGGTAACTGGGCGACCAACATCTGGTACAACTGGCCAGTCAGTCAGGCCGCGATCCGCGTGAAGTACAACATCAACGACGAGCTCTACGCGCAGATCGGTGCGTACAACCAGAACCCGTCGCAACTGGAACACGGCAACGGCTTCAAGCTCAGCGGCAGCGGTACTGCCGGTACCGTATTGCCCGTCGAGCTGGTCTGGTCGCCGAAGGTCAACAGCCTGCCGGGCGAATACCGCGTCGGTTACTACAAGAGCACGGCTGATGCCAATGACGTCCGCGAAGACGTCAACGGTTTCGACGCGGCGACCACTGGCGACGCGTACAAGACCCACAGCAGCAAACACGGCTACTGGTTCGTCGCGCAACAGCAACTCACCAGTCACAACGGTGATGCATCGCGCGGTCTGAACATTGCGGCCAACGCCACGTTCCACGACAAGGACACCAACTTCATCGACAACTACCAGTCGGTGATGTTTGTTTACAAAGGCCCGTTCGACGCGCGTCCGAAGGATGACGTCGGCATTGGGGCGGCGCGTATCCACGTCAACGATGACGTGAAGAAAAACGCCGAACTGCTCAATGCTTCCAACGGTGTTTCGGACTACGACAATCCGGTGTTCTCGCCGATTCGTGATACCGAATACAACTACGAGATCAACTACGGCTTCCACGTCACCAACTGGCTGACTGTACGTCCTAACCTGCAGTACATCACTCACCCGGGTGGTGTCGATGCAGTGGACAACGCTTTGGTCGCTGGCCTGAAAATTCAGTCGGTGTTCTAACGCGTCTGCGATAAGCTCCTCTCTATGTGCGCATATTTGCGGACAGCCAAGGCTGTCCGCTTTTTTTTGCGACACTCGTATACAAGGTTTGTGTCGTACCCATTTGTGGCGAGGGAGCTTGCTCCCGCTCGGCTGCGCAGCAGTCGTAAATCCTGATGATGAGGTTTAAATGACACACCGCAGTGAAAGGTTTCGGGGCCGCTTCGCAGCCCAGCGGGAGCAAGCTCCCTCGCCACAAGAGCAATGTGGATTGTTGAGAACCCCCATGACTTTCAGGACCGTGGCCAATGCATGAGCATCCGCTGCAACGCTTCTTCAAATCCCTGCGCGAACGACCGGTGTTCGCCTGGGAGCGCTATCAGATGCGCGATGTGCTGGTGATCGACCATCCGCTGTGTCAGGCGGTGTTCAGTCGGCAGGGCGCGCAGTTGCTGCACTTTCAGCCACGCGGGCAGAAACCGTGGTTGTGGTGTGCGGCGAAGTGGCCGCACGTTGGCGCCATTCGTGGCGGCGTGCCGGTGTGCTGGCCGTGGTATGGCCGCCATCCGAGCGAAAATGCCTGGCCATCCCATGGCTGGGCACGACTGCTCGACTGGAAGCTGCTCGACAGCAGCAGCGCCGAAGATGGCGTGCGCCTGCACTGGCAATTGCAGTTGTGCGACTGGCAGGTCGACCTGCACGCGCACCTTGGTGAACGCATGGAATTACGCCTGAGCACCGAGCATCAGGACGACATGCCGTGCCAGTTGAGCCAGGCTTTGCACGCTTACTGGCGTATTGGCGATGTTGGTGAGATAGCGCTGTCTGGCCTCGAAGGCGCGCAGGGTTACGACCAGTTGAGCCGCCAGTCCTGCCAGCAGGAAGGCGAGTTGCGCGTCGATGGTGGTTGTCAGCGGGTGTTCCAGCACGACGGCGAATTGCAGCTCAAGGATCACGCCTGGCAGCGCGAGTTGTGCATCGATACCGGTGACAGTGGCGACACCGTGGTCTGGCATCCCGGCTCGCGACCGCTGTTGGGCGTGAGTTGGGATGAAGTGACGGAGTTTGTCTGTGTCGAAGCGGCGGCGGGGGGCACCGACAGCCTGCATCTGGCGCCGGGGGAGAAGGCGCACTTGAGTTTGCAGGCGTGGGCTGCGGCCTAGATTTGTGGTGAGTCGGCTGACGCCTTCGCGAACAAGCCCGCTCCCACAGTATATGGCATTCCAATTGAAGGAACCCGATCGCCGGTGGGAGCGGGCTTGCTCGCGAAGAGGCCGGATCAATCAGCCTAAATTCTGGATCAGTTGAACTCGTCACCCACCGGATACCGGCTCGCATTCAAGCTCTCTTTGATCTTGCGCAGATGCGGCTGGAAATCCACCCCACGGCGCAAGGTCATGCCGGTCGCCAATACATCGAGCACGGTCAACTGAATGATCCGCGAGGTCATCGGCATATAGATGTCGGTGTCTTCCGGCAGCGGAATGTTCAGGCTCAGGGTGCTGGCCTTGGCCAGCGGCGAATTCTCGGCGGTCAGGCCCAGCACCGAAGCGCCGTTCTCCCGGGCGATGCGCGCCACTTCCACCAGCTCGCGGGTGCGGCCGGTATAGGAAATGATCACGAACAGCTCACCGGTGTGCGCCACCGAAGCAATCATCCGCTGCATCAGCACATCCGCATGGGCGGTGACGGCGAGGTTGAAACGGAAGAACTTGTGCTGCGCGTCCAGCGCCACCGGCGCCGAAGCACCGAGGCCGAAGAAGTGGATCTGCCGGGCCTGAATCAACAGGTCGACGGCGCGGCTGATCAGGTTCGGATCGAGCGCCTGACAAGCACTGTCGAGCGAGGCGATGGCGCTGCCGAAAATCTTCTGCGTGTAGGCCTCGGGATTGTCATCGGCCTCCACCGCACGGCTGACATACGCCGCGCCGCTGGCCAGGCTCTGCGCCAGTTGCAGCTTGAGTTCGGGGTAGCCGCTGACACCGAACGAACGGCAGAAACGGTTGACCGTCGGCTCGCTCACCTTTGCTGCCTGGGCGAGGGCGGCGATGCTGAAGCGGGTGGCCTGCTGCGGGTTGAGCAGGATCACCTCGGCGACTTTGCGTTCGGCCTTGTTCAGCTCTTCAAGGCGACTCTGGATCTGTTCCAGTAAATTTCGCACGCGGTCCATATGGAATTCCTAATTCACCTGCGCAAAGGTGCGCCGGGCTATGCAAATTGGGCCTTTGATATGGCCCGTAACGGTGGCCTATCCTACTGATGGCTCCGACCGACCACCACTCGGAATCTGTATTTTGCGAAAATGTTGTGGTTATTACTACATTTTCCCTTGAGTGATGCCTTGAAAAAAGGTATTTGTAGCTTAACTTGATAAAAGAACAAACATCATGCCTTCGATTACGGTTGAACCGTGCACCTTTGCCTTGTTCGGCGCTCTGGGCGATCTGGCCCTGCGCAAGCTGTTTCCTGCCCTTTATCACCTCGATGGCGCCGACCTGTTGCACGAAGACACGCGCATCATCGCGCTGGCCCGTGAACCCGGTTCCGAGCAGCAGCACATGGCGTTCATCGCCGCCGAATTGCGCCGTTACGTCGGCAAAGAGCTGGACGAGGCCGTGGCCGAGCGCTTTCTGGCGCGCCTGAGCTACCTGCACGTCGACTTCCTCAAGGCTGAAGACTATGTGGCGCTGGCCGAAGCCGCTGGCACCACGCAACGCATGATTGCCTACTTCGCCACACCGGCAGCGGTGTACGGCGCGATCTGCGAGAACCTGGCGAAAGTCGGTCTGGCAGAAAACACCCGTGTGGTGCTGGAAAAGCCGATCGGCTCCGATCTGGAATCCTCGCGCAAAGTGAACGACGCCGTGGCGCAGTTCTTCCCGGAGAACCGCACCTACCGCATCGACCACTACCTGGGTAAGGAGACCGTCCAGAACCTGATCGCCCTGCGTTTCGCCAACAGCCTGTTCGAAACCCAGTGGAACCAGAATTACATCTCCCACGTGGAAATCACCGTGGCCGAGAAGGTCGGCATCGAAGGCCGTTGGGGCTATTTCGACAAGGCCGGCCAACTGCGCGACATGATCCAGAATCACCTGTTGCAGCTGCTGTGCCTGATTGCCATGGACCCGCCGGCCGACCTGTCCGCCGACAGCATCCGTGATGAAAAGGTCAAAGTGCTCAAGGCGCTGGCACCGATCAGCCCGGAAGGCCTGACCACTCAGGTGGTACGTGGTCAGTACATCGCCGGCCACAGCGAAGGCCAGTCCGTGCCGGGCTACCTCGAAGAACCGAATTCCAACACCCAGAGCGACACCGAAACCTTCGTCGCCCTGCGTGCCGACATCCGCAACTGGCGCTGGGCCGGCGTGCCGTTCTACCTGCGTACCGGCAAGCGCATGCCACAGAAACTGTCGCAGATTGTCATCCACTTCAAGGAACCGTCGCACTACATCTTTGCGCCGGAACAGCGCCTGCAGATCAGCAACAAACTGATCATCCGTCTGCAACCGGACGAAGGCATTTCCTTGCGTGTGATGACCAAGGAGCAGGGCCTGGACAAAGGCATGCAACTGCGCAGCGGGCCGCTGCAACTGAATTTCTCCGACACCTGGCGCAGCGCACGGATCCCCGATGCCTACGAGCGGTTGTTGCTGGAAGTGATGAACGGCAATCAGAACCTGTTTGTCCGTAAAGATGAAATCGAAGCCGCGTGGAAGTGGTGTGACCAGTTGATCGCCGGCTGGAAAAAATCCGGTGACGCGCCCAAGCCGTATGCGGCCGGGTCGTGGGGGCCGATGAGCTCGATTGCACTGATCACGCGGGACGGGAGGTCGTGGTATGGCGATATCTGATGTGAAACTGCCTGCGGGCGTGCACGCTCACCCATTCAAGAGCCCGGTGCTGTTGGCTGAAGGTCTGGCGCTGAATGTCGCCAAGCAGCTGAGCGATGCCATCGCTGCACGCGGCAACGCGGTGCTGGTGGTCTCTGGCGGTCGCAGTCCGGTGGCGTTTTTCCAGCACCTGGCCAAGCAGGAGCTGGACTGGTCGAAGGTCGTCGTGACCCTTGCCGACGAGCGCTGGGTGCCGGTGGAGCATGCCGACAGCAATGCCGGCCTGCTCAAGCAGTATCTGCTCAAGGGCCCGGCGGCCAAGGCAACGTTCCTAAGCCTTTATAGCGCGGCGGCCAACGTCGAGCAGGCTGCGGAGCACGCCGATCGGCTGCTGGGCGAGTTGCCGCCGATCGACGTGCTGGTGCTGGGCATGGGTGATGACGGTCACACCGCGTCGCTGTTCCCCGACAGCCCGAACCTGACCGAAGCCTTGCAGATCGACGGCACTCGTCGCTGCTGGCCGATGCTGGCGCCGAGCGTGCCGCGTCAACGCCTGACCATGAGCCGCGCGCTGCTGGCTTCGGCAAAGCACAAGATTCTGTCGATTTCCGGTCAGTCGAAACTGACCACCCTGAATGCCGCGCTGGCATCCGACGACGTCGCGGCCATGCCGGTACGCGCGTTTCTGCAACCTACGTTAGAGATTTACTGGTGCCCATGAGCCAAGGATCAGCCGCTATGAAAAATCCATCCCCGACCGTTTCCATGGCGGACAAAGTTGCCCTGATCGACAGCCTCTGCGCCAAGGCGCGGATCCTGCCAGTGATCACCATCGCCCGTGAACAGGACGTGCTGCCATTGGCCGACGCGCTGGCCGCCGGTGGCCTGACCGCGCTGGAAGTGACCCTGCGCTCGCAGTTCGGGCTCAAGGCGATCCAGATCCTGCGTGAGCAGCGTCCGGAGCTGGTGACCGGTGCCGGCACCGTACTGGATCGCAACATGCTCGCGGCGGCGGAAGCGGCGGGTTCGCAGTTCATCGTCACCCCGGGCATCACCCGTGACCTGCTCGAAGCCAGCGTCGACAGCCCGATTCCGCTGTTGCCCGGCATCAGCAACGCCTCCGGCATCATGGAAGGCTATGGCCTGGGTTACCGCCGCTTCAAGCTGTTCCCGGCGGAAGTCAGCGGCGGCGTGGCAGCCATCAAGGCCCTCGGCGGCCCGTTCGGCGAAGTGAAATTCTGCCCGACCGGTGGCGTCGGCCCGGCCAACATCAAGAGTTACATGGCGCTGAAAAACGTCATGTGCGTGGGCGGCAGCTGGATGCTCGATCCCGAGTGGATCAAGAACGGCGATTGGGCGCGCATTCAGGAATGCACCGCCGAGGCCCTGGCGCTGCTGGACTAAACGTTTTACCTGACACTTCGTTGTGTGTTCTACGGCTTTACGGTGCGCTTGGTCGGTGCACCGTTTTTTTTTGCCCCGAGAAATGGCGCGATACATAGTTACCGCACTGCGGCGCTCGTGCGCCGTTAATCTGCGTTCTCTTATGGAAGAGAGAACGCGTCATGGAACGAGATACTTCAACCGCACCGTCATCATCGATCTATCAGTTGGCCCCCGAACAGATCGCCGGGCCGTATTTTCGCAATCCAAAACTGCTGCGTCGCAACATCAGCGAAGGCGCCGAAGGGCTGCCCTTGCTGTTGCGCCTGAGCATCGTCGACGCGATGACCGGCGAGCCGGTGAGCGGGGCGCTGGTGGACATCTGGCACTGCAATGCACGGGGCGCCTATTCGGGTTGGAGCCGGATCAATCCGGATCTGGAGGTCGATTCCGATGCCGTCGGTTCAGTGCCGCGTACCGACAATGACACCTACCTGCGCGGCAGCCAGTTCTGCGATCAACAGGGACGGGCACGATTCACCACGATCTATCCGGGGTTCTATGCCGGGCGAGCGCTGCACATTCATGTGGCAGTGCGCATTGTCGCCGGCACTGAATATCTGGCGGAGCGCAACGTGGCCTGGGTCGGCCAGCTGTATTTCCCCGAAGTGGTGTCACGCGCGGTGCTCAATGCCCGGGACTATCGCGGGCGTGCCTCGGCACCCTTGAACAACGCCGATGACAGCTACTACAGCAACATGGGCGGCGAAGATTCGACGCTGACCGTGTGGCCGATCGGCCGAGACTCTCACGAGGACGGTTTCTTCGGCCACCTGACTATCGGCATCGACACCTTTGCCGCCTCGTCGCAGATCAAACCCGAGGACTTCGACAAGTACACCGTGTGAGCGATCAGCGCAGTTCGTTGAGCGCGCGGGTCAGTAACTGCATGTCATCGGCGGTGGTGGTCAGTCCCGGGGTGATGCGGATGCTCGGCCCGCTCGCTGCGCCGTTGCGCACCACAGTGAACAGGTTGTACTCGTCGAGCAGTCGCGCGGCCATCACCTGTTGATCGGCGTGACGGGTGAAGCGCATCGAGGTGATCCCGCAATACAGGCGCGGATCGTCCGGGGTCATGACCTCGATCCCTGGCAAGTGCCGCACCGCGCTGACCCACAGGTTGCGCAGGTAATTGAGGCGTGCGCCTTTGGCTGCGGCGCCCCCGAGTGAACGGTGTTCCTCGAACACCAGCGGCAGGGTCATCAGTGCCGGAATGTTCGGCGTGCTGTACGGCGTGCGCGCGCGGATATCGCTGGCGGGGAAGTGCATTTCGCCCATGTCCGGGTCGATGTCGGCCAGCCGCTGTGGCGCGATATACAGAAAGCCCAGGGTCAGCGGTGCGCCGATCCACTTGTGCAGGTTGAAGCCGGCGAAGGCGATGCCCATTGCTTCGAGATTGAAGTCGATCTGGCCGAGGGCGTGAGCGCCGTCGAGGATGATGTCCACGCCATGTTGTTTCGCCAGCGCGGCGATGGCCTGCACCGGCATCACCAGCCCGGTGCGGTGGGTGACATGGGTCAGGGCCATCAGTTTGAGTTTCGGATAGCGGATGAAGGCTTCGCGGTAACTGTCCAGCAGGCTGTCGAAACTGGCCGGGTGAGTGTGGTTGATCTCGATCACGTCGACGCCGCGATGGCGTGACAGCCAGCGCATGGCACCTTTGACCGTGTCGTATTCCAGGTCGCTGATCAGCACCTGATCGCCCGGAAGCAGGCGATTGTAATTGCGGATCAGCGATTGCAGCGCATCACTGGCGTTGCGCGTGAAGGCCACGCTCTGCGCGCGCACGCCGATCAACTCGGCCAGTTGCGCACGGATGTCGAGGCTGTCGTACTGTTCAAAACGTTGGCGCACATACACCGAGTTGCTGGTGTTGATCATTTCGATGTTGCGCTGGTAGTCCTCGATCACCGTGCGCGACATGCGTCCGAAGTAACCGTTCTCCAGGTTCAGCGGGCCGGTCTGCGCTTCGTAGCGATCGGCGAAGGTTTGCCAGAAAGCTTCGTCACGGGCGCGGCGGGTGTTGTCAGGCATTGTCGAGGCTCTAGGAGGAGGGCGCTTCAGTGGCGCGGGGCAGGTTTGCCGTGTTTGGCGCGTAGCGGTTCGAGCAGGTCCGACAGGCCGTTATGGTCGATTTCCTGCATCAGCGCCAGCAGTCCGCCGAGTTCGCCGTGAGGAAAGCCTTCGCGGGCAAACCAGTTCAGGTAAGGCCCTGGCAGGTCGGCAATGATCCGGCCCTTGTACTTGCCGAAGGGCATTTCACGGGTGATCAGTAGTTCAAGCTTTTCAGGATTCATCAGTGGCAATCATCTGGGTTCGAAACAGTCTGGAAAATACAGGCATTCTGCATGCAGGCCAAATGACAGTTCATGCAAATAACCGTGATACAGATAGTTCAACTATCTTTAAGTTATTGATTTTTAAGTGATATTTATTTTTGAAAAAGCTGGCACGCACACTGCAATAACCCTTGCATCTTCAACCAACCGCAAGGAATTGAAAAAATGACTGACATGAATAAAGAAGCCATCTCTGTACTGAACGACCTGATCGAAACCTGCAAAGACGGTCAGGAAGGGTTCAAGACTTGCGCTGAAGACATCAAGCATCCAGAACTGAAAACCCTGTTCGTGACCCGTTCTGCCGATTGCGCCACTGCCGCTGCCGAGCTGCAGGCCGAGGTTCGTAAACTGGGCGGTGATCCGGAAACTTCCACCAGCGTCAGCGGTGACCTGCACCGTCGCTGGGTCGACGTCAAAGCCATGTTCACCGGCAAAGACGAAGAAGCTGTGCTCAACGAAGCCGAGCGCGGTGAAGACCACGCCCTGAAGGCTTATCGTGAAGCCATCGAGAAAATCAACAAGCACGGCTTGGTTGGCATCCGTGACCTGGTTGAGCGTCAGTACCACGGCGTACAACGCAACCACGACCAGGTGAAAGCCCTGCGTAACCAGGCTCGCGCTCGTTCGTAAGCCACGCTGAAAAAACTGTGGGAGCGGGCTTGCTCGCGAAAGCGCTGTGTCATGCAACGATGATGTTGCTGACATAACCGCTTCGCGAGCAAGCCCGCTCCCACTTTTGTTTTTTGTGTACCTGATGATCAGCCGATGCTGATCGCCGGCAACGTCGGCAGGGTCACGGTCTGTTGTTTACGCGGCGCCAGAATTTCGGCCTCGCCATCCACTACCAATTCATCACGCTGGTTGAACACGCGAGTGGCGATGCGTACGCGAAACTTCGGCAGCTTCTCGAGGATTTCCAGGCGCACGGTCAGGGTGTCGCCAATTTTCACTGGCTTCTGAAAGCTCATCTGCTGACCGATGTAGATGGTGCCCGGCCCAGGCAGTTCGCACGCCACGGCAGCGCTGATCAGCGCACCGCTGAACATGCCGTGGGCGATACGCTCCTTGAACATGCTGGCCGCGGCGAACTCGGCATCCAGGTGCACCGGGTTGTGGTCGCCCGACATCGCGGCGAACAGCTGAATGTCGCGCTCTTCGACGGTCTTGCTATAGCTGGCGGTCTGGCCGACTTCGAGGGCTTCGTAAGGGATGTTGGTAACCTGGGTCATCGGTCTTGATTCCTGTGACGGATTAAAGTGAATCCACAAAAAGATTATTCGCTGCGTTGAGGGCGACGATGGCTCAGCGCCTGGTCGATCCAGGCCAGCACATCGGCAATCACTTCGTCGCGATTGGTTTCGTTGAACAATTCGTGCCGCGCCTGCGGGTAGATCTTCAGTTGCAGGTTCTGGCTGCCGGCCGAGCGCAACGCTTCGGCCAGATCTGTCAGACGCTTGCCTTCGCTCACCGGATCACATTCACCGCCGATTACCAGCAGCGGCAGGCCCGGGTCGATCTGGGCGAGATTGGACGCTTTGCTGATCTGCTGCAAGCCACCGAGCAAATCGATCCATAACTGATTGGTGCAGCGAAAGCCGCACAGCGGATCGGCGACGTACTTGTCGACCTCGACCGGATCGCGGCTCAGCCAGTCGAACGGCGTGCGCGCCGGTTTGAATGGGGTGTTGAACGAGCCGAATGACAACCATTCGATCAGCGCACTGCGACCCTTGCCGCCCTGGCGCAGTTTCTCGAATCGGGCGATCTGCCGCGCCGCACCGTACAACGCCACTGGCTGGAAATTCGAGCCGCTGAGAATCGCCCCGTGCAGGCTGGCGCTGTGATGCAGCAGGTAACCCTGGGCGAGGTAGCTGCCCATGCTGTGCCCGAGCAGAATGATCGGTACCTCGGGATGCTGCTGGCCGATATGCTGATTGAGGCTGGCCAGATCGCCGATCACCTTGCACCAGCCGTCGTCATCGGCGAAATGCCCGAGGGTCCCGTGTTCGGCGGTTTTGCCATGGCCGCGCAGGTCCGGGGCGTATACCCCGTAGCCTTGCTCGCAGAACGCATTCGCCAGTCGCTCGTAGCGAGCACTGTGTTCGGCCATGCCGTGGGCCAGCAGGATCAGCGCTTTCAATGGCGCGGATGGCAGCCACTGGTTGACGTACAGGCGGCTGCGGTCACTCGCGTCCAGCCAGAAGGCATGGTGGATCATGGCAATTCCTTTTTATCGAGCGGTAACGGCCCGCAGTCGTAGCATTGTATAGCGCGTCCGATCAGCTCACGCCACGGCAGGAAGATTCATACGATCAATGACGACTACGCCCATATTTGCCTCACTGGCCATAGCTGCTAGTGTCCGTGAAGCTCCGCTTTTTGCTTTCTGCCCTTTAGGGGGCGGCGCGAAACCACAGAAAAGCGGCTCCCGGATCGATTCAGGTAAAGAGGACAAGAACAATGCAACCTGATTTCTGGAATGACAAACGCCCCGCCGGCGTACCACTGGACATCGACATGGGCGAGTTCAAGTCGGTGATCGAGGTGTTTGAGCGTTCCTGCAAGAAGTTCGCGGACCGTCCGGCCTTCAGCAACATGGGCGTGACCCTGACCTACGCGGAACTCGAGCGCCACAGCGCAGCGTTCGCCGGTTACCTGCAAGCCCACACCGATCTGGTGCCGGGGGATCGCATCGCGGTGCAGATGCCCAATGTGCTGCAGTATCCGATTGCCGTGTTTGGCGCCTTGCGCGCCGGGCTGATCGTAGTCAATACCAACCCGCTGTACACCGCGCGCGAGATGCGCCACCAGTTCAAGGACTCCGGTGCCCGGGCGCTGGTGTACCTGAACATGTTCGGGCAGAAGGTCCAGGAAGTGCTGCCGGACACCGAGATTCAATACCTGATCGAAGCGAAGATGGGCGACCTGATGCCCACCGCCAAGGGCTGGCTGGTCAACACCGTGGTCAGCAAAGTGAAGAAAATGGTCCCGGCCTATTCGCTGCCCCAGGCCATCTCGTTCAAGAGTGCGCTGCGCTTGGGCCGTGGTCTGGGGATCAAGCCGCTGAAAGTCGGTCTCGACGACATCGCCGTGTTGCAATATACCGGCGGCACCACCGGCCTGGCCAAGGGCGCGATGCTGACCCACGGCAACCTCGTGGCGAACATGCAGCAGGTGCGCGCGTGTCTTGCGCAACTGGGGCCTGACGGTCAGCCACTGCTGCGCGAAGGGCAGGAGGTGATGGTGGCGCCGCTGCCGCTTTACCACATCTATGCCTTCACCGCGAATTGCATGTGCATGATGGTGTCGGGCAACCACAACGTGCTGATCACCAATCCGCGAGACATCGCAGGTTTCATCAAGGAGCTGAAGAACTGGCGTTTCTCGGCGTTGCTCGGCCTGAATACGTTGTTCGTCGCGCTGATGGATCACCCGGACTTCAAGACCCTGGACTTCTCCAGCCTCAAGCTGACCAACTCCGGCGGTACTGCGCTGGTCAAGGCCACCGCCGAGCGCTGGGAGCAGATCACCGGTTGCCGCATCACCGAAGGTTACGGCCTGACCGAAACCTCGCCGGTGGCCTGCACCAACCCGTATGGCGACAAGTCGCGCCTGGGCACGGTCGGTCTGCCGGTGCCGGGTACGCTGCTGAAAGTCATCGATGACGAGGGTGTCGAACAGCCGATGGGCGAGCGCGGCGAGCTGTGCATCAAAGGCCCGCAGATCATGAAAGGCTACTGGCACAAACCCGAAGCCACCGCCGAAGTGCTGGATGCCGAGGGCTGGTTCAAGTCCGGTGATATCGCGGTGATCGACCCGGACGGTTTCGTGCGCATCGTCGACCGCAAGAAGGACATGATCATCGTCTCCGGTTTCAACGTGTACCCCAACGAAATCGAAGACGTGGTCATGGCCCACCCGAAAGTCGCCAACTGCGCGGTGATCGGCGTGCCGGACGAGCGTTCGGGCGAGGCGGTGAAACTGTTTGTGGTGGCGCGGGAAACCGGGATCAGCCTTGAGGAGCTGAAGGCGTACTGCAAAGAGAATTTCACCGCTTACAAAGTGCCGAAACACATCGTACTGCGTGAGTCGTTGCCGATGACGCCGGTCGGGAAGATTCTGCGGCGGGAGTTGCGCGATATCGCTTAAAGAGCAGAAGCGAAAAGATCGCAGCCTGCGGCAGCTCGTACATGGGAAATGTATTCCCTGTTGGAGCTGCCGAAGGCTGCGATCTTTTGCTTTCAAGGCCCGGAAAACCGGGGCTTTCAGGCTGGTATAGGATTTTTGCTCTAAAATGACTGTTAGAAAGTCTTGAGTCATTAAAGTGACCATGAAGGCCGCTTTTGGCTCTAGTCGGCCCTCGGCAAAGCTGCTACTCTCGGCGCGCTTTGTGACTTCTCGGCCTGTATGAAAGCCAGATTCACCAATACAAAACACACACCAATAATAATCGCATCAAATGCGGTGAAGAATTCGCGTTGCTGAGGAGTGGGCTTCCATGATCGAAGACTTTTGGAAGGATAAATACCCGGCTGGAATTGCTGCCGACATCAATCCAGACGAGTACCCGAATATTCAGGCAGTGTTGAAGCAATCCTGCCAACGCTTCGCCAACAAACCGGCTTTCAGCAACCTGGGCAAGACAATCACCTACGGTGAACTGTACGAATTGTCCGGTGCATTTGCCGCGTATCTGCAACAGCATACCGACTTGCAGCCCGGTGATCGAATCGCCGTGCAACTGCCCAACGTTCTGCAGTACCCGGTTGCCGTCTTCGGTGCGATCCGCGCCGGCCTGATCGTGGTCAACACCAACCCGCTGTACACCGCGCGGGAAATGGAACACCAATTCAATGACTCCGGCGCCAAAGCGCTGGTCTGTCTGGCCAACATGGCACACTTGGCGGAAGCCGTGGTGCCGAAAACCGGCGTCAAACACGTCATCGTCACCGAAGTCGCCGACCTGCTGCCGCCGGTCAAGCGCCTGCTGATCAACAGCGTGATCAAGTACGTGAAGAAAATGGTGCCGGCCTATCACCTGCCTAAAGCCGTCAAGTTCAACGACGTGCTGAGCAAGGGCCAGGGCCAGCCGGTGGCCGAAGCCAATCCGCACAGCGGTGATGTCGCGGTGCTGCAATACACCGGCGGCACCACCGGCGTGGCCAAGGGCGCGATGCTGACCCATCGCAACCTCGTCGCCAACATGCTGCAGTGCAAGGCGCTGATGGGCTCCAACCTCAATGAAGGCTGCGAGATCCTGATCACCCCGCTGCCGCTGTACCACATCTATGCGTTCACCTTTCATTGCATGGCGATGATGCTGATCGGCAACCACAACATCCTGATCAGCAACCCGCGCGACCTGCCGGCGATGGTCAAGGAATTGTCGAAGTGGAAGTTCAGCGGTTTCGTCGGCCTCAACACGCTGTTCGTCGCGCTGTGCAACAACGAAGGTTTCCGCAAGCTGGATTTCTCCAATCTGAAAGTCACCCTGTCCGGCGGCATGGCCCTGCAACTGGCGGCCGCCGAGCGCTGGAAAGCGGTGACCGGTTGCTCGATCTGCGAAGGTTACGGCATGACCGAAACCAGCCCGGTGGCCACGGTCAACCCGATCCAGAACATCCAGATCGGCACCATCGGCATTCCGGTGCCGTCGACCCTGTGCAAAGTCATCGACGATGCCGGTGTCGAGCAGCCCATGGGCGAAATCGGCGAGTTGTGCGTCAAGGGCCCGCAAGTGATGAAGGGCTACTGGCAGCGTCAGGAAGCCACCGATGAGATCCTCGACAGCGAAGGCTGGTTGAAGACCGGTGACATCGCGCTGATCCAGCCCGATGGCTACATGCGCATTGTCGATCGCAAGAAAGATATGATCCTGGTCTCCGGTTTCAATGTTTACCCGAACGAGCTGGAAGACGTGCTGGCAACCCTGCCGGGCGTGTTGCAGTGCGCGGCCATCGGCGTGCCGGACGAGAAGTCGGGCGAGGCGATCAAGATCTTCATCGTGGCCAAACCGGGTGTGACCCTGACCAAGGAAACCGTGATGGAGCACATGCGCGCCAACGTCACCGGTTACAAGGTGCCGCGTTCGGTGGAATTCCGCGATGCGCTGCCGACCACCAACGTCGGCAAGATCCTGCGCCGCGAGTTGCGTGACGAAGAGCTGAAGAAGATCAAGGCCAAGTCCGCCGCCTAAAGCAAAAAGCCCCGCCGATGCGGGGCTTTTTATTGGAATAGGTGGTGGATTTGTAGTGACTGTAATGCCGCTTTCGCGAGCAAGCCCGCTCCCACAGTCAACCGCGTTCCTCCAGTTGGAATACAGTCAAATGTGGGAGCGGGCTTGCTCGCGAAGCTTTTCGGTTACTGCCGGAACGGCGCGAAGTTCACGTTGGTCCCCGTCGGGCGCATGTCCTGCAGATACGAATCCTTGTCCGCACTCAATTCCAGGCTCAACGCGGCCTTGCGCTTGCCTTCATTGCGAATCACCAGACCTTCGAGCTTTTCCCGCAGGAACACCGTCGGCACTTTCAGGTGCAGCAGTTCGTCGGTGGCCGGGGTGTGCATCAGCAGGTGAATCCACTCGTATTGACCGACGGCCAGGCGCGAGACCGGCAGGTCGAACCACCAGATGTTGCGGTTGCGGTTCAGTTCGGCGAAGTGACAGTTGTTGGTGCCGAGCACAGCGCCGCCCAGTTCCTGGTTGCGACGGGCAATGGCCTGCTTTTTATCGAGTTTCATAACATTCCTGCGGGATCTGATCGTTGGCGCGCGGCGCCCATAGGTGCGCATTCTCGGGGCTTGAAGGGCAAACATAAAGCCCAACCTGCATTGCACGACGAAATGAACAGCAAAAATAAATGAAACTCGTGGCAAACCTGCCCGGTCAATCATTACGTACTGACTTTTCCCCCTAATTGCACCAAGGAGAAACACCATGAGTAGCACAGGCGATAAAGTAAAAGGCATGGCCAACGAAGCAGTCGGCAACGTCAAGCAAGGCGTCGGTAAAGCCACCGACAACACCAAGCTGCAAGCCGAAGGCAAGGTTCAAGAGAAAAAAGGCGAAGCCCAGCAAGCAGTCGGCAAAGCCAAAGACGCCATCAAAAAAGGTGTCGACAAGGCGTAATCCAGCCTTGAACGCAACACACGAGCGGCCATCCAGGGATGGCCGTTCTTGTGTCAAAAGCTTGCGCGAGCCACCAAGGGTCGCCAAGTGAGCTACCTTGATGTAAAAAACCGCCCCTGAGTCGCCACGACTTCAACCTGTAATGCGGCGAAAGGAGACGCGAATGATTTTTCCGGACATGAAAGGTCTGCCACTGCACCGGGTGATGGTGCGCACAGTGACTGAATTCATCGATGACGAGATGTCGACTTACGCCTCGGCACTGGCCTACCAGATGCTGTTCTCGCTGTTCCCGTTCATTCTGTTCCTGATTGCCCTGATCGGTTTCCTGCACCTGCCGGACTTCTTCACTTGGCTGCGTCTGCAATCGGAACTGGTGCTGCCACCGCAGGCGCTGGAACAGGTCAACCCGGTCATCGATCAGCTGCAGCAGTCCAAGGGCGGCTTGCTCTCGATCGGTATCGTCATCGCCCTGTACACGGCATCTGCCGGCGTGCGGCTGATGATGAGCGCGATGAACGCCGCTTACGACGTGGTCGAGGGCCGGCCGATCTGGAAGCGTTTTCCGCTGTCGGTGTTCTACACCGTCGGCATTGCCGGCATGTTGCTGGTGGCGGCCGCACTGATGGTGCTCGGGCCGCAAGTGATGGGCTGGATTGCCGCGCAGGTGGGCCTTGAAGATTTCATTGTCACGGTGTGGACGATTGCCCGCTGGCCAGTGATCGTGATTCTGATGATGGTCGCCGTGGCCCTGATCTACTACGTGATGCCCGACGTCAAACAGGAATTTCGCTTCATCACCCCAGGCTCGGTGCTGGCGGTGGTGGTGTGGATCGTGGCTTCGTTGGGGTTCGCGTTCTACGTCAAAACCTTCGCCAACTACAACGCGATGTATGGCAGCATCGGCGCGATCATCGTGCTGTTGCTGTATTTCTATATTTCCGCCGCCGTGCTGCTGCTTGGGGCGGAGATGAACGCGGTGATCGAACACATGTCCAGCGAGGGCAAGAACGAGGGCGAGAAAGTCCCCGGCGAACTCGATGAACATCCCAAACAACACGTTTCAGGGCTTGGGCGCGACCAGTCGCTGAAACCGAATACCGACGAAGTCTGATCATGATCCGTGAAATCCTGAAAATGGGCGATGAACGCCTGCTGCGCATCGCTCCGCCGGTGCCCCCGGAAATGTTCGACAGCCCCGAGCTGTGGCAACTGATCGATGACATGTTCCAGACCATGGAAAGTGTCGGAGGCGTCGGCCTGGCCGCGCCGCAGATCGGCGTCGACCTGCAACTGGTGATCTTCGGTTTCGAACACAGCGAACGCTACCCGGACGCCGAAGCAGTGCCGCAGACGATTCTGATCAATCCGCTGATCACGCCATTGAGTCCGCTGACGGAAGAGGGCTTCGAAGGCTGCCTGTCGGTACCCGGCCTGCGTGGCGCGGTGGATCGCTATCAGCAGATTCGCTACGAAGGGTTCGATCCCAAGGGCGAACCGATCGTGCGCGTGGCGTCAGGCTTTCATGCGCGGGTGGTGCAGCACGAGTGTGATCACCTGATCGGTCGCTTGTATCCGTCGCGCATTACCGATTTCAGCAAGTTCGGCTTTACCGAAGTGATGTTCCCGAATCTCGATCCCGCAGCCGATGACTGATCCTGAGAATACCTCTATCCCAATGTGGGAGCGGGCTTGCTCGCGAAGGCGTCGTATCAGTCAATTGATGCAGCGACTGACACGACGCCTTCGCGAGCAAGCCCGCTCCCACAATTGATTTTTATGGTTTCAGCCCCATCGCAATCATCGGCTTGCTCCGCGCATACCGGCTCAACCGTTCGGCCAGTGCGTAGGGCAGGGCGGGATCGAAACTGAAACCGCGCCGTTCGTAAAACCCGCGCATGTCCGGATGACAGAACAGCCACACCGGCTCCTGCAAATCCTTCACCGCCGCCGCGATCAACTGCCCGGCGATCCCTTGCTCACGGCAACCCGGATCAACAAACAACCCGGTCAACCAGTGTCCGCCCGCCACCGGCCGCAAGCACAATGCGGCGACGATGTCCTCGCGCCGTGCCACCCACAACTGCGCGTCGCGCACCGCCTTCATCGACGATTGGTGGCTGCGGTAAAACTTGTTCATCAACGGCCACAAAGGCTCGTCGAGCAGGACGTATCGGGTATCGGGCATGGGATCGGACTGGCGTCGGGCAAAGCGCCGATTATAAAAGAACGCGCGCCGCGCGATAGGTGTATACCTGAGCCTACATCCCTGTGAGTGGAGTACGCATCATGTCCAAAGGTATGGATTCAAAGAAAGCCGCGAAGAAGAAACCGGTGAAGACGGCGATTGAAAAGCGTGCGGAGAAGAAAGCCAAGAAGGTCGATATTTTCGGTCATTGATCACGTCCTTCGGGAGCCCGTCCGCCGGGCTCCCGTTTCAACGCAAAAATAATCTGCAAGATTGCTCGGCTTCGTTGCACAGAAGGGGAAGATTCCCGTTCCGAGCCACGCCATGCCGAATTACTTCGACGCCGACCATCGCCAGCAGATCGAAACCCTGCGCCAGCGCTTCACCGCCCGCACCGAGTGGCCAACGTGGCTGCTGTTGATCGGCGTGTATGGCGGCTGGTTCACCATCATCCTCAATAGCGCCTGGCTGGGTCGCGGCTTGAGCACCTTGTTGCTGATTCCGTTGCTGGTGCTGTGGCTGTCGGTGCAGCATGAATTGCTGCATGGACATCCGACCCGCTCGGTGCGGTTCAACAAAGTCCTCGGTTATGCGCCGTTTGCGGTGTGGTATCCGTACACCCTGTACCGCGACAGCCACCTGCTGCATCACCGCGATGAAGACCTGACCGTGCCCGGCATTGATCCGGAAAGTCGCTACCTCACGGCAGCACGCTGGCAGGGCAGTTCGCTGTTTGAACGCAGCCTGCACTGGCTGAATAAAACCGTAATCGGCCGCTTCATCATTGGTGCTCCGCTGGGATTGATCGCGCTGGCCGCCGAAGAACTGCAACGTCTGAAAAACCGCGAGCGTCAGGCCTGGCTCATGTGGCTGACCCACGGAGCGATGACTCTACTGATGCTGCGGTTCATCGCCCGCTACAGCGTGCTGCCGGTCTGGCATTACCTGCTGCTGATCAGTGTGCCGGCGCTGTCGATCGCGATGATCCGCTCCTACTATGAACACCGTCCGCATGCACAACCGGAACAGCGCACGGTGCTCAACGAGGCTGGCTGGCCGTGGCGCTGGCTGTTTCTGAATCTGAATTTTCATCTGGTGCACCACGACCTGCCGGGGCTGGCGTGGTACGACTTGCCCCAGGCCTATCGCATGCGCCGCGAGCAATGGGTGGCGCGCAGTGGCGGGTTTCTGGTGCAGGGTTATGGGGAGTTGTGGCGGCAGCACGGGTTCAGACCGATCGACAGTCCGCAGCATCCTTTCCACTAATCTCAAGAACACCACAAAACCCCTGTGGGAGCGGGCTTGCTCGCGAATGCGATAGAACAGTGACATGTCTGGTGTCTGACACACCGCTTTCGCGAGCAAGTCGAATCGTCGCACCGCCGCTCCCACAGGGGTAAGTATTTGCAGGGAAATAACGTGTATGACCCAACACCATCTCGAACTGCTGATGTACACCGCCCCCGAGCCCATCCGCTTGGCCAACGAACGCTGGATTTCCCGCATCCTCGAACACCTTGGCCACTCCCGCTTGAACGCCGCCAGACTGTCGCTCCCCGAACTCTGGTTATCCCCGGATCTGCTGCTGACCCAAACCTGCGGCTATCCACTGATGACCTTGCTGCGCGGTCAGGCGCGCATCGTCGGTCGCCCGCGCTACGAATTGCCCGACGCCACTGCCGGCAATCATTGCAGCCTGATTCTCAGCCGTGCTGACGACAACCGCAGAACCCTGGCGGACTTTCGCGGCAGTCGCGGGGTGATCAACGGTGAAGACTCCAACAGCGGCATGAACCTGTTGCGTCAGCGCCTGGCGCCGCTGCAGCGCGACGGGCAGTTTTTCGCCTCGGTCGGCATCAGTGGCGCACACCGCGAGAGCTTGCGCTGGTTGCGGGACGGTCAAGCCGATCTGGCGGCTATCGACAGCGTGACCTACGCCTATCTCGCTCAGCATGCGCCGGAAGAAGTCAGCGGTTTGCGGGTTGTGGCGCGCAGTGCGTTGAGCCCGACGTTGCCGTTTATCACGGTCGCTACCGCTACTGATGAGCAGGTCGAACAGTTGCGCCGGGTGATGAATCGGGCGTTGCGTGAGTTGCCGGATGTGGCGCAGACGTTGGGATTGCCTGAGGTGCTGCCGGCCAGTGAAAGCGATTATCGGGTTGTGCTCGACTATCTGCGTGAGGCTGAAGAATTGGGCTATGGCCGCTTGCGCTAAAGATCGCAGCCTTCGGCAGCTACTACAGGTTGAACGCTTTCCAATTGTAGGAGCTGCCGAAGGCTGCGATCTGTTGCTCTTATATCTCCAAAAAGAATATAAAAATGAAATATAAATATTATTAATGCATAAGGCGCCTTGCTAGGATCGCGCCACCGGATCACCGGACATTCAGCGACCCTTACCCAGGAGCCCTTATGTCCGGCGCCGACACCGCTCACCGCAATCATCTCGACGCTCTGTTCCGCGCCCACTACCGCTGGCTGTGCACTCACCTGCGCCGACAACTGCACGACGCCGCAGGCGCGGAAGACATCGCTGCCGAAACCTTCGCGCAATTGCTTCAGGCGCCCAGTGTCACGGCGATTCGCGAACCCCGCGCCATGCTCACCACGATTGCTCAGCGCTTGCTTTATCAGCGCTGGCGCCGGGCGGATCTGGAGCGCCGGCATGCGCAGCAGATCGACGTCGAGGTCGCGCTCTCGCCTGAAGAAATCGCCCAACTGAGCCAGACCCTCAAGCGCCTCGATCACAGCCTGCAACGCCTGCCGGGCAAAGTCCGCTCGACCTTTCTGCTGGCGCGGATCGATGGCCTGACTTACCCGCAAATCGCCGCCGAACTGGGCATCTCGCAACGTTCGGTCAGCGTTTACATGACCCGCTCCCAGGCCCTGTGCGACCGCCACAGCGCCAACCAAATCCTGACAGACAAGAGGTCCGCATGAGATCGATCAAAACCCTGCTCGGCCGTTCGTTACTGGCGCTGAGCCTGAGCGTCGGCGCTGTTTCGGCGGCGGAAAAAAACGCGCCGATCCACTTCGGTGACATCACCTGGGAAAGCGGCAGTTTCATCACCGAAGTGCTGCGCCTGATCGTCGAAAAAGGCTACGGCTACCCGACCGATACGCTGCCGGGCAGCACCGTCAGCCTGGAAGCGGCGCTGGCGAAAAACGACATTCAGGTGATCGGCGAGGAATGGGCCGGGCGCAGTCCGGCGTGGGTCAAGGCGGCCAATGAAGGCAAGGTCTTCGGCCTCGGCGATACGGTCAAAGGCGCGACCGAGGGCTGGTGGGTGCCGGAATACGTGATCAAGGGCGATCCGGAACGCGGGATCAAACCGTTGGCCCCGGAGCTGAAATCGGTGGCCGACCTGCCGCGCTACAAGGAGGTGTTCCGCGACCCGGAGGATCCGAGCCGCGGACGTTTCCTCAACAGCCCGACCGGCTGGACTTCGGAGATCGTCAACAGCCAGAAACTCAAGGCCTATGCGCTGACCGACAGCTACGTCAACTTCCGCACCGGTTCCGGGGCGGCGCTGGATGCCGAGGTGGCATCGTCGATCAAACGCGGCAAACCGGTGCTGTTCTACTACTGGTCACCGACGCCGCTGCTCGGGCGATTCAAACTGGTGAAGCTCGAAGAGCCGCCGTTCGATGCCGAAGCCTGGAAGACCCTGGCCGATGCCAACAACCCGAATCCCAAGGGCACTCGCTCGATGCCGGCCAGCCTGGCGATTGGCGTGTCGGCACCGTTCAAGGCGCAGTATCCGGAACTGGTGTCGTTCTTCGAGAGAGTCGATTTGCCGATTGATCTGTTGAACCAGACCCTGGCCGGAATGAGCGAAAAGCGCCAGCCACCGCGGCAGGTCGCCGAAGCGTTTTTGCGCGATCAGCCGCAGGTGTGGAAGGCGTGGGTGCCGGGGGAGGTGGCGAGCAAGGTGACGGCGGGGCTTTGAGTTTCAACTGTTTGATCTGTGGCGTTTGAGCTATCGCCTTCGCGAGCAAGCCCGCTCCCACAGAGGGGCGGGCGCGCCACAAATCCAGTGTGGGAGCGAGCCTGCTCGCGAATGATCTAAAGACCTACACCGCTTCCGCCGCCAACGCCGCGATCACGGTCGGCCGCCGCTCAATCCGCGCCTGAAACCGCGCCAGCGCCGGCCACTGCGTCAGCTCGATCCCGAACAACCCGGCCCAGCGCAACACCACAAACAACAACGCATCCGCGACGCTAAAACCGCTCGGCAGCAGATACTCCTGCTGCTCCAGCACCGCGACCAACACGGCAAAACGCTTGAACAACTTCTCCTTGATCGGTTCGGCCGGCAGACGCTCATCGAACAGTGCGCCGAAACCGCCGTGGATCTCGCTCGAAATGAAATTCAACCACTCCTGCAAACGCAGCCGTTCGAAACTGCCGGGCGCCGGAGCCAGCCCTGATTGCGGTTGCAGATCCGCCAGATACTGCAGGATCGCCGCCCCCTCGGTCAGTACCGCGCCGTTGTCCAGTTGCAGTGCCGCGACGTAACCCTTGGGGTTGATCGCAAGAAAGTCTTCATCGCTGGCCGTGCGCTTGCTGCGGTTGTCGACGCGGATCAGCACGAAGGGCAGCTTCAGTTCGCGCAACACAATGTGCGGCGCCAGCGAACAGGCTTGCGGGGCGTAATACAGCTTCATCTGCAGCTCTCTGGTGAGGATTTGGCGCCAGTGTCATAGTGCGCCGCACCTTCGGTAAAATTAATCTTTCAGAAATCTGCCATAAGGACAGCTACTGGCATGATGAACCTGATGCATTGGCGGCTGGTGGTCGCCGTCGCCGATCACGGCAACATCACCCGCGCGGCCGAGCGGGTCGGCATGACCCAGTCCGGCGCCAGCCAGGCTTTGGCGCTGATGGAGGAAACCCTCGGCGTGCAGCTGTTCAGCCGCGAAAGTCGCCAGACCTTGCCGACCGCCATTGGCTTGCCGGTGATCGAACAGGCGCGGCTGATGCTCGGTGCACTGGAGACCATTCGCCAGACTGTCGACAGCGTTCGCCCGATGCTGCGCGGGACGATCCGCCTGGCGAGTTTCCCCATGGTGCTGGCGAGTTTTCTGCCGCCGCTGCTGCGCCAGTTCAATCGGCTGTACCCGGGGATCGAAGTGGTGGCGCTGGAGGTCAGCGACGATGAGGTCGAAACCCTGCTCGCGGCCGGTCTGGTGGATGTTGGCGTGGTGCTCAACCCGGCACCCGAGCGTAACGCCGGGCCATTGGGTCGGGATGAATGGGTAGCGGTAGTGCCGGCAGGGCATCCGCTGGCGCTGCGAGGAACCGAGCAGGGCGTCAGCCTGCAAGAACTGACGGCGCTGCCCTTTGTGCTGGCCACCGGCGGTTGCTCGACTAACGCCCGCAGCCTCGCCGCCGAAGCCGGGTTGCAGTTGCAGGACGTGCGGGTCGAGGTGCGCGAATGGAGCAGCGCCTTCACGTTGGTGCGGGAAAACCTCGGTGTGACGCTGGTGCCGGAAATGACCTTGCCGGCCGAGCGCCAGGGCTTGCGCGTGATTGCCTTGCAGCCACGTATCGAACGGGTCTTTTCGCTGGTGCTGCCTGCGGGGCAGACGCCGCCAGCGGCGGTGCAGGCGTTGCTGGATCTGGTGGCGGAGACGGCAGTCGTGACAGCTCGCTGAACCGTTTCTTGTGCAAAAAGTGCCAGATACTGGCCGACTAGTGGCCTTGCGCACGGCATGGCGCTGGCTATGCTAGCTGTAACTAACTATGTCGACCGTCATCGGTTAGCCGTGATTTCAACGCTGCCAGAGTGCGCAACCCAAGGCACCGGACACTGAACCAACAAGGAGCAAGTTGTACATGGAAGTTTTCTGCACGTTAGGGCTGGCCCGCTGCTGGGCTATCAAGAGAAGGATGTCTTGATTAGAGCGTCGCGTCATGGACACTCCGATTGAACATCATTTATCACCTGACAACTTCCTCCCGTGGAGGAATGCGTGTGCCTGTTCTGTGGAACGTAGTGGTGGATTCTGAAAGACCTGACTTTCATCAAATCAAAAGACCGCGCGGAAGGTGATACAACCATGTTCAACCTACATCACAAGGCTGACCTGCAGGAAATCGAGCGTTTCAGCTGCGCCTTGACCGAAGCCAACGCCAAGCTCGAAGCGATCAGCCGTTCGATGGCGATGATCGAATTTACCCCCGAAGGCATTGTTGTGGATGCCAACGAAAACTTCTGCAAGACCATGGGTTACAGCGCCGAGGAAGTGCGCGGCAAACATCATCGGATCTTTTGTGAAGAAGCGTTTTACCGCAGCGAGGAATACGCAAAGTTGTGGCGCGATCTGGCCCGGGGTGAACCGATCAGCGGCACGTTCCTGCGCTTGAACAAGAGCGGCAGGGAGATCTGGCTCGAAGCCAGTTACATGCCGGTGTACGGCCCGGAAAAACAGGTTCGAAGTGTGATCAAAGTGGCCTCGGACATCACCGCCCGGGTCAACAAAGAGCACGAAGAAGAAAGCATGCTGGCGGCGATCAGCCGTTCGATGGCGGTGATCGAGTTCACCCCGGACGGCAACGTGATTACCGCCAATGACAACTTTCTGAAAACCATGCAGTACTCGCTCAACGAAATCGTTGGCCACCACCACAGCATGTTCTGCCACCGTGCCGAATCCGAGTCGGCGCAATACAAAGCATTCTGGGCATCGCTCAATCGCGGCGAATATCACTCGCACCGTTTCGAGCGCAAGAACAAGTCCGGGCAGATGGTTTATCTCGAAGCCTCGTACAACCCGCTGTTCGACACCAAGGGCCGTTTGTACAAAGTGGTGAAGTTCGCCAGCGACATCACCCAGCAGATGACTACCTTGCAGAACGCCGCGGAGTCGGCCCACAGCACTTCGGTACAAAACGACGCCTGCGCGCAAAAAGGCTCACAGGTGGTGCAGCAAACCGTGCAGATCATTCAGGACATTTCCCGCGACCTCAACGAAGCGGCGCTGAGCATCGATGCGGTGAGCAAACAGTCGGACATCATCGGCAGCATCGTCCAGACCATTCGCGGGATCGCCGATCAGACCAACCTGCTGGCGCTCAACGCCGCGATCGAAGCGGCCCGGGCCGGTGAGCACGGGCGCGGTTTTGCGGTGGTGGCGGACGAGGTACGCAGCCTCGCGGCACGCACCAGTCAGGCGACCCTGGAGATTGTCGAAGTGGTGCGCAAAAACCATGACCTGTCGCTGAGTGCGGTGTCGAGCATGCAGTCGAGCCTGAGCCGCACCGGGCTGGGTGTGGAACTGGCGAATGAGGCGGGGGAGGTGATTCTGGAGATTCAGCAGGGATCACGGCATGTGGTGGATGCGATCAGCCAGTTCAACGATACGTTGCAACTGAACTGACACCCCTCAACAACTGTAGGAGTGAGCCTGCTCGCGATTGCGGTACGTCAGTTACTGATCCAGTGACTGACACACCGCATTCGCGAGCAAGCCCGCTCCTACATTGGTTGTTCCGCGACCTTCAGATCACAGCGAAGCGAGAAACTTGTTCGCCAGTTTGTCGCTGTCCTTGACGTCATTGCTGTTTTCTTTGTCCGACTGCGCCAGTTTCATCTTGTCCTGCAGACGCTCGGCGATCTCCTTGCCGATGGCCTGCTGCTTCTCCGGCGGCATGGCTTTGATGTCGTCTTCGGTGAGGCCCATGCTCTGAAGGACACTGTCACGCAGACGCTGTTCCGGCGACTTGCTCATGTAGTCCTTGAACGCGTCGGTGGCCGAGGTGCCGGTAGTGCTGCCGGCAGCCGTGGCGTCGGTGGTTTGCAGGCCGACGCGGGTCTTGGCGAAGGCTTCGTCGACGTTATCGCTGATGCGCGTGGCGGCGGCCACTTGCTGAGAGGCGATCTGCGTGGCCGAATCCTGGACCGTTGAAGTCGCATCGGTGGCTTGCAACTGGGTCTGGTTCTGCAGCGATTGCAGCATGGCGCCGTGCAGGCCGCTTTGCAGACCGGCAGCGGCGGTCGTGGTCGCGTCTTCCGCCAGCCGCTTGGGCAGGTGGATGAGCTGCTGCTGTTTGGCACTGACCAACATCATGATGGAGACCTTTGGATAATTGCTGACGGGCGTATCCGAGCAATTACCGTGCCTTTGCAGCAAATTCCGCTATTTCAAGGAGTTGCTGCTCTGGCATGCGCAACAAAGCGGTCATCCCTTGCCGTCAGGCGGCAGAGGATGACCGTGCGGCCGTCAGCGATGGGCAATGTTTTCCAGCGCCAGATTGCGCGTGCGCGGGCCGAACCAGCCGATGGTCAGCATCACGATCAGCATGCTGCTGACGATGAACGCGAGTACCCCGGGCGTGCCGAAGTGGTCGAGGAACAGCCCGATCAACAGGCTGCTGAACACCGTCGACAAGCGACTGAACGAATAACAGAAGCCCACCGCCCGGGCGCGGATGTTGGTCGGGAACAGTTCGCTCTGGTACGAGTGATAACTGAAACTCAGCCACGCATTGCAAAAGGTGATCATCACCCCGCAGAAGATCAGGCCGAAGGCGCTGGTCTGCAACGCGAACAAAGTGCCGAAGGTCATCGCGCCGAGGGCCGAGCCGACGATCTGCCATTTGTTCTCGAAACGGTTGGCAAATTTCACGAACAGCAACGGCCCGAGCGGGTAGGCGAGGGTGATGATGAACGCGTACATCAGGCTGTGAGTGACGCTGACGCCCTGGCCGGAAAGCAGCGCCGGCAACCAGTTGCCGAAACCGAAGAAACCGATCGCCTGGAACACGTGAAAGACGATCAGCATCAGTGCCCGACGGCGATACGGTGGTTGCCAGATGTCGGCGAAACGACCCTTGCCTTCGACATCCACCGGGACGGCTTCGGGGGCATCCAGCGGTTGGCGGTGATCCTTCTCGCAGCGTGTTTCGATGTTGTCGAGAATTCTGTTCGCTTCATCGAACCGCCCATGCTGCGCCAGCCAGCGCGGCGACTCCGGCAGACGCTTGCGCAGCCACCAGATGAACAGCGCAAACACCGCACTCGCCAACACCACCCAACGCCAGCCGGACACACCGAACGGCGCCTGCGGCACCAGCCACCAGGACATGAGTGCCACCGCCGGCACCGAGAGAAACTGCACGAAAAACGCGAAGGCAAACGCCGAACTGCGCATGCGTTTGGGCACCAGTTCCGAGAGGTAGGCGTCGATGGTCACCAGCTCGATCCCGAGGCCGATGCCCACCAGAAAACGCATGCAGATAATGCCCAGCGCCGAGCTTTGAACGCCCATCAGCACCGTGGCCACCGTGTACCAGACCAGCGCAAAAGTGAAGATTGCGCGGCGGCCGAAGCGGTCAGCCAACGGACTGAGCAGACTGGCTCCGAAGAACAGGCCGAGGAAGGTCGCGGAAGCGAAGGCCGCCTGATCGGAGAAACCGAACACGCCCTGATTGCCGGTGGCAAAGATCCCGTCGCGGATCAGCCCTGGGCTGATGTAGGCGGTCTGGAACAGGTCGTAGAGTTCGAAGAAGCCGCCGATCGACAACAGCGCCACCAGACGCCAGATCGTGGCGACGGCAGGGAGGCGGTCGATGCGGGCGGAAATCTCGGCGGCGCGTATCGGGTCGATGCCGTCGCGTTGCGCGGCGGCGGGGGCATGAGCAGTCATCGGCTGATCCATTTTTTATTGATGGAAAAGCTTAGCCTGCTACCGGAGTGGGTGGGTTGTGAATATCGGCGGTTTTCTCGGGAATACCGCCGATTTTTTGCAATAACTGCTTACGAATTAACGATTTATGCCGCAGCGGCCGAATCGGGCAGCGCTGAGGCCGGCAAGCCGAAGAGGCGATCGAACAGCCAGTTGAAGGCAAACGTGTAGCACGGGATGAAGATGATCAGTGCCAGATCCAGCAGGAATGCCTGCACCAGACTGATGTTCATCCACCAGGCGATCAGCGGAATCAGGAACACGATCAGCGTCAGTTGAAAACCCACGGCGTGGGCGATGCGCCGTTTGACCGTGCGGGTGCGCGACTTCTGGCGGCTTTCCCAGTGCTCGAACAGCGAGGTGTAGATGAAATTCCAGGTCACCGCGATGGTGGTGATGATCACCGCCAACGGGCCGGTGCTGCCGGGCGAAGTGCCGGACAACAGCGCCAGACCGAGGGCCGAGAAGGTCATGCCGATCACTTCGTAGAGCGACACGTAGACCAGTTTGCGTTTGACGCCTTGCATGGGGATTTGCCTCTTTCTTGCAACGTGTTGGCCAGCGGGACTGGCGAAGACGGCGAAAGATAGCTTCAATAGACGTGACAGAAAAAGTCAGAAGCTTTCAGTTTTGGTGATAGGTAGGTGAAGTGAATTTCAACAGCGACAGCATCGAACTGTTTCTGGCGGTGATCGAGCGTGGCTCGTTCTCCGCTGCTGCCCGCGCTTTGGGCCGGGTACCTTCGGCAGTCAGCATGGGCATCGGCAATCTGGAGGCGGAGCTTGGCTATCCGCTGTTCGACCGCAGCCACCGCGAACCGCAGCCGACCGCGATGGCGCTGTCACTGGTGCCGCATGCGCGGCTGATCGCCGAGCAGCTCAAGCAACTGCAGGTGCACGCGGTGGAGTTGTCACTGGGGCTGGAGAGCAAGTTGTCGATTGGCGTGGTCGCGGACATTGACCGGCGCCGCTTGCTCGCCGCGATCAAGGTGATTGCCGAGCGCCATCCGCTGCTCGACATTGAAGTGCTGACCGCACCGCAGGACGACGTGCTGGCGATGCTGCACAGTGGTCGCGTCAGCGTCTGTCTGGCGTTTGCCGGGTTGAGCATGAACGTACTGGAGCGTTTTCAGTTTGTCGGCAGCGAGCGGATGATCGCCACGCTGGCAGCGGACAGTCCGTTGTTGCAGGGGCAGGATCTGTTTCTCGAAGACCTGGTGCATGTGCGGCAGATCGTCGTCGCCAGCCGCGACTTGCCGATCAGCGAGACCCGACCGCTGGTGGCCGAGTCGCACTGGCGCACCGACACCCTGGAGGCGGCGCTGGAGATGGTCGAGGCGGGACTGGGCTGGGGCAATTTTCCGTTGTCGGTGGTGCAGCCGTGGCTGGACAGCGGGCGCCTGAAACCGCTGAATTTCCGCAATATCGAGAATGGCCTGGTGCTGCCGGTGCACGCGGTGTGGCTCAAGAGCCAGCCGCTGCAGAAGGGCGCGTTGGCCCTCGTCGAATTGCTCGGCCACTGAGCCCAACACAACCCCCCTGTAGGAGTGAGCCTGCTCGCGATAGCGTTGTGTCAGGCGATGCATGTGTTGAATGACACACCGCTATCGCGAGCAGGCTCACTCCTACAGGGGTGTGTTTCAACTCAGCATTTGGGAAGGATCAGGTACTCTCGCGAATCTTCAACTCGAAGCCCATATCCTCAACCGGTCGCGCCACGCTGTTGCCGGCCATCAACGTCAACATCTGCTCCGCCGCACGCCGGCCGATTGCCTCGCGCGGGGTGTTGATGCTGCTCAGGCGCGGCACCATGTGTTCGGACATCGGCAAGTCGTTGAAGCCGAGAATCGCCACCTGCTCGGGGATCTTGATCCCATTGCGCAACGCTTCCAGCAGCGCACCCTGCGCGAGGTCGTCGTTACCAAAGAAGATCGCATCAACGTCCGGGTGCGCCGCCAGCAGTTGCAGGAACAGCTCGCCGCCCAGGCCAACAGACGAGGAGCGCGGGGTCAGCACTTCCAGATCCGGGTCGTAGCGACCGGCCTTTTGCAGGGCTTTGCGGAAACCTTCGCCGCGCAACAAAGTGCGCTGATCGAGTTGTGCGCCGATGTAGGCCAGACGCTTGCGCCCACGAGAGAGCAAATGTTCGGCAGCGGTTTCGCCGGCATTGAGCTGGGAGAAACCCACGCAATTCACCCCGGCGGCGCTGTCCAGTTCCATCATGTACACGCAGGGAATGTTGCTGGCCTCGATCATCCGCCGTGAACTTTCAGTGCGGTCGAAGCCGGTCAGCAGCAAACCGCGCGGCTGATAGGCCATGTAGTTGCGCAACAGGTTTTCTTCTTCATCGCGTGAGTAGTGGAAGTTGCCGATCAGCACTTCGAAGCCCTTGGGCGTGAGTACCCGATGAATGGCTTCCAGCGTATCGATGAACAACAGGTTGGACAGCGACGGCACCAGGACCACCACCGAATGGCTCTGCGCCGAGGCCAATGCGCGGGCGGCAGGGTTGACCACGTAGTTGAGTTCGAGCGCGGCTTTCTGCACTTTTTCCACCAGTTCGGTGGCCACGGTGCTGACTCCGCGCAGAGCGCGAGAGGCGGTAATCGGGCTCACGCCGGCGAGGCGGGCAACTTCATTAAGGGTGGGACGGCCGGTGGTGCGAGTGTTTTTATCGTTTTTAGGGGTGGTCATCGGGCGGCTTGCCAAACAAAAATCAAGGCACTAAGGTAGCGCTGTCCTGATGCAGCTGCAAATGCGTAAGCGAGGTCCTGCCTGATCTCGCTTTTTGGCGTTGGGGCGCAAACCTGCTGCAACCCAAAAAAACGACAAGAAGGCGTCGGCAACTTCTGCCTGTGCACTAGAGTCATAGCTAGCAAAGGTAGCGCTGTCTGCGCGCTGAGGTGTTATATGAGTCATCCCATCACCGCCCTGGTCATCATGGGCGTTGCCGGTTGCGGCAAGACGTGCGTCAGCGAGGCCCTGTGCCAATTGAGCGGCGCCACTGCCATTGAAGGCGATACTTTTCATCCGGCCGCCAACATCGAAAAGATGAGCGCGGGGATCCCCCTGAACGACGACGACCGTGCCGGCTGGCTCGACAGCCTGTGCGATGAACTGCGCCGTGTCGACGCCCTTGGCGAGCGTCCGGTGCTGACCTGTTCGGCCCTCAAACACAGTTATCGCGAAGTGCTGCGCAGTGCCTTGCCGGGCCTGGGCTTCGTGTTCCTGGAGCTGACCCCGGAAGTGGCCGCCGACCGCGTATCGCATCGCCCGGGCCACTTCATGCCGGCGACGCTGATCGAAAGCCAGTTCGCCACCCTCGAATCGCCGGTCGGCGAGCCGCTGACCCTGGCGCTGAATGCTTCGATCCACAGTGTTGAAGAGCTTGCCGCGCAAGCCCACGTCTGGTGGCAGGCCCATGGTCTGAAACAGGCGGTATGAGTGTGTTCATGCAGATAGCGCAGTCCTCACGATTTCTGTTCAACCCGCTTTAATAACAACAACAAGCCAGGAGACACCCCCAATGTTTGGCATGTCCCACGACACGTTTCTGCTGCTTGATGCAGTGGTCACGGTAATCGGGCTGATTGTCCTGATTACCAAGTTCAAGATTCACCCCTTCATCTCCCTGACCATTGCCGCTGCCTTTCTCGGGCTGACGTCCGGCATGCCGATCGGCACCATCATCAAGGCGTTCCAGGACGGCTTCGGTGGCGTGCTCGGTTTCGTCGGGATCATCCTTGCGCTGGGCACCATGCTCGGCAAAATGATGGCCGAATCCGGTGGTGCCGATCAGATCGCCCAGACCCTGATCCGCGCCTTCGGCAAGGAAAGGGTTCAGTGGGCGATGATGTTCGCCGCGTTCCTGGTGGGTATTCCGCTGTTCTTCGAAATCGGCTTCGTGTTGCTGATTCCGTTGGTGTTCATCGTCGCCCGGCGTACCGGTGTGTCGATCATCAAGATCGGTATCCCGCTGCTCGCTGGCCTGTCTGCGGTACACGGTCTGGTGCCCCCGCACCCGGGCCCGCTGCTGGCGATCGGGGTATTTGGCGCCGACATCGGCAAGACCATTCTCTACGGTCTGATCGTCGCACTGCCGACTGCAATCATTGCCGGTCCGATCTTCGGTACGTTCATTGCCAAGCACATTCCCGGCACGCCGAATCAGGATCTGGTCGATCAACTGGCCCGTGAGAACGACGAGTCGGCCAAGCTGCCAAGCTTCAGTATCACCCTGATCACCGTGCTGCTGCCGGTGTTCCTGATGCTGCTGAAAACCTTCGCTGACGTGGCGCTGCCGGACGGTCACTTCTTCCGCACCTGGATGGACATGATCGGTCACCCGATCTCCGCACTGCTGCTGGCGTTGCTGCTGTCGCTGTACACCTTTGGCCACAAGCAGGGCATCGGTTCGCAGCAGATCCTCAAGTGGCTGGACGCGAGCCTGGCGCCGACCGCCGCGATCATCCTGATCATCGGTGCCGGTGGCGGCTTCAAGCAGATGCTGGTGACCAGCGGCGTGGGCGACGTGATCGGCCACATGGCGGTCAGTGCGCAGATCTCGCCGATCCTGCTGGCGTGGCTGGTGGCGGCGGTGATTCGTATCGCCACCGGTTCGGCCACCGTGGCGACCATCACTGGCGCGGGCATCGTGGTGCCGGTGGTGGGGATGATCCCGGGCGTCAACCGTGAACTGCTGGTGCTGGCCACCGGCGCCGGTTCGCTGATCCTGTCCCATGTGAACGACGCCGGTTTCTGGCTGGTGAAGCAGTACTTCAACATGACCGTGGCCGAAACCTTCAAGACCTGGACCGCGATGGAAACCATCCTGTCGGTGGTTGCGTTGGGCTTTATCCTGCTGTTGTCGCTGTTCGTCTAAGCAGCTTCTTGCAGACACAAAAAAACCGCAGCGATGCGGTTTTTTTGTGCCCGGAGAATTCTTGGTTCACAGAAGACCCATGTGGGAGCGGGCTTGCTCGCGAAGGCGTCGTATCAGTCACCATTGATGTGAGCTGTTCCACCGCATTCGCGAGCAAGCCCGCTCCCACAATTGGATAGGTGTTAGTTGCCGGATTTTGCGACTAACCCATCCGCCCGGAACATCCCGCGAATCCCGCGCACTGCCTGACGAATCCGGTCCTGGTTTTCGATCAGCGCGAAGCGCACGTGATCATCACCATACTCACCAAAACCCACCCCCGGCGAGACGCAGACCTTGGCCTCGGCCAGCAGCTTCTTGGCAAATTCCAGCGAACCGAGGTGCGCATAAGCTTCGGGAATCTTCGCCCAGACATACATCGAAGCCTTCGGGTTCTCGACCATCCAGCCCAGCTCATGCAGGCCTTTGACCAGCACGTTGCGACGCTGGCGATACTGCTCGGCGATGTCGCGCACGCATTGCTGATCGCCTTCCAGCGCGGCAATCGCCGCCACTTGCAGCGGGGTGAAGGTGCCGTAGTCGTGGTAGCTCTTGATCCGCGCCAGCGCGTTGACCAGCTCCGGGTTGCCGACCATGAAGCCGATGCGCCAGCCGGCCATGTTGTAGCTCTTGGACAGGGTGAAAAACTCCACCGCGATGTCCTTGGCGCCGGGTACCTGCATGATCGACGGGGCTTTCCAGCCGTCGTAGACGATGTCGGCGTAGGCCAGGTCGTGCACCACCAGTACGTCGTACTGCTTGGCGAGGGCGATCACCCGTTCGAAGAAATCCAGCTCCACGCACTGCGCGGTGGGGTTGGATGGGAAGCCGAGGATCATCATCTTCGGCTTCGGAATCGAACCACGAATGGCCCGCTCCAGTTCAGCGAAGAAGTCCACGCCGGGCACCAGCGGTACCGAACGCACCTGAGCGCCGGCAATCACTGCGCCGTAGATGTGAATCGGGTAGCTCGGGTTCGGCACCAGTACCGTGTCGCCCTGATCCAGGGTCGCCAGCATCAGGTGCGCCAGGCCTTCCTTGGAACCGATGGTGACAATGGCTTCGCTTTCCGGGTCGATATCGACCGCGTAGCGTTCCTTGTACCAGTTGGAAATCGCCCGACGCAGACGCGGAATGCCCTTGGACGTGGAATAACCGTGGGTGTCTTCGCGCTGTGCAACCTGCACCAGTTTTTCGACGATGTGCGGCGGTGTGGCCCCGTCGGGGTTGCCCATGCTCAAGTCGATGATGTCTTCACCACGACGCCGCGCGGCCATCTTCAGCTCGGCGGTGATGTTGAAAACGTAAGGAGGGAGTCGATCAATGCGCGCAAAGCGGCGCGGCGAACCTTGTTCAGCCATTGTTGCCTCGGATAACGTAAGCGCCCGGAACCGTCCGAGCGACGCTGGTCACTGCGGTGACCTGTGGCGGAAGATAAGGGCAGCGATGGCGGACTGTCCAGCGTGCACGACAATAATTTTTCCAAGGAAATGCTTAATGGAATTCACCAGCGGCTTCTTGCTGAGCCTCTCGCTGTGCCTGGATATCGGCGTGGCCAACATCGCAATGATCACGTTGGCGATGCAGCGCGGTTACTTTCAGGGCTTCGCGCTGGGCCTCGGCACCTGCGTCGGCGACCTGATCTACGCGGTGCTGGCGCTGGCCGGGATGACCGTGCTGTTGCAGTACGAGACCGTGCGCTGGGTGTTGTGGATCGGCGGGTCGGCGCTGCTGATCTACTTTGCGGCGAAGATGATCTATTCGGCGATTCACCACGAGGCGCAGTTGGCAGCGACGGCGGAAGTGGGGCAGAACTCGCATCGCAAGGAGTTCTTTCGCGGGATCTTCCTCGCCATGTCCTCGCCAAGCGCGATTCTGTGGTTCGCCGCGGTTGGCGGCACCTTGATCGCCCGCTCCGGTGGCGGCGGCCCGCTGAGCTCGGCGCTGTTTCTCGGCGGTTTCCTCTGCGCCGGGCTGCTGTGGTCGGCCGGTCTGTGCTTCGCCGCGAGCCACGGTGGCAAGCTGCTGGGTGACAAGCTGTTGCGCTATTCCTACATGGCATCGGCGGCGATCTTCTGCTATTTCGCGGTTTACGTGATCGTATCCGGTTATAACGAGTTCGTTGGCTCCGGGGCCGCCGACCAGCTGCACGCCTTGTAACATTGCGAATCGGGTTTGGCTTCTATACTCAGCAGCCGAACCCCTTCTTTTGTTCCAGGAGTCGAGTCATGGATGAGCAAAAACGCGTCGAAGTGGCTGAACCTCGCTTCGAACATGGACACTTCCTGCTGATCGCAGGATTTCGTGGTCGATTTACCCAGGACACCGCCAAGGACATCCCCGCGCTGTGGGAAAAGTTCTTGCCGCACCTGGGAAAGATACAGGGACAAAAAAACGAAGTGACCTACGGCGTCTGCAGCAATTTCGACGGCAAGGGTGGTTTTGATTACATCGCCGGGGTGGAAATCAGCAAGCTCGATGACCTCGACCAGAAGATCTACCAGTGGGTTGAAGTGCTGCCCCGGCAGTACGCGGTGTTCGAGCACAAGGGCCCGCTCGATCAGTTGCCGCAGACCCTGCAATACATCTACAAGACCTGGCTGCCGACCTCCCACTACGTGGAACTGAATGCCCCGGAGCTGGAACGCTACAGCGCCGATTTCAATCCGCGACTGCACACCGGCAAACTGGAAATCTGCGTGCCGGTCGATACCAAGGTCTGAGCCATAAAACATGAGGCGGATCACTGATCCGCCTCATGTTTTCAACCGCGTTTACCCTTGCCCACCCGTCGCGCCCGCAACAGGTCAATGCCCAAGGTGATAAAGCCGAACGTACTGATGCCCAACACCATCAACAGGCCGATTTCAACGCTGCTCATAAGCGGTTCCCCTCAAGGGTGATCAGAGACACACCGCAGAAATAGCTCGCCGCCCGCACGAAGAAAAGCGCTTATACGCAGGCTTTACGCCCCCCGTGCGGATCGATATGAACACCTTATTCCTTTATGCTTTGCGCACTTTTCTCCGCTGATTTTCGAGCTGCCATGAACACCGTCATCCGCAACGTCACCGCCGCCGACCTGGATCGCTGCTACGCGATCGAAACCGTTGCCTACGAAGGCGATGAAGCCGCCACGCGCGAAAAGATCGCCACGCGCATTGCCACGTGGCCAGAGGGTTTTATCGTGGCTGAGGTGGACGGTGTAGTTGCCGGTTTCATCAACTCGGGCGCGGCGTTCGACGTGCAGATGTCGGACGAGGCGTTCAAGGAACTGATCGGCCATGATCCGAAGGGCCCGAACGTGGTGATCATGTCGGTGGTGGTGCACCCGGACTATCAGGGGCAGGGCCTGGCCAAGCGGCTGATGACCGAGTTCATCGAGCGCATGCGCGGGATGGACAAAGCGACGATTCACCTGATGTGCAAAGAGAAGCACATTCCGCTGTATGCCGGATTTGGCTTTGCCTACATCAAGCCGTCGGAGTCAGACCATGGCGGGATGGCGTGGCACGAGATGATCCTGACCCTATAAGCCAACACCATTCAAAACTGTAGGAGCTGCCGAAGGCTGCGATCTTTTGATCTTGCTGTTAAGAAGATCAAGATCAAAAGATCGCAGCCTGCGGCAGCTCCTACAAGGGGATTACGTACTTTTTTCGGTCGTGGGCAGGCCGTAACATCGTCGTGCATCCCTTGATGATTTTAGAAAAACAGCCCCATGCGCCGCTCGTACCCGATCCGGCCCTTGTACGCTTCGCCGCTGTCGACGAAACCGTATCTGGCGTACAGCGCAATCGCCGCGTCGTTATCGGCGTCCACCGACAGTTCCAGCCCCTTGATCTCCGGCCATGCTTCGCGTGCCACGTCGGCCAGCGCTTGCAGGCAGGCCTTGCCGTAACCCTTGCCTTGCGCGCGGTGATCGACCTGCAAGGCGTGCAGGGTGGCGCTGTGTTCATTGGCCCAGGCCGGCAGCACGGGCGGGCGCTTGAGCAGCAGGAACGCCACCGGCACCTGATCGGCCAGCAGCGCGAAACCCTTTACGCCAGGACCGGGTTTGGACAGCAGCGTGTGCAACGCGCCGTGAATGTCGCCGGAGAATTTGATCTGCTCGGGATGAATTTCAATCGCTTCGACTTGCTGACGCTGCAAGGCGTTCAGGCTGTCGTACGGCACGAGTTGGGCTGACACGGGAATTTCCTTTTTCCTACAAAAGATGAGCCTCGGATTCTAGCGATTTTGTGTTCGGCGGAAATGTTTTGTTTTGTCTGTCGATCTGCTCGATGGCCGAACGACTAAAGGTGTCTTCACCCCAAAAACCACGGAGAACACCATGAGCGCACAGACTGAAATCCAGGCACTGATCAACACTTACCGCGAAGCGGTGATGACCAAGAACGTCGAGAAGGTCATGGCGTTGTATGCCGATGACATTCTCTCCTTCGACGCGATCAAGGCCCTGCAATTCAAGGGCAAAGCGGCCTACCGCGCGCACTGGGAAGCCTGCATGGAGATGTGTTCCGGCCCGCACGTTTTCGAGTTCCACGAGATCGCCATCGAGACTGCCGACAACCTCGCGTTTGCCCATTGGGTAACGCATTGCGGCGGCACCAACGACAAGGGCGAAACCCAGAGCTGCTGGATGCGCGCCACCGCCTGTTATCGGCAAGTGGGCGGGACATGGAAGATTGTCCACGAGCACTGGTCGGCACCGTTCGATCCGATGAGCGGCGCCACGCTGTTCGATGTGCAGCCCTGGTCTTCAGCCATAGTTGATTCGTTCGATTCAGGAGAAAGCCATGAAGTATCTATGCCTGGTCTACAGCGATGAGCGCCTGCTGCACACCTCGCCCGACAGCCCGGAAGACGCCGAATGCTGGGCCTACGCCGAGTCGATTCAGGGCAGCGGGCGGATGGTCGCGGCCGAAGCGCTGGAGTCGGTGCAGACCGCGACCACGGTGCGTATGCGCAACGGCAAGCTGTCGATCACCGATGGCCCGTTCGCTGAAACCAAGGAGCAACTGGCCGGGTTTTACCTGATCGACGCCAAGGATCTGAACGAAGCGATTCAGGTCGCCGGGCATATTCCGGCGGCCCGGGTCGGCAGCGTCGAAGTGCGCCCGGTCCGGCAGTTGAATGTCTGACGTCCGGGCGCGGGTCGAGCAGGTCTATCGCGAAGACTCGCGGCGGATTCTGGCGACGCTGATTCGTCTGCTCGGCGATTTCGACCTCGCCGAAGAAGCCTTGCACGAGGCGTTCTTCGTCGCGGTCGAGCGCTGGCAGCGCGACGGCGTGCCGGACAATCCGCGTACCTGGCTGGTGTCCACCGGGCGCTTCAAGGCCATCGATGTGTTGCGCCGCCGCGCCCGCTTCAAGGCCTCGCAGCCGCTGTTGCTGGCGCAGCTCGAAGAACTGGAGCAGGCCGACTGGAGTGGCGAAGACGTGGAAGACGACCGCCTGCGGCTGATCTTCACCTGCTGTCACCCGGCGCTGGCGGCAGATGCGCAAGTGCCGCTGACCCTGCGTGAAGTCTGCGACCTGACCACCGAGGAAATCGCCCGCGCGTTTCTCTCGGCACCGGCGGCGATTGCCCAGCGCATCGTGCGGGCCAAGGCCAAGATTCGCGACGCCAGAATCCCTTATCAAGTCCCCAGCCTGAGCGAATTGCCCGAGCGCCTCGACAGCGTGCTACGGGTGATTTATCTGGTGTTCAACGAAGGCTATTCGGCGTCGATGGGGGCGGAGGTGACGCGTGAAGAGCTGACCCGCGAGGCGATTCGGCTCGGGCGGTTGCTGATGGAGTTGCTGCCGGAACCGGAGGTCATGGGCTTGCTCGCGCTGATGCTGTTGCACGAATCACGTCGGCCGGCGCGCACTTCGCCCAGTGGTGAACTGGTGCTGCTGGATGACCAGGTTCGTTCGCACTGGGATGCCGGATTGATTGCCGAAGGCTGCGCGCTGGTGGAGCGGGCGCTGACCACCCGACGCTTCGGGCCGTATTGTCTGCAAGCGGCAATAGCGGCGGTGCACGCCGAAGCGCCGTCAGCGGCGGAAACGGATTGGCAGCAGATCGTGGGTCTGTATGACGTGTTGTTGCGGGCGTCGCCGTCGCCGGTGATCGAGTTGAACCGTGCGGTGGCGGTGGCCAAGCGCGATGGGGCGTTGGCGGGGCTGACGCTGATCGAGGGGATCCTGGATCGCGGCGAGTTGCAGGATTACCACCTGGCGCATTCGGCGCGGGCGGAGTTTTGTCGGCAGTTGGGTCGGGTGGAGCAGGCGCGGGCGGCTTATTTGCGCGTCCTGGAACTGACCCGGCAGGAGCCGGAGCGGCGGTTTATCGAGGGGCGGCTTCGCGAACTGGATTGATCCGAGATGTTCATTCGCAGTGCCGGCCCTTTCGCGAGCAAGCCCACTCCCACAGTTGACCGCGTTCCAACTGTGGGAGCGGGCTTGCTCGCGAAGGGGCCAGTGCAGCCGACCTCAAACCATCAGGCCTGCTGCCGGGTCGCAGCCAGCACGATCTCGCGAATGCACACGCCCTGCGGCTGCTCATAGGCATAGGCAATCGCCGTCGCCACATCCTCGGCACTCAATACCGTGCCGCCCATCTCCTGCTTCCACGCCTGATAGCCGGTCTTGATCGCCTCATCGGTGGTGTGGCTGAGCAATTCGGTCTCCACCGCACCCGGTGCAATGGTGGTTACGCGCACGTTGTGCGGCGCCAGTTCTTCGCGCAGGTTTTCCGACAAACCATGCACCGCGAACTTGGTGCCGACATACGCGACGTGATTCGGGAAAGTCTTGCGCCCGGCCACCGAGCTGACATTGATGATCGTGCCGTGCTTGCGTTCGACCATCCCGGCGACGACGGCATGCACGCCGTTGAGCAGACCCTTCACATTGACGTCGAGCATCTGCTCCCACTGCGCCGGATCCTGCTCGCTCATCGCCCCCAGCAGCATCACGCCGGCGTTGTTGATCAGCGCGTCGGCCGGGCCGAATTCTGCTTCTGCTTCGGCGACTGCCGCGAGCAGGGCGGTGCGATCAGTGATGTCGACCTGACGGCTGAGGCTGTTCGGCAGCTCCAGCGCATCCAGGCGTTCGATCCGGCGCGCCAGCAGCAACAACGGATGCCCGGCAGCGCTGAAACGGCGGGCGGCGGCTGCGCCAATGCCCGAACTGGCGCCGGTGATGATGATCAAGGGCTTGCTCATACGTGAACTCCTGAAATAAGAAAATCAAATGACTGAATGCTGGGCGCAGTATATTTAGCGCGTTCTCGGCTGAAAAATGCCTTATTCCTCTGTCTGTCATCGGAATCATCTATGGATATCCGTCACCTCAAAGCCTTTCTCGCGGTGTTTGAAGAACGCAACATCACGGCAGCGGCACAACGCTTGTTCATCAGTCAGCCGACCCTGTCGGTGACCATCAGGCAGCTTGAAGAAGAACTCGGCGCGACGCTGTTCGTGCGTCAACCGCGTGGGGTCGAGGTCAGCGCCGAGGCGCGGTTGCTGTACCCGCAGGCGCGACGCATGGTTGCCGAGTCGGAAGCCTTGAGCCGGATGTTTCGCGGCGGCGAGAACCGCGCGCCGCTGACGCTCGGCATCGAAGGCGACATCGCCGCCAGCCACATCGAAGCCTTCGTGCGCATGGCCCATCAGGCCTTGCCGAATCTGCTGCTGACGCTGGAGGAGGGTTGTCACGGTGACGGGCGGCTGGCGGTGGAGGAGATGTGCTGCGAGGACGAACTGTTTCTGCCGCTGTGGGAAGAACCCTATGTGATGGCGCTGCCGCTGGAGCATCCGATGGCGGTGGCGCAGGCCGGATGGGCGCCGATTGAAGACTGGATCACCTGCCCGCAGCATCCGTCGCATCAGCGCTTGATGGCGTTGTACGGGCGCTCGCCAGAGGCAGTGGCGGGGCATGCCGGCTCGTTGCAGCAGGCGCTGCACATGGTCGCGGCGGGTGTCGGCGTGGCGATGTTGCCGCAGTCGCTCGTCAGCGGGCATGCGCGGGTGGTGGTACGTGCGCTGCACTTGCCGGCGCCGACTCGCCGGGTCGGCTTGTGCTACGCGGCGCAGGCGCTGGAGTTGCCGGCGATGCGTGGGTTGCAGGCGTATTTTCAGGAGAACCGGCCGGTGGAAATTGCAGCGGCCTGATCGATCGCTTTCGCGAGCAGGCTCGCTCCCACATTGGATCTGTGGTGTTCACAAAATCCTTGTGGGAGCGAGCCTGCTCGCGAAGGGGCGCACCACCTATTCCAGCATCTTGCTCAGCAACCAACTTCCCGCCGGCCCCGGCGGATACAGCCGCGACCACAATGCATCGACATACACCGGCCGCGGCCAGCCACGCACCGTCAACTCCACCAGCGTGTCGTTGCCGAAGCGCGCCACCAGCCAGCGCGGCAACGCCGCCCAGCCGAAACCCATTTCCGCCATTTCCATCAGCATCAGGTAACTCGGCGCCGACCATACCCGGCCCTTCGCCCGGCTGTCATAGGGATTGACGATGGTCGCCAGGCGCAACTCGCGATGCTGCTCCAGCACTTGCTGGTCGACACGCTCGATGCCGGTCAGCACATGATCACGTTTGACGAACAGCGCCAGGTCCGTGCGCTCGGCGACGGTCGAGGTCACCAGATCCGGCGGATAGGTGTCCTGCATTTCGGCAAACGCCAGGTGCGCGCGGCCACGCTGGACCAACTCGATCAGGTCGTCGCACTCGGCGATCAGGCATTCCAGTTCCAGGTCCGGATAGCGCTGTTCGAAGCCGACCAGCGCCGCCTCGAAACGCGCCGATTGATAGGTGTCGGAAATCGCCACGGTCAGCTTCGGTTCGACGCCTTCGGCCAGTTGGCGGGCGGTCATTTGCAGACGACTGGTGGCCGCCAGAATCGCCTCGGCCCGTTGCAGCATCACATGGCCAGCCGGGGTCAGGGTCGGTTTGCGGCTGCTGCGGTCGAACAGCACCAGATCCAGATCGATCTCCAGGCTCGCCACTGCCGCACTGATGGTCGACTGACTGCGTCCCAGTTTGCGCGCCGCCGCCGAAAACGAACCTTGAGTGGCGGCTCGGACAAACGCCAGCAGCACTTCTTGCGAAGCCATGAACTATCGCCTTGATCGATGGTTATTGGTTATGAAGTATCGGTGTGATAGCCGATCATGGCAACTCTCTTCACTCAAGGAGTCAGGCCATGACGGCTAACAAATCCATTGTTGAACGTATCTTTCAGGCCATCGGTTTCGAGTTTCTGGCGATCCTGATCTGTACGCCGTTGCTGGCGTGGATCATGGACAAGCCGCTGTTGGACATGGGCGCCGTAACCGTGCTGATTGCTCTGCTGGCGCTGGCGTGGAACGTGCTGTTCAACGGTTTTTTCGACCGCATGCTCAAGCGCCTGAACGTCGCGCACAACGCCTGGACGCGGGTGGTCCACGCGCTGTTGTTTGAAGGCGGGTTGATCGTGATGGGCGTGCCGCTGATTGCCTGGTGGCTGTCGGTCAGCCTGTGGCAGGCGTTCTTGCTGGACATTGGCGTGCTGCTGTTTTTCCTGCCGTACACCTATGTGTATCACTGGGGGTATGACGTGGTGCGCGAGCGGTTATTGATGGCCCGTGCTGCTTAAGTCTGAAACACAACCTGTGGCGAGGGAGCTTGCTCCCGCTCGGCTGCGCAGCAGTCGTAAACCCGATAAACGCGGTCTGTCTGTCAGACCGCATTGGCCGGTTTTGGGGGGCGCTTCGCACCCCAGCGGGAGCAAGCTCCCTCGCCACAATGTTTGGGTTCAGAGGAACATCCCGCCCGATGCCTCGACCCGCTGCCCGTTGATCCACTGCGCGCCCGGCGCCAGCAACATCGACAACGCACCACCAATGTCATCTGGCTGCCCGGCGCGACCCAGTGCGGTGTTGCTCGCGACCATCGCGTTCAACGCCGCGTTGTCGCGCACCGCGCCGCCACCAAAATCGGTCTCGATGGCGCCCGGCGCCAGAATGTTCACGCCGATCTGCCGCGCGCCCAGCTCCTTGGCCTGATAGCGGGTCAGCACTTCCATCGCGCCTTTCATCGCCGCGTAGGCGGCATAACCCGGCAGGCTGAAGCGGGTCAGGCCGCTGGAGATGTTGATGATCCGGCCGCCGTCATTGATCAGCGGCAACAGTTGCTGGGTCAGGAAGAACGGCCCTTTGAGCTGGATGTTCATCAGCAGGTCGAACTGTTCCGGGGTGGTCTCGGCGAACAGCGCGTGGACACCGATCCCGGCGTTGTTGATCAGGAAGTCGAAGCGCGGACGCTCCAGTTGCTGCAGCGCTTGCGCAACCCGCGAGGCGAAATCGGCAAAGGTTTCGCTGCGGCCAACGTCCAGTTGCAGCATCACGGCTTTGGCGCCGCGTTGTTCCAGTTCTGCGACCAGTGCCTGGGCTTCATCGGCGCGGCTGTTGTAGGTGCCGATGATGTCCACGCCCTGCGCGGCGAGGTGCAGTGCGGCGTTCTTGCCCAGGCCTCGGCTGGCGCCGGTGATCAATGCGATTTTGCGGCTCATGTGAAATCCTCGATTGCGGTGAGTGGTGATGAGCAAAGTTTATTTATCCGGCATTGGGTGATAAACAGACTGAAACCGGAATCACTGATCGACTCCGCCGAACAATCAACGGGTGTCCTGATGAACAAACTGGAACTGCTGCGCACCTTCGTCCGGGTCAGCGAACTGTCGAGTTTCACCTTGGCCGGCGAGAGTCTCGGGCTGCCGCGCTCGACGGTGTCGGAGCATGTGCAGGCGCTGGAAACCCTGCTCGGCACACGCTTGCTGCAACGCACCACGCGCAAAGTGCAGGCGACTCAGGACGGCCTGGTGCTGTACGAACGCAGCAAGGATCTGCTGTCGCACATGGACGAGATCGAAGGTCTGTTTCGTCAGGATCCGGCGTCGCTGAGCGGGCGGATTCGTGTCGATATGCCGAACATCCTCGCGCGTCGCTTGATCATGCCGCTGCTGCCTGAGTTGATGGCGCGCCACCCGAATCTGGAATTGGAAATCAGCAGTACCGACCGTCGCGTCGATCTGCTCAGCGAGGGTTTCGATTGCGTGGTGCGCATCGGCGCGCAGCCGGATCAATCGGTGGTGGCGCGGCATCTGGGCGACTTTCCGATGATCAACTGCGCCAGCCCCGCTTACCTCGAACGCTATGGCGTACCGCAGACCCTGGAGGATCTGGCGCAGCATCGGCTGGTGCATTACGTCGGCGTGCTCGGGTCGCGTTCCGAAGGCTTTGTGTATGAACAGGACGGTCAGGTGCGGCGCCTGCCGATGGCTGGCAGTGTTACGGTCAACAGCACCGATGCCTATGAGTCGGCGTGCCTCGGCGGTTTCGGCCTGATCCAGGTGCCGCGCACCGGCATGCAGCCGCATCTGGACAATGGTGAACTGCTGACTGTACTGCCGCAGTTCATGGCGCCGGCGATGGGCATTTCTATCCTGTATGCGCGGCAACGGCACTTGCCGCTGCGGGTGCGGGTGTTCATGGATTGGTTGGGGGAGGTGATTCGTTCGACGCTCTAATGCCTGACACAAATCAAACTGTGGGAGTGGGCTTGCTCACGAAGAGGCCGGCCCATTCAGCATCGATGTTGCCTGACCTGACGCCTTCGCGAGCAAGCCCGCTCCCACAGGGATCTAAGTCGATCAGAAAATCTGGGTGAACAGCCAGTACAGGCTGCCCGACAGCAGAATCGCCGCCGGCAAGGTCAGCACCCACGCCATCAGCAGGTTGCGGATGGTCTTCATCTGCAGCCCGCCGCCATTGGCAACCATGGTCCCGGCCACACCCGATGACAACACGTGGGTGGTCGACACCGGCAAACCGAACATGTCCGCCGCGCCGATGGTCAGCATCGCCACGGTTTCCGCCGAGGCGCCTTGGGCATAAGTCAGGTGGGTCTTGCCGATCTTCTCGCCGACTGTCACCACAATGCGTTTCCAGCCGACCATGGTGCCGAGGCCCAGGGCGATGGCCACGGCGATCTTCACCCACAACGGAATGAAGCGCGTGGCGTTGTCGATCTGCTGCTTGAACAGCTGCAGTTTGTCAGTGGTGTCGGCGTCGAAGTTGCCGACTTTATTCTTGTCCATCAGGCGAATGCTTTCGCTGGCCAGGTACATGTCATTACGCACGTTGCCCATGGCTTCGGCCGGGACTTTCGACAGCGAACCATAGCCTTTGACCTCTTCGCCAATGTGCCCGGTGAGGGCGGCGAGGGCGGGGATCAGTTGCGGGGTGGCTTGCTTGCTGCGCACGTAATCGGACAGCACCGGGCGCGGATCCACCGGGGCTGGCAGCGGGGTGTTTTTCACCAGCGCTTGCTGGGTGACTTCGGCGACGGCAGCGAACTGCAACGCCTGATCGGCTGGCATGGTGCGGTTCAAGGCGTAGGCCATTGGCAAGGTGCCGACCAGAATCAGCATGATCAGGCCCATGCCTTTCTGCCCGTCGTTGGAGCCGTGGGCGAACGACACGCCGGTGCAGGTGGCGATCAGCAAACCGCGAATCCACCACGGTGGCGGGTTGTTGCCTTCCGGTGCCTTGTACAGCGCGCGATTCTTGATGAAGGCGCGCATGGCCAGCAGCAACAGCGCCGCGCAGCCGAAGCCCACCAGTGGCGACAGCAGCAGGGCGTAACCGATCTTGGTCGCCTGCGCCCAGTCCACGCCACTGGTGCCATCGCGTCCGTGCATCAAGGCATTGGCGACGCCGACGCCGATGATCGAGCCGATCAGTGTGTGGGAAGAGGAGGCCGGCAGGCCCAGCCACCAGGTGCCGAGGTTCCACAGGATCGCCGCGATCAACAGGGCGAAGATCATCGCGAAACCGGCGGACGAACCGACCTGCAGAATCAGCTCCACCGGCAGCAGGGCGATGATGCCGAACGCCACGGCGCCGCTGGACAACAGCACCCCGAGGAAATTGAAGAATCCCGACCAGACCACCGCCACATTCGGCGGCAGCGAGTGGGTGTAAATCACTGTCGCGACCGCGTTGGCGGTGTCGTGGAAACCGTTGACGAACTCAAAGCCCAGCGCAATCAGCAGCGCCACGCCGAGCAGCAGAAACGGGGTCCAGGTGGTGACGGTGGTACCCAGCTCATGCATGTCGTGCATCAGGCTGTAAGCGGTGAACAGCATCCCCATCGCGAGCACCGCGAAAAAGATCACGTAGGTGAACGGGCCGGTTTTCTTGTCGAGGGCTGGCCTGCCGCTGGGGGCAGACGCCTGGCGGGCGGTCAGGGAGGGAGTAGCCATGAGCGGACAATCCTGAGCGAGGGAAGGAATGTCGGTCATGATCGTTGCTAAATATTACAGAGAGACTGCGGCAGGTCAGTGTTTGCTTTATTAGCCCTACCGCTGATCTAAAGAAGAATGAAGGTCCAGTGTGGGAGGGGGCTTTGGATGAAATATTCGGGCTGGTCGCTATCCAGGGTGGGAGTGGGCTTGCTCACGAAGAGGCCGGCAGATCCGACATCAATTTGGCTGACCTGACGCCTTCGGGAGCAAGCCCCCTCCCACAGGGATCTGTGCTGAACATCAGGTTAGGGGGTCAGTAATCCCCACGTTTGCGAAACGCCCAACGCCCGGCAATCGCGGTAAACGTCACCACCAGCGCCACCAGAATCCAGAACCCCTCCGGATCACCCGCCAGCGGCACGCCCCCCACGTTCATGCCGAAGAAACCGGCGATGATGTTGATCGGCAGCGCCAGCACCGTGACCACGGTCAGGGTGAACAGGGTGCGGTTGCTCTGTTCGTTGAGGTTGGCGGCGATTTCTTCCTGGAGCAGTTTGATCCGCTCGCCGAGGGCGGTGAGGTCGTTGATGATCAGCGCGAACTCCTCGGTGGACTTTCGCAGTTCCTTGACGTCCTCCTTCTGCAGCCACGGCGGCGGACGGTTGAGCAGGCGCAGCAGCGAACCCGGCTCCAGCGCCAACAGGCGTTGCAGGCGTACCAGCACCCGGCGGTTGGCGCCGAGTTCGGCGCGGTTGGTCGACAGGCGTGAGGAGAGCAATTCGTCCTCGACCTGATCGACGCTCATGCTGGTCTTGCGCACGATCTGCGTCAGCACTTCGCCCTGATCGCGCAGCAAGTGCACCAGCAGTTCCGACGGCGAGCGAAAGCATTCGCCGGCCTTCACCGACGAACGCAATTTGTCCACCGAGTGCAGCGGTTGCAGGCGTGCGCTGACGATCAGTTTGCTGCGCACGCAAACCCACAGCGTCGACACGTCCGAGGAAACCATGCTGCTGAGGTTGAACACCACGTCGTTGACCACTGCCAATAACGCCGAGTCAACGTGCTCGATACGCGTCGAACGCGAACCTTCGTGCAGCGCCTCGAAAAATTCTTCGGGCAATTGCAGATGACTTTTCATCCAGCGTTCGCACGCCGCGTGCGCCAGGTTCAGGTGCAGCCAGAGGAATTCATCACTGTCGCTGTCGTCTTGCAGACAACGCAGGGCAGTTGCCGAATCAACTTCGCGGCCACGTTCACCGGGACGAAAACGGAAGCCGTAAAGCAAACCGAACAAATCAGGATCGCGATGACTGATATCGAGGCTGTGATTCATGGAGGCTCGCTGCGAGGAGGGGTGTCGGTCGCGGAATGGCAGGTTCACTGAGCCGCATCATCGCAATCACACATGACACTTGTGTGACTGCAAAATGACAGTGATCGTGATCATTACCGGCAATCCTGTGGGAGGGGGCTTGCTCCCGAATGCGGATGATCATTGAGTGATGATGTGGATGACACGCCGCTTTCGCGAGCAAGCCCGCTCCCACCCTGTGCCATGGTCGATCACAGTCTCTTAATTCACCTACCAATGGTCGGATTTTCTTCAAGAAGCGCTCTGGTACGCCGATCACGCTTAGGTTACGTTGCGCGCGCTTGGCCATGAGCCAAGGCTCGCCGACACGGATGTCCGGCAAAATTCCACGCCTTACCGGGCGTGCCTCATCCCTGTCCTGAGTATCTCGCGATGCTGCAAAAATCCCTGAGAGCACAAATTCTCGCCCTGCTGAGCGGCAGCCTGCTGGCGATGCTGTTGATCGCACTGGCCTGCTTTCACTTCCTGTCCAACGGCGTGCAGAACTACAGCCAGTTGATCGCCGGCCCGTTGCACACCTCGCAACTGATCGACGAGGCCAACCTGCAATTCAAGGTGCAGGTGCAGGAGTGGAAAAACGTCTTGCTGCGCGGCAAGCAACCGGCGGACCTGGCCAAGTACTGGGGCCAGTTCGAAGATCGTCAGCGCGATGTGCAGAACATTCTCGGTGAACTGGCCGGCCAGAAAGGCCTGGAGCCGACGCTGAAAACCCGCATCGAACGTCTGCGTGAAGAGCACCGCCAACTCGGCAGCGCCTACCAGAAAGGCCGCGATGCCTACGTCGCTGCCGGTGCCGATCCAACGGCCGGCGACAGCGCCGTCAAAGGCGTGGACCGCGCCACCAGCGATCAGATGAGCGAACTGGTGGCCGAGCTGCGCAAACAGGGTGATGTGTTGTCGGCCAGCATCAGCGAAAGCGCCGACCGTACGGTGTTGCTGGGGATTCTGGTGATGCTCGGTTCCGGTCTGCTGATCGGTTTGCTGAGCCTGTGGCTGGTCAACCGCAACCTGATCGACCCGATCCGCAAGCTGATCGATTACGTCACCCAATTGAGCCGTGGGCGCCTCGCCGAGCGCGTCGCCAACGACCGTCAGGACGAGTTGGGCAACCTTGCCGCTGCGGCGAATACCCTGCGTGATTTTCTCGCCGAAACCTTCACCCAACTGCAACGCAGCGCCAGTGATCTGGACAGCGCCAGCGGCGAGCTGAACGCCATCGCTACAACCATGGCCGGCGGTACCAACGAGCAGTTCAACCGCACCGATCAGGTGGCCACGGCAATGAACGAAATGTCCGCCACCGCCCAGGAAGTCGCCCGGCATGCCGCCGATGCGGCGCGGGCTGCCGACGATGCCGACCAGTCTGCCCAGCAGGGTGAAAAGGTCATGCAGAGCACTATCCACAGCATCACCCGGATGCGTGGCGAAATCGCCAACACCGCAGAGGTGATCCGTCGTCTGGAAGCCGACAGCGGGCGCATCGGCAAGGTGCTGGAAGTGATCCGCGGCATCGCCGAACAGACCAACCTGCTGGCGCTCAACGCGGCGATTGAAGCGGCACGGGCCGGCGAGGCCGGGCGTGGTTTTGCGGTGGTCGCCGACGAGGTGCGCAACCTGGCGCAGCGTACGGCGGAGTCGATCATCGAGATCAACCAGATCATTCAGAACGTGCAGACCGGTGCCGTGGACGCGGCGCAAGCGATCGAAAGCGGTCAGACGCGCAGCGACGAAAGTGTCGAGCAAGTGACCCAGGCCGGCGCCATGCTGGAACGCATCACCCACGCCGTGGAAGCGATCCGCGACATGAACCGCCAGATCGCCACTGCTGCCGAAGAGCAAACCTCGGTGGCCGAAGACATCTCGCGCAACCTGACCGAGATCACCTCGATCGCCAGCACCAACCTCAACAGCGTGCAGCGCACCGAAAGCGCCAGCCAGAACCTGCATGGCCTGTCCGGGCAACTCAATGAAGTCACCGCGCGCCTGAGCGCCTGACGTCAGCCGACGTGTACCGGTTCGGTTACCGAGTCGGTACACAGTCGATCTCAAATCCGTGCGACTGCCGCCGATGGCCGGTTATCTATAACCGGCATTGGAGCCATCCCATGGTCAGCATCACCTCTATTTCAATCAATCAGACCGTCACCACCGCCACCAGCAAAACCAGGATCAGCGACGCCAGTGACGACACCTCAACCAGTGCAACCAGCAGCGCGGGCGTCAGCGCCGATACCAGCAAAGTGGCGGACGGCGGTGGCGCGGCTCCGGCGGGCGACAGCAGTTCCGACAGCAGCGGTGAGTCGGATTCGGTGAAAGAACTGCGCAAGCAGATCGCCGAGCTGCAAAAGCAATTGCAGGAACAGCAGCAGGCGCTGCAAGCGGCTCAGGCCAAGCAGGAAGACGCTGACGCCAAGGCTGCCGACGTGGCCTCCGCCGAGTCGCAAATCTCCAGCACCTCGGCTTCGTTGCAGACCGCGACGGCGGCGTTGTTGCAGGCGTTGCAGGATTCCGGGTCGAGCAGCTCGGGTTCGCTGGTCAGCACTTCGGCCTGATTCCCAAAGGCACTGAAAGTCCAATGTGGGAGCGGGCTTGCTCGCGAATGCGGTGTATCAGTCACTGAAAATATTGACTGACACGACGCCTTCGCGAGCAAGCCCGCTCCCACAGGGATCTGTGGTGTGTTTCAGGTGGTGGGCAGGCTGAAGGTGAACAGCGTGCCGCTTTGGGCGGTGGACGCGACATGCAAGCGCCCGCCGTGGGACTGGGCGATCTGGCTGGCGATGTACAGACCCAGACCGAGCCCGGCCTGGGGCGCGCTGCCGGTCGGGCGCGAGTAAGGCTGGAACAGGTGCGGCAGGACCGCATCGGGAATATGCCCCTGATTTTTCACCGCCAGCATCAACGCACCTTGCTCGACCTGAGCGATGACTTCGATATCCCCGGTCGGGTCGCCATGGGCCACGGCATTGGCCAGCAGATTCGACAGCAGCTGGGCAATCCGTCCTCGGTCGCAGTGCACACCCTGCAAGTCGCCAATGGACGCACTGATCGTACGTCCGGGATGCACGTTGCGGATCTCGGTAACCACCTGCTGCACCGCTTCGGTCAGGTCCGTGCAGGGCTGGATATCCACCGGAATGCCTTTGCCCAATCGCCCGCGAGCAAAGTCGAGTACGTCATCCACCAGCCGCGTCGCCCGTTGCGCGCTGCCAAGGATATTACGCACCCGCACCTCGATGGCCGGTTCCGGATGTTTGCGCAGGAGCATTTCGGCGCCGGCGCTGATGGCGAACAACGGGTTGCGCAAGTCATGGCCGAGCACGGCGATGAACTGTTCTCGCAGCTCGGCGGTTTCGCGCTCCTGCAACAGCTCTGTTTCGGTGCGTTGCGCGTTTTCTTCCGCTTCGATCTGCAACGCGAGCATCCGCGCGAAAGACTCCATGGTGCTCTGGATGGTACTGGACCTGAGCTGCGCCGGGATCGGATCGAGGGCGCAAATGGTGCCGAAGAACCGTCCGTCAGTGCGGAACACCGGCACCGAAATATAGCTCTCGAATTTGTACAGGCGCGGGGTGTGGTGATCACGGTAAAGCGGGTCTTCGCTGGCCTTGTCGATCACCACCGAGACATGTGACTGGCGGATCTCGTGGCACAGGGTGGTGACCACATCCAGTTCGCCGCCGACTTGCAGGCCGAATTCCAGTTGATCGAGCACCGCACACGTGGTCCACGAGTCCTCGGTGACCCGCGCCACGGCGGCAAAACGCATCCCGGTCAGTTCGCGGATCACCTGAAGGATGGCCGGCACCGCGCTAATGCGCCCGATGGTGGCGATGTCTGCTGCTTTGCTCTGCCCCATGCCATCGTTCCCGGCTGCATTGGTTGATTGATTGGGGGCCATACTAGCGATCTGATGGCGGTTTTGGCATCCCTTCAGGCTGCATCCGCGTGATTTGCCGGCAAACGGACGCAAAAAAGCCGCACGATCGGTGATCGTGCGGCTTTCGGGTGACGGTGTATCAGGTGTCTAGTTTGTTGCTCAGCACTTTGCCGGTGGTGGCATCGAAGTCGACGTCAAACTCTTTGCCATCGGCGGTTTTCAGCTCGACTTCGTATTCGTAACCGTTGAAGTGGTTATCCAGGTCGGTGTCAGTGATGGTCGCACCCGGGTGCAGTTTCAGCGCTTCGGCGTTCATCGACTCCAGCGACTTGATCTTGCCGTCCTTCACCAGTTGCGGGATCTGGTCGACGCGCACATCAGCCTGGGCCAGGCCAGCGGTCAGGGTCAGAGCGGCGACAGTGAACAGGGCAGTCAAAGTTTTCATCGGGTCATTCCTTGGGTTGTTCGTTGAAGTGGGCTCAGGTTAACCACCGCAACTTAATTCACCCTTAAAACCGCAGATCGCGTGCGAGGCTCTTGTCGGAGTGAGCCTGCTCGCGATGCGGACAACCCGGTTTTCCGATCAGAACCCGTTGTTCTTCAACACCTGATCAACACTGGCCGCCGCCGGACGTTTGTAAAACTTCAACAGTTCGCTGGCGCGGTTGGTGAAGATGCCGTCGACACCCGCCGCCATGACTTTCTCGAAGTCCACCGGCTCATCGACGGTGTAGACGTGCACTAGCATGCCCTGATCGTGGGTGTATTGGTTCATCCACGGTTGCACCAGATCCGAATAGCTCTGGTCGCCGCCCTTGGTCAGCTTGGCCGAAGGGCCGGTGCCGATGGCGCCCTGCGACTTGGCGAAATCCACCCATTGTTTGAATTCGGCTTCGGACTTCGGCTCTTGCTTGCCGTAGAACACGTTCTTGTCCTTCTCGCCGGACTCGGCAAAGGTCACTTTCGACTTCGGCTCGATGCTGCCTTCGCCAACCCACAGCAGGAGGATTTTCGGCACTTGCGGCATTTCCTTTTGCAGCAGTTCGAGGCTGTTTTTCTCGAAGGTCTGCAGGATCACCTTGCCTTTGCCCTGGCCGACGCCGAGTTCGCTCTTGGCCAGTTTCGAACCGGCCGGGCTCAGCCAGCCGCGATCCTGCAGCTTCTCTTTCAGGTCATGCTCGATGCCGGGAAACAGCTGCGGCTCCTTGGTTTCGATGTACAGGCCCGGCTTGTGCTGCGGGTTGGCCTGGGCGATGTCGATGATTTCGTCGAGGGTGAGGATCTTCAGGCCGGCGTAGGTCGGACGCGCGCGATCCGGGTAGGCCTTGTTGTACCAGCTGCCGGCGTCGAGGGTTTTCAGTTCGGCCATGGTGAAGGCATTGGCCGGGCTGTCTTTGCGCTCAGGGAACTTGCTGGCGACATCAGTAGTGCGTTGCAGGTTGTTGTCGTGCAGCGCGAACAACACGCCGTCCTTGCTGCGTTGCAGGTCCATTTCCAGGTAATCGGCGCCGAGGTCGCGGGCCAGTTTGTAGGACGCCGCGGTGGACTCCGGTGCATCGAAGGATGCGCCACGGTGGGCGATCACGGCTGGATGCGGGATGCCATGGGCGGCGGCCAGCGCGTCGATGTTGGTCTGGGCGGCGGCGTGGGCCTGGCCGAAACCGAGCATCAGGCTCAGCATGAGAGCGCTTTTGGTGAAAGTGGCGGGCATGTTCGAGTTCCTTTCGCAGGGCATTTTCAAAGACGTACCTTTTAACAACTGAATCGATTGCGTGCTATCGCCAGACCGACATAAACGTATTAAAAGCGATTTTTCCTGCACTTTTGTGGCGCGGTTTGCAGTACGCTTGCCCTCGGCAGACGCCCCGGCAGAGGGCGGGCCGAGTCTGTTGCCCTGCGTGTAAACCATCGATGATTTTTCGTGAGGTTTACCATGCGCATCACTTCCCAACTCATCTGCCAGGCCGCCGATGACCTCAAGGGCTTTGTCGGCCTTAACCGCAAGACCGGCCAGTACATCGTGCGTTTCAGCGAAGACTCGTTCGGCATGGACGTGGCCGATGACGGCATCATTCCCACCAGCGAATTTGTCTGGGCGCGGGTTTCGGATACGACCATGACCCTGAAGCGTGAGCTGATCCAGTTGTTGCTGGATCAGAACATTGATGACCGGATCAACATCACCGAGCCGTTGCGGGTGTACATGAGCAAGGTTGAGGTGCCGGAGATTGTGGCGGCGCGCAGTCTGGTGAAAGGCTGAAGTTTTTGTAGTGGCTGTTGCGGCCTCTTCGCGAGCAAGCCCGCTCCCACATTGGATCTGTGGCGTTCACAAATTCCTGTGGGAGCTGGCTTGCCAGCGATGAGGCCAGTGAGAACACAACCAAATTCAAAGCCCAAACGCTGTACCTGTGGGAGCGGGCTTGCTCGCGAAGAGGCCAGTCAGCACGCCGCCATCGTCACTGCCCAAACCGGTATTCCCGCTCCACCCGACACACCCGCGTCTGAAACTTGGAATACCACTCTGCCCGCCCACGCGCCTGAATCACCCGGTGCTCGGGATGCTCGCGCCAGGCCAGAATCGCCGCCTCGCTTTGCCAGTACGAAATGGTGATTCCGACCCCGTCTTCCCCGCGAATCGAATCAATGCCGAGAAACCCCGGTTGCTCGCTGACCAGTTCCATCATGCGCTCGGAGGCCGCGGTGTAACCGTTGTCACCCTCGGTGCGGGTCGAGGTGAAAATCACGGCGAAACAGGTTTGGTCCGGCTTCATGGGCGCTGCGCCACGCACGCTTCGACGAACGCCCGCACCAGCGGCGGGATCTGGCCCTTGAGCGCGGCGCGTTCCGGCTGGAACAGCGTGGCGATAAAAAACACATGGTCTTTCAATTCGATCGCCCGCAAGTCGCCCGCCGAATCGTGCCCCACGGCGTGTAACTGATGAGTCAGCAATTCTCGTTCGAACTGCGGATTCACCCCGAATCGGCAGCGATAGCCTTCATGAATCTCCGACGTTTCGTACGCCTTGGCAATCAACGAGCCGGCGACCAGATGAATGCTGTCCACTGCCTCCACCAATGAGCAGGTAAGCGGCGTGAGCACCGCTCGCTGCGAGTCCGGCGACGTTTCACCATGCTCGGCATCGGCCCAGCCCAGCACGTTGCGGGAAAATTCCAGCACCGCATGCTGAAAACCGCCGCAGGTGCCGAGGAAAGGACGCTGTTGTTCGCGGGCAAAACGGATGGCCCTGAGTGCGCCAGCTTCACTCTTGTAGGGACTGGCCGGGACGCACCAGAAACCGTCGAAGTTTTGCAGCGGAGTATCGGCGTGGATCTGCTCGGTGGGCAGCCATTCGAATTGCACATCGCAGCCGCTCTGCTCGGCGATCAGGCCGAGGGCAACGGGGATCGCCTGGTGGGCGGTGACTTGGGGATCGTGATCGCCGATCAGGGCGATGGAAATAGCGTCCATGGGATTTCCTTGATTTGAGTGAGTGATGAATCTCTGTGTGCAGTTGTCGATCACCGGGGCTCACTATAGATTGGCGTTCACGCACTCAATATTGGCGTTTCCCCAAGTGATCAATGCAGCGACGCACTATCGGCTCGACTATCCGGATCTGGCGCTGATCCTCGCTTTGGTGCGTGGCGGCTCTCTGGCCCGGGCGTCGCAGTTGCTCAGGGTCGATGTGTCGACGGTGTTTCGCGCGGTGCGTCGTCTGGAGTCAGCGCTGGGTCAGCAATTGTTCGAAAAGAGCCGCGCCGGTTACCTGCCAACCACCCTCGCGCAGACTTTGGCCGAGCAGGCCGAACGCGCCGAGCAGGCACTGGAAGCGGCGCGAATCGGCGTGGAGCAGGGCGGCGAAGTGGTCAGCGGCACGGTGCGCCTGACCTGTACCGATTCGGTGCTGCAAGGTCTGCTGCTACCGGCGTTGGCGCAGTTCATGCCGAACTATCCGGCGCTGACCATCGAGCTGAGCACCACCAACGATTTCGCCAACCTCAGCCGCCGCGATGCCGACATCGCCCTGCGCCTGACGCGTACGCCGCCGGAGCACCTGGTCGGACGGCAATTGGCGAAGGTTTCCTACCGGGTCTGCGCCAGTGCGCGCTACCTGCAAAACGTCGATGCGACGGATCTGGCGGCGCTGACCTGGATTGCTCCGGACGAGTTTTTGCCCGATCACCCGACCGTCGCCTGGCGGCGCCAACAGTTGCCCGGCGTGACCCCGAGTTATCGCTGCAACAGCATGCTTTCGGTCACTGAACTGGTGCGTGCCGGGCTGGGCGTGGCGGCGTTGCCGGACTTTCTGATGACCGAGGGTTTACAGGCCTTGAGCGAACCGCTGCACGGTTATGACACCGCGCTGTGGTTGCTGACCCGCCCGGACTGCCGGGCGTTGCGCTCGGTGGTCACGCTGTTCGATGAACTCGGGCGGGCGCTGCGACTGGCGTGATCAGGGCTGGCGAGTCTGGCAAATGTGTTCGTGCAACTCGCGGGTCAAACCCTCAATGCGTTCGGTCAGGCTTTTGGTCATTTTGGTGAGCTGGGTGTTCTGCTCCAACAACTCGAGCAGTTGCGCAGTGGTCTTCGCCGCCTGCGCCTGACGTTCGGTGTTGGCCTCCGCCAGCGCTTCGCGGTGCTGTGCATCGGCATCCGCTTGCGCTTTGTCGCGCGCGGCCTGACGGGTTTGTGCCAGCAGAATCAACGGTGCGGCATAAGCCGATTGCAGGCTGAACGCGAGGTTCAGAAGAATAAACGGGTAAACGTCGAAGGTGGTGACGCCCGTCACGTTGAGTGCAACCCATAACAGCACGATCAGGGTTTGCGCGCCCAGAAACGTCGGCGTGCCGAAAAATCGCGCGAACGCCTCGGCGCGCAGGGCGAACTTGTCGTTGCCGAAAGTGGTGTTCAAGTGGGCGTGAGTGCGGTGGAAACGCAGGTGATCGACTGGGGCAGCGGCGGGCGTGTCAGGTTTTTCTGTGGTCATGATGGGCTCGGCAGGACTTGGGACTGAAGGTCACTATAGTCCTGCATCGAGGCTTATGGCCCTTTCGCGAGCAGGCTCGCTCCTACAGGGGAACGCATTCCAATGTGGGAGCGAGCCTGCTCGCGAAGGCCGCGACGCGGTCTCTCAGCCCGGCGCCCGCTCATTGGCAAACATGCTCACCGCCTGCACCGCTTCACTGGCGCCATCGCGAATCTGCAGAATCACGCTGCCGGCCTGATCCGCCAGTTCAACGCCTTGTGCTGCCCGCCCTCGGGTGCCTTCCATGCTTTTGATCGCCTGGCGGGTTTCGCTCTGGATCAAACCGATCATGTTGGAAATCTCCGCCGTCGAGCCGCTGGTGCGCGCCGCCAGTTGCCGCACCTCATCCGCCACCACCGCAAAGCCGCGGCCCTGATCCCCGGCGCGCGCCGCTTCAATGGCGGCATTGAGCGCCAGCAGGTTGGTCTGGTCGGCAATCGCGCGGATCGTGTTGACGATCGCCGTGATCTGCTCCGAACGTTCGCCGAGTTGCGCGATCAAGGTCGACGACTGCGCGATGTCGTCAGCGATCTCCCGCATTTCACTGGCCGCTTGCTGGATCACCTGGGTGCCTTGCTCGGCGACTTTCCGGGTTTCCACGGAGATGTGATAAGCCGCGCTGGCGCTGCGGGCATCCTGCTCATGTTGCTCGACGCGGGTGGTGACGTCCGTGGCGAATTTCACCACTTTGCACAGGCGCCCGGAGGCGTCGTACACCGGGTTGTAGTTGGCCTCGAGCCACACTGTCTGCCCGCGCTTGTCGACGCGCTCGAACTGACCCTGAAACAACTCACCCTGGTTCAGCCGCCGCCAGAAATCCTCGTAAGCGCTGCTGTTGACCAGCTCCGGTCGGCAGAACAAGCGGTGATGTTTACCCTTGAGTTCGGCGAGTGTGTAACCCATGCGCGTCAGAAAATTCTGGTTCGCTGTGAGAATACTGCCGTCGAGGTTGAATTCGATCACCGCCATCGCCCGGTCGATTGCCTGAAGCTTGGCGTTGGCCTCGCTTTCCTGCTGCACCTTGGTCGTCACGTTCATGGCGAACTTGACCACTTTGACCACGCGCCCCGACGCATCCTTGATCGGGTTGTAGTTGGCTTCGAGCCAGATCGGCTGCCCCTTGCTGTCCACGCGCTCGAAGGTACCGGACTGGAACTGGCCGTTTTTCAGGCGAGACCACAATTCGGTGTATTGCGCGCTACGGCCAAACTCCGGGGTGCAGAACAAGCGATGAGGCTGGCCGATCACCTGTTCGGCGTGGTAGCCCATGGTTTTGAGGAAGTTGTCATTGGCCTTCAACACCACGCCATCGAGGTCGAACTCGATCACCGCCATGGAGCGGTTGATGGCTTCGAGCAGGCCATTCTGTTCGGTGATGGTGTGTTGAAGGTCGTTGAGAGCGGACTGATGGCGATTGAAAAACATGTGAGCAGTACCTGGAAGTAGGGAAAGACGAGGTTTGTGTCCCTGTTTCCGCGCTGGCAGAGCAAATGCCGGATGAACATTTGCCATTAACTGCAAAGTGCCAGCATCCAGGCTGACGCGCCAATCTTATACAAACTAATTAGTCTTGTACAAGAAAGTGCGCGCCAACATGTGTAGAGCTTTTTCAAAGGCTGAATTGGCTGGCGTCGTTTGAGCTCGGACGACCCAGCGCCACGCTGATCGTGTTGCGCCCCGTGTGTTTGGCGGTGTACAGCGCCTTGTCGGCGTCATCCAGCCAGGCAATCGCATCGGTGTAGGAAGGCTGAAAGCGCGCCAGGCCGATACTCAGGCTGACCCGCAATTCCGGCACATCGGGATGACGGTACTGGTGCAAGGCCTGGCGCAATTGTTCCATCCGCGCCTCGGCCTTGAGCAGTGGTTGGTCGGGCAGGATCACGCAGAACTCGTCGCCGCCATACCGGCCCGCCGGTTCACCTTCGGCCAACAGTTTGAGTTCACGGGCCAGATGGCGCAGCACGGCGTCACCAATGATGTGCCCGTAGTTATCGTTGATGGTCTTGAAGTGATCGATGTCGATCAGCGCCAGAATGTCCGGGACGTGCTGCTGCTGGCAGCGCTCGAATTTGCTGTGCAGCAGATCTTTCCAGGCGCCGTGATTGAGCAGCCCGGTGAGGCTGTCGGTGCGGCTCAGGGCGCTCAACGCTCGTTTGTGCTGGGCGAGTTTGATCGCCAGTTGATAAGACACCATGCCCAGTGCCAATGGATAAAGGGTGAGCATCGGCAGGCAGGCCCAGACCTGGATCTGCGTCATGGTCAGGCTGAACTTGAAACCGAAAATTGCCCAGCCCAGCAGCACCCCGGCGAACTGGGCGAGTGCACCGAATACGAACAGGCGTCGGCCCCCGGCGGCGACATTGTTCATGGTCATCATCGACAGGATGGTCACGGTGGTCAGCGGGTTGAACTGAAAACACGCGGTCCAGAAGCCGCCGCACAACGAGTCGTACAACAGATTGCGACGTTCGGCGTGGTAGGGAAAGTTCGAGCGGGTCGAAACCTGAAAGGCCAGATGCGGCCAGATAAAACCGTTGAACACCAGCAGCGCCCATAGCCAGGCCGGCATGTGCAGCGGATACAGTGCTGCCGCGACGCTGAAAAAGCCGACGCCCAGACCGATGGCCCTGGGCAGATAGATGCGTCTGGCGAATGACAAGCCTTTGCCGCGTTGGTTTTCCATGATGTCCTGCGCCAGATTCATCCTGAAATACTTTGCAGTGTCTTTTTCAGGCTGACCGTTCGTCGGTCAAATGTCGGACATTGTCATTTATTCCAGCGGGAATAATCAGTGTCCTTCCGAGCCATTTAATCGCGGTGTCCGCAGGAGAGGGGCGGTCTAGAGATGGTAGCGCGCCAGAAACATCTCCATTGCCGACTCGGCCACGGCTTGTTGTGTTGCCGCATCCAGCGGCGCCTGGCCCATGGAAATCTGCGGCCAGAAACCAAACGACTTCAACAGCCCCTGCACCTGCTGCGCGGCGAACTCCGGATCAACGGCTTTGAGCCGACCATCCGCCTGAGCGGCGCGAATCCACACCGTCAAGCCTTCTTCCCGCTCGCCCATGCGCGCCACCATATCCTGCGCGCGCTCCGGAGAATGGATGGTGGCGGCAATCGCCACCCGCGCCAGACCGAGAAAATTGTCATCGGCCATCATCTGCAGTTTAGCCAACAACATCTGCTGCAGTTGCTCGCGCAGCGGCTGATCCGGGCGATAGGTCACGGCCTGTTCGGCAGTGATGCGTGCCCAGAGCTGGTTGAGAATTTCGGCGAACAGTTCTTCTTTGCTCGGGAAATGGTTGTACACCGTGCGCTTCGACACCCCGGCGGTGGCCGCGATCTTGTCCATGCTGGTGATCTCGAACCCGTTGGCACGGAATTCGGCAATCGCCGCCTGAATGATGGCTTCGCGTTTGCGGTCGGTGAGGCGCTTTGGAGCTGTCATAAGTACGCTTCGGCAGAGAAGGGGGGGAATTACACTTGGCAGTTTACTTGTCATCCGGTTTGATGCAACCTAGAAACTACACCGCCCAGTGTAATGTTGCGTTAATCCGCGCAACCTAAAAACCAGACAGTTCGGCTGATGCGTGCGTGCCTTGGCCATTTATCGTCCCACCGTGAAAAACCGTGAATTGCGCGGTTTTTCTGGAGTCTCTCAGTCATGGCCAATCCAGATTTCCCTGCGGATCAAACTTCCACGCCTGAAGCCTCTCGCCAGGATCAAGGACTGTTCCGTAACCATGCGCCGGTACAACGCGAAGGCCTGCGCAAGATGCTGCGGATCATGTGGAACATGATCTTTCACAAGCCACACAATACCCGTCCCGCCGCTGCGATCCCGGTGCATGCGCTGACGCGTGAAGACTTGCTGGCAGCCCCCAACCACAGCGTCTATCGCCTCGGACACTCGACCTTGCTGCTGAAGCTGCGCGACAAATTCTGGATCACCGATCCGGTCTTCGCCGAGCGCGCCTCGCCAGTGCAATGGGCCGGCCCGAAACGCTTTCACCAGCCGCCGATCAGCATCGACCAGTTGCCGCCGATCGAAGCGGTGATCCTGTCGCACAACCACTACGACCACCTCGATTATCAGGCGGTACTGAAACTGGCGGCTAAAACCAATTACTTCCTGACCCCGCTGGGCGTCGGCGATACCCTGATCAAGTGGGGCATCGACGCCAGCAAAGTCCGTCAATACGACTGGTGGCAGGGCACTGAAATTGCCGGCATCCGCTTCGTCGCCACCCCGTCGCAGCACTTCTCCGGCCGTGGCCTGTTCGACGGCAACAGCACCCTCTGGGCCTCATGGGTGATGATCGACGGCGACACGCGGATCTTCTTCAGCGGCGACAGCGGCTACTTCGACGGTTTCAAACGCATCGGCGAACAGTACGGCCCGTTCGACCTGACCCTGATGGAAACCGGCGCCTACAACGTCGAATGGCCGCACGTGCATATGCAACCCGAAGAAACCCTGCAAGCGCACATCGACCTCAAGGGCCGTTGGCTGTTTCCGATCCACAACGGCACCTTCGACTTGGCGATGCACGCCTGGCACGAACCGTTTGATCGCATCCTGTCACTGGCCTGGGAACGCAGTGTTGCGATCACCACGCCGCAAATGGGCGAGGCGTTCAACCTGATGCAGCCGCAGCGCGGGAGTGCGTGGTGGTTGGCGGTTGAAGGGGAGAGTGAGGGCGTGGTTCAGAACGCGTGACCCCCATTAGTGATGCTGATGTTTGGTGGTGAGGGGGTAAATCCCCTCACCACAAATGTTCATTCAGCCATCGCATAATCCCCACGCCCCACTGCTTCCGATGGCGCGCCCATACTCGCACTGCGACCCGGCGCAAACCCCGGAAAAAACACCAGCCCCTGCGCCTCAAACCGGTAAGCCAACGCCAGCCGCGCCGCATCCGCCACGTCCTGCTGCGCTTCAAACCGCTGAATATCGTCCACCGCAACCTGCGCCTCGCGCGACAGCTGTTCCACGCTCCAGCCCAGCATCGCTCGGGCCTGGACGCAGTGCGTCGGGGTGAACTGGAAAAGGGCAATGCGTTCGAGGATGTGGTTCATCGCAAGAGAGGCCATGGTGTGCTCCGGGCTCAAGAGTGCTGATTGAAAATGTACTGTGTTTTTGTACAGTTGTTTTCGGCCGGGATCAAACGCATTTTTTGATTTGCCCTAGTTCGCCGCCTCCAACCAGACGGACGGTGCCTGTCCGAGGATGCGCCGGAACATCGTCGAGAATGCCGCCGGGCTCTCATAACCGAAATCCAGAGCGATCCGCGTCACCGCCTCACCGGCGGCCAACCGCGCCAGCGCCAGCACCACGCAGGCCTGTTGCCGCCATTGGCTGAAGCTCAACCCGGTCTGCTGCCGAAACAGTCTGTTGAAGGTGCGCAAGCTTATGTGCAACTGCTCGGCCCAGTATTGCGGCGACTGATGGGCGTTCGGCTGAAGCAGAAAGGTCTGACACAAAGCCAGGAGCTTTCCGTCAGTCGGCAGCGGAATGTGCAAGGGCAGGGGCGCACTGCGCGCCAGTTCATGCAGCAGCAGGTCGATCAATACCCCGTCGCGTCCTTCGAGGTCATAAGTCAGCGGCACTTCCACGGCTTCCATCAACAAGTGCCGCATCAACGGCGAAACGCTGATCACCTGGCAGCGCCCACCCAAGTCCACCGCCCCCGGCTCGATGTACAAACTGCGCGTACTCACGCCGAGCATCAGCACCTCATGCGCCACTCCCGGCGGAATCCACACTGCCCGTTGCGGCGGCACCACCCAGTTGCCGTCATGGGTGCGAACCTGCATGACCCCGGTCGCGCCGTACAACAATTGCGCCCGTCGATGCGTATGAAATGGCAACAGATGGCCGTGGGAATAATCCGTACCGATCGCCACCACCGGGCGTGGCGTGTCATCCAGCTGATTGATCGAAACATTGCGCATCGAGCGTTTTCCGGTAGTTGGCGTAAACGCAAACATTATTGGCTGAGTTGCTGAAGCAGGCCAAGCCGCGTCGTTCTATCGTCGACCGCTCGCCACCACCGGAAGACGCGCCATGTTCTACCTCCTGCTGACTCTCTTCGGCTGCCTGACCGGCATCACCGCCGTCCTGTTCGGCTTCGGCGGCGGCTTCGTCGTTGTGCCGTTGCTCTATCGCATGCTCAGCGCCAGCCACGGCACCGACGACCCCATCGGCCAATCGGCCATGCACATCGCCGTCGCCACTTCGACCTGCGTGATGATCGTCAACGCACTGATCGCCACCGACAAACACCGCCGGGCCGGCAACCTGATCCGCCAATACCTGTGGCCGCTCGGCGGTTTCATCGCCCTCGGCGCGATCATCGGCGCGATAGCCGCGGTGTGGGCCAGCGGCGAAATCATTCGCTACGCCTTCATCGCCTACCTCGGCGTGACCATCATCGACTGCCTGCTCAGACGCGGCTTCCTCACCCGCAGCGAAGGCGTCATCCCACGCCGACTCCGCAGAACAGAAATGTCCGCCGGCGGTGCAGGCATCGGCGCCATCGCCACGTTCCTCGGTGTAGGAGGAAGCGTCATGACCGTGCCGCTCCTGCGCCGCTGCGGACTGAGCATGTCCCAGGCCACGTCCATGGCGAACCCGTTGAGCGTGCCGGTGGCAGTGGCCGGGACGCTGACCTACATGGCACTGGCCGGTTTCAGCGAGACGGATCTGGGCGCATGGTTTGTCGGGTATGTGGACTTGCTGGCGTTTGCGGTGCTGACGGCGGGGTCGTTGGTCGGGATTCGCTTGGCCACGCCGTGGATCGGGCGGATACCGGATCGGCTGCATGCTTGGGTGTATATCGGTCTGTTAATCGTCGTGATGCTGGGCATGCTGCTCAAGTAGAGCCTCGATTCCTCCGCGCATCCTCTGCATACTTCGCAGCCTCATTCATTCAGGGATCGATCCATGCTCAAGGGACTGCTGCGCCTGGCGCCATACGCTGCGGCGCTGTTCACACTGATTTCCACCGCCCATGCCGAAGATGGCCGGCGCGTGTTCACCGGTACGCTGGGCAAGATGCCGATTGTGGTGGAGCTCAACACCACGCAGCAGGACGAAGTCACCGGCCGCTACTTCTATGAGAAGTATCACCGCGACCTGGAACTCAGCGGCTCGCTGCAGGACAGCACGTTGAACTTGGTTGAAGGCAACAACCGCTATGGCGACGACAAACCGCTGCCAACCCTGAAGTTGAAATCCACCGCCAATGGCTGGCAGGGCGAATGGCAAAACCCCAAGGGCAAGAAGCTGCCGGTGCAACTGACCGAAGCCAAACTTCCTGCGCCGAGCGCAACTACGCTGCCCTTTATTGCCACTTTGCCGAAGAGCGATCCCTACGAGTATTTGCGCTTGCAGGGACTCAAACTCAAACCGGAGAAGAAAGAAAACTTCATGGGCTACGACCTGCAATGGTGGACGGAGCCTGAGTCGAAGATATCGTTGTTCAGTGTCGAGTCCGGCTATACGAAAGAAGAGCAGCAGCGGATCAATAACCACTTGCTCGGACGGCTCTGGACTGAAGTCATCGACTATCACCGTTGCATGATGGATGGCGGGGAATACGCCGAGTTCGATCAAGGTGCTGCCCCGGAGTTTTTCTCGCCCGACGTGGTCAGCCTGGACATCTCCACCGGTTACAGCTGCGGCGGTGCCCACCCGGATTTCGGCAGTTCGCCAATCAACCTCGACGTCCACACCGGCGAATTGTTGAAACTCAAAGATGTACTGTGGATTGGTGAACCGAATAGCGCGGCCACCGAATACGATCAGATGAAAGTCATGGCGCCGTGGCTGGTCAAACAGTTCGCCACGCTCTATCCCGAAGAGATGAAGAAGCCCGCCGAAGATGACGGCAGTTGCGATTACTCCGATGAAAGTGTCTGGGGTTATTCCAACTGGCACTTCACGCCGAAGGGGATTTACCTGGGTGCTTACTTCGCCCGTTACCAACGTAACTGCGACAACCCCGATTGGTCAGTGCTGCCGTACTCGCTGGTCAACCAGCACCGTGGCGCAGCCAAACTGCAATTGCCCAAAGGCTAACCGTCACGCCAACCCCGGCGCCTCCCGCACAATAAAGTGATCCAGGTTCTCGATGTTGGCACTGAACACCCCGAACGTCTGTTCGGGGTTCTTCTTGCTCGGCACTTGCTTCAACTCCGGCGTCACGCCATAGAAGAAACAGAACAACTCCTTGTCGCTATCGATCGCGTGCTTGATCTCCTCCAGAAACGCCTTGCGCTTGCGGTAGTTGTCGATCAACTTCTTGCTCAAGTAAACGTTCACCGAATACGGCTTCTTCTTCGCCTCATCCGCCTGCTTGAACCAGACCTTCTGCTCGAAATCGATGCGAAAACTCTGGGTGTAATCCTTGATCTCCTTGATCCTGCCCCAGTAAATCAGCCCCTTGTTGTCCGTCAGATACTCGATCTTCTTGAAGAACGAGCCATAAGGCGCCGTGTGCTCGCCGATCTTCAACGGCATGCGCTTGAGCAACTCCTTGTCGGCGAAGTTCGACACAAAACACTCCACCGGATGCGCAAACACACTGGTCTTGTCCGGCGCCGTCTCACGCCCCGGCGACTCCCTGGAACTCACCTGCGCCACCCGCACCGGATCATCCCGCAACACATCCGCCGCCCCCGCAGGCGCAGCAGGCTTGCGCACATACTCACGCCGCGTCAGCAACAACTCCGATGGGAAATGTTCCTCGCGAGCGTCATCCGTTTCGCCATCCGCCGTCTCAACGCCAGATGCCGACGCCTTCAAACTCACATACGGACAACCCGCCACATGCTGCGTCGTGGGCAGATTCTTGAAGTGCGGTGTACGCACGTAATTCACGTTCTTGGCGTTGAACGTGCCCAACTCGTTGGAGGTATCAAATGCCAAACGACAGGCATCGTTGGGGCACTGGAAATGCTCCTTGGCCGAATCGAACGCTACCGTCTCATCGAAATTGAGATCGCGAACGTCATAGATCGACAACTTGTCGTCGAGGCTGAGGCAGTAGGCGAGATCGAATTTCATGGCGGGGCTCGGATCCTTGAGTGGGGGAGGGGTATTAATAGCGGGCGGCGGCGCGGGTTGCACTGATTGTTTTCAGGATGATGCGGAATCTGTAGGAGTCAGCCTGCTGGCGATTCCAGGCATCAACCAGATTTCAATCCTCACCCCGCCACTGCGGTCCACACATCACCCCTGTGGCGAGGGAGCTTGCTCCCGCTGGGCTGCGAAGCAGCCCCAAGATCAGCCAATACGGGTAGTCAGATAAACCGCGATTATTCCTTTTCGAGTCTTCCAACGTTGTCATACAGCCAAGCAGTGAAAGCCTCTCTGTCGTCCGAATGGTGGCAACGTTGGTGACAGTTGGGACACAACGCCACAACATTCGAAGGAAGGTCAGAACCCTCTTGCGACATATGTTTAACGTGATGCGCTTCCAGAAACGGTTTCCCATTCTTTTTAAATGGCGCTTCTTCGCCACAGCCTTCGCACTTTCCATTGGCCTGCTGACGAACCCAGCCCCTCAATTCAGGATCGCGAAAGTAAGTCTTCCTGGTGGACTCGGTCCAAACAGGATTTTTTATCCCTTTTGGGACGTACAGGAATGGTTGCCGCTCAAATTTGGCCGCACGCTGTTCTAGCTTTTCTTCGTCCGCCGTGGGATCAGAGTCCTCAGGAGTAACAACGCTAGAAGCATCGAGCGCTGTACGAATACTACGCGCGACATTAGCGCCGACATTCTTGGCAGGTTTGTAACCCTTGATAGGTTCACGGCCCAACTCGACCATGACGGAAGAAATGTTCTGCATCCGAAATTCGATAGAGCTCTTGGTTCGGTCAGCCAGTACGCCCTCGCGAAGCACGCGATTCTCGTGTGCCTTGTTGTATGCCTGCTCTTTCTGTTCACACGACCTCATCCGTAGATAGGCGTCGACCGCCGCCTGAATCTCTACGTCGCTCCAGTCGCTATTACTTTTTTCCATAACCATACAGTCGCCGAGGGTTGAAAACCCTCGGACGATACTGAGTGGCCATTACTGCTGTCTACGAAAATTCCTACAGAAAATAGCGACGGATCCCGCGCGATCCTACAAACCCATGCCTAGCCCATCGAGTGCTTCGAGGACTGAAACACCTGCGTAACTCTTCGCCACCAGGGTTTCTCTAGAGAAGCTCGTCGTGGATTTTGATCGTTCAACAGACAAGGCATATCCCGAAGCCGAATCCAGCCCTCATCCTGCCAATGCAGCAAACTCAAAGACATCTCCGGCCAATCCAACAAGCTCAACATTGGCCGATTCGAATCTCCTGAATCCGCAGCATCGCGCAATGTCGGCACCACCTCATTGGTCAGCCATTCCCGCAACAACCGATTACCCGGAACGTAGTGATAGACCAACAGCGCGTACACCCCGGACTCACTGAGCATCAGATGCTGTTCTGGTTCTCGAAAGTACTCAATCCACATGACGCGGCGCTGATCGCTATCTAGCTTGTTGACCACCCGATCATTCAGATAGAAACCCATCAAGCGGCCGACATCGCGAGCGGAGAACCAAGGCTGGTTTTCTAATAGAAGGGCATGGAGAGAAAGGTTGTGGCGAGAGAACACTATTACCGGGAGCGGATCAGACATATCTATGACCTCTACGTTAGATTTTGGGAGGGCCTGACCCCAACGTAGAGCGGACTTAAGAAATCCCAACGAGCAGAGCAGTTGTCACCGACGAATCACACGTCTGTGTCACTGACCAAGCTTTCTACGTTGGGCGTTTCTTAGGCACCTGCGATAGAGCTTAGTAGTGCTTGTAGCGGGCTTCAACGGGACGCGGCTGTAAGTGCTGTAGGAGATTGAGCGCTGTGACGTAGGCGTAAAAAACGATTACCAATCGTCCATAAAAAAGCCCCGATCAAATCGGGGCTTTTGATTTCTCGACTTTTCGACTCAAGCAGCAATCATCAAATCGTGCCGAGCGAGACCATTAGTCCCAGCTCAACGCACCACCAGTTTGGTATTCGATCACTCTCGTCTCAAAGAAATTCTTCTCTTTCTTCAAGTCCATAATCTCGCTCATCCAAGGGAACGGGTTCGTAGTCCCTGGGTATTCCTCTTTCAAACCAATCTGCGACAGACGACGGTTAGCGATGAACTTCAGGTAGTCCTCCATCATCGCCGCGTTCATGCCCAACACGCCGCGAGGCATGGTGTCGCGCGCGTATTCGATCTCCAGCTGCGTACCCTGCAGGATCATCTGGGTCGCTTCTTCTTTCATCTCGGCATCCCACAGGTGTGGGTTTTCGATTTTGATCTGGTTGATCACGTCGATGCCGAAGTTCAGGTGCATGGATTCGTCGCGCAGGATGTATTGGAACTGCTCGGCGACGCCGGTCATTTTGTTGCGGCGGCCCATGGACAGGATCTGGGTGAAGCCGCAGTAGAAGAAGATGCCTTCCAGAACGCAGTAGTAGGCGATCAGGTTGCGCAGCAGTTCTTTGTCGGTGTCCGGGGTGCCGGTTTCGAACTTCGGATCGGAGATCGAACGGGTGTATTTCAGGCCCCAGGCTGCCTTTTTCGCGACCGATGGGATCTCGTGGTACATGTTGAAGATCTCGCCTTCATCCATGGCCAGCGATTCGATGCAGTACTGGTAGGCGTGGGTGTGGATCGCCTCTTCGAACGCCTGGCGCAGGATGTACTGGCGGCATTCCGGGTTGGTGATCAGGCGGTACACGGCCAGGACCAGGTTGTTGGCAACCAGGGAGTCGGCGGTGGAGAAGAAGCCGAGGTTGCGCATCACGATGCGGCGCTCGTCGTCGGTCAGGCCTTCCGGGTTTTTCCAGAGGGCGATGTCGGCGGTCATGTTGACTTCTTGCGGCATCCAGTGGTTTGCGCAGCCGTCCAGGTACTTCTGCCAGGCCCAGTCGTACTTGAAAGGTACGAGTTGGTTGAGGTCGGCGCGGCAGTTGATCATGCGCTTTTCGTCAACGGCGACACGGGCGGAGGCGCCTTCGAGTTCGGCGAGGCCTTCGGCGACGTCGAGGGAATCCAGTGCTGCCTTGGCGCGGGCCACGGCGGCCGAGTCGTCGGCGGTCACGGCGCGGGCTTCCAGCGCTGCGGCACCGCCGGCGCTGTCGAGGCGGTCCATGTTGGCTTCAGTAGCGTGGCCGGCGTTGGCGCCTTTCACGGTTGCTACTTCACTGTCTTCTTTGTCGAATTCGTCCCAGCTCAGCATGACGTGTCGTCTCCTGCGTGAGGGCCTGTCGCCCCGTGTGAAACCTGATTGGTTGGTTGTTCACACGGTCGTACAGACCGCGTTGGATCTTAAGGAATCGTTTTTTGCGGCAGCCAAGGCAGGCAATAAAACAGAATTTTGTACGGGTTTCCGAGAGCCTCTGACGGGCGCAGATCAGCGTTGACGCTGCTGCGGGGCTTCAGAATGGCTTTTGCTCCCTGTAAGGGAATATTGCTGACCCGATTAGGGCGGCATTATAGGGAAAAAAACACGGCTGTGCTGAGGCGAATCCGCGCATGGAGCGGTCGAGGAGGCTGGTTTTTCGATGAGAGTGCGGGTTTACAGGGCTTTGGCGGGGATAGATTTTTTTTCGTAAAAATCTCGCGATTGTGGATTTGCTCAAAAAACGAACAAAAAAACCGGTTTTTCACTACATCTAGTGTTTTGCAAGCATTTTTGACGACTCCAGACACAACTGAGCCCGACCGAAGTCGGGCTGGAATCGGCCCTCAAATGAGGCGCTGAGCGGTCCGATTCGGTGCAGTCTCAATCATCAATTGGTGCAGCCGTTACCCATGACGCTGTAGCGCAGGATGTGACGCTGACCCTTGGAGTCGTCGTATTCCATTTTCATCGGAACAACTTCGCAGACGTTTGGAACTTCGCTCATGGACACTACGTTGGCGATGTCCAGGTGAGTCGAGTAAGTGTATTCCTCGATAGCCGGTTGCTGCTGTGCGACATCAGTCGGGACCTCGTCTGCCATGGCGGTTGCGCACAGACTGCTGAGGGCCAGAACCAATAAAGCTTTCATTTCAGATTTACCTTTTTGAGGTCGAGTGGGGTCACGCAACCTTTTTAGGGTTGCGTGTGGAACTTCATTACTTGGATAAGTTGATTAACGGCCTTCGTGGGGGCTGTAACGTTGTTAATCGGTTTGCCTTGTCGGCGATGCGGATTTTAGGGAGGTGGGGTGGGGGTAAACAGGTGGGGTTTTGATAAACACTTTTCGCGGTTTTGGTAACAATCGGTCGTTAGGGTGGGGAAGAGCGTTTTCTGGCGATGCAATTTGTATGGGACACCGAGTTGTCTGGATCGCTTGCAGGCAAGCTCCTACAAGGGGTTTGGGGTGTTTGGGGGTAGTGCGCTGGGCTTGCTGTCTGGGTATCGCCATGTTTTGTAGGGGCTTGTTACTACCATCGTCGAATGGTTCTATGGGCCCGGCCCGGCTACAACGGGGTCATACAAAAACAACTATTTCACCGAGGTAAGAAAGATGAGTGCGGCTTCTCTGTATCCCGTTCGTCCCGAGGTTCTGGCCAATACGCTGACTGACGAGGCGACCTACAAAGCCATGTACCAGCAGTCGGTCGTCAACCCTGACGGTTTCTGGCGCGAGCAAGCCAAGCGCCTCGACTGGATCAAGCCTTTCACCACGGTGAAGCAGACTTCCTTCGACGATCACCATGTCGACATCAAATGGTTCGCCGACGGCACTCTGAACGTTTCCTACAACTGCCTCGACCGTCATCTGGCCGAGCGCGGCGATCAGATCGCAATCATCTGGGAAGGCGATGACCCTTCCGAAAGCCGCAACATCACCTACCGCGAACTCCACGAACAAGTCTGCAAACTGGCCAACGCCCTGCGTGGTCAGGACGTGCACCGCGGCGACGTGGTGACTATCTATATGCCGATGATCCCCGAAGCCGTGGTCGCCATGCTGGCCTGCACGCGGATCGGCGCGATTCACTCGGTGGTGTTCGGCGGCTTCTCGCCGGAAGCGCTGGCGGGGCGGATCATCGACTGCAAATCGAAAGTGGTGATCACCGCTGACGAAGGCATTCGCGCCGGCAAGAAGATCTCGCTGAAAGCCAACGTCGACGACGCGCTGACCAATCCGGAAACCAGCAGCATCCAGAAAGTCATCGTGTGCAAGCGCACCGGTGGCGACATCAAGTGGAACCAGCATCGCGACATCTGGTACGAAGACCTGATGAAAGTGGCGGGCACCGTCTGCGCGCCGAAAGAGATGGGCGCTGAAGAGGCGCTGTTCATCCTTTACACATCCGGTTCGACCGGCAAGCCGAAGGGCGTGCAGCACACTACCGGCGGTTATCTGCTGTATGCGGCGATGACCCACGAGCGCGTGTTCGACTACCGCCCGGGCGAAATCTACTGGTGCACCGCCGATGTCGGCTGGGTCACCGGTCACAGCTACATCGTCTACGGCCCGCTGGCCAATGGCGCGACCACCCTGCTGTTCGAAGGCGTGCCGAACTATCCGGACATCACCCGGGTGGCGAAGATCGTCGACAAGCACAAGGTCAACATCCTCTACACCGCGCCGACCGCGATCCGCGCGATGATGGCTTCGGGCACCGCCGCCGTTGAGGGCGCGGATGGCAGCAGCCTGCGTCTGCTCGGTTCGGTGGGCGAGCCGATCAACCCGGAAGCCTGGGACTGGTACTACAAGAATGTCGGCAAGTCGCGTTGCCCGATCGTCGATACCTGGTGGCAGACCGAAACAGGCGGCAACATGATGAGCCCGCTGCCGGGGGCGCATGCGCTGAAGCCGGGTTCGGCGGCACGTCCGTTCTTTGGTGTGGTACCGGCGCTGGTCGACAACCTCGGCAACATCATCGAGGGCGAGGCCGAGGGCAATCTGGTGATTCTCGATTCGTGGCCGGGTCAGGCGCGTACGCTGTATGGCGATCATGACCGCTTTGTCGACACCTACTTCAAGACCTTCCGTGGCATGTACTTCACCGGTGACGGTGCGCGTCGTGACGCCGATGGTTACTACTGGATCACCGGGCGGGTCGACGACGTACTCAACGTCTCCGGCCACCGCATGGGCACCGCCGAGATCGAAAGCGCCATGGTTGCGCACCCGAAAGTCGCCGAAGCGGCGGTGGTCGGTGTGCCGCACGACATCAAGGGGCAGGGGATTTATGTCTATGTCACCCTGAAGAATGGCGAGGAGCCGAGTGAGCAACTGCGTCTGGAGCTGAAGAACTGGGTGCGCAAAGAGATCGGCCCGATTGCTTCGCCGGATGTGATCCAGTGGGCGCCTGGGTTGCCAAAGACCCGTTCGGGCAAGATCATGCGGCGGATTCTGCGCAAGATTGCTACGGCTGAGTACGATGGGTTGGGGGACATCTCGACCCTGGCGGATCCGGGTGTGGTGCAGCATTTGATTGATACGCACAAGACGATGAATGTGGCGTAAGCGTTAGCTCTGTAGAAGCCCTGTCCGGTGATGCCGGGCGGGGCTTTTTTGTGTCTGGAGGGTTTGTGTTGGCTGTGCCGGCCTCATCGCGAGCAAGCCCGCTCCCACTGGTTGATGTGTGTTCTGTCTGGAAGAATGCAATCCAGCTGAGGGTTTGCGTTGGCTGTGCTGGCCTCATCGCGAGCAGGCTCACTCCTACAGTTGATTGGAGCGCGATCACTGTAGGAGTGAGCCTGCTCGCGATAGCCATCTGTCAGACACCGGTGCAATCCGCTGTCGGAATCCAAACCCACCCAACCAATAATTATCGATTTCCTGCGCAAGCCCTTTCCCGCTGTTACCCGCACTCATCCGAGTAACCAAATGTGTAACCGCCCGCCCCGCAGCGGGGCGAAGGGAAACGCAATGCCCCGTTTTAGAGCCTTAAAACGCCCAGTGAAAAATAAGACACAACGCTGCGCTTGCCGGATTAGAAGGGTTTGCGAATAATAGGCCCGCAATTTGCAGCATAGATCGGTTCACTGTCTTTCGCTCTTGCATGAATTTGCAAGGCTGTCAATGCGCTCAAGCGGGTTTCTCTGTGCATCTGTAATTAGTTGTCGCATTGAAGAAATATCGGCTTCGGGCCTGTCGTTAGAATGCCGATCACTCGCTCATCGTGGCTGACGTTGAAAACCCCGAGGGTTTCAATGGGAAATTTCCCACCGATGCTGCGCCGCTTTCCCGATTCACCCATTCGCATATTGGGCTGTCGCTCACTCTGCCGTTTTTGCCCTTTACCGATGGAGTCCCAAGATGAAGAAACTTGTGCTGCTTGGCGCCCTGGCACTGTCCGTGCTGTCGCTGAATTCCTTCGCTGATGAAAAACCTCTGAAGATCGGTATCGAAGCGGCTTACCCTCCGTTCGCTTCCAAAGCGCCGGATGGCAGCATCGTCGGTTTCGACTACGACATCGGCAACGCCCTGTGCGAGCAGATGCAGGTCAAGTGTGTGTGGGTCGAGCAAGAGTTCGACGGTCTGATCCCGGCACTGAAAGTGCGCAAGATCGACGCGATCCTGTCGTCCATGTCGATCACCGAAGACCGCAAGAAATCCGTGGACTTCACCAACAAGTACTACAACACCCCGGCCCGTCTGGTCATGAAGCAAGGCACCGTTGTCAGCGACAACCTGTCTGAGCTCAAGGGCAAGAACATCGGTGTGCAACGTGGTTCGATCCACGAGCGTTTCGCTCGCGAAGTCCTGGCCCCGCTGGGTGCCGAGATCAAGCCATACGGCTCGCAGAACGAAATCTACCTCGACGTGGCCGCTGGTCGCCTCGACGGTACCGTGGCTGACGCCACCCTGCTGCAGGACGGTTTCCTGAACACTGATTCCGGCAAAGGCTTCGCCTTCGTTGGTCCGCAGTTCACCGACGTCAAATACTTCGGCGACGGCGTAGGCATCGCTGTGCGCAAGGGCGACGCGCTGAAAGACAAGATCAACGCGGCCATCGCGGCCATCCGTGAAAACGGTAAATACAAAGCCATCCAGGACAAGTACTTCGCCTTCGATATCTACGGCAAGTAACACGTCTCTGCGACAAGTCAGAAATGGCGCAAGCAACAGGATCTCTGCGGTTTGCGCCATTTTTTCATCCCAACTTTCGAGGACCTGAATCATGTTGAAAGGCTACGGGGCTGTCATCCTCGATGGCGCATGGCTGACGCTTCAGCTCGCCTTGTCGTCCATGGCCCTGGCCATCGTTCTCGGGCTGATCGGGGTCGCGTTGCGCCTGTCGCCGATTCGTTGGCTGGCGTGGCTGGGCGATCTGTACTCCACGGTGATCCGCGGGATTCCCGACCTGGTACTGATCCTGCTGATCTTTTACGGCGGTCAGGACTTGCTCAACCGTGTTGCGCCGATGCTCGGTTATGACGACTACATCGACCTGAACCCGCTGGCCGCCGGTATCGGCACCCTCGGTTTCATCTTCGGTGCGTACCTGTCCGAGACGTTCCGTGGCGCGTTCATGGCCATCCCCAAGGGCCAGGCCGAAGCCGGCATGGCCTACGGCATGAGCAGTTTTCAGGTGTTCTTCCGGGTGATGGTGCCGCAGATGATTCGTCTGGCGATCCCTGGTTTCACCAACAACTGGCTGGTGCTGACCAAGGCCACCGCGCTGATTTCGGTGGTCGGTCTGCAAGACATGATGTTCAAGGCCAAGCAGGCGGCGGATGCCACCCGCGAGCCTTTCACCTTCTTCCTCGCAGTGGCGGCGATGTACCTGGTGATCACCAGTGTCTCGTTGCTGGCGCTGCGTCACCTTGAGAAGCGCTACTCGGTAGGCGTAAGGGCGGCTGATCTATGATCTTCGACTACAACGTCATTTGGGAGGCCATGCCGCTGTACCTCGGCGGCCTGCTGACCACCCTCAAACTGCTCGCGCTGTCGCTGTTGTTCGGTCTGTTGGCGGCACTGCCGCTGGGCCTGATGCGCGTCTCCAAGAACCCGATCGTCAACGGCTCCGCGTGGCTCTACACCTACGTGATCCGCGGCACGCCGATGCTGGTGCAGCTGTTTTTGATCTACTACGGTCTGGCGCAATTCGAAGCAGTACGTGAAAGCTTCTTGTGGCCGTGGCTGTCCAGCGCGACGTTCTGTGCGTGCCTGGCGTTCGCGATCAACACCAGCGCCTACACCGCCGAGATCATTGCCGGCAGCCTCAAGGCCACGCCGAACGGCGAGATCGAAGCCGCCAAGGCCATGGGCATGTCGCGCTTCAAACTGTACAAGCGCATCCTGTTGCCATCGGCCCTGCGCCGGGCGCTGCCGCAGTACAGCAACGAAGTGATCATGATGCTGCAGACCACCAGTCTGGCGTCCATCGTGACCCTGATCGACATCACCGGCGCGGCCCGTACCGTCAACGCGCAGTACTACCTGCCGTTCGAGGCGTACATCACCGCCGGCGTGTTCTACCTGTGCCTGACCTTCATTCTGGTGAAGCTGTTCAAGCTGGCCGAGCGCCGCTGGTTGAGCTACCTGGCCCCGCGGAAGCACTGATATGGAACGCATCGACCACGTATTGCCGTGGAGCCACTTGGGCAGCGAGCGCAAGATCTCGGTCTTCCGCTTCGGTCAGGGCGAGCGCAAGGCTTACATTCAAGCGAGCCTGCACGCTGACGAACTGCCCGGCATGCGCACCGCCTGGGAGCTGAAAAAGCGTCTCGGCGAGCTCGAAGCCCAAGGCTTGCTCAACGGCGTGATCGAACTGGTGCCGGTCGCCAACCCGCTAGGCCTCGGCCAGTTGCTGCAAGGCAATCATCAGGGGCGTTTCGAGGCAGGCAGCGGCAAGAATTTCAACCGTGATTTCGTCGAGCTGAGCGCACCGGTCGCGGCGGCGCTGGCCGAGCGTCTCGGTGACGATCCGCACGCCAACATTCGCCTGATCCGTCAGGCCATGGCTGATCATCTGGCGGCACTGCCCGAAGCGAGCAGCCAGTTGCAAGGCATGCAGCGCGTTTTGCTCAGCCACGCCTGCACCGCCGATGTGGTGCTCGACTTGCATTGCGACGCTGAAGCCGCGCTGCACATGTATGCGCTGCCGCAGCACTGGCCGCAATGGCGTTCGCTGGCCGCGCACCTGAATGTGAAGGTCGGTCTGCTGGCGGAAGATTCCGGTGGCAGCTCCTTCGATGAAGCGTGCTCGTTGCCGTGGTTGCGTCTGTCGCGGCAGTTCCCGGACGCGCAGATTCCGCTGGCGTGCCTGGCGACTACCGTCGAGCTCGGCGGTCAGGCCAATACCGACCGCGCTGATGCGGTGGCCTGGGCCGAAGGCATTCTGGCGTTCCTTGCCGAGCAGGGCCTGATCACGGGCGAGTGGCCGAAACCGGCCAACGAAGCGTGCGAAGGCATGCCGTTCGAAGGCACTGAATTACTGTTGGCACCGCACCCCGGTGTGGTGAGTTTTCTGCGTAAGCCCGGCGAGTGGGTTGAAGCCGGGGATGAGATTTTCGAAGTGATCGACCCTGTGTCCGATCGGGTCAGCACGGTGTGTGCTGGTACGTCCGGGGTGCTGTTTGCCATTGAACGGCTGCGCTATGCCCAACCCGGTTTCTGGCTGGCCAAGGTGGCGGGGCGCGAAGCGCTGCGTCACGGGCGCTTGCTCAACGACTGACTGACTGTTTTTGTGAGAACCGACCGCATGTACAAACTTGAAGTCCAAGACCTGCATAAACGCTATGGCAGTCACGAAGTGCTCAAGGGCGTGTCCCTGAAAGCGGCAGCCGGCGATGTGATCAGCATCATCGGCTCCAGTGGCTCCGGCAAAAGTACTTTCCTGCGCTGCATCAACCTGCTTGAGCAGCCGCACGCGGGCAAGATCCTGCTCAACAACGAAGAGCTGAAGCTGGTCGCCAACAAGGACGGCGCGCTGAAAGCCGCTGATCCGAAACAGCTGCAGCGCATGCGCTCGCGCCTGTCGATGGTGTTCCAGCATTTCAACCTGTGGTCGCACATGACCGCGCTGGAAAACATCATGGAAGCGCCGGTCCACGTACTGGGCGTGTCCAAGGCTGAAGCGCGCGAGAAGGCCGAGCACTACCTGAACAAGGTTGGCGTGGCCCATCGTAAAGACGCGTTCCCGGGGCACATGTCCGGTGGCGAGCAGCAACGCGTGGCAATTGCCCGTGCGCTGGCGATGGAACCGGAAGTGATGCTGTTCGACGAACCGACTTCGGCCCTCGACCCGGAGCTGGTTGGCGACGTGCTGAAAGTGATGCAAGCGCTGGCTCAGGAAGGCCGCACCATGGTCGTGGTCACGCACGAAATGGGCTTCGCCCGTGAAGTGTCGAACCAGTTGGTGTTCCTGCACAAAGGTGTGGTGGAAGAGAGCGGCAACCCGCGCGAAGTGCTGGTCAATCCGCAATCCGAGCGCTTGCAACAATTCCTGTCGGGTAGCCTCAAGTAATCGCTCCCGTTATGCACCAAATTAGGTCATGCTTCGCGACCTGAAGACTTGCTCGGCCCTCTGTGGGAGCGGGCTTGCTCGCGAAAGCGGTGTTTCAGTCGACATCATTGGTGTCTGATCTACCGCATTCGCGAGCAAGCCCGCTCCCACAATGGATCTGCGACAGTTTCGATTACGGGCTAGCATTGGCCCTTGCCTCATCACCGTTCTTCGTTTCGGATTGCCCGCCCATGACTGCCCATCGAATTGGTTTCCTGATTTGGCCCAGCACTAAAGCTCTGACGCTGGCGCTGGCGGAGGAGGCCTTGCGTGTTGCTCAGCGGGTGCACCCGGAGGTGGTTTACGAGCTGTCGTTCCTGCAGGCCGAAGCCAGCACCGAAGCCACGGCCGAAGGCGCCTGGCAACTGCCGGGCGAGGCCTGGACCGGCAAGCTGGAAAACTTCCAGAAACTGTTCCTGCTCGCCGACGAGCCGCCGACCACCCTGGCCCCGGCACTCAGCAGCGCGCTCAAGCAACTGGTGCGGGCCGGTTGCGTGATCGGTGGCCTGTCGGCGGGCGTGTATCCGTTGGCGCAACTCGGTCTGCTCGACGGCTACCGCGCGGCCGTGCACTGGCGCTGGCAGGACGATTTCGCCGAGCGCTTCCCGAAAGTCATCGCCACCAGTCACCTGTTCGACTGGGATCGCGATCGCCTGACCGCGTGCGGCGGCATGTCGGTACTCGACCTGCTGCTGGCAGTGCTGGCCCGTGATCATGGAGCAGAACTGGCCGGTGCTGTCTCCGAAGAACTGGTGGTCGAGCGCATCCGCGAGGGCGGCGAGCGTCAGCGCATCCCATTGCAGAACCGCCTCGGTTCCAGCCATCCGAAGCTCACGCAAGCCGTGTTGCTGATGGAAGCCAATATCGAAGAGCCGCTGACCACCGACGAAATCGCCCAGCACGTGTGCGTGTCCCGTCGACAGCTGGAGCGGATCTTCAAGCAATACCTCAACCGCGTGCCGAGCCAGTACTACCTGGAACTGCGCCTGAACAAGGCCCGGCAGATGTTGATGCAGACCAGCAAGTCGATCATCCAGATCGGCCTGTCCTGCGGTTTCTCCTCGGGACCGCATTTCTCCAGCGCCTATCGCAACTTCTTCGGCGCCACGCCGCGGGAAGATCGCAACCAGCGGCGCAGCAGCAGTCCGTTCGAACTGTCGTCGGTGCCGCCGGAGCGCGGTTGACGCGTCCCGGCCAATCGCGCTGAACATCACTCGTCGGCTTCGGATTCTTCGGACGTCGACACCTCCATTTCCGCCCGGTCGATGACCGCCTCCACGCCAAAGTCGATGCGGTATTTTCTGAAGTAGGCGATCAGCCGTTGAATGCTGATTTCAGAGAGCGGGTTGTCCCGCAGGTTGATTTTGTCTGCGCGCTCCTCGGGCAGTTCAAGGATGTCGCTGGGGATATCGCTGATGGCGTTGCCATCCAGCGCGACGACATCCAGATGTTCGAGCTGCAGCAAGCCACGGGGCAGGCCGGTAATGCCGGTGTTGTCCAGCAGCAGAGTCGACAGGTCGCTCATCTGGCTGACATCCGGAATTTCTCCCAGTGGGTTGTCGCTCAGATCCAAATGATCCAGGCGCTCCATTTGCGCCAGCTCCAGAGCTGTTTCGCGGGTCAGGGTGATGTGGCATTCCGAGAGCGACAGGTAGCTGAGGTCGGCCATCCGGAATATCGCCGCAGGAATCTGTTCGAGCCGGAACTGGTAGAGCGTCAGCGCCTTCAGGTTGGGAAAGGTTTGCAGAAACTCCGCAGTGCCAGAGGTGTGTCCCGGTCGGCTCCTCATGTAGAGATGCGTGAGGTGGGAAAAGTCGGCGTTGAGCGCGGGCAGATCACCGGTGATGGTCATGGACAGGTTCAGGTCGTAGAGCGGTTGGCTGTCCTGATCAAAATCATCCTGTTCGGTTTCCCGGCGCCAGCTCTGTTCGATGCGGTTCTTGAATTCGAGGCGCGCTTCCTGCTCGTTCAATACCTCTTCGAGGGTAAAGGGTTCGCCACTGATCGGATGCAGCAAGGGGTGTTCGGTGCTCCAGTCGGCGAGGCTGTCGCTCATGTTGCGAAACTCGGACTCGCGGCGCGTCAGCTCGACTCGGCCCTCAGCCAGCGTGCCGGGCAGCAGGTAGAAGAGCTCGCTGGCCTGTTCCTGATCCATCTGGGTGTACAGCGCTTGCACGCGCTGCAGGTCGGCGGACTCGGCCAGTACGCCGAAGTCCTGACGGGTTTGATTGAAGTGATGTTTGATCCGTTCGCGGTCTGCGGCACCGATCGGGTTACCCCCGAGGTCGAAGCCCTCCGGAATGTTGTTGGGCAGTTCGAAAAGTGCCGGGGGTAACGCTTCGATCGCGTTGTCATTGAGCAATGCGGTGCGCAGTTGCTGGCGCGACAACAGGCCGGCCGGCAGCGTCGAAATGCCGGTTTCCGAGACGTCGATGTAACTCAGCCTGGCCATTCTCTCGACGTTGGGCGCAAGGCCCAGCGGGTTATGGAACAGGTCGAGGATTTTCAGATTTGTCTGGGCTGCCAGTGTTGCTTGAGTTTCGGGCGTCAGGGTAATGCCGCACTCGCTGAGCACCAGTTCGCGCAGTTGCGGTGAACGGTTGATGGCTTGCGGCAGTTCGCCCAGAGGCATGCTGCGCAACACCAGGCGCCGCAGGCCGGAGAAGTTGTTGAGGAACCCGTGCACCCCCCGAGTGCCGGCGACACCTTCGATCGTCAGGTAATCCACGTGACTGAAATTGACCTCCACTTGCGGCAGCTCGCCGAGAATCGGATGGGACAGGCGCAGGTCGATCGTGTGCTCGGTGTCTTCCGGCAGCACCACCTGTTGCTTCCAGCAGTCGATGAGGTCGACGCGCATTTGCCGTCGGCGCTGGCGCTGGATGGCGTACTGCTCGGTGTTGAGCTGGCCCCCGGTTTCCGGGTGCACTTGCGGCACCGCATCGACCCACGGATCGAGGACTGCGACCAGGCGCTGACGCTCGGTGATCAACCGGTACAGCTCGCTGCGCGGACCATTCGGGTGGCGTTGCAGGCGGGTGACAAATTCTTCCAGCTCTTCCGGAAGCAAGTGCGGCAGCAGCCAGTGCGCGTGTGTTTGCAAGGTCGGCGTGTCGGTGGGCATGCGCCGATGGCCGGTGGCGCCTCCGCGCAAGCGCATGATCGTCGGGTCGTAGGCAGGTTTGCGGTTCGGGTTTTGTGCGAGCAGTGCCAGTAGCGTTTCCCGGGGCAGCGAGTGTTGGCGAATCAGCTGTTCGAACGCTGTCATTTCGCCAATGCCGATGTTCAGCGCCGAGCGCTCGGTGTCTGGCAAGGCTTGCAGCAGGCTGGATGACAGTGAACCGGAGGTGCGCAGCGGTTGGTCGGTCTCATCGAAGGGCTGATAGTCACCCTGTTCAGTCAGCACCAGTGTCCTGCGAATGGTAGCGCTCTGCGGGCCAATGCTGTCGAGCAGGCGCCCGTTGCGGCTGTAATGCCTGACTTCAAGGCGCAACGAATCCGACCAGCCCGGCAGGCGTGGCAGCGTGTGCAGGATCAGGCGATCCGTGTCGAGATTGTGCGCTGTGGCTTTCAGCGTCAGGCCCTCCAGGGCTCGGCTTGCGCGCACTTGCAGGCGCGCCTCCTGAGTCAGTTCGACCAGACGCTGGGACAGCGTCGAGCGCTGCAGTTGCTGGCACTCGGCGTCACTCGCGGTTTCGACGATCGCCTGGGCCAGATGCCTGGGCAGGCCGGGTTCGGCGTCCATCAATGCCTGGGTCAGCGCGCCGGCACCCCGTTGCAGTTGGCGATAGCGATCTTCGAACAGGCGTTGGCGCTGCTGTTGCGCCAGTTCGGCAACGGTGTGGCGCAGGCGCGTGGCACCGGCCTCTGGCGTGGGGGCCGTTGCCTGCGGGGCTTCGCCCAGCAGTGTGTTTCTTTGTGCAGGGGTCAGACGTTGCAGCCAGGTTTTCAGCAGGTCGCCATCGTCCAGCCGTGTTCCTTCAATCTGGATGAATGGCACATCGGCGACGGGACTGCGCCACAGGGTTCGCCCCTGGCGATCAATCAGTTTCAGGCCGCAGTCGGCGGGCCAGTGGCCGTGGTCAAACAGCAGTTGCAGTTGCCTGGCGGGATCGGCCTTGAGGTAGTCCTCGGCGCGGTGGCTGCCGACCTGTTCGATGAACAGTTGAAGGTCCTGGTCGATCTGCCAGCGTTCGAGCGTGTCGACCAGCAGCGGTGGCAACTGACCGAGCTCGACATGCATCTGGCGCAAGGCGTTTTCTTCGCAGCCGCTGATGTTCAGCAGACGTTCTTGCAGCTCGGCGGGAAGACGCTGCATCAACGGGCTGCTGCGGCTCAGCACGGTGGCGCGGTCCCAGCCCAGTGGCTGGTCGAGTTCGCTTTGCCAGGCGCCGGCGGCGTTGTGCCGCAGGGCCGGTTTGTAGGCCTCGGGACGCGTCGGATGGTCGATGCGATGCGCGCCCGTTTCGGCGGCGCGGCTGACGGCATAGCGCTTTTGTCCCAGGGGCAGCAGGGTCTTGCCTTGGTGGTGTTGCAGGCCCAATGCGTCGGTTTGCAGGTCTTTGGGCAAGGCGCCGGGCAATTCGTAGGGGCGCAAGTCGGGCTTCCAGTAGAGGGTCTTGCCATTCGCGGCCTTCACCGGAATGAAACGGTCGATGAACTTGACGACATCGCTCGGCAGCAGTGCACGAAACTCGCCGGCCGTGATGACGCCACCGGCTGCAAAGGTGCCGACTTGCACAACGGCTTCCACGGCGCCCATGAAGTGCCCGAGGGCTTCACGTGGCAGTCCTTCAGCCCAGTCGACGATACTTTCGAACGCCTCGTCGAGCATCTGGTAGGCGGTGTAGGCGAGCATCAGTTCACCGAGAAACGGCACGAATGGCAGGGCGACGAAAGCGACGATATTGAGCAGGGTCTGAGCGATTTCGGTGAAGGAATCCCAGAGTGCCCAGCGCGCTTTGCGATCGACCGTGGCGGTCGAAACGGCGACGACGCGGGCATCGTTGAGCATCTTGTCGAGCTTGCGTTGGTACAGATGGGTGAACAGCTCAGCGCGAATCGGGGTCGCGGCTATTTGCAGGAGCGGGCGTTCAGTCGCGGTCTCGCGCCAGGTGGGACGTGGGTCGCCGGTCTGTACCGGTTGCCAGGTGACAGGGCCGAGGAGGTTGTTCAACCGGCCGAAAAAATGACCGCGCTCGGCATGCTCGATAAAGCGGCTGAAAAAGGCCTGGTATTGCGGATCGCGCAGGCGCTGGGCCAGCTCCTCGGTAAAGGCGCCGGTGCTGGCGTACTCCTTGATCGGGTGCAGCGGGTCATCGGGAATGTACACCACCACCCGCGCTGGCGCGTTTGCTGCTTCAAGGTTCGGCGCGAACAGCACGATGCCGGTCAGGCTGGCGTCCAGCATCGTCAGCGCATGGCATTGCCACGCCTGACGATTGAGGCGCAAATGCTGCAAGCCATCGAGCAGGCCGAGAATCAGGCGATGCACATCGGCGCCGAGGTTTTTTTGCATGTAGGCCATCTGCAGGGCGGCGACCAGCGCGGCTTTTTCGCTGGCGCAGACTCTGGCTTGCAGCACCGCCGCGACCAGCGGATTGCTCAAGCCCAGGTTGTCTTGCAGATACACGCTGTAGCGCCGGCCGATATCCAGTTCGCGGCACAGGCGGGTGAAGGCGATGATCGGCATCGACTCAAGCATGCCCGGCAATATGCGGAACCGGCCTTCGGGTGAAGGCTGGCTGATATAGGCCGAAGCGGGTTCGAAAGCGTCATCGGTGGTCTCGCTGCTTTCAAAATTGTGCAGCGCGGCGTCCAGCAGCGAGACGGTCCAGGTGCGCGCGGCGCCGGATTTGATTCGCAGCCACGGAACTTGAGCTGGCAGGTACAGGCGCAGGAAAACCTGTCTGACATCCAGCAGCAGGCCAAAGCGTTTTTGCAGCTCGGCGCGCAGTAACGGTTCGGCGAAGGTTTTGGCGTCTTGCAGGCGGGCAAGGCTTTGCTCGACTCGGTTGTGTGCAGTCCAGTGCGCGGCATTCAGCGTGCGCAGCTTTTCATGGTCGTTGCGCGATGCTCGCACGAGGCTGACGGGCAGTAGAGGACTGGCCTGTTTCAAAGCTTCGCGCTTGTGTGCTGCAGCCTTGCTCAACCATGTCGGAATGGCTTGGAGCAGCGGTTGATAGTGTGCGTCCTGCCGGGGAAGCAGCAGTGCGTCGGGCAGTGTCGCGAGGGTGGAGGTGGTTTCGTGAATCATGGGGTGAGGCCATTTGCCTGGGAAAGGTCCATAGCAAACACCGGCCGTTGATTCGATGTGCGGTACATATATACCGCACCCCATAAAACTCTCTTGCGTAAGATCCCGAGTACGTCTGCGCAAACGGCGGCGCGCAGTTTAAACTGCGCCTTTGCGACGCTATATGTCGCATTGCCGTAAACCCGGGAAAATCCGGGGTTTGCGCTATAAGAAGTTGTCGCTTGGCGGCAAGGCCGGGCTGAAAACTGTCCTTACAATCCCCCCATCGCTCGCCAGTTTCAGGCGGGTGGCCCTCATCAGGAGACTCCGATGTCCGTTGAGCACGCTGCGGTACAACGCGCCGATTTCGACCAGGTAATGGTTCCCAACTACGCGCCTGCCGCTTTCATTCCGGTGCGTGGCGCCGGTTCCCGCGTCTGGGATCAGGCCGGCCGCGAGCTGATCGACTTTGCCGGCGGCATCGCCGTTAACGTATTGGGCCATGCGCATCCGGCGCTGGTCGGTGCCTTGACCGAGCAAGCGAACAAGCTGTGGCACGTATCCAACGTGTTCACCAACGAGCCGGCCCTGCGCCTGGCGCACAAGCTGATCGACGCCACGTTCGCCGAGCGCGTGTTCTTCTGCAACTCCGGCGCTGAAGCCAACGAGGCCGCATTCAAGCTGGCCCGTCGCGTAGCGTTCGACCGTTTCGGCAGCGAGAAGTACGAGATCATCGCCGCGCTCAACAGCTTCCACGGCCGTACCCTGTTCACCGTCAACGTCGGTGGCCAGTCGAAGTACTCCGACGGTTTCGGTCCGAAAATCACCGGCATCACCCACGTCCCTTACAACGATCTGGCCGCGCTGAAAGCGGCGGTTTCCGACAAGACCTGTGCGGTCGTGCTCGAACCGATCCAGGGCGAGGGCGGTGTACTGCCGGCCGAGCTGGCTTACCTGCAAGGTGCCCGCGAACTGTGCGACGCGAACAACGCGCTGCTGGTGTTCGACGAAGTGCAGACCGGCATGGGCCGTACCGGCCACCTGTTCGCCTATCAGCATTACGGCGTGACCCCGGACATCCTGACCAGCGCCAAGAGCCTGGGCGGTGGTTTCCCGATCGCCGCGATGCTGACCACCGAAGCGCTGGCCAAGCATCTGGTCGTCGGCACCCACGGCACCACTTACGGCGGCAACCCGCTGGCGTGCGCCGTTGCCGAGGCAGTGATCGACGTGATCAACACCCCTGAGGTGCTGAACGGCGTCAACGCCAAGCACGACAAATTCAAGACCCGCCTGCAGCAGATCGGCGAGAAGTACGGCCTGTTCACTCAGGTGCGTGGCCTCGGTCTGTTGATCGGTTGTGTGCTGAGCGAAGCCTGGAAAGGCAAGGCCAAGGACATCTTCAACGCCGCTGAAAAAGAAGGCCTGATGATTCTGCAAGCCGGCCCGGACGTGATTCGTTTCGCCCCGAGCCTGGTGGTGGAAGACGCCGATATCGACGCCGGTCTGGACCGCTTCGAACGCGCCGCCGCAACACTGACGCAAGCCTGATAGACCCTTCGACGCCCGAGGATTTGGGCGTCGATCAAAATTTTATGCCGGACCAGATCAACTGTAGGAGTGAGCCTGCTCGCGATTGCGGTATGTCAGTCGACTTATTGGTTTCTGACAGGCCGCAATCGCGAGCAGGCTCACTCCTACAAGGTCCGGTGTTTTTTCTTCTGTAAATTTATAAGAGAAAAGGAGTGACACCATGCTGGTGATGCGCCCTGCGCAAATGGCTGATCTGGGCGAGGTACAGCGTCTGGCCGCGGACAGCCCGATTGGTGTCACTTCCTTGCCGGATGACGTGGAACGCCTGAGCGACAAGATCGCCGCAAGCGAAGCCTCGTTCGCCGCCGAAGTGAGCTTCAACGGTGAAGAGAGCTACTTCTTCGTCCTCGAAGACACCGCCACCGGCAAACTGGTCGGCTGCTCGGCGATCGTTGCCTCGGCCGGTTACTCGGAGCCGTTCTACAGCTTCCGCAACGAGACCTTCGTCCACGCGTCCCGCGAGCTGAAGATCCACAACAAGATCCACGTGCTCTCGCAATGCCACGACCTGACCGGCAACAGCCTGCTGACCAGTTTCTACGTGCAACGCGAGCTGGTCGGTTCGCCGTGGTCTGAGCTCAACTCCCGGGGTCGCTTGCTGTTTGTCGCCAGCCACCCGGAGCGTTTCGCCGATTCGGTGGTGACCGAGATCGTCGGCTACAGCGACGAGAACGGCGACTCGCCGTTCTGGGATGCCATCGGTCGCAACTTCTTCGACCTCAACTACGCCGAGGCCGAGCGCCTGTGTGGCCTGAAGAGCCGCACGTTCCTCGCCGAACTGATGCCGCATTACCCGATCTACGTGCCGCTGCTGCCGGATTCCGCTCAAGAAGCGATGGGCCAGGTGCACCCGCGTGCGCAGATCACCTTCGACATCCTGATGCGCGAAGGCTTCGAGACCGATCACTACATCGACATTTTTGACGGTGGCCCGACCCTGCATGCGCGTGTTTCGGGGATCCGTTCGATCGCTCAGAGCCGTGTGGTGCCGGTGAAGATCGGCGAGCCGGTCAAAGGCGCCGGGCGCCAGTATCTGGTGGCCAACGCGCAGTTGCAGGATTACCGCGCGGTGCTGCTGGAACTCGATTACGCGCCGGGCAAACCGGTGACCCTGGATCTGGAAGCAGCCGAAGCCCTGGGCGTCGGTGAAGGTGCCAGCGTGCGCCTGGTGGCGGTTTAACGCCTTAGCGAGTTTCACGGGTGGCGAAGGCGGCCCGTTTGAGGAGATAGCATGATTGTTCGTCCCGTACGCAGCAGCGATTTATCCGCGCTGATCGACCTGGCCCGCAGCACCGGCACCGGCCTGACCACTTTGCCGGCCAACGAAGAGCGCCTGACCCACCGGGTCGGCTGGGCCGAGAAGACCTTTCGCGGCGAAGCCGGCCGTGGCGATGCGGACTACCTGTTCGTGCTCGAAGACGACAACGGTCGCGTGGTGGGGATTTCCGCCATCGCCGGCGCGGTCGGTCTGCGTGAGCCGTGGTACAACTTCCGCGTCGGCCTGACCGTCAGCGCCTCGCAAGAGCTGAACATCTATCGCGAGATTCCGACGCTGTTCCTCGCCAACGACCTGACCGGCAACTCCGAGCTGTGCTCGCTGTTCCTGCACGCCGATTACCGCACCGGTCTGAACGGCCGCATGCTGTCCAAGGCGCGCATGCTGTTCATCGCCGAGTTCCCTGAGCTGTTCGGCAACAAGATCATCGCCGAGATGCGCGGTGTGTCCGATGAAGCCGGACGTTCGCCGTTCTGGGAGAGCCTGGGCCGGCACTTCTTCAAGATGGAATTCAGCCAGGCCGATTACCTGACCGGGGTTGGCAACAAGGCGTTCATCGCCGAACTGATGCCGAAATTCCCGCTGTACACCTGCTTCCTGTCGCCGGATGCGCGCAACGTTATCGGTCAGGTGCACCCGGACACCGAGCCGGCGCTGGCGATGCTCAAGAGCGAAGGTTTCAGCTATCAAGGCTATGTCGACATCTTCGACGCCGGCCCGGCCATCGAATGCGAAACCAGCAAGATCCGCGCAGTCCGCGACAGCGAAGCGCTGGTGCTGGCGGTCGGTACGCCGGGCGATGACGCCACGCCGTTCATCATCCATAACCGCAAGCGCGAAGACTGCCGCATCACAGCTGCGCCGGCCCGTCTGGCTGCCGGCACACTGGTGGTTGATCCGCAGACCGCCAAACGTCTTCAACTCAACGCCGGCGATCAAGTGCGCGCCGTGGCGTTGTCTGCTGCTCGGGAGTCGAAATAATGAATTCGCTATACATCGCAGGTGAATGGCTGGCCGGTCAGGGTGAAGCCTTTCAGTCGCTGAACCCGGTGACCCAGCAAGTGCTGTGGTCGGGGGAGGGCGCCACCGCCGCTCAGGTCGAGTCCGCCGTGCAGGCTGCGCGTCAGGCGTTTCCGGGCTGGGCGCGGCATTCGCTGGACGAGCGTATCAGTGTGCTCGAAGCCTTTGCTGCCGCTCTGAAAAACCACAGTGACGAACTGGCCCGCACCATTGGCGAGGAAACCGGCAAGCCTCTGTGGGAGGCTGCGACCGAAGTCACCAGCATGGTCAACAAGATCGCGATCTCGGTGCAGAGCTACCGCGAGCGTACCGGCGAGAAGAGCGGCCCGCTGGGCGACGCCACCGCCGTGCTGCGCCACAAGCCACACGGTGTGGTTGCAGTGTTCGGCCCTTACAACTTCCCTGGCCACTTGCCGAACGGACACATTGTGCCAGCACTGCTGGCCGGCAACAGCGTGCTGTTCAAGCCAAGCGAACTGACGCCGAAAGTCGCCGAGCTGACGGTCAAGTGCTGGATCGAAGCCGGTTTGCCGGCTGGCGTGTTGAACCTGCTGCAAGGCGCTCGCGAAACCGGTATTGCGCTGGCGGCGAACCCGGGCATCGACGGTCTGTTCTTCACTGGCTCCAGCCGCACCGGCAATCACCTGCACCAGCAGTTCGCCGGGCGTCCGGACAAGATTCTTGCTTTGGAAATGGGCGGCAACAACCCGCTGGTGGTCGATCAGGTCGCTGATCTGGACGCGGCGGTTTACACGATCATTCAGTCGGCCTTCATCTCCGCCGGTCAGCGCTGCACCTGTGCGCGTCGTCTGCTGGTGCCGCAAGGCGCGTGGGGCGACAGCCTGCTCAAGCGTCTGGTGGAAGTCAGCTCGACGATTGAAGTCGGTGCGTTCGATCAACAGCCGGCGCCGTTCATGGGCTCGGTGATTTCCCTTGGCGCGGCGAAAGCGCTGATGGATGCCCAACAACATCTGCTGGCCAATGGCGCGGTGTCGCTGCTGGAGATGACGCAGCCGCAGGCGCAGTCGGCATTGCTGACCCCGGGCATTCTTGACGTGACGGCGGTGGCCGAGCGTCCGGACGAAGAGCTGTTCGGCCCGTTGCTGCAGGTGATTCGCTACGCCGATTTTGCTGCGGCGATCGCTGAGGCCAACGATACCGCTTATGGTCTGGCGGCAGGTTTGCTGTCGGATTCCGAAGCGCGTTATCAGCAGTTCTGGCTGGAAAGCCGCGCCGGCATCGTCAACTGGAACAAACAGCTGACCGGCGCTGCGAGCAGCGCGCCGTTCGGCGGTGTCGGGGCTTCGGGCAACCATCGCGCCAGCGCTTACTACGCCGCAGATTACTGCGCGTACCCGGTGGCCTCGCTGGAAACGCCGAGCCTGACGTTGCCGGCGGCGCTGACGCCTGGCGTGAAAATGGCGTAACGGCCATCGCGAGCAGGCTCACTCCTACAGGATTTGTGTCGTACACAACATGTGTGTTCCCCGCCAAACCTGTAGGAGTGAGCCTGCTCGCGATAGCCGCGACGCGGTCTGACTGAATTGTTACTTGAAGCCTATAACAACAGATTCTCGTGGAGCCTCGCTGATGAAATCCTATGAAGTCAATTTTGACGGTCTAGTGGGGCCGACCCATAACTACGGCGGTCTGTCCTACGGCAACGTTGCGTCCCAGAGCAACAGCCAGCAATCTTCGAATCCGAAGGAAGCGGCGCTGCAAGGTCTGGCGAAAATGAAAGCGCTGATGGAAATGGGCTTTCAGCAAGGCGTGCTGGCGCCGCAGGAGCGTCCGGACGTGGCCGCGTTGCGCCGCTTGGGTTTCAGCGGCACCGACGCGCAAGTGATTGAGCGCGCCGCGAAGGAAGCCATGCCGTTGCTGGTTGCCAGTTGCTCGGCATCGAGCATGTGGGTGGCCAACGCCGCCACCGTCAGCCCGAGTGCCGACACCGCTGACGGTCGCGTGCATTTCACCGCCGCCAACCTCAACTGCAAATACCATCGCAGCATCGAACACCCGACCACCAGCCGCGTGCTCGGCGCGATGTTCGCCGATCAGCAGCACTTCGCCCATCACGCCGCACTGCCAGCCGTTGCGCAGTTCGGTGACGAAGGCGCGGCCAACCACACGCGTTTCTGCCGTGAGTACGGCGAGGCCGGTGTCGAGTTTTTCGTGTTCGGTCGCAGTGCGTTCGACACCCGTTACCCGGCGCCACAGAAGTACCCGGCGCGCCAGACCCTGGAGGCCTCGCAAGCGGTGGCGCGTCTGCACGGTCTGCGTAACGAAGGCGTGGTTTACGCGCAGCAGAACCCGGCGGTGATCGACCAGGGCGTATTCCACAACGACGTGATCGCGGTGGGTAACGGCGAGGTGCTGTTCTATCACGAGGATGCGTTCCTCGACACCGAGCAGATGCTGGCCGAGTTGCAGGGCAAACTGGCCAAGGTCGGCGGCAAGTTCCAGTCGATCTGTGTGCCGCGTTCGGCGGTTACTGTCGACGACGCTGTGCGCTCCTATTTGTTCAACAGCCAGTTGCTGTCGCGTCCTGACGGTTCGATGCTGCTGATCGTGCCGGAAGAGTGCCGGGGCAACGAGCGCGTGTGGAACTACCTGCAAGGGCTGACCAGCTCCGGCGGCCTGATCCGCGAAGTGAAAGTCTTCGACCTCAAGCAAAGCATGCAGAACGGCGGTGGCCCGGCGTGCCTGCGACTGCGCGTCGCGCTCAACGAAACCGAGCTGGCGGCCGTCAATCCAGGGGTTATCATGACAGCCCCGTTGTACGGTTCGTTGACCGCATGGGTTGAAAAGCACTACCGCGACCGCCTGAGCGAAACCGATCTGGCGGACCCGCAGTTGCTGCTTGAATGCCGGACGGCACTGGATGAACTGACGCAAATCCTTAAACTGGGCGCGGTTTATCCATTCCAGATCAATTGATGGCCGGCGCGTCGCCTGAACGCGGCGCGCGGCTTGTCTACCCAAGAGAGTAAAAACATGAGCGATTCCCTGCAGCTGATCCTTGAAGACACCGACGGCACGCAACTGCAAACCTCGTGCACCCGCGTCGCGGTCATGTGGCAAGGCAAAGAGCTGTGGATCCAGCAGGACGGCCGTGGCCAACTGCTGATCGGTGTGGACGTCGAGGAAGGTGACGAAGAGTACGCCAACCTGCTGCTGCGCCCATTGGCAACTAATCTGGTAAGTCTGCAACTGGAAATGGAACCGGCTGACCTCGGCGATGACGAGGAACATGTGCACGGCCCGGATTGCAACCACGACCACTAAGGAAACCGCTCTATGCTCGCCCTCGGCAAACTGCTTGAACTGACCCTCGCCGGCCGCGAACCGGCGGAGAAGACTCAACTGACTGTCGAAGGCGTGCGCATGCGCTGGTTGAGCGAGGGTGCGCTGGAAGTCCGGCCACCCGAAGCGCGCGACAATGGTCTGGACCTGCTGCTGTCGGCAGGCATCCACGGCAATGAAACAGCGCCGATCGAGTTGCTTGATCGGCTGCTGCATGACATCGCTCGCGGCGATCTGAAGCCGCGTGCACGCATTCTGTTCCTGTTCGGTAACCCGGAAGCGATTCGCAAAGGCGAGCGCTTCGTCGAGCAGGACGTCAATCGGCTGTTCAACGGCCGGCATGAACAAACCAGCGGCTCCGAAGCCATTCGCGCCTGCGAGCTGGAACGGCTGGCGGCAAGTTTCTTCAGCCTGCCGGACCGTCAGCGCCTGCACTATGACCTGCACACGGCGATTCGTGGTTCGAAGATCGAGCAGTTCGCGCTGTACCCGTGGAAAGAAGGTCGCCAGCATTCGCGCCGCGAACTGGCGCGCCTGCGCGCTGCCGGGATGGAAGCGGTGTTGCTGCAGAACAAGCCGTCGATCGTTTTCAGTTCCTACACCTACGACAAGCTCGGGGCCGAGTCCTTCACCCTGGAGCTGGGCAAGGCGCGGCCGTTCGGGCAGAACGAAGGGGTGGATGTTTCACGTCTGGAAACCCGTCTGAAGCAGATCATCGAAGGCAATGAGCCGGATCTGGCCGAAGAAGGCCTGGACGGTTTGCAGCTGTTCAGCGTCGCCCGGGAAATCATCAAGCACAGCGATGCGTTCCGCCTGAACCTGCCGGCGGACATCGAAAACTTTTCCGAGCTGGATGTGGGTTATGTACTGGCCGAAGATCTGGCCAATACCCGCTGGATCATCGAGGAAGAGGGCGCACGGATCATATTCCCCAATCCCAAGGTCAAGAACGGCTTACGTGCCGGCATCCTGATCGTGCCGACCACCGACGAACATCTCGCCTGAGTTCAACACCTATCCAATGTAGGAGTGAGCCTGCTCGCGATCGCAATGTGTCAGTCGCCATCGTGGTCGACTGATACTCCGCTATCGCGAGCAGGCTCACTCCTACAGGTTTGGTTTCGTGATCAGACGGCGACTGCACGTGGCTCTGTACGACGCAGCGCACGAACCTTCTGCAGCGTGTCCGCGCAAGTTCTCGCCGCTTCCTGACCCTTGTGCACGAAGTGCTCGAAGAAGAACTTCTGATGTTCTTCACCGGCATGGAAGTGGTGCGGGGTCAGGGACACCGAGAACACCGGCACTTCGGTTTCCAGCTGCACCTGCATCAGGCCGCTGACCACGGACTGGGCAACGAACTCGTGACGGTAGATGCCGCCGTCCACGACCAGCGCAGCCGCGACGATGCCGGCATAACGACCGGTCTTGGCCAGCAACTTGGCGTGCAGCGGCATTTCAAAGGCGCCGCCGACTTCGAAGAAATCGATGTCCGATTCCTGATAACCCTGAGCCAGCATTTCGGCGACGAACCCTTTACGGCTCTGGTCGACGATTTCCTTGTGCCAGCAGGCCTGGATGAACGCAACGCGCTCGCCGTGAGGGTGTTTGGTTTTGCTGTCGATAGCGGTGGGTTGCATGTTCTGACTCCTGTTTGTGTGAAAAACAGGGCGTTATGAATCGAAAGGGATTCAAGGGTACGCACGAGCACACAAGCGCGCGGGCGGCCCTTTGGCGTCAATCCCGTTCTCTCTTCATCCGGACTATGACCGTCGGCCCCGGAATCACACCGGGTCTGCTGACCTTGCCGCCGATCACCGCCAATGCCGTGTCGTCGCCAAGCGCTCGCGGGCTATGCGCATTGCGCGCAATTACCGCCGGTGGGGAATTACACCCCGCCCTGAGAACGTTTTTGCCGCCCTTTCTCGGGCGGCGCAGCGTTTTTATCACAGATTTTCCGGCCTTGCACAGAACCTGTGGGAGCGGGCTTGCTCGCGAAGGCGGTGTGTCAGCCAGCAAATTGATTGGTTGACACACCGCTTTCGCGAGCAAGCCCGCTCCCACATTGGGTTGCGTCCTTTCAATAAGTAATGTGCTTTTTCTCACTCAAGGGTTGATTAATCGGCGCCATGACCGCAGTAATTCACCTTCGAAAAGGGATTTCCCCTGCTGACTCTGAGGCCAGGTTCATGAGCGTTATCGATCTTCGCAGCGACACCGTCACCCAACCGACTCCTGCCATGCTCGACGCGATGACTGCGGCGGCCACCGGTGATGACGTGTACGGCGAAGATCCGACGGTCAATCGTCTGGAGGCGGAACTGGCAAAACGCCTGGGCTTTGCCGCCGCGCTGTTCGTGCCAACCGGCACCATGAGCAATCTGCTGGGCCTGATGGCGCACTGCGGGCGTGGTGACGAATACATCGTCGGCCAGCAGGCGCACACCTACAAGTACGAGGGCGGTGGCGCGGCGGTGCTCGGTTCGATCCAGCCGCAGCCGCTGGAAGTGCAGGCCGACGGTTCGCTGGATCTGGCTCACGTGGCGGCAGCGATCAAGCCGGACGACTTCCATTTCGCCCGTACCCGTCTGCTGGCGCTGGAAAACACCATGCAGGGCAAGGTGCTGCCGCTGGAGTATCTGGCCCGCGCGCGCCAATTCACTCAGGACCATGGGTTGCAGTTGCACCTGGACGGCGCGCGGCTGTACAACGCGGCGGTCAAGCTCGGGGTGGGTGCCCGGGAAATCACCCGGCATTTCGATTCGGTGTCGGTATGCCTGTCCAAGGGCCTCGGCGCGCCGGTCGGTTCGGTGCTGTGTGGCACTGAGCAACTGATCGGCAAGGCCCGGCGTCTGCGCAAAATGGTTGGCGGCGGCATGCGTCAGGCCGGGTTGCTCGCGGCGGCGGGGCTGTATGCGCTGGATCACAATATCGAGCGCCTGGCGGATGACCATGCCAACGCACAGTTTTTGGCTGAAGGCTTGCGCGAGGCCGGGTTCAGCGTCGAGCCGGTGCAGACCAACATGGCTTACGTGCAAATGGGCGATCAGGCTGAAGCGCTCAAGGCGTTTGCCGCCGAACGCGGGATCAAGTTGAGCGCCGCGGCGCGCTTGCGCATGGTCACGCACATGGACGTCAGTCGCTCGCAAATCGAGCAAGTGATCGCGACATTCGTCGAGTTTTCGCGCAAGTGACAGCGTTAGCCGCCCAATTGACCGTTACTATCGTATAAACACGCTGTACCCCACGCGAAGGGCCGATATAATGCGGCCCTTTGCCGTCGTTTCGTCTGTTGACGTTTCGTACAGGCCTTTGGCCGCAGCCTCCGTGGAAGAACCTAATGAAAAGCGCAGAAATCCGTGAAGCCTTCCTTCGCTTCTTCGAAGAGCAAGGCCACACCCGTGTAGCCTCCAGCTCTTTGATTCCGGGCAACGACCCAACCCTGCTGTTCACCAACGCGGGGATGAACCAGTTCAAGGACTGCTTCCTGGGTCAGGAAAAGCGCGCGTACACCCGCGCAACCAGCAGCCAGAAGTGCGTGCGTGCCGGTGGCAAGAACAGCGACCTGGAAAACGTCGGTTATACCGCTCGTCACCACACATTCTTCGAAATGCTCGGTAACTTCAGCTTCGGTGACTATTTCAAGCACGACGCGATTACCTTCGCCTGGACCTTCCTGACCGGCGTTCTGAAACTGCCGAAGGAAAAACTCTGGGTCACCGTCTACGCCTCCGACGACGAAGCGTATGACATCTGGACCAAGCAGATCGGCGTGCCGGTCGAGCGCATGATCCGTATCGGCGACAACAAAGGCGCGCCTTACGCCTCCGACAACTTCTGGACCATGGGCGATACCGGCCCGTGCGGCCCATGCACCGAGATTTTCTACGATCACGGCGACCACATCTGGGGCGGCCCACCGGGTTCGCCGGAAGAAGACGGCGACCGTTACATCGAGATCTGGAACAACGTGTTCATGCAGTTCAACCGCACCGCCGATGGCGTGTTGCATCCGTTGCCAGCGCCGTCGGTCGACACCGGCATGGGCCTGGAGCGGATCAGTGCGGTGATGCAGCACGTCAATTCCAACTACGACATCGACCTGTTCAAGAACCTGCTGAAGGCCTCGGCTGAAGCCATCGGCTGCGAAAATGGCGATCAGTCGTCGCTGAAAGTGGTGTCCGACCACATCCGTTCGTGCGGTTTCCTGATCGCCGACGGCGTGCTGCCGTCCAACGAAGGCCGCGGCTACGTGCTGCGCCGGATCATTCGTCGCGCCTGCCGTCACGGCAACAAGCTGGGCGCCACCGGCAGCTTCTTCTACAAGATCGTTGCCGCGCTGGTCGCCGAGATGGGCGAAGCCTTCCCGGAACTGCAGAAGCAGCAGAGCAACATCGAGCGCGTACTCAAGGCCGAAGAAGAACAGTTCTCCAAGACCCTGGAGCACGGCCTGAAGATCCTCGAACAGGATCTGCTGGAACTCAAAGGCACCGTGGTGCCGGGCGACGTGGTGTTCAAACTCTACGACACCTACGGTTTCCCGATGGACCTGACCGCCGACATCGCTCGCGAGCGCGGCCTGACGGTCGACGAAGTCGGCTTCGAGCGTGAAATGGAAGCTCAGCGTGTTCGTGCGCGTTCCGCCAGTTCGTTCGGTCTGGACTACAACACGCTGGTCAAGGTTGATGTGGCCACCGAGTTCACCGGTTACACCGACACCAGCGGTTCGGCAAAAATCGTCGCTATCTATAAAGATGGCCAGTCGGTCGACGTCTTGAGTGAAGGCGAAGAGGCGGTGATCGTGCTGAATCAGACGCCGTTCTACGCTGAATCCGGCGGCCAGATCGGCGACTGCGGTTTCCTGCAGGCGGGCAACGCGCGTTTCGACGTCCGTGACACCACCAAGACCGGCGGCGCATTCCTGCATCACGGCGTGCTGGATTCCGGCAGCCTGACCATTGGCGCTCCGGTGGAAACTCACGTGGATGCCGAAGTGCGTCACGCGACCTCGCTGAACCACTCGGCCACCCACTTGCTGCACGCTGCGCTGCGTCAGGTACTGGGCGAGCACGTTCAGCAGAAGGGTTCGTTGGTGGATAGCCAGCGTCTGCGCTTCGACTTCAGCCACTTTGAAGCGATCAAGCCGGAGCAGATCAAAGCGCTGGAAGACATCGTCAACGCCGAGATCCGCAAGAACTCCGCGGTTGAAACCGAAGAAACCGACATCGAAACCGCCAAGCAGAAAGGCGCAATGGCGCTGTTCGGCGAGAAGTACGGCGACAACGTGCGCGTGCTGAGCATGGGCGGCGATTTCTCTGTCGAGCTGTGCGGCGGTATCCACGCCAACCGTACCGGCGACATCGGCCTGCTGAAAATCATCAGCGAAGGCGGTGTGGCATCGGGCGTGCGTCGTATCGAGGCAGTCACCGGTGCTGCGGCACTGGCCTACTTGAACGCTGCAGAAGAACAACTCAAGGAAGCGGCCAACCTGGTCAAGGGCAGCCGCGACAATCTGATCGACAAGCTGTCGGCCGTGCTGGAGCGCAACCGCGCGCTGGAAAAGCAACTCGAGCAGTTGCAGGCCAAGGCTGCCAGCGCCGCGGGCGACGATCTGTCGAACTCGGCAGTCGACGTCAAGGGCGTGAAGGTTCTGGCCGCACGTCTGGATGGTCAGGATGGCAAGGCGCTGCTGGCGCTGGTCGATCAGCTGAAAAACAAACTCGGCCGCGCAGTGATCCTGCTCGGCAGTGTCCATGAGGAAAAGGTCGTACTGGTTGCCGGTGTAACCAAGGACCTGACTGGCCAACTCAAAGCCGGTGATTTGATGAAACAGGCTGCTGCGGCAGTGGGCGGGAAGGGCGGTGGTCGTCCGGACATGGCGCAGGGCGGCGGTGTCGACGCCGGCGCACTGGATGGCGCACTGGCGCTGACCGTTCCATTCGTCGAGCAGGGTTTATAAGACGGCCCGTCGGGCCTGCAGTCTAGTGGCGGGCCCGGCGGCTGTTCGAGTGATTATTGGGCGCCCTTCATGGGCAGAGGCGGCTTTGAAATGGCTTTGATCGTACAGAAATTTGGAGGCACCTCGGTCGGTACTGTCGAGAGAATCGAGCAGGTCGCCGACAAGGTTAAGAAATTCCGCGATGCCGGCGATGACCTGGTGGTTGTGCTGTCTGCAATGAGCGGCGAAACCAACCGTCTGATCGATCTGGCCAAGCAAATCAGTGGCGACGCGCAACCGGTTCCGCGTGAACTGGACGTGATCGTCTCCACCGGTGAGCAGGTGACGATTGCCCTGTTGGCCATGGCGCTGATTAAGCGCGGTGTGCCGGCGGTGTCGTACACCGGTAATCAGGTGCGGATCCTGACGGACAGTGCGCACAATAAAGCGCGTATCTTGCAGATTGATGACCAGAAGATTCGCGGTGATCTGAAAGCAGGTCGCGTGGTGGTTGTCGCCGGTTTCCAGGGCGTCGACGAGCACGGCAACATCACCACCCTCGGTCGTGGCGGTTCCGACACCACGGGCGTGGCACTGGCGGCGGCATTGAAGGCTGACGAGTGCCAGATCTACACCGACGTCGATGGTGTCTACACCACTGACCCGCGTGTGGTGCCGGTCGCCCAGCGTCTGGACAAGATCACCTTCGAAGAGATGCTGGAAATGGCCAGCCTCGGTTCCAAGGTGCTGCAGATCCGCGCGGTGGAATTCGCCGGCAAGTACAACGTTCCGCTGCGCGTACTGCACAGCTTCAAGGAGGGTCCGGGCACCCTCATTACTATTGATGAAGAGGAAACCATGGAACAGCCGATCATTTCCGGCATCGCTTTCAACCGCGATGAAGCCAAGCTGACCATCCGTGGCGTGCCAGACACCCCGGGCGTGGCGTTCAAGATTCTCGGCCCGATCAGTGCCGCGAACATCGAAGTCGACATGATCGTGCAGAACGTTGCGCACGATAACACCACCGACTTCACCTTCACCGTGCACCGCAACGACTACCAAGCCGCACAGACCGTGCTGGAAAACACCGCTCGCGAGATCGGTGCCCGGGAAGTGGTGGGCGACACCAAGATTGCCAAGGTCTCGATCGTCGGCGTCGGCATGCGTTCCCACGCAGGCGTGGCCAGCCGCATGTTCGAATCCCTGGCCAAGGAAAGCATCAACATCCAGATGATCTCGACGTCGGAAATCAAGGTTTCCGTGGTGATCGAAGAGAAGTACCTGGAACTGGCTGTGCGCGCTCTGCACACGGCTTTCGAACTGGACGCTCCGGCCCGTCAGGGCGAGTAATCCGGTCATCTGAAGGGCGCGGTCTGACCGCGCCCTTTATTTTTGAATGGCGCGAGCCCCTGAACTGTTCTTTTGCTCGCGCTGGTCAATACTCAGGCATGTAGGGCTACGATCGCTCCGGTTGTAGGTCGGGTGCCTTTTTTTTGCAGACTGTTGTCCCTGAAATGAAATGCGTGAGGAGAAAGGTATGCTGATTCTGACTCGTCGGTGCGCAGAAAGCCTGATTATCGGTGATGGCGAAATCACCGTGACCGTGCTCGGCGTCAAAGGAAATCAAGTGCGTATCGGCGTCAACGCCCCGAAAGAGGTTGCCGTGCACCGTGAGGAAATTTACCTGCGTATAAAGAAAGAGAAGGACGAAGAACCAAGCCATTAATTTTTATCGATTTTTATGTTTGCAAACGGGGAAGAAGGTGGTTAATATACGCCCCGTGTTGCGGAGAGCTGGCCGAGTGGCCGAAGGCGCTCCCCTGCTAAGGGAGTACACCTCAAAAGGGTGTCGGGGGTTCGAATCCCCCGTTCTCCGCCATTATTTGCTTAGTACGTTGTAATCTGGCTTTTTCTGTAAGTTGTTGAATTTATTAGAAAAAGTGGTTGGAATAGAGATTAGACGGGCTATAATGCGGCGCAACAAATGCACTCGTAGCTCAGCTGGATAGAGTACTCGGCTACGAACCGAGCGGTCACAGGTTCGAATCCTGTCGAGTGCACCATTTAAGAGTTGTTTATAGCGATATAAAGAACTCGGCTTCAGCCAGTTGTGGTCTGGTTTAAAAACACAAATGCACTCGTAGCTCAGCTGGATAGAGTACTCGGCTACGAACCGAGCGGTCACAGGTTCGAATCCTGTCGAGTGCACCATTTAAGAGTTGTTTGTAGCAATACAGGCAACTCGGCTTCAACCAGTTGTGGTCTGGTCTAAAAACACAAAATGCACTCGTAGCTCAGCTGGATAGAGTACTCGGCTACGAACCGAGCGGTCACAGGTTCGAATCCTGTCGAGTGCACCATATTCAAGAAGCCCGCGTTTAACGCGGGCTTTTTGTTGTCTGCGATTTGGCTTTTCCTTTCACGCAGCCCTTCTCATCAAAATCGACTTGAGCACTGCGGCCTCGTTTCAGGTCGTATCGATAGCTCGTCGTCGACGTTCGAATATTCACCTTGTCCGGTTTGCCCAGAGCGCTTTCAACATCCTGTTGGCTCATGCCGGCAATCACTCGTTGATTGATGATCGCCGCGCGGCGCTGCCTGGCATTGATCAGGTTGCCGCATTTATCCTCCAGGCGGCCAACGATGCCTGGTTCACGTCCCCTGATTGTCATACCGGATATTTCTTCGTGGTTGTGTTCCGGCATGATCGGCACGACAGATCCGGGCGAGTAGGGCTTAACTTGCTGCAGCGAGCGCTGCTCATCGTTCGCACAACTCAGGGTGGTGAAGGTGATGCCGCCGTCGGGTGCTTCGCAGCGGTGAAGGGTGTTGGCAACCCCGGCGGGCGGCAGGCAGAGCAGGCTGGCGACTACAAAACGGAATGTTCTGGATAGCATTCGACGTCCTCCATGACGATCTACGCTCAAGGGTAGTCGCTACATTTTTCAGCGCCGGTGTGTTTTCTTTTCAAGATGAGTCGTCGCATCTGCACGGGTCAGGACAGTGCTCAGCTTTGTCGCGCAAGCGCTTGTTTCGACCGCGATTTTTTAACGTTTAAAACTGTCAGGCGGTGTATCATTGCGCCCGTCAGCCCCGCCGGGGCTTATGGAAAACCTCCATGGACTTACCCAGTAGTTACTCAGTAACCCGTTTCACCAATCATGAATTGACTGATTGATCCTTCCGGCGTGCCCCGCTGCTGGGAGTGGAGTTCGCCTATGTCCGAAATCGAAGTAAAGAAAACACAGGAAAGCCTGCAGGATCGCCTGGCTCAGGTCGTTGAGCTGCTGCAGCGCCAGAAGGTCGTCGAAGACCTGACTCATCGCCAGGAAGGCGCGCATCACGACCGGGTCGAGAACCTGGTTCACCGGCAGAACCTCGTCGAGCTGCAACGCAAACTCGATGATCTGCACTCCGCCGACGTTGCCTACATCCTTGAAGCCTTGCCGCTGGACGACCGTCTGACGCTCTGGCAACTGGTCAAGGCTGATCGCGACGGCGACATTCTTCTCGAAGTATCCGACTCCGTTCGTGAAACGCTGATCGCCGACATGGACGATCACGAGCTCCTGGCTGCGGCCAAGGACATGGACGCCGACGAACTTGCTGACCTGGCCTCCGAGCTGCCGCGAGACGTCGTCCATGAGCTGATGGAGACGCTAGATCAGCAACAACGCGAGCGCGTGCGTTCGGCCCTGTCCTATGACGAGGAGCAGGTCGGTGCGCTGATGGACTTCGAGATGGTGACCATCCGTGAGGATGTCAGTCTCGAAGTGGTTCTGCGTTACCTGCGCCGTCTCAAGGAATTGCCGGGGCACACCGATAAACTGTTCGTCGTCGATTACGACGGTGTGCTCAAGGGTGTGCTGCCGATCAAGCGTCTGCTGGTCAACGATCCGGACAAACAGGTTTCTGAAGTCATGGCCAGCGATCCGGTGAGTTTTCACCCGGACGAAGACGCCTATGACGCTGCTCAGGCGTTCGAACGTTACGACTTGATCTCGGCCCCGGTGGTCGACAAGAACGGCAAGCTGATCGGCCGTCTGACCATTGACGAAATGGTCGACCTGATTCGTGAGGAGAGCGAAAGCGAAGTCCTCAACATGGCGGGTCTGCGGGAAGAGGAAGACATCTTCGCCTCCGTCTGGAAATCCCTGCGCAACCGCTGGGCGTGGCTGGCAATCAACCTGATCACTGCCTTCGTCGCTTCGCGGGTGATCGGCCTGTTCGAAGGCTCGATCGAGAAACTGGTGGCGCTGGCGGCGCTGATGCCGATCGTGGCGGGTATTGGCGGTAACTCCGGTAACCAGACGATCACCATGATCGTGCGCGCCATGGCGCTCGACCAGGTCAGCACGGGCAACACCTCGCGCCTGATGCGCAAGGAACTGGCGGTGGCATTGATCAACGGTCTGGTCTGGGGCGGGGTGATCGGTGTGGTCGCTTACTTGCTCTACGGCAGTTGGTCGCTGGGCGTGGTAATGACGGCGGCGATGACCCTCAATTTGCTGCTCGCAGCGTTGATGGGGGTGCTGATCCCGATGACGCTGGCGAAGATGGGGCGCGACCCGGCGATGGGCGCCAGTGTGATGATCACGGCCATGACCGACAGCGGTGGCTTCTTCATCTTTCTGGGGTTGGCGACGATCTTCCTGCTCTGATTCTGTGCAATGCAAAAGCCCGCCAATTGGCGGGCTTTTTTGTGTCTGTGTATTTATCTGTGGCGAGGGGATTTATCCCCGATGGGTTGCGCAGCGACCCCAGGAGAGGCCTTGGTACCATCGGGGATAAATCCCCTCATTACAGGTCTACCTCGGATTGTCGTTATTAAAATCCGGGCAAAAAAAAGCCAGCACTTAAGCTGGCTTGAGATGTTCGGTGTGGCTCAGGACGCGTCTGCGGCCATTTCGGCGTCGTGAGCGATCAGCGACACCAGAGCGTTCTGTTGACGGTGCGACAGCTGACGGAAGCGTTGCAGCAGCTCACGCTCGTGCAGCGAAAGCTCAGGGCTGTCCAGGCGCATGCTCAACTCTTCGCCCAGTGCACCTTCCTGAATAAGACTCTGCTCAAGGCGCGCAATGATTTCGGAGTTCATGCTGCGATGATGATTGCGAGCCACCTCGGCAATGCGTTCACGCATCCCGTCTGGCAGACGTACGACGAACTTGTCAGCCGTACGGCTGGAATAAATTGCCTGTTTCAATGGGCGCATATATTTAACCGGTTAGTTCAGGGGAGCGGTTCTCGGGATTGGCCGCAGGATGTGTGGTAGGACAAGCATCCGCGCCAAATGGTTCAACCTGAATTGTTAAGAGGCCCGCATCATGCCTCAAAATTGCCAGATCATTGGCGTCAATTCTGTGACAAATATTGAGCTGGGTAAAGGCGTAATGCCAGCACCAATTATCAGAAATGCGGACTGGTTTGAAAACTTTGCCTTGGTCCGCATCAACGACCGCTTCCGGGTACACATCTGTTGATGTCCAAAGACGTCAGAACGTGCATGCTATGCGGCTTTCGATCCTTGTTCCTTACCTGTACAGGATAGTGGCAATTTGCCGATTTACTAGGGGCAAACACCGGCCGGAGGGCGTTTTCAGGATGGATGGCAAGCTTATTTATCTGATGGGGCCCTCCGGTTCAGGCAAGGACAGCCTGATCGAGGCCGCGCGTGAGCCTTTGCGCGAGTTGAACTGCGAAGTCATGCGTCGAGTAATTACCCGATCAGCGGAATCCGTGGGCGAGGACGCTATCGGCGTGACGCCCGAAGAGTTCGAGCGACGCCAGCAAGCGGGGGGCTTCTCGCTGGCCTGGCACGCCAATGGGCTGGCTTATGGCATCCCGGCAGAAATGGACGAATGGTTGCGTGCCGGGCGACGCGTACTGGTGAACGGCTCACGCGCCAACCTGCGTCAGGCGCTTGAGCGCTACCCGACACTGCTGCCGGTGCTGCTGACGGTCAAGGACGAAGTCTTGCGTGAACGCCTGCTCAGGCGTGGTCGGGAGACGCCTGAGCAGATTGATGCGAGGCTGGCGCGCAATGCGCTGTTCAAGGACAGAAGGGCAACTGATTTGCCCGTGCATCTGATCGACAACTCGGGCGACTTGGCGGACGCCGTTAAGCAACTGCTGAACTTGATCCGGCTTAACGCAGCACCGGATCAAATTTGATCTTGCGCCCGGCCACCAGGGCCAGCACAAACAACACTGCAAATACGCCGCAGCCAATCAGGGGAAGGGTGACTGCGGTTTCCTCGAACAGCGAAAAATGCACAACGCCACTCAATAAGGCGAGGATCAGAAACCCTGCGGCTGATTTGGACATGCTGTACTCCTGAAGATATTTCAAAAAACCAGACGTTCGGTGTCGCGCGTCGGCAGTGCTTGCTCAGGCTCATTGACCGCCTGCGCCGCGAAGTCGCTCTGATTGCTCAGCACCGCCCACTGCGGCGCTTTCTGCACCTGCAAGTAATGCGGCATACGCTGAGCAACGGGTTCAGCACTCTCTGGGACAAAATGAAAGCCAACCAAAACCGCCAGTGCGATTGCGTTTGCGAGCAGGAGAGTGCTGTTCATGGGGCGGACTCCGTTTGTTCTGTTATGAGAACAGACATAGCAGCCGTCGTGCCAACAGTCTAACCGCTGTGAAGTCCTTTAAAAACAAGCATTTGGAAGGGTTTTTCATAAGGCGCGGGTTGCAATCTGCAATGATGGCTTTTTTGGGGAGTGCAAATTGCACGGTAAATGTTCCCGCAGCATTGCAAGGCGCCTGCCTACACTTAAAAAGCCCACGGACGACATGACAAATCAAGGGCCGGCCGTTAACATGCACGCCGTCCGTCGCGCCGTGTCCGGCCGCGATAACTCAGTGTCTCAGTAGCTCAATTGGATAGAGCATCCCCCTCCTAAGGGGAAGGTTGGCAGTTCGAACCTGCCCTGGGACACCATATATTCCGGGCCTCTCCAGCATTTCTGCATTCTTCGTTTTTTCTCTGTGACAGCAGGGTGGCAGCAGGAGGATCAGAAACGACTGGCGCAGCCGTCGAAGTTTTTATCCGTGAATGAGCGAATCGCCACGTATTTCAAGCTTTCGACATTCATGTTGCTCCCCATAGCAACAATCAATGGGGCGTTGCCTTGCTGGGTGTTCGGCCCCACCCTACACTCCGATCATGATAACGACCTTCAAGCATAAGGGCCTTCGGGACTTTTTCTTAACACGGACGACCCGGGGTATTCAGGCCGAGCACGCTGCTCGCTTGATCCGTATCCTTGGTGCTCTTGACGTCGCTGTTAAACCGAGTGATATGGACATTCCGGGCTATCGCTTGCATCAACTCAAGGGGAACCTGGCGAGTTTCTGGTCGGTCACAGTTTCAGGCAACTGGCGCGTGATCTTCCAATTCAACGGCTCAGATGTTGAGCTTTTGGATTATTGCGATTACCACTGACAGGAGGGTAATGACTATGCCTATGCACAATCCGCCCCACCCTGGGGAAATCTTACGCGAAGACGTGCTTCCGGCATTGAAAATGGGTGTTGGAGATTTAGCTGAGCACCTGGGCTATTCGCGCGCGCACTTTTCTACTGTCCTTAATGGGCACACCAGCATAAGCGCTGAGATGGCGTTTCGTTTGGAAATGGCCGGACTGAGCAGCGGCCGCCAGTGGCTGGCGATGCAGTCTGCTTATGATCTGTGGGAAGCAAAAAGTCGTGAGCATCCAGACATCACTCGGCTAGAGCCCGTCTGATACTTAGGAAGCCAAAGCCCTGCACTTGCAGGGCTTTTTGTTTTGTACTCAGACCTTAGCCAAATCCCTTATCCGTAGAACTGTCGTTGTCGAGCAGTTGGCGTGGCGAGCTGTAGCGCGAATGCCCAGGCCGGCGCCGAGCAATTCCGAAACGCGCTTGTGTAGATCCTCGTCGACTGGGCGACCCTGGTACTTGCCTGCGGCTTTCGCCTTCTCGATACCCTGGGCCTGCCGTTCGCGGCGTTGCTCGTAATCCTTGCGCGCGATCGCCGCCATCATTTCCACCAGCATGGAATTGATCGCGCCCAGCATCCGACCGGTGAACTCGTCGCCCTTTGTCTCCTGCATTCCCTGGTGGCTGGTCGGCAGGTCGAGCGCCACGATGCGCAGGCCCTTGGAGTCGATCGCCGACTTCAGCTTCTGCCAGTCCTCCACAGGAAGTCGCGAGAGGCGGTCTATCGACTCCACCAGCAGGACGTCACCCTTGCGCGCATCTTTGAGCAGGCGCAGCAGCTCAGGCCGATCTGCCGATGCGCCACTGGCGTTCTCCAGGTACACACTCGCAATCACCTTGTTGTGGTCGCTGGCGAATTGCTCGAGCGAAGCCCGGGCGCGGCCGGCGTCTTGCTCTTCGGTCGATGCTCGGAGGTATGCGCGGATGAACATGATGTGCTGTCCGTATCAGTTAAGGTGTTCTACTAATACTGTTGCACTATGAGTGTCACTTATCAAGCGAAACGCGCAAATAAACACGAATTTGCGCGTATCAGCTCAGGCATACCCTGATGCTGCAGTACTACAATGTGTGATTGATAAGCGCGCACGCTAGGAAGGAATCTGTATGGCTGGTGAAAATGTTCCACCTAAATTCAAGTCCAGGGCTTATACGTGCATTTTCTGCTCAACCTTGACGTCGATGAGGTGGGAGCCTCTGATCGCTCACCCGTATGACAATCCTTACCAAACAGTTTTTTATTTATGCACTTGTACTCACTGTCGGAAAGAGAGTGTGTGGAAGCGGTTTGATACAGAATTGGAAGATGGAGAGTTGGTGTATCCAGATATCTTGCCGGCTCCGGAAGCGCACGAGCATCTGCCTGAGGACTGCAAGCGAGATTTTGAAGAGGCGAGAGAGACGTGTGCCAAATCCCCGCGAGGCGCGGCGGCACTGTTGAGGCTTTGCCTCCAAAAGCTATTGGCACACATAGGTGGCAAGGGCGAGCACATTGATACCGATATCAAGACGCTGGTTGCAGCAGGGCTGGACGCTCACGTTCAGCAGGCTCTTGATGTGATTAGGGTGACGGGAAATAACGCTGTGCATCCACTAGAGATGAACCTGGAAGATGATCAGGATAGCGTCCTCGTTTTGTTCGAAATGATCAACTTCATAGTTGAAGCGCGGATCAGTCGGCCTAAAAAAACTCTCAATCGCTTCGCAAATCTCCCTGAAAAGGCTCGTCTTGCGATTGAGAAACGGGATAAATCAAAGATCTAGATGTGAGCAGTTTTGCTCCCATCTAAATACGCATAGGTTGACGTTCTAATAGCGTCCAGCGAATGTCTCATTCAGGCAAATGAGGATGAACTTTGAATCATGAATTATGGCTCGAACCCGATGGCTTACAGCTGTTCTGTCACTCTGGGCCTCATGGAGATGAATCGCGCGCCCTCCTTGAGCCCGGCTCGAAGCTGGTTTGGGAAGTTGAAGCGGCAAGCCGTTTCGAAGCGATGACTAAGTATTATGAGTACATGGATTGGGGGGAGTGGACCACGGATTTTCCCGAGCTGGATAAGACTCCTTACGGAGGGCCTGGCTGGGAGGACTATCCTGCATGACATATGGAGGGTGTGGTTATGTTTTATCCTCCGCGTGAATCGATGCCGAGATAATTATGCCGCCCCACCGGCGCTCACCGATGCAGATCGGCACAGGATTGCCGCTGGCGGTTGTATTTTTCGCGCTGCCGAACGCGTAAGACGGAGCGTTTTCAGGGGATGCACTTTGTTTCAGGCCGGTAGCCTGTGGACTTAGCATTTGAATGACGCCGCCGGCGGCAAGTGCAATCCCTGGTGCTAATGTCGCGCCGTTCGTTACTGAGCTCATGGCGATCAGAACGACGCCAAGTACAGTTTGGAACAAACCTGCACGCTTGCTCCCTGCAATTACCGGGACGATCCGGATCTCTTGAGCTCCACCCAGCTTCAACTCCTTCTCGCCGATGTTCTTCCGATTCCGGAACACGGCGAACTCGAGACCATTTCGTTTTGCATCAGCGAGGTATTTCGCGAATCCTGGATAGTTAACGTCGATAGCCTTCACCGCTTCTCGCGTATCACCTGTGGCAAGCTCGTAAATGTGCTCGCGCCCGAACATCTTTCCGGCCGATCCACTGAGCAAGATTCGCGTTTTGGTGCCGTAGTTGGTGGCCATAACCATGGTTACTCCTTGGCGCTCTGGGCGCTGTCGTTGGGGGCTTCAACACCCAGTCGTATGCCGAGCAGCGAGCGCGACATTTGCGCTTGGTCCACAGTTACCTGTTCGTGCCGCGGGTCGTAGTTCCAGATCCGGTCGTAAATCCCCTGGTAGGCCCTGGCACCGCGGAAGGTGCCCCGAAGAAGATCGGCCGACACCCGGGCTTCTTCTTCGGTAAAGAACGGCCCGTCAATCATCACCTTCTGGCCGTCGCGGACGTGCTGGACATCCCACACGACGTAACCGGAGTCAGGGCCTTGTTTCAGCGTGTAGGGTGCAAAGCGGGTTGTCTTGCACGCCTCGGCGAAGCGTTCCTGGTAAGTGGTCAAGGTATTTGCTCCCAGTTGGCGGCCGCACCGTGACGGCCGCAAGTCGAACCGCTTACGCGGCTTCGGATTCTTCCTCTGCAGCCTTCGGCTTGCCTCGAGCTGGGATCTTTTCCAGCCAAGCGCGCAACGCCTCTGAGCCGTCACAACCCGATCGCCACTTTTCAAATCGACCTGCATAGCCAGTTGAGTTCGCAACCATTCCACTGAGCGATACGCCGACCTGCGAAGTGGTAGCAAGTACATCGTCGTAGACGGCCAGCATTTGGCGAAGAGCTTCAAGGTCATCAGCGCGGGAGGCGGCAATGCCTGCTCGGGAAAGGCTCGCTGCTGCTTCAGAGTTGAGGCCAGAGAGCATCGGGTTTGCTCTCAACACTGCTTCGACGATATCGGGATGGCCACCTTGACGAGCCTCAGACATGAGGTTGCGGCGCTCTTCTGGACTGAGTTCGCGCACAAGCGCTCTCAGCTCTTGGTCTGCGAGAAAGCCCGCGATGTCACTACTCGCGCGCGGAGTGACTGGGGAGAAGCCTTGGGTGACGGTTTCTGCGAGTGTGCGCATATCCTTTGCAACTGACTGCATAGCTGGAAGGAGCGCGGTTGAAACAGCCTCGATTTTTTCTTTGCTCAATCGCTCGATCGCGGACGAGTTGAAATCTTTGTTTTCCCGGATCGAGACGATCTCTTCGCCGAAGTCTTTGAAGGTCTCCAGCGCCAGTGTTTGAAGCTGGCGAGCGGACTTCATCAAACCGCCGGCTTGCCATACTCCTTTGGTCCCGTCCGGACGCTGGATAGAGAAGGTGTGAGCCTCAATGCGAGAGTGCTCGTATTCGGAGTAGTGGAGGTTGGCCAGGCCGACCTTGAGAACTGAGCGTTTGCCGATTTTCATTGCGTTACCTTTGGATTGTTTGGGATAGGGGTAGGACGGTCGAGGATGTAGATGCGTTGAAAACATCGAGAAGAGAGACTTCCCCGATGGCGGCGGCACCGCCAACGGCTTCGGCGCTCAACTCGTCCATCAGCTGACTGATCTGCCGAACGTCGCTGCTAAATTGGGAGTCGCCGGCCGCCTGCTTCAGTCGGGCGATTTGGTCACGGATGTTCATTGCGCACCTCAACGATCCGCTGGTAATGCTCTGCAGCGTGCTGCTCAACCGAGACACCTTCAGGAGGCCAGGTAACGATCCAAGCCCCTTCCTCGGGTGCGACGCGCATATCGAGAATGCCGACTTGAGCTGTCCGGCCGGCGCGCTCAATTTGTCGAGTGTGAAGAATGATGGCTTTCGCCATTTGCTCACCTTGGTCGCTATCCATCTCTGCGAAGGGGAAGAACAGCGATACATTCCGCCCCTGAATTCGATAGTCGACTTGATGCCCAGCGGTTTTCGGGAAGTCTTCTTCCGCTTGGATCTCTCTGGTATTTGCTCGGATCACCGCGAGCACAATCAGCAGCACTGTTTCATCTGCGGCGCCGATCTTTTGGGCGATCCTTTGCAGTTCTGCTTTCAATGACTTGATGCTCATTGCTGCATTCCCTCCATTTGCGTGCGGAGTTCTTCGACGGCCTTTTGAAGCTCAGCGACCTCTATCACCCGGGCTACGGCGCTCAAGCCTTCGATGAGCGACTTACCCTGGTCGGGCGCGAGTTGTCCGCCGGCAACTGCACGCATGATTGACTTGGCTGCGCTCGGTAGGTCCGTATCGTCGAGTTCGAATTGCACCGGCTCGGAGGTCGGTTTGATTGGCGGGACAAGGCGCTCAAGAATCAGTCGGCAAGCCTGCATATCGCCCTTCTTGGCAGCCGTGAGCACCTTCTTCGTAACTGCGTCCGCACCCTCGGCAAGTCGAGCGCGAAGCTCCTGTGTTTGCCCGGAGCGTCCACCTGGGTTGCCTGACTGCCCGGGCTTCCATTTCCCGCTCTTGTCGCGCTCAGTCATGCGGTGGGAGATTCCATGGCAATGACCGGTTTGTTTTCCGCAAGCGCGATGAGGAGGGCGGATGCCTGGATGCTTCCTTCGCTGGCAGCGTCGCGCAGGCGACCCCACGCCGCGGCTACCTCTGAGCGAGTCGGTTTGTGTTGTCGACCTCGAGCGGTCTTGGCTGTGTTCATGGGATGACCTCAAGTGGATTTGAATAAGCTTCAAACTCACATTAGGCATGATCTGATCTTATATCCAGTGTTTTTTGGGTGCACCTAATGTGCTACACGGAACGGGACTGAATGGGACGGAAACAGTTGGTTTTGCCGGACGAGAAAGGGGAATTTTTGTTGCAGTAAGTGAACGACAGCCAAAGTGATACACGGCCGAGTTTTCGGCCCAGTCATCCTGTGGTGCAGGAGGTTACGGTGGAGTGGTGGGACTTTTCCTCAAATTGAGGAAGTACCCCCAATGGGGGAAGTTGAACGATCCAACCCCCGCTGGGGGGCGGACCTGTCATCCCATTTTGGTAGGGCAGGTGTCGCGACACGTTTTGCGGGATCTGAAAACGTGTCGCGTACCAATTACAGGCTTCTGCATTAGCGAGGGAAGGTTTACACCACCGGTGGAGACCTTTTCTCAATCGTCGTGATCCACCACTGGTGAAATACCCATGAGGGGCGGGGATTTCAAATCTGGGAACATTCCAGTCGGTTCATCCTGGCGAGACGATTTGCCAGCTTTACCTTAAGGTTCATTTGGCGCAGCCGAAACAGTCTCAAACTACTTGGGAAAAATTGCGATGCTCTCTTACCTTGGCATTACCGGATCAGCGATCGAACTCATCCTGAAAACCGTCTCTGGCATCAGCATCAAAACCGAAGCTCCAGAAGAGCTTAACCACGCAAAGCTGCAAGCAGAAACAATGGCCAGCATCGTTATGGCCCAGGCCAAAGCTCAGCAGGAGCAGGCAATTGCGCTTAGGATAGCCTGTGCGGAAGAAGTCCAAATTGAGGAATATTACGACACCACGGGCAAAGGACACTTGGGGGTCAGTGCGAAGGAGGAGGGCATCACTGCCGGGCTCGGTGGTGAAGGTCGCCGGGTGACCAAGCGAATCATCAAATTCACCGGGAATCCATGCCCCGAGGAGATTTATCAGAATTTCCTGATCGGAAGCGGCGTCGACTCTAACAAGTGATTTTTGTAGTGTGCCTGCTCCAGCCTGCTGTCAGGCTTCGCTTCGATCGGATGATGAAGAGTTAACGATGATGCGAGACGGAACGCAGCCGTTGCTGGTTTGACCAGCGCATCGCGTATGAGGAAGCTGCCGAAAGATGAATGTGAGTCTCTATCATTGGGAGGCATCATGATGTCGAGGCCTGACCTAACACTGAAATCTAACTGTTGAACCCTCTTGTTCACCTTCTTGAACAAGAGGGTTTTGTTAAGGTCTATTGTGGCTTGCTAAGTTTCGCGACTCTATTAACTTGTGAAAGTATTGAGATGTTTTTCTTGTCATTGCTTTTTGGTAGTGATTTGAGTTGTATATGTTCTGTGACTTGTCTTATGGCGGGCATTTTTTCAATAATTTTGTTTTTTGCCATGTCGCTGTACTTTATTATTGTCGATAGGAACGGGATGAAACAGCCTGCCGTGTCTATTCCTAGGTCTAGTGCGTGTTGTGTTTTTTTCTTTGTGGAAAGTGCTGCGGCCAAATCTTTGTTGTACTGAGTAACTCGTAGGGACCTATCCTCGGTACTAAGTGAAGAAAGCTCGGAAAATAGAGATGCCATCCCTTGTCGTAGTACTGAGCTAGATATTTCGCTTTCGTATTCCTGTATTGATATAAAATCATTAACTTGAAATGTTGATATTAAGTCAAGTGTAGGGTTGCCTTGCTCCTTGGTGGTGGTAAGTATGTTGAAGTCATTTATTGTGTTGTAGGTGCTGTTTTTATAAAAATTTAGTGTGTTTCCCATGGCTAGCGCGAAAGGATGGTCGGTATAGTCCTCTCCTTCGGTATAAAATGGGAAGTACGTTGCATCAAGTGCATGTGCTAGATGTATCTGGTCACTATTTACTACAAATTCAAATTCTAGTTTTTCTTTAAACTCACTTGGCAAGCTATTTGAGATTGGTTTGTTAACGCCATATCGCGCGACACCCATCGGGCCGGCTTCGTTTAGAGTGTTAAAGCTAGAGCGTAACGCTTGCTTTGGCCATAGCAGATAATTCGCTATTTGGTCGGCATTCTGCCCAGTTGCTTTCGATACCTCCATAATGAAAGGGTGTATTAGGTGGTCGATTGCGGGATCGCTTAGAACGTAGGAGCTATTTATAGATACCAAGTCAATAGCGCACAAGGCGGCTAGAGCCCGCCGGCTTACTACCGCGTTGTTATTTTCTTGATAAGCCTCATTGATAAAGCCGTAGTCTAAGCGCGACTCCGGCTGTAAGTTTAGAATTTTGATTCGCCCTTTAGAAATTAGATGAAGGATGTCATCTTTTGTAATGCGTTGCTCTCTTAGAAAGGAAGACATGTTTTCTTTGAGTGGTAAAACGCAGTATACGATGTCGTAAAGAAGAATGAGGCTTCTTAAGTTGCAGTTTTTAAACTTCGAAAAGTTGGCAAGGCAGGATGTTTTTTTGCTTTCTATAAAATATAGGTCGTTTTTTTTGTATTTCCCTTCGTAGATATCTTCGAGCTTTTCAAACCAAAGATTTTCGTCCCTCTCCAAAAAGACGCAGTTCATTGATTTTGCTGCTGATGCTGGGCCTATAAAAAACACTTCACCGATAGGTCCGCCTTTTGCTTCGGTAACTCCTCCTGTTGTAACTTCAAAATTCATGAGAGGTTTAAGGAGTTTTAGTTTTTCTGTGAGATTTAGAATTTGATCTGATGAAGGTTCTCCTTTTAGCGTAAGGATGAAAATGTTTCGATCAAAATCTTCCTTGATTGAACTGACTTCTATCGTGGGGAAGGCACAGGCCAGATGATTGTAAATTTGCTCAGTGGTAAAGGGTAATCCTTCGAAGTTTGAAGGTATTTGGTTGTCGCTAATGTTTGCGATTGTTGATTCGTATTTGTGTGGTTCTTCCCAGGTCAAATGCACTGGAGCAGTTAAGTAGCGGATGCTGTCGTCAAATATGTGAACAAGCTGCTCCTTGTTTTCTGTGTCTTGATTCACTTTTATGAGGAAATTGTTTTTTTCTATTTTATATATGGTTGTTGTGAAGTAAGGGTATTTCGAGCGGAAATCAAGATCAATCCGCCTACACCATCCTTCGTAATCTATAGACATAAGCTTTTCCTCAGCGATTTTTGATTTTTATCTTGGTTATGGTCATGAAGCATAGTCACTCTTAAGCTGGAAAGCAGAGTTTATTGATTTTTGACTAGTCTAAATGCTAGATGCAACACAGAAGCCTTGCTGATTACAATAAGACGCTGATTTTTTGCCTTTCTTCCAGATCCAAGGTATGGGCGTATCTTAGCCCGCTATAAGGCAACGCAGTGATCCACGCCAGGTCATTCGAGAGATGCGGTTGTAATCTCCTCAGTGTTGAGGGGATCACACCAGTGGTGGAAACCTCGATGCGCCACCAATGGTGGAACACCAAGACTTCCACCACCGGTGTAAGTCTCCACGCCTTTTACGACCTTCTCGCGAAAGTGTCGGCGAGCCCGGCACCGAACAGCAAAGCGGGAATTCCCACTTTCAGATCTGTAATCCAGATGTGAGCAAAAGTCCGCGCATCTGGGGGGGGTAATTTTTTTGCATCCCTCCATTGCGTTAGTACTAACCTTGTGTAAGTATGCTGTCAACGTTAGTACAAACGAGATGCCAGATGACCGAAGTCAAAAGAACGACACCCAAGACCAGCAACGAGCGCCAGAGAGATCTCAAGGCACGCAGGATCGCCGAGGGATACAAGCACACTACGGTGTGGATTCACGAAGAAACAGCAAGGGAGGGGATCATGGCAGCGCGGGCAGGGCAGCCACTTGAGCCGATGGAGTCGAAAGACCCCTTGAGCTGGGCGGCGGGCTGGATCAGCGAGAAGAGCAAGCAGTAACGGGTGAAGCGGTGGCTCAGATTGAGCCATCAGAGAAGAGGTGCCAAGCCGCTGCGTCAACAGCGGCCTGGCGATTACACGACGACACTTGAAGGTACACGTCATGCAATTTAGGCAGAATACCATCCAAATTTTGGACGCGCACGGCCAGGTCATCACCACCATGGTGCTGCCGGCCAATATCAAGCTGGCCCAGTTGGCGCCATTGAAGATCCTCGGCGACATCAGCCTGAAGGTTTTGCCAAGCGCCGCGCCATTCTGCGGAATCTGCGTAGGGGGTGCGCAATGAACCAGCCAGCCGCCCGTATCGCCGACGAAGCCCTTGAACTACTGCGCGCTACACACGAACGCATCAACAATATGCGGGTGCTGTTCAACGCGATCACGAAGGACCTGAAGCACGGCAAGTCGCACGACGTCGAAGAGCTGGCTAGCCTCGGCAGCTTCCTTGGCTACGACTGGGCGAACTACGTCGACAGCGAAGTCGAGCAGATGCAGAAGGCGCTCGACGCGGCGGAGGTGGCCCAATGAGCGCCTCTATTCGATCACGGGACGACCTGAGCTTCACGCAACGCGATGATGCCGGTCGCCTTATCAATTGGCCGCGGTACAACTACGGCGTGCCTGGGGACTGGGAGAAGGGTATCGCCTGCTTCGATGCCGAGATTGCCGAGTTGGCCGCCTACGACGAAACAGAGGCGTTCCATGCGATCCAATTCGCGATCGTGGGAATGGGAGGGCGCTGCACAAGTCTGGAAACGGGCTTCATCGACCGAGTGGCCCGGGCGGCGGTGCTTGGTCTGCGTTCACTGCGGGCTGGTGCTGAGCAGTTCGCTCCTACAGACATCGACTGAAAAACTACGAAAGCTTCGTAATATCGAAGGCACTACCCTGCAACGGGGTGGTGCCTTTTTCCATCAGGGTATCAACCCCGTCGCGAGCTTTCGAAGATCGCTATCAGATCTGGTCGGAGTGAGCGCGCGCATTCACGGCAGTAACCCGCGGCAGTCCAAGGCAACCAATCGACGACAAGGAATGTCATTCCACCAGCCTGCGCACACTGCCTGTAGTCCATGCCAATACAGCGACCTTGCTTGAAGTTCTGGATCATCTAAAACCCCCTATGGGGATGGTAATTTATAAAGGTGTCCATTTTCTGGACTCACAAAACCCTTGAAATCGGCTAAAGCAGTCCATTTTCTGGACTGGTATTTCTAGGCTCTGGAACAACCGGACGTAACCGGAAAATGTGAGTCCATTTTCTGGACTGGTGCAGTCCATTTTCTGGACTAGAAATTCTGTTAATCAGAGGAGCAATTTCCGCTTTGGCGTCTCTGTTGGGCCTTCCTCGAGGTCGGCGCCCGGACACTCGTCGATTGGTAGCCAGGTCAGTGCATAGAGGTTCGGTCTACCATTGTCCCGGCTCCGGTCGTACCCCCTCGTCTTCTGAATCAGGTTCCGCTCAGTGAGCTCTCTCAGGGATGCCGCCAATACCGTTTTGGACATCCCGCCCCAGTCGGCCATCATTACGTGTGTTGCTGCGAGATTGCCGTTGTTTCTCCCGTTGAACTGGTACTCCAGGACCTCCAAGACCTTGCGGGCGGCCCATGACATTTCCCGGTATTCCTGCTGGGCCATGAGTACCTTCGGCTTGGCGAACGCGCCCCTAGGCCCCCAATTTGATTTGGCTATTTTTTTCTTGGCCATTCAGTGACTCGCAGGCAGGAGCAGAGATATCCCCAAAGGTGGGGACATCTCCGCTTCGCTGAGTTACGACGCTTCGCGCAGGAGGATGTATTTGGCCACTCGGTGAGGCGGCCGCCCCGGCTCGGTGGACTGATGCGTCCAGTAGGTCTGGATTTCGTGCCCCTTTTTCCTGAGGCGGCGGATGGTGCTTGGTGGTTGAACGATGTCGAGTGCCTGGGCGGCCTCGACAGAGGAGATCGGGCCGTTTCTCAGCGCGTCTATCATCTTGCGGTCTTGCTCAGTTGAAGAATGGCGTGTCATAGTTTGCCCTTCACGTTGGTGCTATCCAGTGTGTTTTCGCCCAGGCGGTGTTCCCGCACCGCCTTGGCAACTTCTCGCGCATTCCTGCGCAATTTCTCCCTGATCATTTGTCGCTCGGCTCGTCGACGAAGCGACTTAGAACAAGCCAAAGGACGGCGGATTTCTCCTCCTCCCAGCGCTTGTACAGTCGTTCGTATTTGGTGGTAGTGGTGCTCATCCCCTGCATGGCCCGGAACGTGTCGCAGGCGGACTGAAGCATCAGCTGCTCGTTATCGGTAAATTCCAAGATCATCGCGCACCTTCTTTCGCTGCCCGCTCAATCCAAACCTTAAGTTCGGTCATCAAAATCAAGCGACGCCGGCCAAGCTTGAACGTTTTGATTTCTCCCTTGGCGATCAACTCATAAACGCCCGATCGCGAATATCCGACGATCCTAGCTGCGTCTTCGACGCTAACGGACAAGGCTGCTGGTTGTTCTGCTGCAAGCATTTTGACTCTCCATCGACCATAGGATTTGAGTGGTCGTGGATCAATCCTAGTTTGATTGAATACTGTACGTCAACTGATGCTATATGATTTGTATGAACGTATGGACTCGGTCGGACGTACGGATTAGGATTGCCGCTCGATTTATGGCTCGGAGATTCTGAAATGGCCAAGAACAAACCCAACCAAGGATCGCGGAAGACAGAAACACTCACCCTCCGATTAGACCCGAAGGTCAAATTCACGATTGATGTCATATCTCGGGTGAAACGGCAGTCAATTACTGGGGTGGTAGAGGCTGCAGTCGAGGCGTTGGTTTTTGATCTTGACGTCCCATTTCATGATGGTGGGAACACAGAGAGTTGGTCGGTAGCTAGCGCCGTAACCGAGGTGTGGTCTACGGACGAAAGCGAAAGATTTATAAACCTTTGCTACCACCTCCCCAACCTTCTCACGTACGAAGAGCAGCGAATCTGGGAAACCATCAAGGCATCCCCGGTGTTTCTGGATAAGGGGGCTGCAAAGATAGGAACCCATTGGCAGATCGAAGGTGTAGGGCGACTGGATCGGGGATACATCCGGATGTTCTGGAGCAACCTGTTAGAGCACGTGGAAGAAAACAAAGAGAGCCGTACTATCGTGCCCTTTGAACCTCCTTTTTAAATTAGCTCTACAGCAGCAGCTTTTGTGCCGGGCGCGAGATGGGCATATCTCAGCGTCATCTTGATATCAGCGTGCCCCAGCAGATCCCGCACCGTGTTGAGTGGCACGCCGGCCATCACTAGCCGAGACGCGAAATCGTGACGCATATCGTGCCAGCGGAACCCTTCGATATTGGCTCGCTCTAGCAGCTTGAGCCAGGCGCTTTTAACGTCCTCCAGACGGCCGCCTTCCTGACTCGGGAACACATATTGAGATTTGCCGGCCAGCCTCTTCCAGTCTTCCAGCACGCGCACCGTTTCCTTGTTCATTGGGATGTGTCGTGTGTCACTTGTTTTGGTGGTGGCGCCGGCGGCGGTGATCGTCTTCGTTTGGAAGTTCACCGCGGACCATTTCAGGTCGAACAGCTCTCCGCGTCTCATGCCTGTATTCAGCGATACCAGGACCAAAGGCTTTAGGTGGTCAGTGAATGGGACCTGCAGCAAGCTCGGCATTAGCTCCTTACCGCGATCCGTTCTCCACTTGTTCGCACTCTCACGCTCTGCCCGCGCTTCGTCTTGACGCGCGTCGAGCGCTTCCCGAAGCCGTTTGGTCTCTTCAGCATCCAAGTATCGGACCAGCCCCAATGAGTCGACCTTTAAGGCTTTGAGCCTGTCCATGGGGTGGGCATCGATGTACTCCCATTCAACGGCTCTGCTGAATACGCCGCTGATAGAGCCCATTTTCCGGTTGACCGTCGACGGCTTGTTGCCTGACTGCATCCATCCTGTGCGGATCTGGTCCAGATCGCGGCCGGTGATGTCGCCTAGGCGCCGCGGCATGATCGCGTCGAAGTTGTTATTAAGCGTGTGCAGGGTTTTCTCATGCCCTTTATGGTGCGTCTTGAACCACGGCATATAGGTGTCGTCGATGAATTCGCGAAGAGACGGCAGGGCAATCCCCTTTCGACCCTGAGCAACTGCCAGTGGCTCGCCGTGGGCGTGCGCGTCGGCCAGGTACTGAGCGGCCTCGGTTCTGGCTTGATCGAGCGTTAGGACACCAACGCGCCCCAAGGTCGCGTTCTTGTTGCGCCCCCATGTGACCATATAGGACTTGTGACCGCTGGGCAGAATGCGGATAAAGAAACCCGGCTGCACGGTGTCATGCACGCGGTATGCTTTCGCCTCGGCGGCCAGGCTGCCAATTAGCTTTTGAGTGATTTTGGTTTTCAAGGGTTCGTCCGTGACAGCAGGGTGGCAGCAAAAATTACTATACCGTTCTGGTTTCATGGACTCAATGGGACGAGAAAGCCCGGTAATACGTGGCTTATGCCTGATCCAGCTGGGTCTGAATTGCCCCTCCTAAGGGGAAGGTTGGCAGTTCGAACCTGCCCTGGGACACCATCATTCAGAGCCTCGCCAAGGTTCGCAAAAAAGCCCCGCACAGGATGATCTGGTGGGGCTTTTTCATGCTCGTAATAAGTGGCTCAGTTCAGTGCTCCGCCGTCGGCCTTGCCAATTGAGGTGCTGACTTCGATCACATGCCGGCGCCCGTTGACCTCGTAACTGCGCCCATCTGCATCAACGTCCGGTTTGCGCAGTGCCAGTTGTGCAAACAAGCCATGTTTTTCGTCGTAGCTGCCAAACCAGTCAACCAGTTTTCCGATGTAGCATTCGTTACCGATAATCACCGGCAGGTCGAAAACATCTTCCACCGAGTAATGCACCGGACCGTAGCTGTAGTAATCGCTCTCGCCTGCGCCTGTTGCAGGAATCGGGCAAAGAGGCGTGCGCTGAGTGTCCGATTTATGGGGGCGTGTTTCGTTCGCCTTGGTGATTGCCTGGTTGAGCGTAAGCCGCAGATCAGGTTCCAACTCAAAGGTGCTGGTGCCGTCATCCTTGTATTGAGTGGTGGGCACATTCAGTGAGTAGCCGTATCGCACTGTCACGGTGGGGACTTCACGGTTGATCTTCAACGGATTGAGCAAGTAGATGTGATCAACGCCGTAGGCACCGTTGCGGTAGGCGAGGTAAATATTGCCCCGAGCCTTGATCCAGTACGCCGATTGGTTGGCTCCGCGATCATTGGTATAGAACAGCGCGCTTTCAGGCTCAGGAGATCTTTTGACAAAACGGTCACCGTCTCGGCGCCAGGTTTCCACGTAGGTAAACATGCCGGTGCCACCGGCGTAAGTCTGGACGATCAGGTCTCGTTGCCCGTCGCCGTCCATGTCCAGCAACGAGTAGGAGGTTTGACCGGTTTCTGCTGCCGCATCGAGTTCGGTCGCGGTCAGTGCCTTCCATTCATCCGGTGTAACGTCTTTGGGAATCGAAGCTGGAAAGTGCGTTTGCTCGCCGGGGTTTTCTTTGTCGGAGTCGCCTGAAAACGATGTCTCTTCAGAGTTGAAAGCCAGTGAAGCCAGCACTCGTTCAACCGCCACCTCGCGATTGCCGCCCTCGCTGGCCGCTTGAATGCTGCGTTGCAGATCTTCCAGAACCTGTTTGTCGATGCCGGTCGGTCTGTGCGCAATGGCATCCATCTGGTGCGCCTGTAATAACTTCAGCCGGCCACGATAACTTTGTTCAAGGCAAGCAATATCCGCTTCGCACTGATTACGTGTCTTGAGCCACAACCGTTGTGTGCGCTTGAGTTCAGATTGCTCATCACCGGAGATCTTCATCAGCTCCCGATAAGCCGCACCCATCTGCGCATCCAGCGCATACAACCCTTTATCCGCACAAACAGCATTCTCCACGGCACTCGCCGCTTTCGCACAATCCATTCCTCCCGCCATTGCCTGCTGAAAAAACAGCAGCGCACAGGCGGACACGATGCAACGTCCTTTGATGTACACGAGATAAACCCTGTAGTGAAAAGATGACTCGGCGCGCAGGGTAATCGCTGCCCAAGGAATCTTGAACCCCTCCACTTCAGAGAACCCCACTCCTTGCCGATAACTCATTCGGCGACCTCAGACTCGCGCGAAATCGCTTGATAGCATTTGACCTCCAGCTATCATCTGCGCGCCTGTGAAAACGCCCCCGGTTCACCTACTTCAATTGCCTGGAAATCCTCGATGCTGTCGTATCACCAAAAGAGTTTTCTGATCGTCGATGATTTCTCGGATTTCCGCAGTTCCGTACGCTCGATGCTGCGCGAGCTGGGGGTCAAGGACGTGGATACCGCCGATACCGGCGAGCAGGCGCTGAAGATGTGTGCGCAGAAGTCTTATGACTTCATCTTGCAGGATTTCCACCTCGGTGACGGCAAGAAGAACGGCCAGCAGGTGCTGGAAGACCTGATGTCGGAAAAGCTCATCAGCCATGAAGCGGTGTTTGTCATGGTGACGGCCGAGACCAGTCAGGCGATGGTGCTCAGTGCCCTGGAGCATGAGCCGGATGCCTACCTGACCAAGCCGTTCAACCGCTCCGGCCTGGCGCAGCGCCTGGAGCGTCTGGAGCAGCGCAAGACGTTGCTCAAACCGATTCTGCAAGCCCTTGATCGCGGTAAACCGGTCGAGGTGCTCAATGCCTGCATTGCGCTATGCAAGCAGGACATCCGTTATTCGCCGCTGTGCCTGCGTTATCGCGCCGATGCGCTGCGTGACATGAATCAGAACGAAGCCCTTGAACGCCTTTACGACAGCATCATCGCTGACCGGCCGTTGCCGTGGGCGTTTGCCGGGCTGGGCAAGTTGTTGTTCAAGCGTGGGCAAGTGGCGCAGGCCAAGGGTGTCTACGAAAAAGCGCTCAAGGTGTTCCCGATGATGCCGGCGCTGTATGACGGCATGGCCGATGTGCTGGTCGCCGAGGGCGATACCAAAGGCGCGCAGCGGGTGCTGGAGGAGGCCATTCGTTTGTCGCCGCTGGCGGTGCGCCGGCAGGCGTTGCTCGGCAAACTGGCGATGGCCAACGAGGACTTTGATACCGCGTCCCGGGCGTATCGCCAGGCTGTAGCGCAGGGCGCGCAGTCGCGGTTCAAGGACCCGGAAAGCAACCTCGGTCTGGCCCATGCCTTGATCAGCAAGGGCAGTGAGCGCGGTCTCGACACGCGCACGCGGCTGGAGATCAACACCACGCTCAGCGCCGTCGCCAAAGAGAACCCGTCTGACCCGGGCCTGCAGATTCGTGCGCGCCTGATGAAGGCTACCAGTCTGCTGCTCAACGATGCCGAGACCGCCGACAAGCTCACCGAACAAGCGCTGATGCGCCTCGACGGCATGGAGCAGTTCATGAGTCCCGAGGCGGCGTTGCTGGTCGCCAAGCAGTTGCAGATGCTCGGTCAGGCCGAGGCGGGCACTTCGATGCTCAAGAGCTGTGCGGAGATTTACGGCGACGATCCGGCGGTGATGAAAGACATCGCCAAGCTCACCGATGACCCGACTATTCTCAGTTCGAGCAACGCCGCCGCCGACCTCAACCGTCAGGGCGTGCGCGTGTACAAGACCGGCAATCTGGTGGAGGCCCGCGAGGTGTTCCGCAAGGCACTGAAGATGCAACCGAAGAACATCAGTATCGCGCTGAACATGGCCCAGTCGCTGCTGCACGGCACCGACACCAGTGTGCCGTCGGCGGAGCTGGAAGAATGTCGGGCCTGCCTGAAAATGGTCGGCCTGATGCCCGACACCGACGCGCGTTATGCGCGTTATCAGAAGCTGAAAAGCAAGGCGTTTGGCGAATGAACCAAGACGAGCAGGCGCTGGATTTCTCCACGGTGATCGCCTCCACCGTTCACGATATGAAAAACTCGCTGGCGATGCTGATGCAGGCCCACAGCCAGTGGCTGGCGCGGTTGCCCGAAGGGCAGCGCGGTGGGGCGGAGCAGGGTGTGATCGATTTCGAGTTCGCCCACCTCAACGGCATGCTGGTGCAGTTGCTCGGGCTGTACAAGCTCGGCGTCAACCAGATGCCGCTGCAACCGGCGTATCACGAACTTGATGATTTCATCGAGGCGCAACTGGCATCGCACCAAGAGGTGTTCGCCAGTCGCGGGATCATCGCCACCTATGAAGTCGATCCGCTGAGCCCGTTGGGTTTCTTCGATCGCGAGTTGGTTGCCTCGGTGTTGGGCAACTGCATCAACAACGCGATTCGTTACGCCCGCGAGTCGCTGCTGATTACCGTCAGCGATGAGGCCGGGCAACTGGTGTTGAGCATCAACGATGACGGCGACGGTTACCCGGCCGAGATGCTCGAGCGGCAGGCCGATTACGTGCAGGGCATCAATCACAGCAGTGGCAGCACCGGGTTGGGTCTGTATTTCGCCAACCGGATTGCCGCGTTGCATCAGCGCAATGGCGTGGTCGGGCACACCGAAATTCGCAATGGCGGAGCACTGGGTGGCGGGGTGTTCAGCCTTTATCTGCCGTGACCAGGGTTTTTGTTTGACGCTGCTTGATATTCCGAACAGCCGGAGCCTATTTTGTACGGGTCGCCGTTCGCGGCTCGCACAATAACAAGGATTGCGTCATGACAACCGATGGCCAGCGTTCACTCGCGCAGCGACTGACCGGCATTGATGAGATTGAATGTGTCACGCCGGATTTGAACGGCGTGCCGCGCGGCAAAGTGATGACCGCCGAGGGTTTCCTCGAAGGGCGGCGTTTGCAGATGGCACGGGGGGTGCTGCTGCAATGCATCATGGGCGGTTATCCGCCGGCGCGGTTTTACGGCAGCGATGACGGCGACCTGGCACTGGTGGCCGAGCCGAGCATGATTCATCCTCTGCCATGGAGCGACGAGCCACGTGCCCTGGCCATCTGCGATGCCGACGAACTGAGCGGCGAAAGCTCCAATCTGTCGACCCGCGGTCAACTCAAAAAAGTCATCGCCCGTTACGCTGCGCGCGGTCTGGCGCCGGTGGTGGCGACCGAGCTGGAATTTTTTGTCTTCGCCCCGAACACCGATCCGACTCAGCCGTTCCGTCCGCCGGTAGGCCTGGATGGACGCCGCGAGGATGGTCAGTCGGCGTTCAGCGTCAGTTCCAACAATGGTCTGCGGCCGTTTTTCAGCGAAGTCTATAAATGCATGGCGGCCCTCGGTCTGCCACGCGATACCTTCATGCATGAAATGGGCGTCAGCCAGTTCGAGATCAACTTGCTGCACGGTGATCCGCTGTTGCTGGCCGACCAGACTTTCCTGTTCAAACACCTGCTCAAGGAAGTCGCGCTCAAGCATGGTCTGAGCGTGGTGTGCATGGCCAAGCCGCTGGCACACACGCCCGGTAGTTCGATGCACATTCACCAGAGCATCGTCGAGATCGCCACTGGCAACAACGTGTTCAGCGACGAGAACGGCCAGCCGACCGCAATGTTCCGCCATTTCATCGGCGGGCAGCAGGCGGGCATGGCGGATTTCACCGCACTGTTTGCACCGAACGTGAACTCCTATCAGCGTCTGTGTCACCCGTATGCTTCGCCGAACAATGCCTGCTGGTCCCACGACAATCGCGCGGCAGGACTGCGGATTCCGGCCAGTTCGCCGGTGGCCCGGCGGGTCGAGAACCGTTTGCCTGGCGCCGATGCCAATCCGTATCTGGCGATTGCCGCGAGCCTGGCCGCCGGCTTGCATGGTATCGAGCATGAGCTGGAGCCGAGCGCTGCGATTCAGGGCGAATTCGAAGTGCCGGACAATCTTTCGTTGCCGTGTACCTTGCATGCCGCGCTCGAGCGTCTGAAACGTAGCCAATTGGCCAGGGAACTGTTCGGACAGGAGTTCATCGAAGGCTACATCGCTTCGAAGACCATGGAGTTGACCAGCTTCTTTGATGAAATCACTCCCTGGGAACGGCGTGTTCTAGCAGCCCAGGCCTGACGAACTGTCGTCATCGGGCTATCGTTTGGATAGCCCGATACTTACTGCAAGGAGCCGCTCGGAACGCCGATGCGCCAAATCTGGAAATCCTTTCGAGCGCTGTATTTCGCCTCGCTGATGATGTTGATCGGCTCGGGCCTTCTATCTACATACCTGGCTTTGCGCCTGGCCGCTGACCATGTCGATGGGCTGTGGGTTGGTGCGCTGATGGCGGCCAACTATTTCGGCCTGGTGCTGGGCGGCAAGATTGGTCACCGACTGATCGCCAGGGTCGGGCACATTCGGGCTTATTCGGCGTGTGCCGGGATCGTCGGCGCGGCGGTGCTCGGACATGGTCTGGTCGACTGGCTGCCGGCATGGCTGGTGCTGCGGACCATCGTCGGTCTGGGCATGATGTGCCAATACATGGTGATCGAGAGCTGGCTCAACGAGCAGGCCGACGCCAACCAGCGCGGGCTGGTGTTCAGCGGTTACATGATCGCTTCGTATCTGGGGCTGGTGCTGGGTCAGCTGATTCTGGTCATGCACCCGGGCCTCGGCCTGGAGCTGCTGATGCTGGTCGCGCTGTGTTTTGCCTTGTGTCTGGTGCCGGTGGCGCTGACTCGACGGATCCACCCGGCGCCACTGCATCCGGCACCGATGGAGCCGCGCTTCTTTATCAAGCGGGTGCCGCAGTCGTTGAGCACGGTGCTGGGGGCCGGTCTGATCATCGGCTCGTTCTACGGTCTGGCGCCGCTGTATGCGTCGCAGCAGGGGCTGTCGACCGAGCAGGTTGGTCTGTTCATGGGTAGCTGCATTTTTGCCGGGCTGCTGGTGCAGTGGCCGTTGGGCTGGTTGTCCGACCGTTATGACCGGGCGCTGCTGATCCGTTGCTTTGCCGGGTTCCTGGCGGTGGCGGCGTTGCCGTTGGCGATCCTGCCGCAGGTGCCGCTGGAGGTGCTGTTTGTGGTTGGCTTCCTCTGCTCGCTGGTGCAGTTCTGCCTGTATCCGCTGGCGGTGGCGTTCTCCAACGACCACGTCGAGGGCGATCGCCGGGTGTCGCTGACGGCGATGTTGCTGGTGACCTACGGTGTCGGCGCGAGTATCGGCCCGCTGCTGGCGGGTGTGCTGATGAAGTTGTTCGGCAGTCAGAGTCTGTACGCGTTCTTCAGCTTCTTTGCACTGGTGCTGGTCTGGCGCATTCGCCCGAAAGCCGTGACCAATCTGCATCAGGTCGACGACGCACCGCTGCATCACGTGGCGATGCCGGACAGCATGTCGAGTTCGCCGCTGGTGGCAGCACTCGATCCGCGAGTGGATGAGCAGGTGGTGCAGGAGCAGATGCAGACCACGGTTACGCCGGAGCCGGAGCCCGAGGTTCAGCCTGAAGCAGCGGTGGAAAGTGATGCGGCTGAGGGCAGCGATAAACCGACACCGGACATCAGTGGGGCCAGACCCTGAATCGAGTTAGGGTAAGGCTGTTCAGAGGCAGACACTGTAACTGTGGCGAGGGAGCTTGCTCCCGCTGGACTGCGCAGCAGGCCCCGCTTGCCAGATAAAGGGTGGGGGCGCTTCGCGCCCCAGCGGGAGCAAGCTCCCTCGCCACAGGTGTCCGTTGCTGGCAGAAAGATTTTTGGCATAAAAAAGGGCAGTCCCGCGAGGGGCTGCCCTTTCTATTTGCCTGTACGAATCACAGATCGTCTTTATCGAACCGGCGTGCTTCACGCTGCAGTTGATAAACGAAGCGCTCGACGTTGCGCGCCGCCTGACCACTGATGTTGTGGAAACGCAGGCCGGCGAAGGTGATGTTGAGCTTTTCTTCGAAGTGCAGATAACGCAATTCGACCGAAGTCGGCTGATTGCCGAACAGCGGGGTGGCGATCATGCGGTCATAAACCTGGCCCAGTTGCAGGCGGTCGGTGATGTCGCCTTCAAAGCGCAGTTTGCAACCGGTGGCGGAAATATCCAGCAGTTTACCGTTGATCGGTGCCTTGAGCTTTTCGCCGCCGAGTTCAACGCTGACCAGATCGGTCAGTTTCAGGGCCGCGCGAAAAGCGTTGCGGCGCTGGTGGTAAACCACTTCGGTCGGCAGTTCGCCGGTGTAGAAGCGGTCGCCTTCGGATTCTTCAATGTTCAGCGTGCCGTTGCATTCCCAGGCGATGCGCACGCCTTCGTGGAAGCCTTCGACCTTGAACGGTTCGCCGGCCAGCAGAAAACGCTCGCCATCGCGCGGGATCATCTCGTCCAGTGCAATCGTCGCGGTTTCCCGGTCAACTTTGATCAGGTAGCTCTGGAAGCGCTGACTGCGCTCGTGAAAGGTGATGATCAGCGGATCGTGGCTTTCTTGCAGCTGGCGCAGGTTGCTGGAGATTTCCAGGGGCGTGGTCAGCACCTTTGGTGGCTGCGGAGTATCATCCGCGCTTAGGGCGTTTGGCACGTTTTCTCAATCTCCAGACAAAATTTGACTACGACTAGCCAGCATTTTGCCAGCATGTTTCGCGGGTTGATAGTGCAGGCACATCGAATGGCTCACGCCTGGCTGAGCGTACGCGGCTTGGTGGGCTTGGCGAAAGTGCCTGTGGCGTCATACAACGCTGGTGGCTCGCCCCCGGTGAGGATTTTCAGCTGATTGGCCGTGGCGGCCTGCTGAATCTGGATCGACTGACCGTTTTTGACATTGGCCGCCTGGCACTGGGCAATCAGGTCGGTCAACACATCGCTCTGGGCCAGCAACTGGTCGCCAATGCTCGACTGGCTGGCCAGTTGCTCCAGGCCCTGACGATCAAGCGGCAGGTTGAGGCTGGCGAGGATTTCGCTGCGCTTGCGGCCATGCTGTTCAAGCAGAATGATCAATGCCTGTTTGCGCGCCAGAATATCTTCGAGCAAGGGCATGTCGCGACCGTGCAAGGCGAGGGACTCGGTTTGCAATAACTCCAGCAATTGTTGAGCTGGAGCAAAGTCGTCGGTGATCAGTTGCAATAAATTAGTGTCGTGCATGGCTGGCCTTGGGTTCTAAGCGTCCAAAAGCCTGGCGCCGGCAAAAGCCTAGCGCTGGGCTTCGAAGTTGAGCAGTTTGCTGGCTACACGGTTGCTGTCGACTTTATAGCTGCCATCGGCAATCGCTGCTTTCAACTCGGCCACTCGGGCTTTGTCGACGGCAGGCTGATCGCGCAGCTTGTCAGTGACCTTCTGCAACTGTTGAGCCTCATTGCTGAGGTGTACCGATTCCCCGCTTTTTACGGTACTGGCCGTTTCGGCCGGGGTATTCAGCGGCGCGGAGGTGCCGGTATCGGCGGTTTCCTTGGCGTTGCTGGTACGTGTACTGCCCGTAAGTGACGAGGAGCTGTTCAAACGGCTGAAATCGATGACCATGTTAAAAACCTCTGGGAATTTGGACGCTTGCCATGTTCTCGGCCATCCCCTGGAAAACTTTAGGCTCATTTGCAATGAGCTGCATGCGTCGAAGCGTGTCCTGCTTCGGCACAGTTTAGGGAAGCGTCGAGGCCGGCGCCAGTTTTCTGCGTGAGCGTTTTACATGGCCACTTCCACTTGGCCCGGCGCGATGACCTGCGCCTTGATCACCCGGTTGGAGTTCAGGTTTTTCACCCGGATCTGTTCCTTCAGACCGCCATTGGCCAAGGCTTCGCCGGGCATGCGTACGGCGAGCGTACCGCTGCGGGCGATGATGACCACCTGATCGCCCTTGCGCACCACTTCAGCCTGTTCCAGATGCACCAGAGTAATGACCTGATCGGCGACCGTTGGTCGGGTTAATTTTTGCCCGATGGCTTCATCCACCGACGTCAGGAAACCCTGATTGATCTGGCTGACGTCGCGTTCACGCAAGGTCACGTCCTGCGGCTCGATAATCCCGGCGCGTTTGAGCGGTCGGGTGGTGGTGACAATCTCGCGAAACAGGCGGACTTGAGCGGGCACGAACACCGTCCAGGGCGAGCTTCCCTCGCAACGGACCTTGACCGTGACCCGGCCCAGCGGACGTGCCGGACTCTCCAGCGACGCTGTCAATTCCTTGTCGCACATAGGCATGCGCATACGTGGATCGAGCTGGTTGACCTCGATTTCGTAGCGGCCTTCGGTTTGACTGGTAGCCAGATAGTCTTCTACGGTGAACTCAAGAAAGCCCTGAGTGACGCCGATAAGCATGTCAGGCAAGGTAACCGTATCAGCACCGGCAGGGCTGCCAGCGAAAAACAAGCAGACGGCAGACGTCGCGCACAACGCTTTGCGGGTGCGGGAGGTCAGGCGTCGGAAAAATGTCGTTTGAGCGTTCATACGAGTTAAAAAGCAAGCGCCGTGCCGTTTAGCAATGAATGTGCGTCGCAACAACACTTGGCGTTGGTGTAGGAGTCTGGGCATGGCTGGTGTAATGGATTCGGTGAACCAGCGCACGCAACTGGTAGGGCAGAATCGCCTGGAGCTGTTGTTGTTCCGTCTCGACGGTCAACAGCTCTACGGGATCAACGTGTTCAAGGTGCGGGAAGTGCTGCAATGCCCGTCGCTGACGTTGATGCCCAAGTCCAGTCCTGTCGTGTGCGGGGTGGCGAATATCCGGGGGGCGACCATTCCGATCCTTGATCTGGCAATGGCGACCGGTTCCGGGGCGTTGAAAGACAAGAAAAATCCGTTCGTGATCATCACGGAGTACAACACCAAGACCCAGGGTTTCCTGGTCCGCTCGGTGGAGCGCATCGTCAACATGAACTGGGAAGAGATCCATCCGCCGCCCAAGGGCACGGGGCGCGATCATTACCTGACCGCTGTGACTCGAGTCGACAATCAGTTAGTCGAAATCATCGACGTCGAGAAGGTGCTGGCGGAAGTCGCGCCGACCCCCGAGGCGATTTCGGTCGGTGTGGTCGATGTCGAGACCCAGAGCAAGGCGTTGTCGCTGCGGGTATTGACGGTCGATGACTCGTCGGTGGCGCGCAAGCAGGTCACGCGTTGCCTGCAGACGGTCGGTGTCGAAGTGGTGGCGCTGAACGACGGCAAGCAGGCGCTGGATTACCTGCGCAAGCTGGTCGATGAGGGCAAGAAGCCGGAAGAAGAGTTCCTGATGATGATTTCCGACATCGAGATGCCGGAGATGGACGGGTACACCCTGACGGCGGAGATTCGCAGCGACCCGCGCATGCAAAAGCTTCATATCATCCTGCATACTTCGTTGTCGGGGGTTTTCAATCAGGCGATGGTCAAGAAAGTCGGTGCCGATGACTTCCTGGCCAAATTCCGTCCTGATGACCTGGCATCCCGGGTAGTCGACCGGATCAAAGCAGCAGATATCAGCTAGGGGCCTTCTGCCCCTGGCGGTCAACACGATTTAAGAGGCGGCATCATTGTCTACGGGTAATTTGGATTTCGAACAGTTCCGGGTCTTCCTGGAAAAAGCCTGTGGCATTTTGCTCGGTGAAAACAAGCAGTACCTGGTCTCGAGCCGTCTCAACAAACTGATGGAGCAGCAAGGCATCAAGTCCCTGGGTGAGCTGGTACAGCGCATCCAGACCCAGCCGCGCAGCGGTTTGCGCGAGCAGGTGGTCGATGCCATGACGACCAACGAAACCCTGTGGTTTCGTGACACCTATCCGTTTGAAGTCTTGAAGAACAAGGTGCTGCCCGAGGCGATCAAGGCCAGTCCCAACCAGCGTCTGCGGATCTGGTCGGCGGCGTGCTCGTCCGGTCAGGAACCGTATTCGCTGTCGATGTCGATCGATGAGTTCGAGCGCAGCAACCTCGGTCAGTTGAAGATGGGTGTGCAGATCGTTGCCACCGACCTGTCCGGCAGCATGCTGAACAACTGCAAGACCGGCGAGTACGACAGTCTGGCGATCGGTCGCGGTTTGTCCGCCGATCGTCTGCAGCGCTACTTCGACCCGAAAGGGCCGGGGCGCTGGGCAGTCAAGGCGCCGATCAAGAATCGCGTGGAGTTCCGCTCGTTCAACCTGCTCGACAGCTATGCGAGTCTTGGCAAGTTCGACATCGTGTTTTGCCGCAACGTGCTGATCTACTTCTCCGCCGAGGTGAAGAAAGACATCCTGTTGCGCATTCACAGCACGCTGAAGCCGGGCGGGTATCTGTTCCTCGGCGCTTCCGAAGCGCTGAACGGTTTGCCGGATCATTACCAGATGGTCCAGTGCAGCCCGGGGATCATTTACCAGGCGAAGTGATTGCATCGGCAACATAAAAAAAACGGGAGGCCCGCAAAGGCCTCCCTTTTTTTATGCCTGGTTTTAGGTCCGGATCCACCCCGAAACCCTGTGGGAGCGAGCCTGCTCGCGAAAGCGGTTTCTCATTCAGAATAATAGGTGACTGACACACCGCCTTCGCGAGCAGGCTCGCTCCCACAGGGTTCAGTGTTGGCTGATAGAACGCGGGCAAGCGGCAGAAAAGCGGCAGCCAGCGGAAGCCGTTTGCCGCTTTTCTGGCATTGCCGCTTTGCCAATGCCCCGCAAGGCCCCGGTTTTCGGGGGTTTCTCGCATTGGCACGCGGCTTGCTAAAGCTCAGGTACGAAAAACCGGTCACCCGAAGGTTCCCGACATGAGCATCAGCTTCGATAAAGCGCTCGGCATTCACGAAAAGGCATTGGGCTTCCGCGCCCAGCGCGCCGAAGTGTTGGCCAACAACATCGCCAACGCCGATACCCCGAACTACAAGGCTCGGGATCTGGACTTCTCCAAAGTGCTTGAAGCACAGACCCAGAAGAACGCCAACGGCACCATCGCCCTGAACATGACCAACAGCCGTCACATCGAAGCTGAAGGCGTGGGCAATGGCGACGAGTCGCTGATGTATCGCACGCCGATGCAGCCTTCGATCGACCAGAACACCGTTGATGCTCAGCTTGAGCAGTCGAACTACGCGGAAAACGCGGTCGGCTTCCAGGCCAGCTTCACTCTGCTCAACAGCAAATTCAAAGGGCTGGTGTCAGCCCTGCGCGGAGAGTAATCCATGTCCCTGTCCAGCGTTTTCAACATTGCCGGCAGCGGCATGAGCGCACAAACCACGCGTCTGAACACCGTGGCTTCGAACATCGCCAACGCCGAAACCGTCTCATCGAGCATCGACCAGACCTACCGTGCCCGTCACCCGGTGTTCGCCACCATGTTCCAGGGCGGCCAGAACAGTGGCAGCAACTCGCTGTTCCAGAGCCAGGACGCTGCAGGGCAGGGCGTACAGGTGCTTGGCGTGGTCGAAGACCAGAGCAACCTCGAAGCGCGCTACGAGCCGAACCATCCGGCAGCTGACGCCAAGGGCTACGTCTACTACCCGAACGTCAACGTGGTGGAAGAAATGGCTGACATGATTTCCGCGAGCCGGTCGTTCCAGACCAACGCCGAAATGATGAACACCGCCAAAACCATGATGCAGAAGGTGCTGACCCTCGGTCAGTAATAAGGGGCGACGGCCATGAGTGTTTCCGATACCACCAGCAGCTTGAGCATGAATGACATCCTGGCGAACTCGTCGAAAAAGACCAGTTCGACCGCCGATGGCATTGCTTCTGCAACTAACAGTTCCACCGGCGGTCAGGCGCTGGGCAAGGATGCGTTCCTGCAATTGCTGGTCACCCAGCTGAAAAACCAGAACCCGCTCGACCCGCAGGACAACAGCGCGTTCGTTGCGCAGTTGGCGCAGTTCAGCAGTCTGGAAGGCATCACCACGCTTAACAGCACCGTCAGCTCGCTGGCCGGCAACTACAACTCCTCGCAGGCCCTTCAGGCGTCGTCGCTGGTGGGCCGCAACGTGATCGTGCAGACCAACACCGTTCAATTGGACGACCCGAGCAAAGGCATGACCGGTTCGGTCACCGTTCCGTCGTCGATTGCCGGCGGCACCGTCAGCATTACCGACAGCAGCGGCACGGTCGTTCGCACCATCGATCTGGGCAGTCGCGCCGCAGGCAGCGCGAGCTTCACCTGGGACGGCAAGGACAAGGACGGCAATCTGGTCAAGACCGGTACCTACACCGTCAAGGCCAACGCATCGATCAATGGCACCTCGACCGATATGGCGACCTATCTGCCAGCCACGGTCAACAGTGTGACCATCAGCCAGACCGGTGGCGAGCTGATGCTCAACCTGTCCGGCAAGGGCACCGTCGCCCTGTCCAAAGTACAAACCATTGGTATATAGAGCCGACTAACCGGCACAAAGGAGTGGAATATGTCTTTCAATATCGGCCTTAGCGGTCTCTATGCAGCCAACAAACAACTGGACGTGACCGGCAACAACATCGCCAACGTCGCGACCGCCGGTTTCAAATCGTCCCGTGCAGAATTCGAAGACGTCTACTCGGCCACTCGTCTGGGTAGCGGCAGCAAGGTCATCGGCAACGGTGTGCGCCTGGCCAACGTGTCCCAGCAGTTCACCCAGGGTGACATCAACAACACCGGTAACGTGCTGGACATGGGTATCAACGGTTCCGGTTTCTTCACCATGAGCAACAACGGCGCGATCACCTACACCCGTGCCGGTACGTTCAAGGTCGATAATAACGGCTTCATCACCAACACCGACTACACCTCGCGCCTGCAAGGTTATGGTGTGGATGCCAACGGCAAGATCATCAACGGCGTGTTGACCGACCTGAAGATCGACACTTCGAACCTGGCGCCAAAATCGACTTCGCTGGTGACTTCGAGCATCAACCTGAACTCGTCGGCACCAGTGATCGACGACACAGCGGCAGCAGGCAAGTTCGACCCGGCGAAACTCGAAACCTACACCAAGTCGTTCAGCACACCGATCTATGACTCTCAGGGCAACTCGCACGTCATGGATCAGTACATGGTGAAAACCGGTCAAAACACCTGGAAGGTCTACACCCTGGTGGACGGGCGCAATCCGGATGCAACCGGCAGCGATCCAACCAAGACCGCCCCGACTGCTTCGACACTGACGTTCGACAGTTCGGGCAATCTCACTCAGGTCAGCACGCCTAACCCGGCGGATGCGACCAAGCCGATCATCAGCAGCGACTTGAAGCTGACCGGCTGGGTACCGGGTACCGTGACCAACGGCACCTTCACGCCAAACGGCGCGTCTGCCAACACCAATGGCGTGACCATTTCCATGGCCAAGACCACTCAGTTCAACGCTGATACCGCGCGTTCGATCCCGACTCAGGATGGTTACGCCACTGGCCAGATCACCAACCTGACCATCGACGGTACCGGTACGCTGTTCGCCAACTTCAGCAACAACCAGAGCAAGGCCATCGGCCAGGTCGCGCTGGCCAGCTTCACCAACGAACAAGGCCTGCAGGCTGTCGGCGGTACCAGTTGGAAAGAGACGTTCGCCTCGGGTATCCCGGGCTACGATGCGCCGGAAACCGGTACGCTGGGTTCGATCGCGTCCAACTCGCTGGAAGAGTCCAACGTTAACCTGACCAACGAGCTGGTGGATCTGATCAAGGGCCAGAGCAACTATCAGGCGAACGCCAAGACCATTTCGACCCAGAGCACTATCATGCAGACCATCATTCAGATGACCTGATTGCGGTTTCTGGTTGTGCAAGAGCCCCTCTTTTTGAGGGGCTTTTTTGTGGGCGGCTATTGGGTGGCAGCTGTTTTGATTGGGTGAATATCCGGTTCTTTGGGTGCTGCGGCTGGCTGTTTCGCCCTTACGGCGAGTCACTTTTTCAGACGCCAAAAAGTAACCAAAAGGCTTGGCCCCAGCGTTCGGCCCTCGCTTAGGCTCGGGTTCCTTCGCTGCGGGATTCATCCGGGGGCATCGCCTACGGTTTGCTTCGCTGCACCTCCTCTCGATGTGTTTGGCTTCGCCAAACGGTCGCTTCGCTCCCACCCCCGGATAAATCCCTCCACTCAGCCTGCCGACGGGGCCGGTACGGCAAAATCAAAAGCTTTCGGCGAGCTGACACTCGGCCATTAAGTGGTGAAAAGCATGCGCTTGGCTTTTGCTCTTCTGTGGAATCCAGCCTGCTGGCGATGGCGGCCCGCGAGCCAACTAATCTCCGTCAGATTCATGTAATCACTGTAGGAGCTGCCGAAGGCTGCGATCTTTTGATCTATGGCAGCAGCACTGAAGATCAAAAGATCGCAGCCTCGTTGCTCTCGACAGCTCCTACAGGTAAATGGCGGGCAAAAGAAAACCCCCGACAAACCAGAAGTCTGTCGGGGGTTTTCTTTTGCCTGGAAGAATCAGGCGTCTCGCAACGCCTGATTCAGCTCAGCTTATTGGCAAGCTTCGCAATCCGGCTCGTCGATCGCGCAAGCCTTTGGCACTGGAGCCGGACCTGCCGGAGCTGCCAGAACCGAATCGTCGCCGTGGTTGCCGCCGCTGGAAACAGCGTTCAGCTTGCCGGTGTTGATGGTGGACTTCTCGGTGCTGGTCGCGGCCAGGGCACGGAGGTAGTAAGTGGTTTTCAGACCACGGTACCAGGCCATGCGGTAGGTCACGTCGAGCTTCTTGCCCGAGGCGCCGGCGATGTACAGGTTCAGCGACTGAGCCTGGTCGATCCACTTCTGACGACGGCTGGCGGCGTCAACGATCCACTTGGTGTCCACTTCAAACGCGGTCGCGTAGAGCTCTTTGAGTTCTTGCGGGATGCGCTCGATCTGCTGCACCGAACCGTCGTAGTACTTCAGGTCGTTGATCATGACCGAGTCCCACAGACCGCGAGCCTTGAGGTCGCGAACCAGGTACGGGTTGATCACGGTGAATTCGCCCGACAGGTTCGATTTCACATACAGGTTCTGGTAGGTCGGTTCGATCGACTGCGATACGCCGGTGATGTTGGCGATGGTTGCGGTCGGTGCGATGGCCATGATGTTGGAGTTACGAATGCCTTTCTGAACACGGGCGCGAACCGGTGCCCAGTCCAGGGTTTCGTTCAGGTCAACGTCGATGTACTTCTGGCCACGTTGCTCGATCAGGATCTGTTGCGAATCCAGTGGCAGGATGCCTTTGGACCACAGCGAACCGTTGAAGGTCTCGTAAGCACCACGCTCGTCTGCCAGGTCGCAGGACGCCTGGATCGCGTAGTAGCTGACCGCTTCCATCGACTTGTCGGCGAACTCGACGGCAGCGTCGGAACCGTAAGGGATGTGCTGCAGGTACAGCGCGTCCTGGAAGCCCATGATGCCGAGACCGACCGGACGGTGGCGGAAGTTGGAGTTCTTCGCTTGCGGCACCGAGTAGTAGTTGATGTCGATCACGTTGTCGAGCATGCGCACGGCAGTGTTCACGGTGCGTTGCAGCTTGGCGGTGTCCAGCTTGCCGTCGACGATGTGGTTCGGCAGGTTGATCGAGCCCAGGTTGCAAACGGCGATCTCGTCCTTGTTGGTGTTCAAGGTGATCTCGGTGCACAGGTTCGAGCTGTGAACCACGCCGACGTGCTGCTGCGGGCTACGCAGGTTGCACGGGTCTTTGAACGTCAGCCATGGGTGGCCGGTTTCGAACAGCATGGAGAGCATTTTGCGCCACAGGTCTTTGGCCTGGATGGTCTTGAACAGCTTGACCTTGCCCGGGTACTCGGTCAGGGCTTCGTAGTACTCGTAGCGCTCTTCGAAGGCTTTACCGGTCAGGTCGTGCAGGTCCGGAACTTCGGATGGCGAGAACAGGGTCCACTTGCCGTCATCGAAGACGCGCTTCATGAACAGGTCAGGGATCCAGTTGGCGGTGTTCATGTCGTGGGTACGACGACGATCATCACCGGTGTTCTTGCGCAGCTCGATGAACTCTTCGATGTCCATGTGCCAGGTTTCCAGGTAGGCACACACAGCGCCTTTGCGCTTGCCACCCTGGTTAACGGCTACGGCGGTGTCGTTCACCACTTTCAGGAACGGCACCACGCCTTGCGACTTGCCGTTGGTGCCCTTGATGTACGAGCCCAGTGCACGAACCGGGGTCCAGTCGTTGCCCAGGCCGCCAGCGAATTTCGACAGCATGGCGTTGTCGTGGATCGCGTGGTAGATGCCCGACAGGTCGTCCGGAACGGTGGTCAGGTAGCAGCTCGACAGCTGTGGACGCAGGGTGCCGGCGTTGAACAGGGTCGGAGTCGACGCCATGTAGTCGAAGGACGACAGCAGGTTGTAGAACTCGATCGCACGGTCTTCTTTCTGCTTCTCTTCGATTGCCAGGCCCATGGCCACGCGCATGAAGAAGATCTGCGGCAGTTCGAAACGCACGCCATCCTTGTGGATGAAGTAACGGTCGTACAGGGTCTGCAGGCCCAGGTAGGTGAATTGCTGATCACGCTCGTGGTTGATCGCCTTGCCCAGTTTTTCCAGGTCGAAGGTGGCCAGCACAGGGTTCAGCAGTTCGAACTCGATACCTTTGGCAACGTAGGCTGGCAGCGCCTTGGCGTACAGCTCGGCCATTTCGTGGTGAGTGGCGCTTTCGGCCACACCCAGGAAGCCCAGGCCTTCGGCACGCAGGGTGTCCATCAGCAGGCGCGCGGTCACGAACGAGTAGTTCGGCTCACGTTCAACCAGGGTACGCGCGGTCATTACCAGTGCGGTGTTGACGTCGTTCAGGGCCACGCCGTCGTACAGGTTCTTCAGGGTTTCGCGCTGGATCAGGTCGCCATCGACTTCAGCCAGGCCTTCGCAGGCCTCGGTGACGATGGTGTTCAGGCGGCCCATGTCCAGCGGCGCGAGGCTGCCGTCGGCGCGGGTGATACGGATCGACGGGTGCGCGTCGACCGCAGCTTCGACCGGAGCGTGGGCAGCGCGTTCTTTCGAACGGCCGTCACGGTAGATCACGTAGTCACGAGCGACTTTCTGCTCGCCGGCACGCATCAGGGCCAGTTCGACCTGGTCCTGGATTTCTTCGATGTGGATGGTGCCGCCCGACGGCATGCGACGCTTGAAGGTCGCGGTGACTTGTTCGGTCAGACGGGCAACGGTGTCGTGGATTCGCGACGAAGCGGCAGCGGTGCCGCCCTCAACTGCGAGAAACGCTTTGGTGATAGCGACGGTGATCTTGTCATCGGTGTAAGGAACGACAGTGCCATTACGCTTGATCACGCGCAGTTGACCAGGCGCGGTGGCGGCCAGATCCGAATTCGAATCGGCGGCCTGCGGCAAGGTGCCCTGCGGGTTCTCGCGAGTTGTGTCGGTTTGCATGGGGGGTGATCTCCACATTCTCTATGTTTGTTTGGGCACCATCATGGTGCTCACCGTTCTGGTCCGAAGCACTACAACCGACGGGCGTCGGGCATAACAACTTCGGACCAGTAGGAAAAAGGCTAATGACGCCGCATCCTTGCCGAAGTTTTTGGCTGCGAGCCAGGGCTCGAGCCGGATTCCTTCCAGGGTGACAGTCATGACTGCAACACCCGTACCGTTCCGGTCGTTTCCAACCTAAAAAACGGTGCCATCCGCAAGTGCGGTTTGGGCTTTGAAAAACTTGCTTGGTTTAACCGGAAACCGGCAATAAAGCGCTTGAGTTTCAGGTCCGAAATGTGGTTGGGCGTTTGAGCGGAAAACCCTATATGTAGGGTCTCTCCTTGCGCCGTGCTACAAGATAATGCGTTTCGAGGGGGCTTGCAACGTACTAACTGTGGATAAGCCTGTGCGTAAATTGTGTAAGAAACCAGGAATTCCCGTGTAGGCCGCGAACCTGCTGAGCTAGACCGTTTGTCACTGTTTTTCACTCGGGAAAAACGCTTCAGCGGATTTTTAAGGGCGCGAACCCTATCACAAAAAACCGGGTTGTCCGAACGCATTTGGCGACTTGTGTTCTGGTTGTACGCCGTTTATACAATCGGGCAGTGTTTACCCATTCTTATCCTCCCGAAAGATGACAAAAAGACGGGAGAAATGTGGGAGCGGGCTTGCTCGCGAAAGCGGTGGGTCAGGCAATATCCATGTTGACCATGCCGCCGTCTTCGCGAGCAAGCCCGCTCCCACAGGGGAATTGAGTCAGGCCGAGCATTCTTCCTTATTAATAAAAACAGCAAGCAGAGGTCACTGGTGGAGCAAGAAGCCTGGCAGGTATTGATAGTCGAGGACGACCAGCGTCTGGCCGAACTCACCCGCGAATACCTGCAAGCCAATGGATTGCAGGTGGAGATTGAAGGTAACGGCGCGCTGGCGGCGGCGCGGATCATCAAGGAGCAGCCGGATCTGGTGATCCTCGACCTGATGCTGCCCGGTGAAGACGGTCTGAGCATCTGCCGCAAGGTGCGCGACCGTTATGACGGGCCGATCCTGATGCTCACCGCGCGCACCGACGATGCCGACCAGATCCAGGGCCTCGACCTCGGCGCCGACGATTACGTGTGCAAACCGGTGCGTCCACGGCTGTTGCTGGCGCGGATTCAGGCCTTGCTGCGACGCAGTGACACAGCCGAACCCGTCGCGGAGAAAAGCCGTCGCCTGCAATTCGGCCCGCTGGTGGTGGACAACGCCTTGCGCGAAGCCTGGCTCAGCGACAGCGGCATCGAACTGACCAGCGCTGAATTCGACCTGCTCTGGCTGCTGGTGTCGAATGCCGGGCGAATCCTCTCTCGCGAAGAGATATTTACTGCGCTGCGGGGCATCGGTTACGACGGCCAGGACCGCTCGATCGATGTGCGTATCTCGCGCATTCGCCCGAAAATCGGCGACGACCCCGACCACCCGCGCCTGATCAAGACTATCCGCAGCAAAGGCTATCTGTTCGTCCCTGAAGCCTGCGTAGACCTGGTGCTGTGAACTCGATCTTCCTGCGCATCTACGGCGGCATGTGCACGGCGCTGATTCTGGTGGCGGTGCTCGGCGTGCTGGCGCTGCACCTGCTCAATCAGGTGCGCAGCGAGCAGTACCGCGAGCGCCTCGCCCACGGCACGTTTTCGTTGATGGCCGACAACCTGCAACCGATGAACGAAACCGAGCGCCATCGGGCGCTGTTGGTGTGGGAGCGGCTGCTGGGGATTCCGCTGGCGCTGAAGAAGTTTTCCGAGACTGATCTGGACTTGTCACAGCGCACCCGGGTGCAACGCGGTCAAGCGTTGGTGGAGCAGACCGGCCCGCATGCGGCGCGGGTCTATCGACTGGTCAGCGACAAGGAACAGTTGCTGCTGACCGGTGACGTACAACAGATCAGCGAACAACTGGCCCGTGCGACCATTTATCTGCTGGCCGATGAGCTGGTGCGTTTTCCGGTGGGCGAACAACCCAAGCGGCTGGCGCAGTTAAAGGAAGAGAAGGGCTTCGGTTTTGATCTGCGACTGGTCACGGTCAACGAGGCCGATATGGACGAAGACCAGAGCCGTCGCGTGTCCGAGGGCGACACGGTGATGGCGCTGGGCAAGGGTGGTGACTCGATCCGGGTGTTTGCCGGTATGGTCGGCACGCCGTGGGTGCTGGAAATCGGCCCGCTGTATCAGATGAATCCGTACCCGCCGCAATGGCTGGTGCTGATCGCCGTGCTCGGCCTGAGTCTGATTGGCCTGATCGTTTACCTGTTGGTGCGCCAGCTCGAACGGCGTTTGCGCGGCCTCGAAGCCGCCGCCACGCGCATCGCCAAGGGCAGCCTGGAAACCCGCGTGCCGGCCCGGGGCGCTGACTCGGTAGGACGGCTGGCGGCAGCGTTCAACGGCATGGCCGAGCACTTGCAGCAGTTGCTGGCAATCCAGCGTGAGCTGGTGCGCGCGGTGTCCCACGAACTGCGTACACCGGTGGCACGTCTGCGTTTCGGTCTGGAGATGATCGGCTCGGCCACCACCCCGCAGGCGCTGGAGAAGTACCGCGAGGGCATGGATCACGACATCGAGGATCTCGATAAGCTGGTGGACGAGATGCTCACCTACGCGCGACTGGAGCAGGGCTCGCCGGCGCTGACCTTTCAGCGCATCGACCTCGATGCGTTGGTCAATCAGGTGATCGAAGAGCTGGCGCCGTTGCGTGCCGGGGTCACGGTGCAGCGTGGAATGTGCCTGTCATCCACCGATAACGACGGCGCCTGGGTCGAGGCCGAACCGCGCTTCCTGCACCGGGCGTTGCAGAATCTGGTGAGCAACGCGATGCGCCATGCGCGCTCGAAAGTCACGGTGAGTTATCAGGTCGGGCAGTTGCGCTGCCGGGTCGATGTCGAGGATGACGGGCCGGGCGTGCCGGAGGTGGCGTGGGAGCGCATCTTCACGCCGTTTCTGCGTCTGGATGACAGCCGTACCCGTGCGTCGGGCGGGCATGGGCTGGGGCTGTCGATTGTGCGGCGGATCATCCATTGGCATGACGGCCGGGCGCTGATCAACAAGAGCAAGAGTCTGGGCGGGGCCTGCTTCAGTCTGAGTTGGCCGCGGAATCAGGAACGCCGCTGAGTTTTGTGGTGGCAGGGATGATGCCTTCGCGAGCAAGCCCGCTTCCACAGGGGAATGCATTTCAAGGGTGGGAGCGGGCTTGCTCGCGAAGGCGGCGGAACAGGCTGAAAAATCTTCAGGCAGGAATGCTGACCAGACTCAACAACTGCCCCTCCTGCACACCAAACTGCGCCTCCAGCTCGGTGCCATTACGCCATTCAGCAGACAAGTCAGTCAGCAAACGCAACCGAACCTGCCCTTGCTCTGTCCACTCCAGTACCTCGGCGTGCTCGAAATAAAAGCGCTTCTGCACAATCGGGTACAACGCCTTGAACAGGCTTTCTTTCACCGAAAACGTCAGCGTCACCAGCAACGCCAGTTGTTCCCTCGAACCGGCGGCCATGCGCTGCAGTTCCACAGGCGTCAGGATCTCCCCGGCCAGGCGTTCGGCGCGGTCGGTGTCGAGCAGGTTTTCCAGGTCCATGCCCAAGCCACGCCAATGCTGCTTGTTGGCGACAATCGCCGCCGCACGCCCGGTGCTGTGGGTGATCGAGCCGCAGATGTGCGCCGGCCATACCGGTGCACGGTCTTCGCCAATCGCCGGAATCACGCTTGAGCCTTCCAGTTGCTGCAACGCCGCCCGGGCGCAAATCCGCCCGGCAAGAAACTCTGCCTGGCGCTTGGCAACCGAACGCTGAATGCTCGGCGGCGGCTCGATGGCGCTGCGCTGGAAGTCGTCGCCGAGCAATTGTTTCGGGTCGAAACGGGTGCTCAGCAGGACGGTCTCGGGCAGCACGCTGGGCAACGGCCAGTGAGCGTCGAGCGCGGTGCAGCAGGTGGGGAGGATCGGGCTGGAATTCATGGCGGGCATTTTGCCGGTTGAAGCCACGACTGGGTAGAGGCTGCACACTTTTGTGGCGAGGGAGCTTGCTCCCGCTGGGGGCAAAGCCCCCCAAATCTGTGGACGAGGTCTGTCAGGTAAACCGCATCGGCAGGTTTTTGCGACGGCTTTGCCGCCGAGCGGGAGCAAGCTCCCTCGCCACAGGGGCAATGTCAGCCAAAGATTTTCTGGAAGAACGCTTTCATGTCCGCCCAGGATTTTTCATCGGCCGCTTTGTTGTAGCCGATATCCGGGCCACCGTGTTCACCGTGGCTCAAACGATCGGCATCGGGATTGGTGAAACCATGCTTGGCGCCGTCGAGGCTGACGAATGTGTAGTCGGCGCCGGCCTTGTCCATCTCGGATTTGAATGCGGTGACGTTGTCTGGAGTGACCATGCTGTCCAGCGCACCGTGCTCGACCAGAACTTTCGCCTTCACACTGCCGGGCGTCGCCGGGGTGTTGGTCGCCAGTGCACCGTGGAAACTCACCACGCCCGCCAGCGGCTCGCCCTGACGCGCCGCGTTGAGCACCACGCCGCCGCCGAAGCAGTAACCGATGGCGGCGATTTTATTCACGTCGGTCTGTGGCTGCTTTTTCAGCAGGTTCAGCCCGGCCTCGAAGCGCTTGCTGGAGGCGGCGGCATCCTGGGTCGCGGCCTGCATGAATGCCATTGCATCCTTGGGGTGCTCGGTGTTCTTGCCTTCGCCGTACATATCGATCGCCAGAGCGCTGTAGCCCAGCTCAGCGAGGTCGCGGGCGCGGCGTTTGGCGTAGTCGTTCAGCCCCCACCATTCATGCACCACGACGATCCCCGGGCGCTTGCCCTTGATCGCGTCGTCGTAGGCGTAGTAGCCGATCAGTCTGGTGCCGTCGGCACTCTGGTAGGGAATCTCCTGAGTCTTGATCGCGGCGTTGGCCAGGCTGCTGGCGGCGAGCAGGGCGAGGGCGAGGAACAGGCGCATGGTCGGTCTCCTTATCGAAAGTGGTCAGGACAGCCTAGTCGATTTGATTCAGTGCAGGTTCACCGAGCGTTCAGGGCAGGTACAGGGGCGGCTTGCTAACCTTGCATCCAGTCGAACAGCAATGAGAAAGTCGTCGCCCGTGCCGTCGCCTTCGCGAGCAGACTCGCTCTCACAGGTATGCTGTTGAAGTTGGAGCTTTTGATTTACCCGGGAGAGCGTTATGAAACTGTTGGTCGTCGAAGATGAAGCGCTGTTGCGCCATCACCTGCAAACCCGCCTGACGGAGAGCGGTCATGTGGTCGAGTCCGTGGCCAATGCCGAAGAGGCGCTGTACCAGACCGGGCAGTTCAACTTCGATCTGGCGGTCATCGACCTCGGTCTGCCGGGCATGGGCGGTCTGGACTTGATCCGGCAGTTGCGCTCGACCGGCAAGACGTTTCCGGTGTTGATCCTCACTGCGCGCGGCAACTGGCAGGACAAGGTCGAAGGCCTGGCCGCCGGTGCCGACGATTACGTGGTCAAGCCGTTCCAGTTCGAAGAACTCGATGCACGACTCAACGCCTTGCTGCGTCGCTCCAGCGGGTTCACCCAGTCGACCATCGTCGCCGGACCGCTGTTGCTGGACCTCAATCGCAAGCAGGCATCGCTGGATGAAGAGCCACTGGCGCTGACTGCCTACGAATACCGCATCCTCGAATACCTGATGCGCCACCACCAGCAAGTGGTGCCCAAGGATCGCCTGATGGAGCAGCTCTATCCGGACGACGACGAGCGCGATCCGAACGTGATCGAAGTGCTGGTCGGCCGCCTGCGCCGCAAGCTCGAAGGCACGCGCGGGTTCAAGCCGATCGATACCGTGCGCGGTCTCGGCTATCTGTTCAATGAGCCTTGCACTTGATTCGTTCTCTTCGCGTTCGCTTGATGCTCGCCGCCACCACGTTGGCGGTGTTGTTCATGCTCGGCTTGCTCCCCGCCATGCAGGGCGCGTTCAGCCTGGCGTTGCAGGACTCGATCGAGCAGCGGCTGGCCTCGGACGCCACCACGCTGATCTCTGCCGCCCGCATCGAGAACGGCCGCCTGATGATGCCGGCGCAATTGCCCGATGAGCGTTTCAACCTCACCGACAACCGCTTGCTCGGCTACATCTACGACCGCGAAGGCAAACTGGTCTGGCGCTCGAAAGGCACGCAGGAAGAGCAGATCAACTACAAGCCGCGTTACGACGGCATGGGTAACGAGTTCGCGCGGATCCGCGAGAGCGACGGTCAGGAGTTCTTCGTCTACGACGTCGAAGTCAAACTGCTTGGCGGTAAAAGTGCCGCGTTCAGTATCGTTGCTCTGCAACCGGTGCGTGAATACGAAAACACCCTCGAAGGCCTGCGCGAAAATCTCTATCTGGGCTTCGGTGCCGCATTGCTGGTGTTGCTGGCGCTGTTGTGGATCGGCCTGACCTGGGGCCTCAAGGCGCTGCGCCAGCTCAGCCAGGAACTCGACGAAATCGAAAGCGGCACCCGCGAAAGCCTCACCGAGCAGCACCCGCGCGAACTGCTGCGCCTGACCGGCTCGCTGAACCGTTTGCTGCTCAGCGAACGCCAGCAGCGCAGCCGCTACCGCGACTCTCTCGATGATCTGGCGCACAGCCTGAAAACCCCTCTGGCGGTGTTGCAAGGGGTCAGCGAAGACATGGCGAAACGTCCCGAAGATCGTGATCAAGCCTGGGTGCTGCAAACCCAGATCGAGCGCATGAGTCAGCAGATCAGCTACCAACTGCAACGCGCCAGCCTGCGCAAAAGCGGGCTGGTGCGCCACCAGGTCCGTCTGCAGCCGGTGCTCAAAAGCCTGTGCGACACACTGGACAAGGTCTACCGCGACAAACGTGTGCGGGTGGCCTTCGATCTGCCGGAGCACTGCTATGTGCCGATCGAGCAGGGCGCTTTGCTGGAAATGATGGGCAACCTGCTGGAGAACGCCTATCGCCTGTGTCTGGGCGAAGTGCGCATCAGCGTTCGCGAGAGTCTGGCCGGGACCGAGTTGTGCATCGAAGACGACGGCCCGGGCGTACCGCCGAATCAACGGGCGCGGATTCTGGAGCGTGGCGAGCGTCTGGATCGACAGCATCCGGGGCAGGGCATCGGGCTGGCGGTGGTCAAGGACATTATCGAGAGCTACAACGCCAAACTGATGCTCGGGGATTCACCGATGGGCGGGGCGGCGTTCAGGATTCAGTTTCCTGCGGTTTAGGTGTTGGCCTTTCGGACGCCATCGCGAGCAGGCTCACTCCCACAAGGGGAATGCATTTCAAATGTAGGAGTGAGCCTGCTCGCGATAGCCCCAGTCAGTTCACCGCAGGTCTTACTGCTCCTGCGCCCGATACGCCCCCGGCGTCAGCCCCGTCCATTTCTTGAACGCCCGGTGAAACGCCGACGGCTCGGAAAACCCCAACTGCTCGGCAATCTGTTGCAACGACAGATCCGCCCGTCCCAGATGATAAATGGCGATGTCGCGGCGCAACTGATCCTTCAATTCCTGAAAACTGGTGCCTTCCTCACGCAAATGCCGACGCAGGGTTTGCGGGCTGATGTGCAGGTGCGCGGCCACCGCTTCCAGATCCGGCCAGTGCGCGCTGTCGCGACTGAGCAAGCGGCGCAGGCGGCTGCTGAGACTGTCGCCGTCGTCCGGGCGTGACAGCAGGTCGGCGGGGGAGCGTTCAAGGAAGTGCTTGAGGGTGCGTTCGTCCTGCAACAGTGGCATGTGCAGGTAGCGGCTGTGAAACAGCAGGCTGCTTTGGCCCTCGGCAAACACCAGCGGGCAGGGGAACAGCAGGTCGTACTCGGCACCATGCGCCGGTTTCGGGTAACTGAAAGTGGCCTGCTCCAGACGAATCCGCTGGCCGATCAGCCAACTGCCGAGGCGATGCCAGATCACCAGCAGGCTCTCGCTGAGAAAGTGATCCGGGTCCCATAACTGCGAATCATCGAGGCTCAGGCGCACCCATTCGTCTTCGCGGCTCAGGTCCAGGCGCGGGGCCCCCGGGAATAGGCTATAAAACAATAAACCGCGTTGCAGTGCCTTCTCCAGGTTGCGGCAGTGGATCAAGGCGTGGCACATCATCGCGAAGCTGCCGGGTTTGCTCGGTACGTTGCCGAAACCCAGGTATTCGTCATCCAGCGCCAGCCACAGGCTCTGGATCAGTTGGGTGAATTGCTCCGGTGCAATTCGCGCCCGCGGCTCATCCAGCAACTCGGGACTGATGCCCAGTCGCTGCAGCAGTGGCGAATAGTCGAAGCCCGAACGGCGTGCGCCACCGAGGGCAGCACGGGCGAAATGGCTGGCGATGGTGCGTTCGCGCATAAGCGGCAGATCCTTCCTCTGGCGCCGGATGGTAGCCGGGGCATGCGCATGGCAACAAGGCGGATTTCCGCCAAATTGTAGGACGAGAGCCAACGAGTTGGCGGAAATCCGCCACATTTACGTCACCGGGCAGTGACAAAAATTACCCTGCACTCCCTGATATCAAAAGGCTTGTAGCGAATTGCACCAATGTGGCACGGCGTTTGCGATAAGAGCGACAGAAGTGTGCGTCTATCCCGCCGGAGAAGCGCCGCTCGACACAACAAATCCCTCCAGTGCAGGAGGGTTCGCAATTCAGGTTTTGCGCTCGACAGATGGATGTTGCCCGCAGGACGCTTGAGGAAACTTGCAATGACGACTCGTCAGCCACTCTACAAATCCCTGTATTTCCAGGTGATCGTCGCAATCATCATCGGTATTGCACTCGGTCACTACTACCCGCAGTTCGGTGTCGCGGTAAAGCCGCTGGGTGACGGGTTCATCAAACTGATCAAGATGATCATTGCCCCGATCATCTTCTGCACCGTGGTCAGCGGCATCGCCGGCATGCAAAGCATGAAATCGGTCGGCAAGACCGGTGGTTACGCACTCCTGTACTTCGAAATCGTTTCGACCATCGCGCTGCTGGTCGGCCTGATCGTGGTCAACATCGTGCAGCCGGGCAACGGCATGCACATCGACGTCAGCACTCTGGACGCTTCGAAAGTTGCCACCTACGTGGCTCAAGGTGCTGATCAGAGCGTTGTCGGCTTCCTGCTCAACGTGATCCCGACCACCATCGTCGGCGCGTTCGCCACCGGTGACATCCTGCAAGTACTGATGTTCTCGGTGATCTTCGGTTTCGCCCTGCATCGCCTGGGTGACTACGGCCGTCCGATCCTCGACTTCATCGATCGTTTCGCCCACGTGATGTTCAACATCATCAACATGATCATGAAGCTCGCGCCAATCGGTGCCTTCGGTGCGATGGCATTCACCATCGGTGCCTACGGTGTCGGCTCGCTGGTGCAGTTGGGTCAACTGATGGCCTGCTTCTACATCACTTGCGTGCTGTTCATCCTGATCGTGCTGGGTGCCATCGCCCGCATGCACGGCTTCAGCGTGCTGAAGATGATTCGCTACATCCGTGAAGAGCTGCTGATCGTACTGGGTACTTCTTCGTCGGAATCGGTACTGCCACGCATGCTGATCAAGATGGAGCGTCTGGGCGCGAAGAAATCGGTAGTGGGTCTGGTGATCCCGACCGGTTACTCGTTCAACCTCGACGGTACCGCGATCTACCTGACCATGGCCGCGGTGTTCATTGCTCAGGCCACCGACACGCACATGGACATCACGCACCAGATCACCCTGCTGGTGGTGTTGCTGCTGTCCTCCAAAGGCGCAGCCGGTGTGACCGGTTCGGGCTTCATCGTGCTGGCAGCCACCCTGTCGGCGGTCGGTCACCTGCCGGTGGCCGGTCTGGCGCTGATTCTGGGTATCGACCGTTTCATGTCCGAAGCCCGCGCCCTGACCAACCTGGTCGGCAATGCTGTAGCGACCATCGTGGTTGCCAAGTGGGTCAAAGAGCTGGACACCGACGTGCTGCAATCCGAGCTGGCCTCGGGCGGTCGCGGTATCGCGGATACCCGTCCGGAAGATGACCTGGGTGTGGCTGAAGGTGCTACTCCGAGCAACGTCAAGTAACTGCAATTTGGTAATACCTTGTGGCGAGGGAGCTTGCTCCCGCTGGACTGCGCAGCAGGCCCCTCTTTGAAGAGCGAGCCCGCTTCGCGCCCCAGCGGGAGCAAGCTCCCTCGCCACACAGGCACTGAAGAACCTGCCTCGGCAGGTTTTTTATTGCCGGCGATTTGAGCATTACGGTCACTGCCGCTGATGCATCCGGTGATTGCCGTGCGCGGCAGCGCTGCCTAGGCTGGGTGTATCGCCCAAGGAGATCGCCCATGTCTGCGCCGCTGGCCTCACTGAGAATTCTGGATTTCTCGACCCTGCTGCCGGGGCCGTTCGCCTCGCTGTTGCTCGCGGATATGGGCGCCGAGGTGCTGCGCATTGAGTCACCGACGCGCATGGATCTGCTGCGGGTGCTGCCGCCGCACGATCAGGGCATGTCGGCCAGCCACGCTTACCTGAACCGCAACAAGCGCAGTCTGGCGCTGGATCTCAAGCAGCCTGAAGCGCTGGAGGTGGTCCGGCAGTTGCTGACTGAATACGACATCGTCCTCGAGCAGTTTCGTCCCGGTGTGATGGAGCGCCTGGGCCTGGGTTATGAGGCGCTTAAGGCGATCAACCCGAAGCTGATTTACGTGTCGATCACCGGCTATGGCCAGACCGGCCCGTACAAGGACCGCGCCGGGCATGACATCAACTATCTGGCGCTGGCCGGGCTTGCCAGTTACACCGGCCGCGCCGACAGCGGGCCGTTGCCGCTGGGCATGCAGGTGGCGGATATCGCGGGTGGTTCGCTGCATGGGGTGATCGGCCTGCTGGCGGCGGTTATCGCCCGGCAGCAGACAGGGCAGGGCACGCACCTGGACGTGAGCATGACCGATTGCGCCTTCAGCCTGAACGCCATGGCCGGCGCCGGGTATCTGGCCTGTGGCGAGGAACCGCATTGGGAAGAGCAGATGCTCAATGGCGGCAGCTTCTATGACTACTACCGTTCGCGCGACGGGCGCTGGCTGTCAGTGGGCAGTCTGGAACCTGCGTTCATGCAGCAACTGTGTCAGGCGTTGGGCCGGCCGGAGCTGGCGGCGCAGGGCTTGTCGCCGAAACCCGAGCAGCAGCGGTTATTGAAGGACGCGCTGAAAGTTGAATTCGAGAAGCACGACTTTGCCGAACTGTGCGAGTTGTTTGCCGGGGTCGATGCCTGTGTCGAGCCGGTATTGAACCTGAGCGAGGCGGTGCAGCATCCGCAGTTGCAGGCGCGTGAATTGGTGACCCAGGTGCCGCGCGAGGACGGTACGACGCAGGCGCAGATTGCCTGTCCGCTGAAGTTCTCCGAGGCGCTGCCGGCGCCGCGGCATGTTGGTGCGGGGTTGGGGCAGCATACGGAGCAGGTGTTGGGGGAGTTGGGGTTTAGTGCTGAGCGGATTGCCGAGTTGCGGCGTGCCAAGGTGATTCTCTAGCGTCTGTGCCGCCCTCTTCGCGAGCAGGCTCGCTCCCACATTTTGAAATGCGTTCCCCCTGTGGGAGCGAGCCTGCTCGCGAAGGGGCCAGTCGGGGCAATACAAAAACCGACTACTCCACCCGCATCTCACCACTGAACACCAAGGTGTTGCGACAGCGCCGGCACAAATACCGTCGCCCCTGCCGTACCAGACTATGGCGCTGCGCCGAAAACGGAAAATCACTGTCGGCGCACGGGCATTTGTAGATGTAGCGCGTCACGCTGCGGCGTTTCACGGCGTAGGTGTGGCAGCGATCCGGCGGCAGTTCGTAAACCCCGCGCATGATCAGTTGCCACTCCTCGCCATGCGGCTGGATGCGGTCGCCGAACAGTTGGTGGGCGATCAGGTGCGCGACTTCGTGGGCCACGGTCTGCTTGAGGAAGTGTTCGGTGTTTTCCCGGTACAGCTGCGGATTGAAGCGCAGCAGGTTCTCGTGCAGATGCGCGACACCGGCTTTTTGCCCACGCAGCTTGAGGCTGACGACGGGGCGTTGGAAATGACGTTTGAAAAAGGCTTCAGCGAGTTGGTAACAGTCTTCGACGCGGGTATTGAGTTGCTCGGGCATGCTTGATGGATCTCCAGAGGCGTCGAGTATGCCGCAACCTCCCGGACTTGCGAATCGCTGACCTGCCGAATGGTCATCCGCCATACGAGAAGGCCGCCTTGCGGCGGCCTGTATTGGCAGATCTTGTTGTTCTCGGGGGTGAAGCATCTCAGTTGGTGTACACCGGCCCCACGCCGAGGCCCCAGACAATCACGGTGAACGCCATGATGGCCACCAGCACCACCAGACCCACCGCCAGCACCGAGCTGGAAAACAGGAAGCCTTCGTCCGACGGAATGTTCATGAACGTCGGCAACCCCACATACAGCAGATAAACCGTGTAGCAGATGGCCGCCGTGCCGACGATCATCCCCAGCCACATATGCGGATACAGTGCCGCCAGCCCGCCGACGAACAACGGTGTCGCGGTGTAGGTGGCGAAGGCCACGCAACGGGCCAGGCTCGGGTTGGCGTCATAGGTGCGGGCCATCCAGTGCACGAACGCGCCCATCACCGCGACGCCGCCAAGCATCGCCAGGTACGACATTACGGTCATCCAGATCGCGCTTTCCACGGTGAGCATCACCGGCGCGCGGCTGCCGATCACCCAGCCGACCTGAGTGGTGCCGATAAACGCCGAAACGGCCGGGATCGCCGCCAGGATCAGCGTGTGCGTCAGGTACATGTGGCTGATGCTTTCCTCTTGGTCGCCACGGATTTCCTTCCATTCCTGATCGGGGTGGGTAAACAGTCCCACTACGTGATGGATCATGCCAGTCACTCCTCTTGTTATTGCCATCGCCCCCCAGCGGAGCGCCTACGGGCCAAGGTGGCCGAGCAAATTCAGGTCTTCAGATGTGTGCGACCTTATGTCGCAGTATAGAAAGGACTTAACCGCACAGGTGATAGGGGCTTAGAGCAAATCGCGCTGTAAACAGGGGGCGTAATCGCGGCAGGGTCTTGCACGCTTGAGGCCGGATCACCTCTGTGGCGAGGGAGCTTGCTCCCGCTCGGCTGCGCAGCAGTCGCCAATCCTTCCGGTTCGGTGCGTCAGGAAAACAGCGGCTGCAGGTTTGGGGGCGCTTCGCACCCCAGCGGGAGCAAGCTCCCTCGCCACAGGGGATCGGGTGAAAGGGACAGACCCACGGCCCTTCGCCCCCAGCGGGTTTTTTGCGTAAAATGCCCGCCTTTCGTCACACCTCACGGATTTCGCGTCATGGGCACTCTTACGGTCAACCAGAACAAACTGCAAAAGCGCCTGCGCCGCCTGGCCGGCGAAGCGGTCGCCGATTTCAACATGATCGAAGACGGCGACAAGGTCATGGTCTGCCTGTCCGGGGGCAAGGACAGCTACACCATGCTCGACGTGCTGATGCACCTGCAGAAGGTTGCACCGATCAAGTTCGAGATCGTCGCGGTGAACATGGATCAGAAGCAGCCGGGCTTTCCCGAGCATGTGCTGCCGGCCTATCTGAAAGAGCTGGGCGTCGAGTACCACATCGTCGAGAAGGACACCTACTCGGTGGTCAAGGAACTGGTGCCGGAAGGCAAGACCACCTGCTCGCTGTGCTCGCGCCTGCGTCGCGGCACGCTGTACACCTTCGCCGACGAAATCGGCGCGACCAAAATGGCCCTCGGTCACCATCGCGATGACATCGTCGAGACGTTCTTCCTCAACATGTTCTTCAACGGCACCCTCAAGGCGATGCCGCCGAAGCTGCGCGCCGACGACGGGCGTAACGTGGTGATCCGCCCGCTGGCCTACTGCAACGAGAAAGACATCCAGGCCTACTCGGACTTCAAGGAATTCCCGATCATCCCGTGCAACCTCTGCGGTTCGCAGGAAAATCTGCAGCGTCAGGTGGTCAAGGAAATGCTTCAGGACTGGGAGCGCAAGACTCCGGGTCGAACTGAAAGCATCTTCCGCAGTCTGCAGAACGTGGTGCCGTCGCAACTGGCCGACCGCAACCTGTTCGACTTCACCAGCCTGAAGATCGACGAGACGGCGGCTTCGCGCTTCGTCAACGTGGTCAACCTTTAATCACCACCTGTAGGAGTGAGCCTGCTCGCGATTGCGGTGTGTCTGTCAGCATCATCGTTGGATGACACACCGCAATCGCGAGCAGGCTCACTCCTACAATAGTTTTTTCGTTTCAATTCCCGGGAGAGGGCATGCGCGATTACAAGTGGCTGCACGAATACTGTCTGAACCGCTTCGGTTCGGCGGCTGAACTGGAAGCCCATCTGCCCGTTCCCAAGACTCCCGCGCAATTGCGCAAGATCAGCGACGATCGTTACCTCTCGACCATGGCCCTGCGGGTATTCCGTGCCGGGCTCAAGCACAGCCTGGTGGACGCCAAGTGGCCGGCCTTCGAAGAAGTGTTCTTCAAGTTCGACCCGGAAAAGGTCGTGCTGATGAGCGCCGAGCACCTCGAACGCCTGATGCAGGACGCGCGAATCATCCGCCACCTGGGCAAGCTCAAGAGCGTGCCGCGCAATGCGCAGTTCATTCTCGATGTGGAGAAGGACAAGGGCAGTTTCGGCGCACTGATCGCCGACTGGCCGGTGACCGACATCGTCGGTCTGTGGACCTACCTGAAAAAGCACGGCCATCAGTTGGGCGGGCTGTCGGCGCCACGCTTCTTGCGCATGGTTGGCAAGGACACCTTTGTGCCGAGCTATGACGTGGTCGCGGCGCTGAATGCGCAGAAGATCGTCGACAAAGTGCCGACCAGTCTGCGCGATCTGGCGATTGTGCAGAACGCGTTCAACCAGTGGCATGAACAGAGTGGTGGACGGCCGATGAGCCAGATTTCGATGATGCTGGCTTACACCGTCAATCATTAAGAACGCGTCGCCCCATTCGCGAGCAGGCTCGCTCCCACAGAGGGAATACATTTCAAATGTGGGAGCGGGCTTGCTCGCGAAGGCGTCAGCTCAGGCGACGGAAATCTCGCCCTCGCCAGCCAGCTTGCGATTCAACTGATACCGCCACCGCACATACAGCAACGCCGAGCAGAACAGCGCCAGGCTCGCGACCATCTCCAATACGCCAAACAGCTGCCGGTTCGGGTCATACGCCGCCAGTGCGCCCTTGATGAAATACAGATTCACCACAAAACACATCCACGAATGCCCACGGGCGCTGCCCATGATCATTGCCGGGGCGAGAACGATCCACGGGATCAGCTCGACCAGCAAAATCACCCACGGTCGGGCGCCATGCAGGTCGGCGAATACCAGGTAGTAAGCGGCGAGCAGCCCGGCGAGGCCGAAGAAGCACAGCAGGCTGAGGGCCCGCATCGCCTTGACGCGGGGTTCGAGCCACTCCACCGAGGGCAGGATTTTCGCCTTCTTCGCCACCCTCAGCCCTCCAGTTTTTGCGCGGTTTTCGCCAGGCGTGCGCCGAGTGCACGACACAGCGCCATCTCGTGCTGATCCAGACCTTTCTTGCCATCGGCGCCAGCGTGATGACTGGCGCCATATGGCGTGCCGCCGCCCTGGGTTTCCAGCAGCGCGGACTCGCTGTACGGCAGGCCGGTGATCAGCATGCCGTGGTGCAACAGCGGCAGCATCATCGACAGCAGGGTGGTTTCCTGGCCGCCGTGCAGGCTGGCGGTGGAGGTGAACACGCCGGCCGGTTTACCGACCAGTGCACCGGTCAGCCACAGGTTACTGGTGCCGTCGAGGAAGTACTTGAGCGGTGCGGCCATGTTGCCGAAACGCGTCGGGCTGCCGAGTGCGAGGCCAGCGCAGTTCTTCAGATCGTCGAGGGTGGCGTAGAGCGCACCTTCTTCCGGGATCTGTGGGGCGACCGCCTCACATTCGGTGGAAATCGCCGGCACGGTACGCAGGCGCGCTTCGAGGCCGGCCTGCTCGACACCGCGGGCGATCTGCCGGGCCATCTCGTTGGTCGAACCGTTGCGGCTGTAATACAGAACCAGAATGTATGGCGCGCTCACGGCAACAGCTCCAGGATCTGCTCCGGAGGACGGCCGATCACGGCCTTGTCGCCGACTTCGAGAATTGGCCGTTCCATCAGTTTCGGGTGTTCGGCGATGGCGGCGATCAGTTGCGCTTCGCTGAGGCTCGTGTCCGCCAGCTGAAGCATTTTGTATTCATCTTCTCCCGTGCGCAGCAGTTGCCGTGCGCTGATACCGAGCTTGCCGAGCAAGGCCTTGATCTGCGCGGCGTCCAGCGGCGTTTCCAGGTAACGCACCACGTTCGGGGTCAGGCCACGGGCCTCGAGAAGTTCCAGTGCGCCGCGGGATTTCGAGCAGCGCGGATTGTGATAAAGCGTCAGATCGGTCATGGCGGGTCGCTTCTGGCGTAAAGTGGCGGCTATTCTAACTGTGCAGCGCGCAATCCAGAACCTTCAGAGGCGATGGGTCGCAGGCGCATCCAATTTTTGACCAGGGAACACGACATGACACGGCGATTGGCAGCGGCATTGACGATAATCGGGGCGTTGATGCTGGGGGGCTGCGGAAATGACTACGGCATTGACCAGAATGGTCAGAAGGTGGCGTCCGAGCGTCTGGATAAACAATGGGTAGTCATCAATTACTGGGCCGAATGGTGTGGCCCGTGCCGCACGGAAATTCCTGAACTCAATCATTTGGCTGACGAACTCAAGAGCAAGAATATTGGGGTGTTCGGGGTCAACTTCGACAACGTGCAGGGTGAAGACCTGAAGAGCGCCAGCGAGAAGCTGGGCATCAAGTTCACCGTACTGGCGCAGGATCCGGCGGACCTGTTCGACCTGCCGCGCAGTGAGGCCTTGCCGGTGACCTACATCATCGACAACAAGGGCAAGGTGCGTGAGCAACTGATGGGCGAGCAGACGGCGGCGGGGGTGATGGCCAAGCTGGAGGCGTTGCAGGCGACCAAGTGAGTTGAATGGGCTTTTGTGGCGAGGGAGCTTGCTCCCGCTGGGCCGCGAAGCGGCCCCAAACCCTGCTGACTCGGTGTCTCCGGCAACGCGCGGTTAACGGTTTTGCGACTGCTGCGCAGCCGAGCGGGAGCAAGCTCCCTCGCCACAGTAACCTCAGTGTGCGTCTAAGGGGGTTAACCCTCTTCCAGCCACCAACGCAACGGCTTGCCTTCCGCCGGCCAGAAACGCATCTGCTCGATCGGCGAGATGTCCCAGCGTTCCACGCCTTGCAGCGCCTGCAGGAAGCGTTGTTCCTGCTCCATCAGCGCCGGGGCGCAGAGTTTGCGGGTCTTGCCGATCGGGCCGAAGCTCAGCTTGTCACCCTCGAGGGTGTACGGTGCGAACCAGTGGTTGCAGCCGCCATTGCCATACGCGCGGCCATCGTCACCGAGGGTCACGGTCAGGTGGCTGTAATCCATCAATGGCCGCTCGCCGATCCACTCCAGAATGTAGCTGCGGTTCTGTTGCAACTGCACTGGCTCTGCGGCGCAGCCCACCAGACCGGCACCGACCAACAGGGGCAGGGCAAGGCGTTTCATCACGCAGGCTCCTGGCATTTCGGGCACAGGTGTTTGTCGCCGGAGGCTTTCCAGCCCAGCTCGGCGATGCGCGCCGTGGCGGCTGGTTTCTCGGCAGTCTTGCCCAGCTTGGCATCCACCGCGAACTCGAAATTCAGTTCTTTGGCGCAGCTGTCGCAGTTGACCTGCCAGGTGTGGATCGCCAGTTCGCCGAATACCGGGCCCGTGGTCATCGCGGTCCATTGGCCCGGCGGATTGATCAGGTGGCGCACGGAGTCGACGGTCAGGCGCATGGACAAATCCTTGCTGCCTTTGAGGGTGACCAACAGGACGTCACCGTTACGGATCGAGCCACCGTTGCCGGTGACCTGATAGCGGCCCGGTACGAGGGCGCGGCATTCGGTGAGGGTGTGTTGCGGGTTCATCAGGGTGTAGCGGAAATCGTGTTCGACCATGGGTCCTCCAAATCTGCGCGACATGCTAGCACGGGCTGGATTGCAGGATGGCGTACGTGTGCGACCTTCGATCCGGTTCAAATTGCTCGGCGCTCATGGCAAACTGCCGCCCTTCAATCTGAGGGAACGGAACATGGCGCTGATCGAATGTTATGAATGCAAGCGGAGCATCAGCTCTGAAGTCAAGGCGTGCATTCATTGTGGTGCTCCGATGGCGCAGCAACACGGGCACAATCCGCAGCAGGCGACGGTCGCCGCTGCCGCGACGACGATTTCATTTGGCAGTCTGCCGCGCAACAAGTCGGTGCCTGAAGCCTTCGTCCCGCCGCCAGCCCCGGAGCCCGCGCCGAAAGTGACACCGGCAGCAGTCGGTCGCCGTCGTCGGCAGCCCGAGCCAACCCCTCAACTTCAGCCCGACGCCGACGGTTCGCGCCCGGTGGAAGGCTGGTTGAAGATCATGGTGTTTCTGTTGCCGATGGTCTTTGTCTGGTTCCTGCTGCGTAACGGTCATTCGATGAAGCAGCGTTTTTTCGGTTTTGGCTGGCTGGCCCTGCTGATCCTGGCCTCGTCGCTGTCGCCGAAATAAGCCGGTAATCCTCAGCCCTCGACCTGGTTCTGCGGCGCGCCTGCAGCCCAGGTCGCGATGTTGTGCAGAGTGGTCGCGGCAATCGCGCCCAGCGCCTCGTGGGTCAGAAACGCCTGATGCGCGGTGATGATCACATTCGGGAAGGTCAGCAGCCGCGCCAGCACATCATCCTGCAACGGCAAGTCGCTGCGATCCTCGAAAAACAGCTGCGCCTCTTCCTCATACACATCCAGGCCCAGATAGCCCAGTTGGCCGTCCTTCAAGGCGTCGATCAGCGCGGGTGTGTCCACCAGACCGCCACGTCCGGTGTTGATCAGCATCGCCCCCGGTTGCAAATGTGCGAGTGACTCACGGTTGATCAAGTGTTTGCTCTGCGCGTTGAGCGGGCAGTGCAGGCTGATGATCCGCGACTGCGCGAGCAGCTCCGGCAGGCTCAGATAACGCGCGCCCAAGGCCACAACCTCGGGGTTTGGATACGGGTCGTACGCCAGCAACTCACAACCGAAGCCGTGCATGATTTTCGCGAAGGTCGCGCCGATCTGCCCGGTGCCGACGATGCCGACGGTCTTGCCCACCAGATCGAAACCGGTCAGGCCGTGCAGCGTGAAATCGCCTTCGCGGGTACGGTTGTAGGCACGGTGCAGGCGCCGGTTGAGCGCGAGAATCAACGCCACCGCATGTTCGGCCACCGCATGCGGCGAGTAGGCTGGAACCCGCACCACGGACAGCCCGAGGCGTTTCGCCGCGACCAGATCGACATGGTTGTAGCCCGCCGAGCGCAGCGCGATCAGCCGCGTGCCGCCGGCCGCCAGCCGCTCCAGCACCGGCGCACTGAGATCGTCATTGATGAAGGCGCAGACCACCTCGTGCTGTTCGGCCAGGGCGGCGGTGTCGAGACTGAGCCGGGCCGGCTGAAAGTGCAGTTCTATTCCGGCCGGGCAATCGACGGCGAGGAAACTGTCGCGGTCATAGGTCTGGCTGCTGAAGACGATCGTGCGCATCAATTCCTCCTGGAACGGGGTGGCGAGTCAGCGTTGACGGCACCACTTTAACGGCGAATGCCGCTGCCGGCATTGCCGTGGATCAGGCGCTGATCCTGGCCTGAGTGGCGAGGCGATTGATCGCCCGCTCCAGCTCTTCCAGCGCCGCCACGGCTTTGGGATCGCCCTGTTTGAGCAGGGTTTCACTGCGCTGACAGGCCGCGCGCAATTGCGGCACGCCACAATATCGGGTCGCACCGTGCAGGCGATGCACGCGCTCAATCAATGCGTTCTGATCACGGGCTTCGCTGGCGGCACGAATCGCTTCGCGGTCGGCTTCCAGCGAGGCGAGCAGCATTGCCAGCATGTCGGCGGCAAGGTCCGCCTTGCCGGCGGCCAGGCGCAGGCCTTCCTCATGGTCGAGCACCGGCAGCTCATTGCTGCCTGCTGCGCTGTCGCTGGCGCGCTCCGGGCCTTGATTACGCAAGGCCAGACCGGTCCATTTCAGCACCACTTGCGCCAGTTGCCGCTCGCTGATCGGTTTGGTCAGGTAGTCATCCATGCCGCTTTGCAGCAAGGCGCGTTTTTCGTTGGCCATGGCGTGGGCGGTGAGGGCCACGATCGGCAGCGGCGTGCAATGCCGTTCGCTTTCCCACTGGCGGATGGTTTCGGTGGTCTGGCGTCCGTCCATGCCCGGCATCTGCACGTCCATCAGCACCAGATCGAAGGATTCGCTCTGCACCGCTTTGACCGCCGCATAGCCGCTTTCTACGGCTAGAACCTTGGCGCCCATGTCTTCGAGCAAGGTCTGCACCAGCAACAGGTTGGCCGGGTTGTCGTCGACGCACAGTACTTTCGGCGCGCGACTCGACAGCGGTTCGCCCGGTTCGCTACGCGGCTGGCGCGGGTTGGCCAGATCGGCCAGTGCCCGGCGCAGTTTGCGCGTGCAGGCCGGTTTGGCCTGCAACTGGCTATGTGGGTTCGGTACCGAGAGATGGAACAGCGTCTGTTCGGTGGTCGGGCACAGCACCAGTACTTTGCAGCCCAGGTGCTCCAGATCCCAGATGTGCTGGTTCAGACGCTCCGGGAGCATGTCGTTGCTGGTGATGCCGAGCACCGCAAGGTCGATGGCCTGATCGGTCTGGTGCGCGCCGGTGACGCCGTTGGTCAGGCTCTCCAGCGTATTGAACGGCGTGACGTCGAGGCCGCAGTCTTCCAGTTGATGCTGCAGGGCCTGGCGCGCCAGTTCGTGATTTTCCAGTACGGCCACACGGCGTCCGAGCAGTGGCGGGGCCGGCAGGTCTTCGGTGTCGTCGCGGGCTTTGGGCAGGCTCAGGCTGATCCAGAATTCCGAACCTTCGCCGGGGGTGCTGTCGACGCCGATTTCGCCGCCCATCTGTTCGATCAGGCGCTTGGAAATCACCAGACCCAGACCGGTACCGCCAGGCTGGCGCGACAACGAGTTGTCGGCCTGACTGAACGCCTGGAACAACGCGCGCACATCCTGACTCGACAGACCGATGCCAGTGTCCTGAATGCTGATGCGCAGCTGCACGCTGTCTTCGTGTTCTTCTTCGAGCATGGCGCGGGCGACGATAGTGCCTTCGCGGGTGAACTTGATCGCATTGCTGACCAGGTTGGTGAGGATCTGCTTCAGGCGCAGCGGGTCACCGACCAGCGACAGCGGTGTGTCGCGATAGACCAGACTGACCAGCTCCAATTGCTTGGCGTGGGCTGCCGGGGCCAGGATGGTCAGGGTGTCCTGCAACAGGTCGCGCAGGTTGAACGGAATATGGTCGAGCACCAGTTTGCCGGCCTCGATCTTCGAGAAATCGAGGATCTCGTTGATGATCCCGAGCAGGCTGTCGGCGGACTTTTCGATGGTGCCCAGATAGTCGAGCTGGCGCGGGGTCAGCTCGCTTTTCTGCAACAGATGCGTGAAACCGAGAATGCCGTTGAGCGGCGTGCGGATCTCGTGGCTCATGTTGGCAAGGAACTCGGATTTGATCCGGCTCGCCTCCAGCGCCTCTTTGCGTGCCAGATCCAGTTCGATGTTCTGGATCTCGATGGTTTCCAGATTCTGGCGCACGTCTTCGGTGGCCTGATCGACGCTGTGCTGCAGTTCTTCGCGGGCGTTCTGCAGCGTGCCGGCCATGCGGTTGATGCCCGAGGCGAGCTCGTCCAGTTCCTGACTGCCGAGCGGTGGCAGACGGGTTTCCAGATGACCGTCCTTGAGCTGGGCGACCGCGTGTTTGATCTGGCTCAGCGGGCGATTGATGGTGCGGCCCATGCGCAATGCGAGCAGGGCCGCGCCGGCAAGGCCAGCGGCAATCAACAGCAGGCTGGCAAACAGGCTGCGATAACCGCGCAGCAGCATGCCGTTGTGCGACAGCTCCAGTTCGACCCAGCCGAGCAGCCGGTCGGACTCTTGCGGAATCACGTCGCCGGCAAGATTGCGATGCTTGCCGAACACCGGCATCAGGTAACGGGTGGCGTCATTGCCGCTGCGCCGTTGCAGTTGCGCACTGTCGCCGCTGGGCGCCTGATTGAGCATGGTCGGGCCGGCGTGCGCCAGCGGTGTGCGGTCGGGGGCGAGGAAGGTGACGGCACGCACGTCGGGTTGTTCGAGAGACTGGGTGGCGATGCGTTCCAGCAGATCGGTGTTGCCGTGGCCCATGGCGGGCGCCACCAGCGGCGCCAGTTGCTCGGCGATCATCTCGCCGCGCTGCATCAATTGGGTCTGCAGGTCGGACTGTTGCATCCAGGTGAAATAACCACCGAGAACCAATGCCATCAGGCTGGTCGGCAACAGGGTCAGCAACAATACGCGACCTTTGATTCCCAGTTTCTTGAGCACACCCATCTCCTGCATCCCGCTGAACTGTTGACTCTTACGTGCATCCGGCACGCGACATTGGCGCAGTGTAGCGATTTGCAGGCAGGCAATCTCCGGAAAAATGATGTCGTCATCGGTCGACGGCGCATGGCGCGTTTGTCCGCCAGGTCAACCTTGGGTTGCCCGATAGCGGGCAATCTTGAATAATCGGCCAACTGAGAATTATTTGCAGATACTCATGACGCTTGCCTCCAACGATTTCCCACGCATTCTTGCCATCGAGGACGACCCGGTTCTGGGCGCCTATGTTCACGAACATCTGGGGCGCAGCGGTTTTAAGGTGACCTGGTGCCAGAACGGTCAGGAAGGGCTGAACATCGCGCGTCGCCAGCCGTTCGATGTGGTGCTGATGGACATACTGTTGCCGGGGCTCGATGGCCTGAATGTGCTGACCCAATTGCGCCAGAGCCATTCGACGCCGGTGCTGCTGATGTCCGCCCTGGGTGCCGAGGCCGATCGCATCAGTGGCTTTCGCCTGGGGGCCGATGATTATCTGCCAAAGCCGTTCAGCATGGCCGAGCTGCACGTGCGCATCGAGGCGATTCTGCGGCGGGTGGCCCTTGATCGGCGCCCGGCGGCAGTTACTCCGTCGGTGGCCAGTGGCACGCTGCGCTTTGACGATGAACAGTGCGAGGTTTTCTATAACGCGCAAGCCGCCGGCCTGACCCGCAGCGAATACCGCCTGCTGGAAACCCTCAATCGCAACGATGAAGAAGTGTTGAGCAAGGCCTTCCTTTATCAGCATGTTCTGCAACGCGGTTACGCGGCCCACGACCGCAGCCTTGACATGCACATCAGCCAGATCCGCCGCAAACTCAAGGCCATCGGTTACCTCGAGCGTGAAGTGCGCACGGTGTGGGGCAAGGGCTACGTGCTGAGTGCGCCCGATGAAAATCTCTGACCTGCCGGGCCGGCATTCGCTGTTCTGGAAACTGGCGTGCCTGCTGGTGGCGTTCTGTCTGCTGATGATCTGGCTGAGCTGGTCCTGGGGCCGCTACATGGAGGAGCGCAACCAGTTTCTCTCCGACGAGGCGCGCGGCACGCTGAGCCGTTATGCCGCTGAAGCCGAACGGGCGTGGCAGCGCGGTGAGCGTGACGGGATCGATAACTGGTTGCAGAGCATGGAGCTGCGCGAGGCGGGTTGGGTCGGAGTGATCGATCGCAATCTGCAGTCGTTGAGCAGCGATCCGCTGAATGAAAAGGAAATCCAGCACCTGACTTTTTTGCGCGGGCTCGACTGGCCGATCCACAAGCAGGGCCGACCGTGGCTGCGGGTGCCGTTTCCCCAGGACCCGTCTGCCGGCAGTCTGGTGATCGAGTTGCCCGAGCGATTCCTGCCGGGTAAATACCGGGTGTTCTGGAGGGTGATCACCAACGGGGTGATTCCGGGATTGTTCACCTTGCTGCTGTGTGTCGGCCTGTATCGCTTGCTGGTGGTGCCGCTGAACAACCTGCGCGAGCAGGCCAACGCCTGGCGCGCCGATCAACTGAATGTGCGCCTGTCGAGCGGCATCACCGAGCGCCCGGACGAACTCGGCGAGCTGGCGCGGGCTTTCGACTCGATGTCCGAGCGCCTGCAGTCCACCGTTGCCCTGCAACAGCAGCTGCTGCGCGATCTGTCCCACGAACTGCGCACGCCGCTGAGTCGATTGCGGGTGGCCAGTGAAAGCGAACAGGATCTGCGGCAACTGCGCGAGCGCATCGGCCGTGAGGTCGACGGCATGCAACGGCTGGTCGAGGACACCCTGCAACTGGCCTGGCTCGACACCGAGCGTGCACCGCTGCCGGACGAGGCGATCCAGATTCAGGCGCTGTGGGAAATGCTCACCGACAACGCCTGTTATGAAAGCGGCTGGCCGAGCCTGCAATTGCAGTGCGCGGTGCCGTCGTCGTGCTGGGTGCGCGGTAATCTCAATAGTTTGGCGCAGGCGCTGGAGAACATTCTGCGCAACGCCATTCGTCATTCGCCCGAGGGCGGCATCGTGCGCCTCGATGGACGGCGTGACGGCGATTACTGGCATCTGTGGCTGGAAGATCAGGGCGGCGGTGTGGCTAAAGCGGATCTGGAACGGATCTTCTCGCCGTTCACCCGCCTCGACGGCTCGCGCCCGGGGGATGGCGGGTTTGGGCTGGGGTTGAGCATTGCGAGGAATGCGGTGCAAAGGCAGGGTGGGATGTTGTGGGCGGAGAATAGTGGGGCAGGGTTGCGCTTGAATTTTCGGCTGATTGCCGATGACGGCGGCGTGACGGCTGACGCCTTCGCGAGCAAGCCCGCTCCCACAGTGGATGTGGGGCGTCCGCAGATTGTATAACCAACACCGCCACCCTCCTGTGGGAGCGGGCTTGCTCGCGAAGGGTCCCTTCGATTCAACTAATAGTCTCACCACTGGTGAGAGTATTACTGCTTATTCCCAGAAACCATAAGCACCATACTTTGCGTGATATGGCCTGCGAACGTTTGCCGGTATGATAGGCGCCCCCGCACGTCTGGATTGCGAATACGCCATGACCCTGCAGTACCCAACCATCGCCGATTGCGTCGGCAACACTCCGCTGGTGCGTTTGCAGCGCCTGCCCGGTGCCACCAGCAACACCCTATTGCTCAAGCTCGAAGGGAACAACCCGGCGGGTTCGGTCAAGGATCGTCCGGCGCTGTCGATGATCACCCGTGCCGAACTGCGCGGGCAGATCCACGCGGGTGACACGCTGATCGAAGCGACCTCGGGCAACACCGGGATTGCGCTGGCCATGGCCGCCGCGATCAAGGGTTACAAGATGATCCTGATCATGCCGGACAACTCCAGCGCCGAGCGCAAGGCGGCGATGACCGCTTACGGTGCCGAGCTGATTCTGGTCAGTCAGGAAGAGGGCATGGAAGGCGCTCGCGATCTCGCCCAGCGCATGGAAGCCGAAGGCCGTGGCAAGGTGCTCGATCAGTTCGCCAACGGCGACAACCCGGAAGCGCACTACACCACCACCGGCCCGGAAATCTGGCGTCAGACCCAGGGCACCATCACCCATTTCGTCAGTTCGATGGGCACCACCGGCACCATCATGGGCGTGTCGCGCTACTTGAAAGAGCAGAGCGACAGCGTGCAGATCATCGGCCTGCAACCGATGGAAGGCTCGGCCATTCCGGGCATCCGCCGCTGGCCGCAGGAATACCTGCCGAAGATCTATCAGGCCGACCGCGTCGACCGCATTGTTGACATGGCGCAAAGCGAAGCCGAGGACGTCACCCGGCGTCTGGCCCGCGAAGAAGGCATCTTTTGTGGCGTGTCCTCGGGCGGTGCGGTGGCAGCGATGCTGCGCCTGTCCAAGGAAGTTGAAAACGCGGTGATCGTCGCGATCATCTGCGACCGTGGCGACCGTTATCTGTCGACCGGCATTTTCGACGCGCCCAACTGATGGCCAAGCACGAGAGAGGCCTGCGCTTCCAGCCCACCGGCGGCAGCAAGGCCGCGCAAATCCCGACCGGTAAAAAACAGCGCTTGAACATCGAGCGCCTGGCCAATGACGGTCGCGGCATCGCGTTTTTCGAAGGCCGCACCTGGTTCGTCCTCGGCGCCCTCGCCGGTGAAGAAGTCGAGGCGCGGGTGCTCGGCACCCACGGCAAAGTGGTCGAGGCGCGCACCGAACGCGTGTTCAAGGCCAGCGAGTTGCGTCGCCCGGCAGCGTGTCAGCATGCCGGTCGCTGCGGCGGTTGCAGTGTTCAACACTTGCCCCACGCCGAACAGCTTGCCCTGAAACAGCGCATGCTCGCCGAGCAGCTGTCGAAGGTCGCCGGGGTCGAGCCTGAAGAATGGGCGGCGCCGTTGACCGGCCCGGAGTTCGGCTATCGCCGCCGCGCGCGGATCGCCGTGCGTTGGGACATGAAAGCGAAGAAGCTCGAAGTGGGTTTCCGCGCCGCCGGCAGCCAGGACATCGTCGCCATCAACGAATGCCCGGTGCTGGTACAGCCCTTGCAACCGATCATGACCCGTTTGCCGGAGATGCTCCGTCGTTTGAGCAAACCGCAGGCGCTGGGGCATGTCGAGTTGTTCAGTGGTTCATCGCTGGCGGTGTTGCTGCGACACATGGCGCCACTGTCCGAAGCTGACCTGACGATCCTCAAGGATTTCTGCCAGTTCCATGACGCACAACTGTGGTTGCATGGTGAAGGCGAGCCACAACCGGTGGATGCCACGCAGTCGCTGGGCTATCGCCTGGAGCAGTGGGATCTGGAACTGGCCTGGCGGCCGGGGGATTTCATCCAGGTCAACGCCAGGGTCAATGAGGCGATGGTCGCGCAGGCGCTGGACTGGCTGAAGCCGACCGGTGACGAGCGCGTGCTCGACCTGTTCTGCGGTCTGGGCAACTTCGCCTTGCCACTGGCCAAAAGCGTGCGTGAAGTGGTGGCGGTGGAGGGCGTGCAGACCATGGTCGACCGTGCCGCTGCCAACGCCGCTAGTAACAATTTGCATAACACAAAGTTTTTTCAAGCCGATTTATCCCAGCCTTTGACCGATGCTCAGTGGATCGGAAACGGCTTTTCTGCGGTACTCTTGGACCCACCGCGTGACGGTGCTTTCGAGGTGGTGCGCAAGCTCGCGACCCTGGGTGCCAAACGGTTGGTGTATGTGTCGTGCAACCCTGCAACTCTGGCGCGCGATACGGTCGAATTGATCAAGCAGGGCTACCGGTTAAAACGTGCCGGGATTCTCGATATGTTTCCTCAGACGGCGCATGTCGAGGCCATGGCGTTATTTGAAGCGAGCCAGGATGGCTCGTCTGAATCCGTCTGACCTGTCCGGGCGGCGCTCGCTTTAGCCCCGCGAGCGCATCCGGGCATTGGGGGTCAGCGATTTGACGCATTGAATCTGCGTCGTAGGGAAGGTAAAGCAGCATGGTACAGGTGAGAGCACACCAGCCGATCAACACTGACGGCAGTATCAATCTCGAGGCTTGGCTCGATCACGCGGTCAGTGTCGACATGGCGCTGGATCGCGAAGCCTTGAAAGAAGCCTGCGAGTTCGCTCGCGAGGCCGAACAGCAGTCCAACGCCGCGAAGAATCTGTGGGCCGAGGGCAGCGGCAGTTTCAGTACGGGACTTGAGATCGCCGAGATCCTCGCCGACCTCAAGCTCGACCAGGACTCGCTGGTCGCGGCGGTGCTGTATCGCGGCGTCCGCGAAGGCCAGATCGAACTCGCGGCGGTCAGCCAGCGCTTCGGCCCCGTGGTGGCCAAACTGATCGACGGCGTGCAGCGCATGGCGGCGATCAGTGCCAGCCTCAGCCCGCGCCAGTCGATGGTGATGGGCACTCAGGGCCAGGTGGAAAACCTGCGCAAGATGCTGGTGGCGATGGTCGACGACGTTCGCGTCGCGCTGATCAAACTGGCCGAACGTACCTGCGCAATCCGCGCGGTGAAAACCGCTGACGACGAAAAGCGCAACCGCGTCGCCCGGGAAGTCTTCGACATCTATGCGCCGCTCGCGCACCGACTCGGCATCGGTCATATCAAGTGGGAACTGGAGGACTTGTCCTTCCGTTACCTGGAACCCGATCAATACAAACAGATCGCCAAGCTGCTCCACGAGCGGCGGCTGGACCGTGAGCGGTTCATCGCTGACGTGATGACCCAGCTCAAGGACGAATTGCAGGCCACCGGTGTCGACGCCGACATCAGCGGCCGCGCCAAGCACATCTATTCGATCTGGCGCAAAATGCAGCGCAAGGGGCTGGAATTCAGCCAGATCTACGACGTGCGCGCCGTGCGCGTGCTGGTGCCGGAAATGCGCGACTGCTACACCGCGCTCGGCATCGTCCACACCCTGTGGCGGCACATCCCGAAAGAATTCGACGACTACATCGCCAACCCGAAAGAGAACGGCTACCGCTCGCTGCACACGGCGGTAATCGGCCCGGAAGGCAAGGTCCTCGAAGTGCAGATCCGTACGCACTCGATGCACGAAGAGGCCGAGCTCGGCGTCTGCGCGCACTGGCGCTACAAGGGCACTGACGTCAAGTCCGGTTCCAACCACTACGAAGAGAAAATCTCCTGGCTGCGTCAGGTGCTGGAGTGGCACGAGGAGCTGGGCGATATCGGTGGTCTGGCCGAACAGCTGCGGGTCGATATCGAACCGGATCGGGTGTACATCTTCACCCCCGACGGTCACGCCATCGATTTGCCGAAAGGCGCGACGCCGCTGGACTTCGCCTACCGCGTGCACACCGAAATCGGTCACAACTGCCGTGGCGCGAAGATCAACGGGCGGATCGTGCCGCTCAACTACAGCCTGCAGACCGGTGAGCAGGTCGAGATCATCACCAGCAAGCACGGTACGCCGAGCCGCGACTGGCTGAACCCGAACCTGGGCTACGTCACCACCTCGCGGGCGCGGGCGAAGATCGTTCACTGGTTCAAGTTGCAGGCCCGTGACCAGAACGTTGCGGCCGGTAAAACCCTGATCGAACGCGAACTCAATCGCCTCGGTCTGCCGGCGGTGGATTTCGACAAGCTGGCTGAAAAGGCCAACATGAAAACCGCCGAAGACATGTTCGCCGCCCTCGGTGCCGGCGACCTGCGTCTGGCGCAACTGGTCAACCTGGCGCAGCAACTGGTCGAGCCGGAACGCGGCAACGAACAGCTGGAACTGATCCCGCGCAAGGCCACCGGTTACAAACCGGGCAAGCGTGGCGACATTCAGATCCAGGGCGTCGGCAACCTGATGACGCAGATGGCTGGCTGCTGCCAGCCGCTGCCGGGCGACGCGATCGTCGGCTACATCACTCAGGGGCGTGGCGTGAGCATTCACCGTCAGGACTGTGCCTCGGTGCTGCAACTGGCCGGGCGCGAGCCGGAGCGGATCATCCAGGTCAGCTGGGGCCCGGTGCCGGTGCTCACCTATCCGGTGGACATCGTCATCCGCGCCTACGACCGTTCCGGTCTGCTGCGTGACGTCTCGCAGGTGCTGCTCAACGAGCGGATCAACGTGCTGGCGGTCAACACCCGCTCGAACAAGGAAGACAACACCGCGCTGATGTCGCTGACCATCGAGATTCCCGGGCTGGATGCGCTCGGGCGCTTGCTGGGACGGATTTCGCAGTTGCCGAACATCATCGAGACGCGGCGTAACCGTACTCCGTGAAGATGGCTTCGTTCGAATGTGGGAGCGGGCTTACTCGCGAAGAGGGCGTGTCAGTCGATATTTACGCTGAATGACACACCGCATTCGCGAGCAAGCCCGCTCCCACATTGGTTTTGTGTAGAGGCATGACAGATGTATTCACTTGAAGACCTGCTCCACCTGATGAACCGCCTGCGCGACCCGCAGTTCGGTTGCCCGTGGGACATCAAGCAAACCTACGCGACCATCGTCCCGCATACCCTCGAAGAAGCCTATGAAGTGGCTGACGCCATTGAACGCGGCGACTTCGATCACTTGCAGGGCGAGCTGGGTGATCTGTTGTTTCAGGTGGTCTATTACAGCCAGTTGGCCCGGGAAGAAGGGCGCTTCGAATTTGCCGGAGTGATCGACAGCATCACTCGCAAGCTGATCCGCCGTCATCCGCACGTGTTTCCCACCGGCGATCTGTACGCGCCGCTGGATGTGCCACGGCTGAATGAAGAACAGGTCAAGCAGCGCTGGGAAGAGATCAAGGCCGAAGAACGCGCCGAGAAATCCGCCGTGCCCGAGCAGCTGTCACTGCTCGATGACGTGCCTGCCGCGTTGCCGGCACTGTCGCGTTCGGCCAAGTTGCAAAAGCGTGCAGCGCAGGTCGGCTTCGACTGGCCGGATGCACTGCCGGTGCTGGACAAGGTGCGCGAAGAGCTCGATGAAGTGCTCGAAGCCATGTCCGAAAACGATCCCGACGCGGTGGCTGACGAGATCGGCGACCTGCTGTTTTCCGTGGTCAATCTGGCCCGGCATCTCAAGGTCGATCCGGAAACCGCACTGCGCGCTGCCAACGCCAAGTTCGAACGACGTTTCCGATTTATCGAACAGGCATTGCGCGACACCCGTCGTCCCATGGAAGATTGCACCCTCGAAGAGTTGGACGCCCTGTGGGGTGAAGCCAAACGCCAGGAAAAGAATGTGCCCAGCTGCGGCTGAGCCGTTGCCCAAGTGAGTAAGCATTAATGAGCCTTTCCCTTCGCGACCAGTTGCTCAAAGCAGGCCTGGTCAACCAAAAGCAGGCCAAGCAGGTCAGCAAAGACAAGCAGAAGCAACAGCGTCTGGCCCACAAGGGGCAGGCCGAGCTGGATGATTCGCAGCAACGCGCCGCTCAGGAAGCCATGGCCGAGAAGGTCAAGCGCGACCAGGAGCTGAACCGTCAGCAGCAGGAGAAGGCCGAGGCCAAGGCCCGTGCCGCGCAGGTCAAGCAGTTGATCGAAGTGACGCGTCTGCCGAAGCTCAATACCGAGGACTACTACAACTTCGTTGACGACAAGAAGGTCAAGCGCATCTGCGTCAACACGCTGATGCGCAACAAGCTCAGCAATGGTTCGCTGGCGATCGTGCACCATGCCGGCGGCTACGAAGTGATCCCCCGTGAAGCGGCCCTGAAGATCCAGGAGCGTGATCCGCAGCGCATTGTGCAGCTCAACGTGCAGACCGAAGAGGTCGCAGCCGAGGATGATCCGTACGCGGCCTACCAGATCCCTGATGATCTGATGTGGTAAACCGATAAAGCTGTAACAACACAAACTGTGGCGAGGGAGCTTGCTCCCGCTGGGGCGCGAAGTGGCCCTTGTTTTAAAACAGGGCCTGCTGCGCAGTCCAGCGGGAGCAAGCTCCCTCGCCACAGGTTCAATATTCGCCTAAGCGGATTTCAGATCCCGTTGCTGTTCCTGCAGTTCGAGTTCGGCCTTGTAGTTGTGGGCGTCGATCTCGTTGTGGAACATGCCGACCAGCAAGTCTTGTTGATGCACATCCCAGATCCGTACACCGGCGGCTACGCCTTCATGGGACATGTGTGAATCGTCGCGTTCAGTTACTTTTACAGTCATCTGCTAGCTCCAAATCTCAAGTTATCTGCAGCAAGGCGTGTGCAGGACTCTTTTATATGATTTGTTAGCTTGCTAAGTAAACGCTTGATTTGTGCAAGGTGTTGTTGCGGTTTTTGCAACAGTGCTACAGCCCGCTAAATCCGCGACATTCGGTCGCAGGGCGGGAAGTTGCATGACAGAAGTTTCATTTTCAGGCGCACTGACATCCTTTGTGGGAGCGGGCTTGCTCGCGAAGGCGGTATGTCAGACAGACTGATGTCGACTGACACGACGCTTTCGCGAGCAAGCCCGCTCCCACAGGGTTTTGCGCTGTGGCTGCTGGTTTCAAACCGGCCAAAAAAAACGCCCCGAACCAGTCGGGGCGTTTTCATGTGGAGCTCAGCAGCGGGGAATTACTTGCCTTCCCAGCGCTTCAGCACCAGCGTGGCGTTGGTGCCGCCGAAGCCGAAGCTGTTGCTCATCACGGTGTTGATGGTGGCGTTCTCGCGGGTCTTGGTCAGCACCGGCAGATCGGCCACTTCAGGGTCCAGCTCGTCGATGTTGGCGGAACCGGCGATGAAGTTGCCTTCCATCATCAGCATGCAGTAGATCGCTTCGTGAACGCCGGCGGCGCCCAGGGAGTGACCGGACAGGCTCTTGGTCGAGCTGATCGCTGGCGCCTTGTCGCCGAACACTTCACGCACACCTTTCATTTCCGCGACGTCGCCGACCGGAGTCGAGGTGCCGTGGGTGTTCAGGTAGTCGATCGGGGTGTCGACGGTGGACATTGCCATCTGCATGCAGCGGATCGCGCCTTCGCCACTTGGAGCAACCATGTCGTAGCCGTCGGACGTTGCGCCGTAGCCAACGATTTCGGCGTAGATCTTGGCGCCACGGGCCAGCGCGTGTTCCAGCTCTTCAACCACAACCATGCCGCCACCGCCAGCGATGACGAAACCGTCACGGTCGGCGTCGTAGGCGCGGGAAGCTTGTTCCGGGGTGTCGTTGCGCTTGCTGGACAGGGCGCCCATCGCGTCGAACAGGAACGACTGGCTCCAGTGCTCTTCTTCACCGCCACCGGCGAAGACGATGTCCTGCTTGCCCATCTGGATCTGTTCCATGGCGGTACCGATGCAGTGAGCACTGGTGGCGCAGGCAGAGGCGATGGAGTAGTTCAGGCCCTTGATCTTGAACGGTGTGGCCAGGCACGCGGAAACGGTGCTGCTCATGGTCCGCGTTACACGGTATGGGCCGACGCGCTTCACGCCTTTCTCGCGCAGGATGTCCAGCGCTTCCATCTGGTTCAGGGTCGACGCGCCGCCGGAGCCGGCGATCAGGCCGGTACGCGGGTTGGACACTTGCTCTTCGGTCAGGCCGGAGTCAGCAATGGCGTCTTTCATGGCCAGGTAGGCGTAAGCCGCTGCGTGGCCGACGAAACGATAGATCTTGCGATCGATCAGTTCTTCAAGGTTGAGGTCGATGGAGCCGGAAACCTGGCTACGCAGACCCATTTCAGCATATTCCGGGTTGAACCGGATGCCAGGGCGGCTTGCACGCAGGTTAGCGGAGACGGTCTCTTTGTCATTGCCCAGGCACGAAACAATGCCCAGACCAGTGATAACGACGCGGCGCATGCGAATAACCCTTAGAAGTTGTCAGTGGAGGTGAAAACGCCGACGCGAAGGCCTTCGGCGGTGTAGATTTCGCGACCGTCGACAGTCACCGAACCATCGGCGATGGCCAGGTTCAGCTTGCCCTTGAGGACGCGTTTGATATGAATGTTGTAGGTGACTTTCTTGGCGGTCGGCAGGACCTGGCCGAAGAATTTCACTTCGCCCGAACCCAGCGCACGACCACGGCCCGGCAGGCCTTGCCAGCCGAGGAAGAAGCCGACCAGTTGCCACATGGCGTCCAGACCCAGGCAGCCCGGCATCACCGGATCGCCCTCGAAGTGGCACGCGAAGAACCACAGGTCAGGGTTGATATCCAGCTCGGCGACCAATTCACCTTTGCCGTACTTGCCGCCTTCTTCGCTGATCAGGGTGATGCGATCGACCATCAGCATGTTCGGGGCGGGCAGTTGCGCGTTACCTGGGCCGAACAGCTCACCGCGACTGCAGCGCAGCAGGTCTTCCCGAGTAAAGGCGTTTTGTTTGGTCATGCGAGCTCCTCAATAATCCCATGCGGCAGGTGGGGCAAATCTTCCCGGCCGATCGACGCGTTCATGCCTCGTACCGGCAGCCTACTCATAGACTATTGCGTTGTGGTGAAAGTCACAGCACCAAGGACATGAATGTACACTTGTGCACTGAAATTTTTATTCAAGCCTCTTTTGAGGCTCGTTCGGGTGCCTAAGACTGCCGCACTTTCGCTTTTCACGCCAGTCGCAGATGGTCGAAAAACCGTCACTACTGCACCCAGCGCTGCAGAATCTGTTGTAGGTCATTGCGTTTGAACGGCTTGGCCAGATAATCGTTCATGCCCGCCGAAAGGCAAGTTTCGCGGTCGCCCTGCAACGCGTTGGCGGTCAGCGCGATGATCGGCACCTCGCGGCGTCCGGGCAGTTGGCGGATCTGCCGGGTCGCCTCGTAGCCGTCGATGATCGGCAGCCGGCAATCCATCAGAATCACTTCGAAATCATTGCCTTCAGCGCTGCGCACCGCTTGCGCGCCATCGGTGGCGACGCTGACGGTAAAGCCCAGGCTGCGCAGCATCGCTTCGATGACGGTCTGGTTGACCGGATTGTCCTCCACCAGCAACACATTGCGCCCCTCGCCATGCCCGTTGCCATTGGCCGCGCGCGGCGCCGCCAGTGTCGGCAGCGTCTGCTTATATAGCGCCAGCGGGATTTCCAGGGTGAACACCGAACCCAGGCCTTCTTCGCTTTGCGCCCGCAACGTGCCGCCCATGCGTTCGGCCAGGGTGCGGGCGATCGGCAAACCGAGACCGGTGCCGCCATAGCGCCGGGAAATCGAACTGTCGGCCTGCTGGAAGGCGTTGAACATCAATTCCAGACTCTCAGACGAAATGCCGATGCCGCTGTCGCGCACCGAACAGGTGAACCACAGCAACTCGTGATCCAGCGACTGCCACTGTGCCTCGATGCTGACCCGGCCACGCTCGGTGAACTTCAAGGCGTTGCCCACCAGATTGACCAGAATCTGCCGGATCCGCGTCGGGTCGCCCTGCACCTGCAAGTCGCGCATGTCCTCGGGAATCTGCAGGTTCAGGGCGAGGCCACGCTGCACCGCGCTGTGCTGGAACGATTGGGCGCAGGCACCGATCAGGTCGGCGAGGTTGAACGGAATGTGCTCAAGCTCCAGCTCCGAGCGTTCGATCCGCGAGAAGTCGAGAATGTCGTTGATGACTTTCAGCAGGTGTTCGGTGGACTCGGAAGCGAGCGCCGCGTACTCGATCTGCTCCTCGGTCATGTCGGTGGTTTCCAGCAACTGCAACATGCCCAGCACGCCGTTCATCGGTGTGCGCAGTTCATGGCTCATCATCGCCAGAAAATCGGATTTGGCGTTGTTGGCCTTTTCCGCTTCTTCACGGGTCTGGATCAGTTGCGCCATCGCCTGATGCTGTTCGCGGCTGGCCTGCTCCAGTGCCTGGGCGAGGTTGTTGATGTGCTGCGACAGGGCGCCCAACTCGGTGTCATCGACGATCGGCAGCGGGGTCTTGTAATCACCTTGCTGAATCGCCTTGACCGCGTTGCCGATATCGCGGATCGGCGCCGACAGACTGCCGGCCAGACGCCGCGCCAGAACAAAGGTGAAGAGCAGGGCGAACAACGCCAGAATCCCGGCCTTGAGCAGAATTTCCTGTTGGCGCTGACTGAAGGCATCGTTGGACAGACCGACGATCACCCGGCCCAGGTAATCCTCGCTGGTCACGTTGTTGCTGGCTTTGGCGTCGTGGAAAAAATCGCTGTTGAGGGCGATCCGTTGCAGGCGCACCGGGGCCTGGAACACCTCGACCTGATGCGGTCGGTTGTGCGCGTCGGCGGCTTGTTCAACGTAGGCCAGAATCCGGTTGGCGCTGTCCTGCACTTCCAGAAAGCGTACGTTCGGTGTTGCGAGAGTCGCCTTGAGCAGGCTTTCCAGCACTTCGTTGTTGCCGGAAATCACCCCGTACTCGGTGGCGGGCGCCAGTTGATTGGCGATCAGTTGCCCGGTGTGATTGAGCTCCTGACGCAAATCCTGAATCCGCACGAAGGTAAAGAAACTGATCAGCAGCAGCGTGAGCAGCAGGGCCGGGCCGAGGCTGATCAATTGCGTGCGGGTGTTGATGTCCCAGCGGCGACGCAGATTCATGGGTGGCTTTCTCCTTCAGCCAACTGGCGGGCAACAGACGCTTCATCGATTGGCTCGATACCGAGGGAACGAGCGACCTGCACATTACTTGAGACTTTGAAACGATCGGGGTAGAGCGAGCGCGGCCACGTCGCCGGGGGACGATCCAGCAACCGGTCAAGGATCGCCAGCCAGTCGGGCTGATCGCTGTAAGTGCTGGCGAGGCTGCCGGCACGCACGAACGCCGCGTTCGGCCCGATCAGCGCCACTTGCCGGGAGTAGCTGCTGAGCAGCAGGTTTTTCGCGGTTTTCGGGTTGTACAGATCGGGATCGTCGAGGCCCAGCAACACGTCACTGTTTCTCAACACGGTTTGCAACGGGCGACTGTCCTGGGTGTTGTCCCAACGCTGGCTGACGATTTGCAGGTTCAGCGGCGCAGCAGCCTGGTGCAGCTCCTTGAGCAGGAATTCGCTGTGCTGGTCAAACAGCACGCCAACCCGCCGCACCTGCGGCAGAATCCGCCGAATCAGTTGCAGTTGCCGGCCCAGCGGCGGGTCGCTCCACAGCAGACTCAAGTACGGCGGTTGTGCGGCACCGAGGCGTTGCCGGGCTTGCAGGCGACTGATGCGCAACACCAGCGTCGCCGGCCCCTGAGACTCTTTCAGGCGCCAGTCGAGGCTGGGCAGGTCGAGCAGAATCATCCGCAGATTGGCCGGCAACTTGCCCGGTGCCGGCAGGCTGGCCAGTGGCTGGAAACGTACGTTGTCGGTGGGGCGCAGCTCGCTCAACGCCTGGACGAAGGCCTGCACACCGGGACTTTCTTCTGCGCCGGTCAACAGAATGTCGGCGGCCTGCACCGCCACCCCGTGCAGCCACGCGGTCAAAAACAGACACGCACCGGCCAGCCAGTGGCCCAGGGTTGGTGTCTTGTTTGCCGTGCCGAAGCGCACCCTAGAACTCCAGCTCGGCGCTGAAGTACAGCACCCGGCGTTCGTCGTAATTGTTGTCGACGAAAGTGGTCGGTTCGTTGTCGAGCCGTTGTTGCAGCACGCCGGCCAGTTGCAGTTGCGCCTTGCCCAGCGGGAGGCGTTTGGCGATGCGCGTGTCGACCCGTTCGAAGCGGTAGCCATTGAGCGCGTTGTCGCCGTAATAGAACAGGGCGCTGTTCCAGCCGTGGCCCCAATCGCGCAGCCAGCCGGCAGAACCGCTGTTGCGCGAGGTGAATTGCTGATCCAGCGGATTGCTCGCTTCGGTGTCGACGAAGGCGTAGGTGAAGCGCAGGCGATCAATCATGCTCAGGCGCCAGTCGAGCTGGGTTTCGGTGCCGCGAAAGCGTGAGCTGTTGGCGTTGCTGGCGATGTATTGGTTGTTACGCAGCGGCTCGCTGATCATCCCGGTGATTTCGTCGTAGAACAGCTTCACGTCCACGGCCAGCCCCAGCTCGGCGAAATAGCCGTTGTAGCCCAGTTCGCGCGAGCGCATGTGTTCCTGATCGAGATCGCCCGGGCCACGGGTCTTGACGAAGTAGCGCGCCGAGGACTGACCGTAGGCCGAGGGCCGCAGGTTACTCACCTGATAGCTCCAGTTGACGTTGTTCTCGAACATGTCCGGCGAACGGATCGCCTCCGAGTACACCGCGCGCAGGCCATGACGCGGGTTGATCAGATAGTTGACCGCAAATCTGGGCGTCAGCGAACTGCCGATCAGTTGGGTGTTTTCGAACATTGCGCCGCCCTGCAACAGCCAGTGTTCACTGGCGCGCCACTCCAGTTGGCCGAACGCGCGCCAGGTGGTGTCGTCCAGTGTGCCGTTGAAGTAGGTTTCGGAATCGGCCCGGTCATAACGATAGTTCATGCCGCTGACCAGCCGCAGGCTGTCGGACAGGCTGAGGGTGTCCTGCAATTCCAGATCGTAGCGCGACTCGCGGGCGCTTTGATCGATGTCGCCACACAGGGTCTGGCTGGCACCGTTGCGCCATTGGTCGAGCACCTGATTGGCCAGGGCCATTTCCTGTGGCGTTCCGGCTTCCGGGCCGGGGCCAGTGAAACGGGTGATGTTGCGCGCCAGGCGTTCGGTGTAGTTCGGGTTGAGTTGCCACAGCTGCGTCAGCTGCGGGCTGAACGACACTTCGGCATCACAGGCGCGCCACACCTGCTGGCGATCCCAGTGCTGGGCCGAACCTTGTATATAAAGGCTGTGTTCGGGATTGATGTCGAGATTCCAGCGCACCGAGCCCGCGTAATCCTTGGCGATCACGTCGGAATTGTTCCCGGCAGCGGTAATCCCCGAGAACACCGGGTGGTAGGTGTAGGGCCGCTGGTTGGTACCGTCCTTCGCGTTGATCTGCCAGTCGAGGCTCTGGTTGTCGCTCAGGGTCTGGCTGACGGCGAGGCTGAAGCGGTTCAAGCGGCGGCTGTCGCGGTAATCGGCGCCGGTGCGGTCGCTGTCGAAGCCATCGTCTTCCTGACCGGACAGCGACAAACGCAGGTCGCCGCCATTCCACCCCGTGCCCTGGCTGGCATAGAAGTCGTTGATGCCGCGCTGGCCACGGGTGACCTTCAGGCGCGTGCCGTGGCTGTCCGCCGGGTTGCGGGTGATGATGTTGACCACCGCCATCAGCGCGTTGGCGCCGTAGCTGACGGTGTTCGGCCCCCGAAAAACCTCGATGCGTTCGATGTCTTCCATGGTCACCGGAATGTCGCTCCAGTCCACCGTGGCCAGGCCTGCGCGGTACACCGAGCGGCCATCGATCAGCACCTGCATGCGCCGCGCTTCGCTGGCATTGGTCCCGTGATAGTTGACCGCCGCCTGATTGCCGCTGATGTTGCCGACCATCATCCCCGGCACCAGTCGCAGCAATTCGCTGATGTCCCGCGCGCCACTGGCACTGATCAGCTCACTGTCGATGACGGTCATGCTCCCCGGCACTTCCGCCGGCGTCTGTTTCAGGCGCGTGGCCGTCAGCACCTGCGGCAGCGTTTCGCTGTCGACAAACAGGTCGTCCGCCTGCAACACCGGGCTGAACAACAGCGCCAGCAACAGCGACGAACGCGAGGGGGCAGAGGCAAAAGACACAACACAGCCTTGATCACAAAGAATTGGCGCGCATGTTAACCGAGGACAGTGACTTTTCCAGTCACGATGCGGGCATTTTCCTCGGTTTTATTGGTCTTCTTCCTACAAGTGCCGGTAATTGACGCAGGGGCTGGCCGCGCTTCGGTCGCCCCGTATAATGCCGGCATCGCCACTGGTATGGATTAACGGATTGCATATGACTGAACAGCGCCCGATTGCGGTCCTGGGAGGCGGAAGTTTTGGTACCGCCGTGGCTAATCTCTTGGCCGAGAACGGCCATCAAGTCCGGCAGTGGATGCGTGACCCCGAGCAGGCCGAGGCCATCCGGGTCAACCGCGAAAACCCGCGTTACCTCAAGGGCATCAAGATTCTGCCGGGGGTGACTGCCGTCACTGATCTGCAGGAAACCCTCGACGCCTGCGAGCTGTGCTTCGTTGCGCTGCCCTCGAGCGCATTGCGCACGGTACTGGCCGCCCACGCCGAGCGCCTGAGCGGCAAGATGCTGGTCAGCCTGACCAAGGGCATCGAAGCGCACACCTTCAAACTGATGAGCCAGATCCTCGAAGAAATCGCCCCGCAGGCGCGCATTGGCGTGCTGTCCGGGCCGAACCTGGCGCGGGAGATCGCCGAGCATGCGCTGACCGCCACCGTGGTCGCCAGCGAGGACGAAGATTTGTGCAAACAGGTGCAGGCGGCGCTGCACGGTCGAACCTTCCGCGTTTACGCCAGTGCTGACCGATTCGGCGTCGAGCTGGGCGGCGCACTGAAAAACGTCTACGCAATCATCGCCGGCATGGCGGTGGCGCTGGAGATGGGCGAGAACACCAAGAGCATGCTGATCACCCGCGCACTGGCCGAGATGACGCGTTTTGCAGTGAATCAGGGCGCCAACCCGATGACCTTCCTCGGTCTGGCCGGGGTAGGGGATTTGATCGTGACCTGCTCGTCGCCGAAGAGCCGCAACTACCAGGTCGGGTTTGCCCTCGGTCAGGGCTTGAGCCTGGATGAGGCGGTATCGCGTCTGGGCGAAGTGGCCGAAGGCGTGAACACCCTGAAGGTGCTCAAGGCCAAATCCCAGGAGGTGGGCGTGTACATGCCGCTGGTCGCCGGGCTGCATGCGATCCTGTTTGAGGGGCGCACGCTGGAGCAGGTGATCGGTCTACTGATGCGGGCCGAGCCGAAAACCGACGTCGACTTTATTTCCACCAGCGGTTTCAACTGATTCAACAGGAAGCGAGCCATGAACGATCCGAAAACCGAAGCCAAGTACGAATCCATTCTCCTGCGGGTGCTGTGGATGATCGTCTATGTGCTGGTCTGGCAAGTGGCGCAGTTCATCCTCGGCGCCGTGGTGCTGGTGCAGCTGATCTATCGTTTGATTTATGGCGCGCCGAGCGCCAGTCTGATGAATTTCGGCGACAGCCTGAGCCAGTTTTTGGCGCAGATCGGCCGTTTCGGCAGCTTTCACAGCGACCAGAAACCCTGGCCGTTCGCCGACTGGCCAACCCCGCGTACTCCTGAAGGCGAAGCACCGCACGCCGTGCCGCCAGCGCCGCACCCGGCCCGCGATGAGGAACCCAAGCTATGAAACTCTGGGTGTTGCGTCACGGTGAAGCGGTGCCTTATGGCTCGTGCCCTGACTCCGAGCGGGAACTGACCGAGCGTGGTCGTAAAGAGGCCTTGAGCAGCGCCGCCCATTTGATTGGTCAGCCGCTGACCGCGATCTATGCCAGTCCTTACCTGCGTGCGCAACAGACCGCACAGATTGTCCGCGAAGCCCTGGGATTCGAGCCGGAGATTCGCACGGTCGGCTGGCTGACGCCGGAGAACGATCCGGACAAGGTGGCCGATCAACTGGTGTCGGTGAGTGATGTGCTGCTGGTCAGTCACAACCCGTTGGTGGGCAATCTGCTGAGCTATCTGCAGCATGGCGCCGGGTATCCGCCGGAGAAGGTCGGCACTGCTGGGCTGGCTGAGCTGGAAAGCCCTGAACTGCTGATCGGCTCGATGACCCTCAACAGCCTCAAGCATCCCTGACGCTGATTCCTTGTGGGAGCGGGCTTGCTCGCGAATGCGCTGTGTCAGTCACTGTAAATGTCACTGATAGACCGCATTCGCGAGCAAGCCCGCTCCCACAGGGCCCTCATTTTCAGCCGAAATTATTTGTTTGCATTTTCCAACCAAGCACTTGCTTGGTTGACTACGCTTGCTCCAGACCAAAAAAACAGGAGCGAGTCGCATGTCTGCCGCATTCCGTTTGCCGCTGGACGTGTTTTACGAGCGTGAGGCCCGGCACCCGCGCCAGCGTTTTCTGGTGCAGCCCATCGGCGGCGGGCAGGTCGAGACCCTGACCTGGGCCGATGTCGGTCATCAGGCCCGTTGCGCCGCGCACTGGCTGCGCGCGCGGGAACTGCCGCAAGGCAGCCACATCGCGCTGATCTCGAAAAACTGCGCGCACTGGATCATTGCCGATCTGGCGATCTGGATGGCCGGGCACGTCTCGGTGCCGCTGTATCCCAACCTCACGGCAGACTCGGTGAATCAGGTTCTGACGCATTCGGAAAGTGTGCTGGCGTTCATCGGCAAACTCGATGACTGGCCGGGCATGTCGGTCGGTGTACCGGCGGATTTGCCAACCATCAGTCTGCCGCTGCATCCGCCGGGCGACTTCGCTTTCAGTTGGGACGACCTGCAACGCAGCTCGCCGATCCAGGACGATCCGCGCCCGGCTGCCGAGCAACTGGCGACGATCATTTACACCTCCGGCACCACCGGCCAGCCCAAAGGCGTGATGCATAGCTTCGCCAATCTCGGTTTCGCCACGACCCACGGCACCCGGTTGTTCGGGCTCAATGAGCATGACCGGCTGCTGTCCTACCTGCCGCTGTGTCATGTCGCCGAACGGATGTTCGTCGAGCTGGCGTCGATCTACACCGGGCAAACCGTGTTCTTTGCCGAAAGTCTCGACACCTTTATCACCGACCTCAAGCGAGCACGACCTACCGCGATGTTCGGCGTGCCGAGAATCTGGACCAAATTCCAGATGGGGGTGTACGGCAAGATCCCGGCTAAACGCCTGGATTTCCTCCTTGACCTGCCGTTCATTGGCAAACGGGTCGGGCGCAAGGTGTTGGCGGGGCTGGGGCTGGATGCCTTGCGCGTGGCGCTGTCCGGCGCGGCACCGGTGCCGCAGACCCTGCTCGACTGGTATCAGAAACTCGGCCTCGATGTGCTGGAGGTCTACGGCATGACCGAGAGTTGCGGCTACTCGCACATCTGCCTGCCGGGCCAGTACAAACAGGGCTGGATCGGCAAGCCATGCCCGGAGGTCGAGGTGCGGATCGACGAGTCCGGTGAAGTGCAGGTGCGCAGTCAGGCAAACATGCTCGGCTATTTCAAGGAACCGCAGAAAACTGCCGAAACCCTGACCGAGGACGGCTTCCTGCGTACCGGCGACAAGGGCGAACAGGATGCCGAGGGGCGCTTGCGCCTGACCGGACGACTCAAGGAAATCTTCAAGACCAGCAAGGGCAAATATGTGGCCCCGGCGCCAATTGAAAACCGTTTGGCGGTGCATTCGCGAATCGAGCAGGTCTGCGTGGTTGGCGATGGTCTGAGTGCGCCGCTGGGCTTGTGTGTACTGTCGGTGGTCAATCAGGAGGAAGCGCGGGGCAGTCTGCATTCGAGTCTGGAAAAACTGCTGGAAGAGGTCAACGCCGGGCTCGACAAGCACGAGCGTCTGCGGCGGCTGGTGGTGGTCAAGGACAGCTGGGCGGTGGAAAACGGCTTTCTTACACCGACGTTGAAGATCAAGCGCAACGTCATCGAAGACACCTACGGTGCGCGGTTTGAGGAATGGAGCGCGCGCAGCGAGGCGGTGCTGTGGCAGGATTGAGTGACGATCAAAACAACAAAGGAAGCCTGCGATGACCTTGTGGCGCACCACTCCGAACATCGAGCAGTTGAATGCAATCCAGAAAAACACCATCGGCGAAGTGCTGGATATCCGTTTTGAAGCCTTCGACGAAGCGTCGCTGACAGCGAGCATGGTCATCGACCACCGCACCCATCAACCCTACGGTCTGCTGCATGGCGGCGCCTCGGTGGTGCTGGCGGAAACCGTTGGCTCGATGGCCAGTTACCTGTGCATCGATGCGAGCAAATTCTACTGTGTGGGGCTGGAGATCAATGCCAACCATTTGCGCGGTTTGCGCAGCGGGCGGGTGACTGCAGTGGCCAGGCCAATTCACATCGGTCGCACCACCCACGTCTGGGATATCCGCCTGACCAGTGATGAAGGCAAGGCCAGTTGTGTGTCGCGGTTGACCATGGCGGTGGTGCCATTGGGCGAGCAGCCGCCGGCGCGCTGAGGTTCGATGTGCCCATAGCCATGACCGGACTGTCATCATTCCTGGCAGTTACGGTCATTGCTGCGGGGCGCGGTCTTGCGGACAATCAGCGGCATGTTTTCCGCTCATGGATTTACCGGCATGTCGCAACCGATCTTTTTCGCCCACGCCAACGGGTTTCCCTCGGGCACCTATGGCAAGTTGTTCGCGGCGCTGGCGCCCGAGTATCGGGTCGCGCATCTGGAACAGCATGCCCATGACCCGCGTTTCCCGGCGGACGACAACTGGTACAACCTGGTCGACGAACTGATCCACCATTTACAGCAGCAGGATCAACCGGTGTGGGGCGTCGGCCATTCGTTTGGTGGCGTGTTGCACCTGCACGCGGCGTTGCGCTGCCCTGAGTTGTATCGCGGTGTGGTCATGCTCGACTCGCCGGTACTGACCCGCACCGATCAGTGGGTGATCCGCGCTGCCAAGCGTTTCGGCTTCATCGACAGACTGACCCCGGCCGGACGTACGTTGGGCCGGCGCGAAGAATTCGCCGACCTCGACAGTGCGCGCAGCTATTTTGCCGGCAAGACGCTGTTTCGCGGTTTCGACCCGGAATGTTTCGATGCCTACCTGCAACACGGGCTGCATGCGGTCGGCGACAAGCTGCGTCTGCGCTTCGACCCCGCCACCGAAATCAGTATCTATCGCGGCGTGCCGCACACCAGTCCGGGCCGCACGCGCCAATTGCAGGTGCCGCTGGCCGTGGTGCGTGGCCACAAGAGCCGCGTGGTCATGCGTCATCACACCCGATTCGTCGGGCGCCTGCCGCAGGGTGAAGCGCTGAGCATGCCCGGCGGGCACATGTTCCCGCTCGAGCGTCCACAAGACACGGCGCGCCTGCTCAAAGAGCTGTTTACCCGCTGGGAGCGCCGCCAACAGAAGGATTGCGCATGAACCCGACCTTCGAAGAAGTGCGCCTGAGCCTGCCGCATATCGAACTGGCGGCGCACTTGTTCGGTCCCGAGGATGGTCTGCCGGTGATTGCCCTGCATGGCTGGCTCGACAACGCCAACAGCTTCGCGCGTCTGGCACCCAAGCTCAAAGGTTTGCGCATCATCGCGCTGGACATGGCCGGGCATGGGCATTCCGGGCATCGACCGAATGGCGCCGGTTATGCGCTGTGGGATTACGCCCACGACGTGTTGCAGGTCGCCGAGCAACTGGGCTGGAAACGCTTCGGCCTGCTCGGGCATTCGATGGGCGCGATCGTTTCGCTGGTGCTGGCCGGTTCGTTGCCGGAGCGCATCACTCACCTGGCGTTGATCGACGGGGTGATTCCTCCTACGGACAAAGGCGAAAATGCCGCCGAGCGTATGGGTATGGCCCTGCAAGCGCAGCTGGATCTGCGCGAGAAGCGCAAGCCGGTCTACAACACCCTCGATCGTGCCATCGAAGCGCGGATGAAGGGGCTGGTGGCGGTCAGTCGCGAAGCCGCCGAACTGTTGGCACAACGCGGCCTGATGCCGGTGCCCGGCGGTTATACCTGGCGCACCGACAATCGCCTGACCCTGCCATCACCGCTGCGCCTGACTCAGGAGCAGGCAATGGCCTTCGTCCAGCGCATCACCTGCCCGGCGCAACTGGTGGTGGCCGCCGACGGCATGCTGGCCAAACATCCGGAGTTGCTGGAGCGTCTACCCTTTAGCCAGGAACAGTTGGCGGGCGGGCACCATTTGCACCTGAACGATGAGTCCGGTGCCGACCTTGTCGCAGACTGTTTCAATCGCTTCTTCGCCATTCCTTGACTTGCACCGGGCAACTGTCGAGGCTGGGCGGGTTGAAATGGGAGACAACCACGATGGATTTCTATACCGCTGCGAACCCGACCCGCCAAGCCATGCCGATCCGATGAGCCTGACTATGCGGTCACTCAGTCTGTTGGCGCTGTGCTGCTTCAGTTCCGTTTCGTTCGCCGTCGACGTGCCCGGCAGCCAGGATCTGCAGATCGTGCCGCGTCTGGCCGATGCGCAGATCGTCGACTATCGCCCTCCCGTGGAGCTTGAGCGGATCTATCCGCTGGGCTCGATCCGCAAGATCAGCGGCCAGTTACGCTTTGACGGCCAGGTCACGGCGCGTGGCCAGACCACCTCGGTCACCTATGAGTTACCCCCGGAGCATTCCGCCACCGAAGCCTTCACCGCCGCTCGCGAAGCCCTGCAAAAGCAGGACGCCGAGTTGTTGTTCTGGTGTCAGGCCCGCGACTGCGGCGAAAGTAGCCTGTGGGCCAATGAAGTGTTCGGCAATTCCAAGCTGTACGGCGCCGATGAGCAACAGGCCTATCTGCTGTTGCGTCTGGCCGCGCCGAGGGACAACACCCTGGTGGCGCTCTACAGCATCACCCGCGGCAATCGCAAAGCCTACCTGCATGTCGAACAGTTTGAAGCGGGCGCACCGTTGGGCGAGTTGCTGCCGACCTCGGCCACGCTGTTGCGACAGCTCAAAAGCACCGGTGAGCTGGACTTTCCCAAACTGGTTGGCGATCCGGATGACACCTGGCTACGGCTGATTTCCCGTGGCTTGAACCTCGACACCACTCAACGCGTGACGATTGCTGGACCCAAGGCCGAGGCCTGGCGTCAGGCGCTGATCGGTCAGGGTGTGCGCGCGGCGCGGATGGAGGCGGGGAGCGCCGACGGCTCTGGCCTGCGCATCGATCTGTTGCGATAAGCTGCACCGGGCGTGCGCGCGTGGCGTGTTCGCCTACTCTTTGACGAACTGAATTCTTCGAGACTTTACATGCTCAATAACGATCGGCTGTTGGTGCAAATCCTCCTGCTGGTGCTGTTCGGTGCCAGCCTGTGGGTGATGGCGCCGTTCTGGTCGGCGCTGTTCTGGGGTGCGGTGCTGGCCTTTGCCAGTTGGCCGCTGATGCGCCTGTTGACCCGTTGGCTCAATGGCCGCGAATCTCTGGCCGCAGCCATTCTGACTCTGGGCTGGATGTTACTGGTGGCGGCGCCGCTGGTGTGGCTGGGGTTCAACCTGGCCGATCACGTACGCGACGCCACGGTCTTCATCAAGGACGTGCAGGTCGACGGTCTGCCTGAGGCGCCGGTCTGGCTCGGGACTATCCCGTTGGTGGGCGAACGTCTGGTGGGCCTCTGGAACAGCATTGATGAGCAGGGCGCGGCGCTGATGGTATCGATCAAGCCCTACCTGGGGCAGGTGGGTAACTGGTTGCTGGCGCGCAGTGCACAGATCGGTGGCGGCATCCTTGAGCTGACCCTGAGCATTGTCTTCGTGTTCTTTTTCTATCGTGACGGGCCGCGATTGGCGGCATTCGTTCACAGCCTGCTGGAGCGGCTGATCGGTGAGCGTGCCGGGTATTACATCGAACTGGTGGCCGGTACGGTGCAGCGGGTGGTCAACGGGGTGATCGGTACGGCGGCGGCGCAGGCGATTCTGGCGTTGATCGGGTTTCTGATTGCCGGGGTTCCGGGGGCTCTGGTGCTGGGGATCGTGACCTTTCTGTTGAGTCTGATTCCGATGGGGCCACCCTTGGTGTGGATTCCGGCCACAGCCTGGCTGGCGTGGAAGGGTGAGTATGGGATGGCGGTGTTTCTCGGGATCTGGGGGACGTTCATCATCAGTGGCGTGGATAACGTGTTGAAGCCCTATCTGATCAGCCGCGGTGGGAATCTGCCGTTGGTGATTGTGTTGCTTGGGGTGTTTGGCGGGTTGATTGCTTTTGGGTTTATCGGGTTGTTTATCGGGCCTACGTTGTTGGCGGTGGCTTATAGTTTGTTGACGGATTGGAGTAAAAGTCAGGCTCGGGTTTAGGCGCCTTGGCTTTTTTGGGGTTGTGGGCATATCCGTTGGTTTGGGTGTGGCGGCTGGCGGTTTCGCCCTTACGGCGAGTCACTTTCCCAGACGCCGAAAAGTAACCAAAAGGCTTGGCCCCGGCGTACGGCCCTCGCTTAGGCTCGGGTTCCTTCGTTGCGGGGTTCATCCGGGGGCATCGCCTCCGGTTTGCTTCGCTGCACCTCCTCTCGATGTGTTCGACTTCGTCGAACGGTCGCTGCGCTCCCACCCCCGGATAAACCCCTCCACTCAGCCTGCCGAAGGGGCCGGCACGGCAAGATCAAGAGCTTTCGGCGAGCTGACACTCGGCCATTGAGTGGGGCGGCTTCGCCGCGTGCGGTGCATACAGTTCAAAATTGTGGGAGCCAGCCTGCTGGCGATGGCGGCCTTACAGCCAACCAACCTCTAACTGCCTGTACTCGATCCAATTGTAGGAGTGAGCCTGCTCGCGAAGAGGCATCTCAGGCAACCAGCCTCTCACGGCCACACCCAAATGATCGTTCCCACACCGCTGCATGGAAACGATCACCCATCACGACATCATCTCAGGTCGCCACATTCAGGTATTTGCCCACCGGCGCGGCATTGTCGAGTGAGTATTGTTTGCTCAAGTTGGCAATCATCCGGTTCAGCGCTTCGCTGGTGGTCTGGGTGCTGGCGGTCTGTTCTTCGGGCGGGCGTTCCCGACCTGCCTGTAGCGCCGCTTTCAGTTCGTCGCTGCTCACGCCGCCACTGCTGTCGCTATCCAACACCTTGAGCAGCGCGGCGCTGGTGTCGGTGCTGGTTGTCGAGGTGTTGTCGCTGGTCTGCAGGGCACTGCTCAGTTCGGTAGCGCTGATGTTGCCATCACCATCGGCATCCAGTTGGCTGAACAGTGCGTCGCTGGAGGCTTGTTGCGGGGGCGGAGGTGGTGGGGTCAGGCTGGCGGAGAGTTCGTCCTGGCTGACGGTGCCGTCTTTGTTCTTGTCCAGGGCCGAGAATATTTGGTTGCTGTCGGCGCTGCTGCCTGCGCTGGTCAGGCCGGTGCTCAGTTCGTCGCTGCTGATGGCGCCGTCGCCATCGGTGTCGAGGGCGCTGATCAGGGCGTCGGCGAGGTCGGTGTTCGGTGCTTGATCCTGCGGAGGCGGCGGGGGTGCCATCGCGGTCATTTCTTCGGCGCTGAGGCTGCCGCTATCGTCGCTGTCCAGATCGCCGAATTGCTTGCTCAGGTTGACCAGCAGGCCATCGTCGGATTTCTGCGACAGGGCACTTTTCAGTTCGTCCTGATCCACCGCGCCGTCGCCGTTGCTGTCGAGTTTGGCGAACAGTTCCTTTTGCAATTGCTGGCTGCGGGCGTTCTGGGTGGTGCTGCTGGTGCTGGTATAGCTCGTGTAGTTGCTGACGCTACCGATCATGGGCTCACTCCTTGGACTGTCAAACCGGTTCGCGTACCGGCTTGTGCAGACTCAAGGGGCAAGTTGTCCTGGGTATTTGGGATTTGTACCGGTGGGTATACACGATGGAGTGAACACCACTGAAACCTGTGGGAGCGGGCTTGCTCGCGAAGGCGGCCGATCATTCAACACAGAAGTCGACTGACACACCGCTTTCGCGAGCAAGCCCGCTCCCACGGGGGATAGGTGTGTTTCTCAGGAGCGCGGCAGGCGGATGATTGCGGTCAGGCCGCCACCCGGGGTTTCTTCCAGATTCAACTGGCCACCCAAACGCTGCGCTGCCTCGCGGGCGATGGTCATGCCCAGGCCGACGCCGCCGGAGTTGCGGTTGCGCGAGCCTTCCAGGCGAAAGAACGGTTCGAACACCGCCTCGCGTTTGTCTTCGGCAATCCCCGGGCCGTGGTCGATCACGCGGATCAGCAGTTGCTCGCGTTGATCCTGCAGTTCGATGCGCGCCTGCCCTGCATAGCGCAGGGCGTTGTCCATCAGGTTGTTGATGCACGAGCGCAGCGCCATCGGCTGCACCTGCAGCGGTGCGCAATGGCCGCTGACGTCAACGTCGGCGCCCTGATCCTGAGCGTTTTCGCACAGCGATTCGACCAGCGCCTGCACGTCCATCAACTGCAACGCTTCGCTGGTGCGCTGTTCGTGCAGGTAGGTGAGGGTGGCGTCGAGCATGCCGATCATGTCGTTGAGGTCTTGGCGCATCTGGCCTTGCAGTTTTTCGTCGTCGATCTGTTCCAGACGCAGCTTCAACCGCGACAGCGGCGTGCGCAGGTCGTGGGAGACGGCGCCGAGCATGCGTGCTCGCTGCTGCACCTGTTCGCGAATGCGTTGTTGCATCAGGTTGAAGGTGTTCGCGGCTTGTCGGGCTTCACGCGGGCCGGACTCGTCCAGCGGCGGGCTGTCGAGGTTTTCGCTGAGGCGTTCGGCGGCGTCGCTCAGGCGCTGGATCGGCCGGCTGAGCAGTTTGGCGCCGTACCACGCGGCGATCATCAACGAGATGAACTGGAAGGTCAGCGGCACCAGCGGTCCGCCGAACCACGGACGCGGCGGGCGATGGGCGAAGCGTGGATCCGGCGGTGGCCGTTGGCCGTCGACGCCCTCGGCAAACTCCGGCGGGGGCGGCGGTGGGGGTGGCCCATAGTGATGAAACCAGGCAAAGGCCAGCAGGTGCGCCAGGACGATCGCCACGAACAGCATGCCAAACAGGCGGCCGAACAGCGTGTCGAAGCGCCCTCGCATCAGCCGATGTCTCGTGCGTCGAACAGGTAACCTTCACCGCGCACGGTTTTGATCAACTGTGGGGCTTTCGGGTCGTCGCCGAGTTTTTGCCGCAGGCGCGACACCAGCAAATCGATGCTGCGGTCGAACGCTTCGATCGAACGGCCACGGGCGGCGTCCAGCAGTTGTTCGCGGCTGAGAACGCGGCGCGGGCGTTCGATGAAGACCCAGAGCAGGCGGAATTCGGCGTTGGACAGCGGCACCACCAGGCCATCGTCGGCGATCAGCTGGCGCAGGACGCTGTTCAGGCGCCAGTTGTCGAAGCGGATGTTGGCCCGTTGTTCGGTGCGATCGTCACGTACCCGGCGCAGGATGGTCTGGATCCGCGCCACCAGTTCCCGTGGTTCGAACGGTTTGGCCATGTAGTCATCAGCGCCCAGTTCGAGGCCGATGATGCGGTCGGTGGGTTCGCAGCGGGCGGTGAGCATCAGGATCGGGATGTCCGATTCGGCGCGCAGCCAGCGGCACAGCGACAGGCCGTCTTCGCCTGGCAACATCAGGTCGAGGACCACCACGTCGAAATGCTCGGCCTGCATCGCCTGGCGCATGGCCGCGCCGTCGGTGACGCCGCTGGCGTGGATGTTGAAGCGGGCCAGGTAGTCGATCATCAGCTCGCGAATCGGCACATCGTCGTCGACGATCAGCGCGCGGATGCTCCAGCGCTTGTCGTCTTTCTGCTCATCAATCACGGTCGTTTGGGTGTTGTGCATGGGGCTGTTCATCTGCCTGTAGGCCCGCCAACCACAAGATGGGCGCGAGGTGGTGGTTTCAGCATAGGCGTCCGGCCGTAAAGCGGGAAGTGCTGATGTAAGGACGTGTTGCGGCTGGCGAGGCTAGCGCGCACGCTTGTTGGCCGCGTGTCGGTTGTGTATCTCATTCGACACAATAACGCCGCGGGCTAAGCTGATCACGCCAGCGGCGACGATTTACCGATCATCGGGTGCCGCGCCGCCGCCGCTTCCGCTACAATGCGCGCCGATTTCGACTTGCCTGAGAGCCCATCCATGTCCGCCTGCCAGACTCCTATCATCGTCGCCCTGGATTTCCCTACCCGTGACGCCGCACTGAAGCTGGCCGACCAGTTGGACCCGAAACTGTGCCGGGTCAAAGTGGGCAAGGAACTGTTCACCAGTTGCGCCGCGGAAATCGTCGGCACCCTGCGTGACAAAGGCTTCGAGGTGTTCCTCGACCTGAAATTCCATGACATCCCCAACACCACTGCGATGGCCGTGAAAGCTGCTGCCGAGATGGGCGTGTGGATGGTCAACGTGCATTGCTCCGGTGGCCTGCGCATGATGGCGGCCTGTCGTGAAGAGCTGGACAAGCGCAGCGGCCCGCAACCGTTGCTGATCGGCGTGACCGTGCTGACCAGCATGGAACGTGAAGACCTGGCCGGCATCGGTCTGGATATCGAACCGCAGGAGCAAGTGCTGCGTCTGGCGGCGCTGGCCGAGAAGGCCGGGATGGACGGTCTGGTGTGCTCGGCGCTGGAAGCCACCGCATTGAAGTCGGCGCACCCGTCGCTGCAATTGGTGACCCCGGGGATTCGTCCGGCGGGCAGTGCGCAAGATGACCAGCGCCGTATCCTGACGCCACGTCAGGCGCTGGATGCCGGTTCCGATTATCTGGTGATCGGCCGTCCGATCAGCCAGGCGGCAGATCCGGCCAAGGCACTGGCTTCGGTCGTGGCCGAAATCGCCTGATCAAACACGCAAGATCCAACAATGTGGGAGCGGGCTTGCTCGCGAATGCGGTGGTTCAGTCGAAATTGATATCGACTGACACGGCCTCTTCGCGAGCAAGCCCGCTCCCACAGTGGTTTTAGGGTATTGTCGAGTTAAGTTTCAGACCTTCAGCACCAACTTGCCGAAATTCTCCCCGCTGAACAACTTCATCAGCGTCTCCGGAAAGGTCTGCAGACCTTCGACGATGTCTTCCTTGCTCTTGAGCTGCCCTTTGGCCATCCAGCCGGCCATTTCCTGCGCGGCGCTGGCGTACTGTGCGGCGTAGTCCATTACCACAAAGCCTTCCATACGTGCGCGGTTGACCAGCAATGACAGGTAGTTGGCCGGGCCTTTGACGGCTTCCTTGTTGTTGTACTGGCTGATGGCGCCGCAGATCACCACCCGGGCTTTCGGGGCCAGGCGGCTGAGCACGGCGTCGAGGATGTCGCCACCGACGTTATCGAAATAGACGTCCACCCCTTTCGGGCACTCGCGCTTGAGTCCGGCCAGTACGTCCTCGTGCTTGTAGTCGATGGCGCCGTCGAAGCCCAGTTCATCGATCAGGTATTTGCACTTGTCGGCACCACCGGCGATACCGACGACCCGGCAGCCTTTGATCTTGGCGATCTGCCCGGCAATGCTGCCCACCGCACCCGCAGCCCCTGACAGCACCACGGTGTCGCCAGCCTTCGGTGCGCCCACGTCGAGCAGGGCGAAGTAGGCGGTCATGCCGGTCATGCCAAGGGCCGACAGATACACCGGCAGCGGCGCCAGTTTCGGATCGACTTTGTAGAAACCTCTGGGTTCGCCAAGGAAATAATCCTGCACGCCGAGGGCGCCGTTGACGTAGTCCCCGACGGCAAAGCCCGGGTTGTTCGAAGCGATGACCTGGCCTACGCCCAAGGCGCGCATGACCTCGCCAATCGCCACCGGCGGGATGTAGGACTTGCCCTCGTTCATCCAGCCGCGCATGGCCGGGTCGAGGGACAGGTATTGGTTTTTCACCAGTATCTGGCCTGCGCCCGGCTCGCCGACCGGGACTTCCTGATAAGTAAACGTCTCACGGGTCGCCGCGCCCACCGGGCGTTTGGCGAGAAGGAACTGGCGATTGGTCTGGCTGGTCATGGCAGGCACTCGAACTGAATGAAGCCTTGTTGATAGACCCTCGACGCCAATGCTGCAAGGTTGGCTGATGCGGCGAATGCGCAATGATCCAGTGCAGTGATAGTCCCCCGACAGGTTTTATCACTGCGACGGATGAAGGCATAAACAGCCTTCTGATAGTGCTGACGTGGGGCGCGCCCCGGTGGCTATGCTGCGACTCTGCAAATACCTCCTGCATCTCTCCCTTCGAGGACATAACAATGAGCATGACGTTTTCCGGCCAGGTGGTCGTAGTCACCGGAGCGGCCAACGGTATTGGCCGGGCGACCGCCCAGGCATTCGCCGCCGAAGGCTTGAAAGTGGTGGTGGCCGATCTTGACGCGGCAGGGGGCGAGGGGACGGTGGCGCTGATTCGTACAGCCGGTGGCGAAGCGACCTTCGTGCGCTGCAACGTTACCGTCGAAAGCGAAGTGAAGAATCTGATGGACGAGGTGATCAATACTTACGGTCGCCTGGACTACGCCTTCAACAATGCCGGGATCGAAATCGAGCAAGGCAAACTGGCCGACGGCTCGATGGACGAGTTCGACGCGATCATGGGCGTCAACGTCAAAGGTGTGTGGTTGTGCATGAAGTACCAGTTGCCGTTGTTGCTCGCTCAGGGCGGCGGGGCGATCGTCAACACCGCGTCGGTGGCGGGGCTTGGTGCGGCGCCGAAGATGAGCATTTATGCGGCGTCGAAACACGCAGTGATCGGCCTGACCAAATCGGCGGCGATCGAATATGCGAAGAAGAAAATTCGCGTCAACGCCGTATGCCCGGCAGTGATCGACACCGATATGTTCCGCCGCGCCTACGAGGCCGACCCGAAGAAAGGCGAGTTCGCCAATGCGATGCACCCGGTGGGCCGCATCGGCAAAGTCGAGGAAATCGCCAGCGCCGTGCTGTATCTGTGCAGTGATGGCGCGGCGTTCACCACCGGTCATTCCCTGGCCGTGGATGGCGGCGTCACGGCTTTCTGACGTCTTGCCGCAAGTCCCAGGAAAACCCGCCTTCGTGCGGGTTTTCTCGTTGTTGCCTGTCAGTTCCGTGAAACCATTAAACAATTTGTATCAAGCGGTTAGAACGGTCGCTTTTGACGGCGTTGTCGCACAGCCTGCAGGACGTGGCTGTGATTTACTGCCGCCAGCAAAACGGACAGGAGTTTGCGTGCTCATGGAATTGAGAATTGACCGACAGGCAATGGTGCCGGTCGTACAGCAGATTGTTGATGGCATGACCGAGTGGATCTCGCGAAGTGGTGTGGCGCCGAGCACGCGGCTGCCCTCCGTCAGGCAGATTGCGCGCGCCAATCTGCTCAGTCAGTCGTGTGTGGCGGAGGCCTGCGAGCGCTTGGTGGCGCAAGGCATTCTGGCCTCGCGCCAGGGCGCCGGATTCATGGTGGCCGCGCACGGCAGCGGGTTGCTCGGAATTGACTGCGGGCCGGCAGAAAACTGTTTGAAGCTCGGCGAAGGTGGCTTGCCGCAAAGCTGGCGGGAGTCCGATGACCTGAGTTACGCGATCCGTGAGGTGGCCCGTACCGACATGGCGAGCCTGTTCAATTACAGCAGCCCGCTGGGGCTGCCGGCGCTGCGCGAGCAGATCGTCAAGCGCCTCAGGCTGATCGGCGTCCAGGCCCGGGCAGAACAGGCCCTGACGACTTCCGGTGCCAGCCACGCGCTTGATCTGCTCGTACGCACGCTATTCAAGTCCGGGGATTGCGTCGTAGTCGAAAGCCCCGGGTACGCGCCGTTGTTCGAGCTGTTGCGCCTGCATGGCGTGCAATTGCTGGAAGTGCGTCGCACCCCGAGCGGGCCTGATCCCCAGGCACTGGAGACGCTGTTGAGGCAATTTCGGCCGGTTGCGATGTTCATCAACAGCCACCACCACAATCCCACCGGCTCCTGTCTGACACTGGGCGTGGCGCAACAGATCCTGCAGTTGTGCAACGCCCACGATGTGCGCGTGATCGAAGACGATGTCTACGCCGACTTGCACAATGGTAACGGTACACGCCTGGCGGCACTCGATGAGCGAGTGATCTATGTCGGCAGTTTTTCCAAGACGCTCAGCAGCTCGCTGCGCGTCGGGTTCGTGTACGCCGACCCCCCGCTGATTGCGCGTCTGGCGCGGGTCAAGATGATCAGCAGCATGGGCTCCTCGAGCTTCAACGAGGCGGTGCTGGCCAGTCTCCTGGCCAATGGGGCGTATCGCAAAATGGTCCAGCGTCAGCGTCAGCGCCTCAATACTGATCGGATTGCCGCATTACAGGCGTTGGAAGATGCCGGCTGGGAGGTTTTCGGCAAGCCGTGCGGCGGGCTGTTCATCTGGGCCCGCGCACCGCTGAGCGATCTTGCCCGCTTGCACAGTCAGGCGCAGTGCAGTGGCGTGCGTCTGTGCGCGCCGGGGGCTTTCAGTCCGAGTGGCGAAGTCGGTGAGTGGCAGCGAATCAATGTCGCCTATGCCTGTGATCCGCGCGCCCGACAGTTTTTTCGCAGCACCCGTGTGAATCGACCTCAAGCGTTCTGAAAACGACGCGTGCGTAGCTTTTTGCCATTATTCCGACGCCAGAGACTTGTGCTGCTCCATGGCCGTTGCGAATCTTCGGCAACAGACTTTGGCAGGGGACTAAGCGCAATGATTTCCGCCGTGCAAGGACGTTTTGCCAACCTCGGTATGGCGAAGAAACTGGGTATCGGGTTCGTGCTGGTGCTGCTGTTGACCGCGCTGGTGGCTGCCATCGGTGTTTGGTCCCTGCAGACCATCAGTCATCGTTTCGATGGGCTGAAGCAGATGTCGTCACTCAACAGCGCGTTGCTCAAGGTGCGACTGCTGGAGCAGGACTATGCGCTGCACAGCAACCCGAAAACCGTCGATGCCTTGCACGAAGGCGTCGACGGTTTGCTGGCCCAGGCGGCGCAACTCAAGGCGCAATCCCCGGCCAACGTGGCGGTGATGGGCGATGTCGAGCAGGCATTGGGTGCCTATCGCAAGGCTTTCGATGAGTTCGTCTCGCTGACCCAGGCCAAGGATCTGGCGCTGGAAATGGCCAGTTGGTCGGTGTCCAGCGTGGCCAACAATCTCGATGTGCTGCAAGCCGGACTGGCCGATGATGGCGCGTATACCTTGAAGGACACCGAAGGCAAGGACGGCGCGCAGTTCATCGAACAGGCCAGTCAGGTCAGCCAGGTGTCGCGGTTGATGCTGCAGGCGATGAACGAGGCGCGGATTCGTCTGGACCAGAGCCGCAAGGGCGATGCCGACGGCGCCGGCAAGGGCAATATCGAGCAGGCCGCTCAGGCCCAGGCTCAGGCCGAGCAGTTGAAGACCACGGTCAAGGATGAGGGCTACCTGACAGTCCTTAATGAAGTGTCCGGGCACATCGCCGGTTTCAACGACAAACTCGCCGAGTACACCGGCCTGCTGGCCCAGGAAAAAACCGTCTACGAACAGCTGCACCAGCGCGCGGCGCAGGTGATGGAGCGCGTGGATCAGGCGTATGGCGCAGAGGATAGCGCGATGCAGGCGGAACTGAAGAAGAACTCGGTGTTGATCATCGGTTCTTCAGCGCTGGCATTGCTGGTCGGGCTGATTGCCGCGTGGGTCATTACCCGGTTGATCGTCGCGCCGTTGCGCAGTGTGATGCGGGTTGCACAGCAGATTGCGGCCGGGGATTTGAGTGCGAGGGTAGAGGTCACCCGTCGTGATGAAATTGGCCAGCTGATGCTGGCGATGCAGCAGATGGGCGCCGGGCTGAGCACGATCGTCAGCGGTTTGCAGGCGGGAATTGAACAGTTGGCCAGTTCAGCGCAATCGCTGTCCGCAGTGACCGAGCAGACCAACCTTGAGGTCAACAGCCAGAAGGAAGAAACCGAGCAGGTGGCCACGGCCATGAACCAGATGACCGCCACCGTGCATGACGTGGCACGTAACGCCGAGGAGGCGGCGCTGGCCGCGCAAACGGCGGATGGCAAGGTCGAGAGTGGGCAGCAGGTGGTGCGCCAGAGCATGGCGCGGATCGAGCAGTTGGCGGATTCGGCGACGTCGGCCAGTTCGAGCATCGAAAGCCTCAGTGCGCAGATCCAGAACATCGGCACGGTGCTGGATGTGATCAAGAGCGTGGCCGAGCAGACCAATCTGCTGGCGCTCAACGCTGCGATCGAGGCGGCGCGGGCCGGGGAGCAGGGCAGGGGGTTTGCAGTGGTGGCTGATGAGGTTCGTGCGTTGGCGCGGCGTACCCAACAATCGACCGAGGAGATCGAGCGGCTGGTCAGTGCTTTGCGTTCGGCAGCGCATTCGTCGGTGCAGCAGATTCAGAGCAGTGGTGAATTGGTGAAGCTGGCGGTCAGTGATGCGCTGCAGACGGAGAGTGCGTTGGGGAGTATTGCGGCGGCGGTTTCGCTGATTCAGCAGATGAATCAGCAGATTGCGGCGGCGGCGGAGGAGCAGAGTTCGGTGGCTGAGGAGATCAATCGCAGTGTGACGAGTATTCGCGCGAGTGCGGATCAGTCTTCGATTGCGATGCGGGGGAATGCGGTTTCGAGTGTTGAGCTGGCGCGGTTGGGGGGGGAGCTCAAGGGGATGGTTGGGCATTTTCGGCTTTGACTTGGCGGCCTCTGGGCCGACCAGGTTCTTGGTTGGGGGGTGAATATCCGTTGCTGCGGTAACGGCTTCTTATGGTTCCGCTCTTACAGCGGCTCACTTTTCCAGACGCCGAAAAGTAAGCAAAAGGCTTGGCCCCGGCGTACGGCCCTCGCTTAGGCTCGGGTTCCTTCGTTGCGGGATTCATCCGGGGGCATCGCCTCCGGTTTGCTTCGCTGCACCTCCTCTCGATGTGTTTGGCTGCGCCAAACGTCGCTGCGCTCCCACCCCCGGATAAACCCCTCCACTCAGCCTGCCGATGGGGCCGGCACGGCAAGATCAAGAGCTTTCGGCGAGCTGACACTCGGCCATGAGTGGTGAAGGGCATGCGGGCTGTCTGGACTGCTTTGCTTTTCTGTAGGAGTGAGCCTGCTCGCGAAGGCGGCCTGACAGCCGACCAGTTTTCTAACTCACTCACCCAATCCCACTGTGGGAGCTGGCTTGCCAGCGATGGCGGCCTGACAGCCGACCAGTCTCCAACTGACTCCCCCCAATCCCACTGTGGGAGCGGGCTTGCTCGCGAAGGTGGCCTGACTGCCAACCAATCTCTAACTGAATGTTCGCAATGGCAGTCAGCCCATCACCCACAAAAAAGCCACCTCTCGGTGGCTTTTCTTCAGCTCTCGACAATCAGTCGTAGATCACTTTCTTTTTCCAGTCCGCATCGGCTTCGACTTCCTTGAGGCCTTCGGTCAACTGGTTCACTTCGCCTTCGACTGGAGCAATCTTGTCCATGACCTGGGCGTTGGCGCGGGCCAGCAGTTTTTCCAGGTATTGCAGTTGTTCCGAGTACATCTGCGGGTCTTGCTGTTTGCGCAGGTATTGCACGCCGCGTTCGAAGGCGAGGCGGGCCTGGCCGGGCTGGTTTTGTTGGAGGGATTGTTGGCCGAGGTTGTTGAAGAATTCGATGTGCAGCAGGACCAGGATGTGGCGGACTTCTTTGATCCAGTGTTTGGCTTCGTTTGGTGGCAGGAAGCCGTCGTGGGCGGCGCGGGTGATCTGGCCGTGCAGGGCTTCGAGCAGGAAGCGGACGTCCTTGGCTTTGGCTTCGGTCAGGATCGGTGCCGGTGGGTTGTTGACCGGGATCGATTCGCCCTGGGCCACCAGCGCACTCAGTTCGGTGATTCGTGCTTTGGTCGTGGCGCTGGTTTTTTCCAGGTTCAGCAGGCGCTGGCAGACGTTCAGTTCCAGACGGGTCAGCAACAGCTTGAGCGCCGGGGTCATGAACTGGCCGGGGAAAGTTTCGGTCAGTTCGCCGCAGCGGCGCAGGCGATCGTTGAGTTCGATCTTGGTGCGGGCCTTCTCCAGTTTGTTGTTTTCCACCACATGGTTCATGTAGCCAATGGCGATCAGAATTGCGATCCCGGCTACGACTAGCAGGGTGATCATGAGTGGTGTCACCGGTAAGACCTCTTTATAGGGTTCGCGTGCGAGTTTAGTGGCTGGGCATTTAGGCGCCTAGCGCCGCTCGACGAGTTGGATCGGCAGCTTCAATCTGTATCGGCTGCGCACTGCTTATATGAATGCTGGCGCTGGAAGTGCAGATTGCCATCACTGAGCGGTGGACTATAGCGTCTTGGCGAGTGGCGGAATATAGGCGTCAATCGTCGGGCGACGGAAAACCCCGAATGCTCCCGTAAAGCAGGTCGAAGTCATTGATTTAAATAAATTTATATTCGGGGGTTGACGACCTCTCAAACCATCCATAGAATGCGCGCCACTTGCAGCGTAAAGCACACAGCGAAACGCCGCAGGGAGTGAATGTTGTAGCGTGTCCCCTTCGTCTAGTGGCCTAGGACACCGCCCTTTCACGGCGGTAACAGGGGTTCGAGTCCCCTAGGGGACGCCAATGCGGGAATAGCTCAGTTGGTAGAGCACGACCTTGCCAAGGTCGGGGTCGCGAGTTCGAGTCTCGTTTCCCGCTCCAATTTTAAACGGCACTGCTTTCGGGCGGGGCTGAGTGAAACCAGAGCCAAGTCTTCGGATGCGGATCTGGACACCGAAACACACACCATGTGTTCCGGGTAGCGTGTCCCCTTCGTCTAGTGGCCTAGGACACCGCCCTTTCACGGCGGTAACAGGGGTTCGAGTCCCCTAGGGGACGCCATTGCGGGAATAGCTCAGTTGGTAGAGCACGACCTTGCCAAGGTCGGGGTCGCGAGTTCGAGTCTCGTTTCCCGCTCCAAATTCTAAAAGTGCCGCTCAGTGAGCGGCGTTTTTATTAGTGAAAGTTGTAGCCTGTCCCCTTCGTCTAGTGGCCTAGGACACCGCCCTTTCACGGCGGTAACAGGGGTTCGAGTCCCCTAGGGGACGCCATTGCGGGAATAGCTCAGTTGGTAGAGCACGACCTTGCCAAGGTCGGGGTCGCGAGTTCGAGTCTCGTTTCCCGCTCCAATTTCACAAAAACGCCGATCAGTGATGATCGGCGTTTTTGTTTGCGCAGTATTTGTCGCGCAACAAAAAGGACCTTCGGGTCCTTTTTTGTTTTCACGTCAGGCCCGCTGAATCACGGGCCCCGTGTCTTATCAGAGCTTCGGCAGCTGCCCGACACGCCCCATCATTTCCGTGACGATCTGCAGGTCCAGCAGGAACTGGTCAACCGTCTTGAACTCGCCATCGGTATGGCCGGTGTATTTGACTTCAGGTCGGGCCAGGCCGAATTGCACGCCGTTCGGCAATTCATGCACCGAGGTTGCGCCGGCAGACGTGCCGAACTCGTGCTTCATGCCCAGGTTTTCGGTGGCAACTGCCAGCAGCGCTTTCACCCATTCGCCTTCCGGATTGCGGTACATCGGTTCGGCGATCGAATAGGTGAAGTCCACGGCGACGTGGGTTTTCTTGCTCCAGGCCGTGAGTTTGTCAGCGATTTCCTTCTTCAGTACCTCCGGTGATTTACCCTTCGGCACGCGCAGGTTGACCGCCAGTTTGAAGGCTTTGTCGTCCACGCCCACATAGGTCAGGGAAGTGGTCAACGGGCCCATGAACGAATCGGAGAAACCCACGCCGAGTTTCTTGCCCAGGTAATCCAGGCCCCAATTGTTGGACGCATAGCGTGCAGCGTCGGTGATCTGGTTGTGCTTGAGCGCCACCTTGCCGTCGAGGCTGTTGATGAAGTCGAGCATCCGCGCGACCGGATTGACGCCGGACTCGGGCTCGGAGGAGTGCGCGGATACGCCGGTAATCGTCAGTTTGACGTCTTTGCCGTCAACCTTGGCCGCGACTTCGAAGTTGCCGCCGTGTTTTTTCGCGTACTCGTTGCCGGCCTTTTGCAGGCTCGCCGCCAGTTGCTCAGGCTTGTCGGTGACGAGGGTCGCAACCGAAACCGATGGAATCTGGTTGGTTGCCAGGCCGCCAGTCATCGAGATGATTTCTGCGCCGCTGCCTTCAGCCTTGCGCAGCGGGAAGTTGGCCATGACCGTGCCGTAGCCTTTCTCTGCGATGACCACCGGATAGCCGCCGTCCAGCGCCATGTTGTAGTTCGGCGTCGGGTTGTGTTCGAAGTAATACGGGATCGCGTCGCCGGAGGTTTCTTCGGTGGTGTCCACCAGCAGTTTGAAGTTGCGTGCCAGCGGCAGCTTTTCTTCCTTGATCACTTTCATCGCGTACATCGCGACGACGATGCCGTTCTTGTCGTCCTCGGTGCCGCGGCCATACATGCGGTCGCCGATCAGTGTGACTTTGAACGGATCGAGTTTGGTGCCGTCTTTCAGTACCCAGTTTTCCGGGGTGACCGGCACCACGTCGGCATGCGCGTGAATGCCCACAACTTCGTCGCCGCTACCGTCGAGGGAGATTTCATAGACGCGGTTGTCGACGTTGCGGAACTTCAGGTTGAACGATTCGGCCAGGTTCTTGATCTTTTCGGCGATCTTGATGAACTCCGGATTGTCGTGCTGGGCCACGCCCTCTTTCTGGAAGGTCGGGATTTCCACCAGTTCGCGCAGGGTTTCGAGGGCGGCTTTGCCGTACTTCACGCGGGTGTAGATGCCCAGCAGGCGATAGATCTCGTTCTGCTGTTCGGCGGTCAGGGTCTTGTTGTCGAGAAAGCCATTGATCGCCGGGGCGAGGTTGTCGGTCTTGCTCAGATCACTCTTGGCTACGGCACCGAGAAACTGACGAAAATCGCTGACCGTCGTATCGCTGAAGGTCTTGACGATCGCAGCGCTTTGCTCGGGGGTGATGTTGGCCTGAGCAGGCAGGGTGAACGACGAGAGGCTGGCCAGAACCAGGCTGGCAGCAGCCAGACGCTTGAGGGGAAAATGCATTGCGATGGGCATTCCTTTGCAGGCAGTTGAGTAGGAAGTGTTTGAAAGATGAAACAAATCTTTTCCAAACTAACACCGCGAAGGTGTTGAAGGGGAGCCCCTGAAGTGGGATCCGTCGCACAGAAATGCAAAAGCGGCGCACAAACGAAAAAGGCCCGATCGGCGTTCAACCGATCGGACCTTTGCTTTGAACGCGGCTTTTACATCGACAGCACCAGCCTGCCGGCGAACAGAATCAGGATCACGCCCATGCTGCGTTCGAACCAATGGCCCATGCGCATGAACAGGGTTCGCACCCGGCTGCTGGAAAAAAACAGCGCGACGATCACAAACCACAGCGCATTCACGAAGCACATCCACACTCCGTAAAGCGCCTGGACTTCCAGCGGGGTACTGGCGCTGATGATCGTGGTGAAGATCGCCAGGAAAAACAGCGTGGCCTTGGGATTGGTGGCATTGGTCAGAAAACCGGTGCTGAACGCCTTGAACAGCGATTGCGCAACCAGTGGTTCGTCCGTGCTTTTCTCGCCCTCAAGCGTGGTTTTCGGTTTACTGCGAATCAGGCTGATGCCGAGGTAAAAGATGTACGCGCCACCGATCACCTTGGCCACCGTCAGCAACCACGGTGTGGTGTGCATCAGAGCGCCAACGCCGAGCAACGTGTAGAGAACGTGCACGGAAATGCCGGCGCCGATCCCCAGTGCGGTGCAGATCCCCACCAGTCGGCCGAAGCGTACGCTCTGGCGGATAGTGACAGCGAAGTCCGGGCCGGGAGCGACCACGGCCAGAAAGTGAATGGTGGCCAGCGCCAGAAACTCGCCCAGGTAGTTCGATAACATCTCAGCTCCAGAAGGTCAGGGGTGAAGCATTGCCGCGATAGCCGACAAAGAACGAAAGGCTCAGTCGCGGATCCGCCACGCCCGGGGTGACCGAGTGCATGCAGCGCGAATTGAACATGATGAAATCTCCCGGTTGCGGCCGCACTTCAAGGGTCGGTGGGCCGAGTAGCGACGGGTCGATGCCGTAACTGTCACCGCGCATCTCGTCGAACTGATCCGGGGTGATGTCGTCGTCCCACATCTGCAGCGCGCCGCCTTCGGTCGGCATGTTCAGGTAGACGTTGCAGGCGAACTGCGCCTCCAGGCTGCGGGCCTGAAAGCTGTCCGGGGCGTCTTTGGCGAAAATGTCGTGATGGGCAAGAAAGCACACGCCGGGTTTGACCACCCGTGACAGGCCGACGTACATCTTGCGGCCGTAGAGGTTTTCCAGATGGGCACCGGCCGGCCATGACTCATCGAGCATGCAGCGCAGGGTGTCGACCGGCGAGGAGTAGGGCGCACAACGCTCGCGCAGTTCGGCGATGTTACTGGCGGCGCGTTCGAAGTAGTCCTCGATCAGCAACGGCTGGTTTTCCGCCTCGTAAAACGCCATACCGATCCGGCCGATGCTCGGCGCGTTGATGTAGCCCTCGAAGCCCGGAGCCAGAATCTTGTCGCCAATCTGGATCGCCAGCGGCTCGGGCAAAAAGCCTTTGACGCGGATGGCGAGGACTTCTTCGTTGGCCAGTTTTTTTATGCACGTCTCATCGAGACGCTCGACGTCTAGCATCATTGTTTTTAGGTCCATCTATCGATAGTCAACGGAACCGGCGAGTGCGGTTCCCCCGGCGTCGGACGCTGCGTGGAGCAACGCCCGAGATGCTTAATCCACGCTGTAGTGGACGGATAACGTGCCTTTCTTCTGCGAAAGGGAGGCGATCGTGACTGTGCCCAAATCCTTCAGGCTGCGTACATGGGTGCCACCGCAACCGTAGGCCGGCAGTTCGCCAAAACCGATTTCCCGCGCGCCTTCACGTAGCGAGGTCAGGCGCGGCAGATCGTGTTCGATCCACTGTCGGATACCGTATTGAACGGTTGACGCGTCGACTTCCTGAGCGGCATCGCCCGGCTTGAACTGCACCCGGCCTTCGTCTGGCCAGTGGTGCGCCTTGATCGGTGTCCAGCCCATGGCCTGGACGAAATGCCCGATCAAATGCCCGGCAGAATGCATGCGAGTGTTGTAGCGGCGACGTTGTTCATCGACGTGAATACAGGTCATGCCCAGTTTCACCGGACGATCGACGTAATGCACGATCCGGTCGGGCTCCTGCACCACGCGCAGCACCTGGCTTTCGCCGATCATGCCGGTATCACAAGGCTGACCACCGCCTTGCGGGTGAAACAGGGTGGCGCGCAGCACCACGGCGAATTCGTTCTCGTGGGGCGTGCAGTCGAGGACTTCCACATTAGCCTTGAGGTCATCACTATGGAAAAAGAGGCGAAGCGTCATATTCCATGCCCTTATTAAAGTTTCTATTTTTATTATATGAATCGTGCAATAACGTGATAATCCGTTCAAACATCAAAGGACTTGTGCGCTGTGAGCATCAATCTACCGCTGCCACTGCTCGGTGAAATGGCGATTTTCGTCAAGGTCGTAGAGACCGGCAGTTTCTCCGAGGCTGCCCGCCAACTCGGTTCGTCGCCGTCGGCGATCAGTCGCAGCATTTCTCGGCTGGAGAAGGCCTTGGCCACGCGTTTGTTGCAGCGCACCACCCGCAAATTGCGCTTGAGTGACGGTGGCGAGGAAGTGTTCAAGCGCTGTCAGGAAATGGTCAGCGCCGCCAAATCGGTGATGGAGATCAGCGGGCAGTTCACCCACGAGGCGGAAGGGCTGGTGCGGGTCAGTGTGCCGAAAGCGGTCGGGCGTTTCGTGATTCATCCGCACATGCCCGAGTTTCTGCGGCGTTATCCCAAGGTGGATGTCGAGTTGCTGTTGGAAGACCGGCAGGTTGATTTGATTGACGATCATGTCGATCTGGCGATTCGCATCACTGATCGACCACCGGCCGGGCTGGTCGGGCGGCAGTTGCTGACCATCGACCATTTGCTCTGCGCCACTCCGCAATACCTGGCCGAACACGGCACCCCGACCCACCCGCATGACCTGCTTGATCACAGTTGCATCTATCTGGGGGAAACCCCGAGCGATGCACGCTGGAAATTCAAGAAGGGCAGTAAAGCGGTGACCGTCGGCGTGCGTGGCCGCTATGCCGCCAACCATACCGGCGTGCGGCTGGGAGCAGTGTTGCAGCACATCGGTATCGGCAGCCTGCCGTACTTCACCGCGCGCTATGCCTTGGAGCAGAAGTTGATTGTGCAGGTGCTGCCGGAATGGACGTTCCTGGCTTCGTATCACGGTGGGCTGTGGTTGCTGCATTCGCCGACGCGTTACCTGCCGCCGAAGCTGCGGGTATTCATCGATTATCTGGTGGAGTGCCTGGAGAAGGAGCCGACGTTGAGCAAGCCGGGGAAGGCGGGGGCGCCGAATAATCTGGCGATGGCGTATGAATTACCGGAGAGCGAGGGGCTGCTTTAAAAGCAAAAGATCGCAGCCTGCGGCAGTTCCTACATTGAACGTGCGTACACGAGATCTGTGTAGGAGCTGCCGCAGGCTGCGATCTTTTGATCTTCAAACCATTAAATCAGTGCTTGCTGTCCTGAGCAGACATCGCCATCAGCTGCTTTTCCTGATTCCAGTCGAACGGTTCGTCGTTCTGTTCGGCTTCGTAGCGACGTTCTTCCAGTGCCTGATACAGATCGATTTCTTCATCGGACAGGTAGTGCAGGCAGTCGCCGGCGAAGAACCACAGCAGATCCCGCGGAATCAGGTGGGCAATTTGCGGATAACGGGTAATCACTTGGGTCAGGATGTCCTGGCCCAGGTACTGGCTTTCGATCGGGTCGATCGGCAGGGACGCCAGCAGTTCGTCGAAGCGCTCCAGGAACAAGGCATGGCTTTCTTCGGGAACCTGTTCGGCCTCACCTACGGCGACCAGGATACTGCGCAGATGGTCGAGCAAAACCAGATGATCGGCAACGACGTTGGACACGAGATAAGTCCTCAAGAGCAAAACGGGCGCGGGAGTATAAAGCTCTCGCGCCCGTTTTTCATAAATAAACAGCTACACGGTCGTCAGCATTAGCGGACTTTACCCTCAGCCTGCTTCAGCTCTTCCTTGTCGAAATCATCGACGTCGATCACCTTGCGCCGTGCCGCTTCGGCATCGCGCAGGGTCTGTGCTTCCGCCGCTTGCAACACCCCGGCCTCCAGCGCAGCGTCGATGGCGTGTTCGCCAGCCACCGGTTTGACCTGACCGCTTTTCAGCGCCGTGTGCAGTTTCTTATGCAGCGGTTGCGCGGCAGTCAGCAGATCGCTGGCGTGTTGCAGAGCACCGACAGCGTCGTCGGCAGACTGTGGGCGATAGCAGCCGGCGAGCAATTCTTCGAGGGTCGGATCGCCTTTGGCGCGACCGATCACAGCTGCCACTTCGGCACCCAGTTTGTCCGAAGGGCCTTTGTGGCGACGACCGAACGGGAACACGATTACTCGCAACAGATATCCGAACACTTTGTTCGGGAAGTTGCTCAGCAGTTCATCCAGCGCTCGTTCCGACTGACCGAGGCTTTCTTCCATGGCCCAACGGAACAACGGCTCCATATGCGCCGGCGAATCCAGGTCGTGATAACGCTTGAGCGCGGCGGAGGCCAGATACAGGTTGCTCAATACATCGCCCAGACGCGCGGACAGGCGTTCGCGACGTTTCAGTTCGCCGCCCAGCAACATCATGCTGAAGTCGGCGAGCATGGCAAATGCTGCGGCCTGACGGTTGAGTGCGCGGAAATAACCTTGGCTGATCCTGTCCCCAGGCGCATGTTCGAAGTGGCCGAAGCCCAGGTTCAGCACCAGGGTGCTGGCCGCGTTACCCACCGCAAAACCGATGTGCTTGAGCAGCAGGCCATCGAACTCTTTCAGTGCCTGGTCTTTGTCTTCACGGCCGGCGAGGGCCATTTCCTTGAGGACGAACGGATGGCAGCGGATCGCGCCCTGACCGAAGATCATCAAGTTGCGCGAGAGGATGTTCGCGCCTTCCACGGTGATGAAGATCGGCGCGCCGTTCCAGCTACGGCCGAGGTAGTTGTTCGGCCCCATGATGATCGCCTTGCCGCCGTGCACATCCATGGCGTGGCTGATGCACTCGCGGCCGCGTTCGGTCAGGTGGTACTTGAGGATCGCCGACAGCACCGACGGTTTCTCCCCCAGATCCACCGCGTTGGCAGTTAGCATGCGCGCCGCGTCCATCATCCAGGCATTGCCGCCGATGCGCGCCATCGCTTCCTGAATGCCTTCGAAGGCCGACAGCGGGACGTTGAACTGTTCACGAATCTGCGCGTACTGACCGGTCACCAGGCTGGTGAACTTGGCCGCGCCAGTGCCAACTGCAGGCAGCGAAATCGAACGCCCGACGGACAGGCAGTTCATCAGCATCATCCAGCCCTTGCCGAGCATTTCCTGGCCGCCGATGAGGAAGTCCAGCGGAATGAACACGTCTTTGCCCGAGTTCGGGCCGTTCATGAAAGCGGCACCCAGTGGCAGGTGACGACGACCGATTTGCACGCCGGCGGTATCGGTAGGGATCAGCGCCAGGCTGATACCGAGGTCTTCCTTGTCGCCCAGCAGATGCTCCGGGTCGTAGGCCTTGAAGGCCAGGCCCAGCAGGGTCGCGACCGGGCCGAGGGTGATGTAGCGTTTTTCCCAGTTCAGGCGCAGGCCGATGACTTCCTGGCCTTCCCATTCACCTTTGCAGATGATCCCGGTGTCCGGCATGGCGCCGGCATCGGAGCCGGCCAGCGGGCCGGTGAGGGCGAAGCACGGAATGTCGTCGCCACGGGCCAGCCGCGGCAGGTAGTGATTGCGTTGCTCGTCGGTGCCGTAATGCAGCAGCAGTTCGGCCGGGCCGAGGGAGTTGGGCACCATCACCGTGGAGGCGAGGTCGCCGCTGCGGGTCGCGAGTTTCATTGCCACTTGCGAGTGGGCGTAGGCGGAAAAGCCCTTGCCGCCGAACTCCTTGGGAATGATCAGGGCGAAGAAGCCGTGCTCTTTGATATGGCTCCAGGCTTCGGGTGGCAGATCCATCGACTGGCCGATCTGCCAGTCAGTGACCATTGCGCAGAGTTCTTCGGTCGGGCCGTCGATGAAGGCTTGTTCCTCTTCGCTCAGTTGCGCTTTTGGATAGGACAACAGTTTGTCCCAGTCCGGACGCCCGCTGAACAGTTCACCGTCCCACCAGACGGTACCGGCATCGATCGCGTCGCGCTCGGTCTGCGACATCGGCGGCAGGGTTTTCTGGAACCAGTTGAACAGCGGCGCGGTGAAGTGTTTGCGGCGCAGGTCGGGCAGCAGCAAAGGCGCGGCAACCGCTGCGAGCACGACCCAGAACACCAACAGCAACCAGCCCGGAGCATGGCTGAAAATGCCCATCGCCAGCAGGTAAATGGCGACGATACCCAACGCGGGCAGGGGGGCGATGCGACGGTGGGCGAGGTACGCCACACCGACGATCAGAACCAGTATCCACAACAACAGCATATGTAATCCTCCGTGAACCAGGGCAAACCGACCCTCCAGAGCTTAGACGGCATCTGTAAAACGGGTTGGTCAGAACATGGTGATTGAACTTGTGGGAAACCCCGGATGGTTTTCGTAGGTTCGGTGGGCAACATCCGTGGGAAATCGTTCGCCGTTCCCGCGTCTTTGCGTCCATGTTTGGCCGAAACGTCGTTATCTCTGTGCTTGAGCTGTCGCTAGACTCGGGACTCACCCAGGAGAACATCGTCATGCGCGAGTATCTGAGTCCCGGCCGCTTCATCGATAGTGACCACCCGGCGGTTGTGGAGTTCGCCGAACAGCACCGGGGTGCCAGCCGCGACCCGCTCGCGCAGGCGATCAGTCTCTATTACGCCGTGCGTGAAGCGGTGCGCTACAACCCGTATACCTTCAGCCTCGACCCGCAGACCTTGTGTGGCAGTTACGCGCTGGCGGCCGGGGAAAGTTATTGCGTGCCCAAGGCCACATTTCTCGCCGGGTGTGCGCGGCATTGCGGCATTCCCGCGCGCATTGGTCTGGCCGACGTCAGGAATCACCTGTCGACCCCGCGTTTGCTGGAGCTGTTGCGCAGCGATGTGTTCGCCATGCACGGCTACACCGAATTGTTTCTCAACGAGCGCTGGGTCAAGGCCACACCGGCCTTCAACCAGAAGCTCTGCGAATTGTTCAACGTTGCGACGCTGGAATTCGACGGGATCAACGACAGCGTTTTCCACCCGTACAACCGTGACGGCGCGCTGCTGATGGAATATCTGGTCGATCACGGCCAGTTCGCCGATGTGCCGGAGCGATTCTTTTTCGAACACCTGGAAAAGTGCTACCCGCATCTGTTCGGCGAACACCAGGCGACGGTGCTGGGCGATCTGCAGAGTGATTTGAGCCGTGCCTGATCCGGCGTATGCTGCTTGCCCACGCATTGGAAAAGAGGCGGTCATGCTGAAGATCTGGGGACGGAAAAACTCATCGAATGTCAGGAAACCACTGTGGGCCGCCGAGGAGCTGGGCCTGGCCTACGATGCGATTGACGCGGGTGGTGCCTTCGGTGTGGTTGATACACCTGAGTATCGGGCGATGAACCCGAACGGTCGGGTACCGGTGATCGAGGACGACGGCTTCGTGCTGTGGGAATCCAACGCCATCGTGCGTTATCTGCTGGCCAAACATGCGCCAGACAGTGCGTGGTACTCGGCAGACCCGCAGGGCCGGGCCATCGCGGACAAGTGGATGGACTGGACCACCTCCAGTTTTGCCGGGCCGTTTCGCACGGTGTTCTGGGGCGTGTTGCGCACACCGGCAGACAAGCAGGACTGGCCGGCGATCAACGCGGCGATCAAGGAGTGCACAGCGCTGCTGTCCATGGCCGATCAGGCCCTCGCCCGCCAGCCGTATCTGTCCGGCAGCGACATCGGCATGGGCGATATTCCACTGGGCAGTTTCATTTATGCCTGGTTCGAGATGCCCATCGAGCGTGCCTCGCAGCCGCATCTGGAAGCCTGGTATGCACGGTTGAAGCAGCGTCCGGCGTATCAGAAAGCGGTCATGACCGCGTTGACTTGATAATAACTATCGACACACTTGACTGTACTTGTGTGGCGGCGGCAAGCACCATTGCGTTCACGCGCCGTGGTTGTTTTGTCCGCCGCCCGGCCCAATCTTTCCTCTTCTTCCCTTCTTGGTGCGTAAATCCGATATGAGTTCCGCTCTGTCCATCCGGCAGCTAACCAAAACCTACGGCAACGGGTTCCAGGCCTTGAGTGGTATCGATCTGGACGTCGCCGAAGGTGACTTTTTCGCCTTGCTCGGCCCCAACGGCGCTGGCAAATCCACGACCATCGGCATTCTCTCGACCCTGGTCAACAAGACCAGCGGCACGGTGAACATCTTCGGTCACGACCTGGACAAGAACCCCGCCGCGCTCAAGCGCTCGATCGGCGTGGTGCCCCAGGAATTCAACTTCAACCAGTTCGAAAAGACTTTCGACATCGTCGTGACCCAGGCCGGTTACTACGGCATTCCGGCGAAAATCGCCAAGGAACGCGCCGAACAGTACCTGACCCAGCTCGGCCTGTGGGACAAGCGCGATGTGCCCTCGCGCTCGCTGTCCGGTGGCATGAAGCGCCGACTGATGATCGCCCGCGCCCTGGTGCATGAGCCGCGCCTGCTGATCCTCGATGAGCCGACCGCTGGCGTCGACATCGAACTGCGTCGCTCGATGTGGACGTTCCTCACCGAGCTGAACCAGAAAGGCATCACCATCATCCTCACCACGCACTATCTGGAAGAGGCTGAGCAGCTGTGCCGCAACATCGGCATCATCGACCACGGCACCATTGTCGAGAACACCAGCATGAAACAGCTGCTGGGCCAGTTGCACGTCGAAACCTTCCTGCTGGATCTGAAAAACGACTTGAACACCGCGCCGCAATTGCTCGGCTATCCCGCCCGGTTGCTCGATGGCCATACCCTGGAAGTTCAGGTCGACAAATCCATGGGTATCACCGCGCTGTTCACCCAGTTGGCGCAGCAGAACATCGAAGTGCTGAGCCTGCGTAACAAAACCAATCGCCTCGAGGAGCTGTTCGTGTCTCTGGTAGAGAAGAATCTGTCGAAGGTGGCGGTATGAGTTCCGAGTTCCGTCCCAACCTCGTCGCCCTCAATACCATCGTGTATCGGGAAGTCCGCCGCTTTACCCGGATCTGGCCGCAGACGCTGCTGCCGCCGGCGATTACCATGGTTTTGTATTTTGTGATCTTCGGTAACCTGATTGGTCGGCAGATCGGCGACATGGGTGGCTTCACCTACATGGAGTACATCGTGCCGGGGTTGATCATGATGTCGGTGATCACCAACTCCTACGGCAACGTGGTGTCGAGCTTCTTCGGCAGCAAGTTCCAGCGATCCATCGAGGAACTGATGGTCTCGCCGGTGTCGCCGCACACCATCCTGATCGGCTACACCGTTGGCGGCGTGCTGCGTGGCTTGATGGTCGGGGTCATCGTGACGATCCTGTCGCTGTTCTTCACCCATCTGCAGGTGCATCACCTCGGCGTGACTTTGCTGGTGGTGATCCTGACCGCGACGATCTTCTCGCTGCTGGGCTTCATCAACGCGGTGTTTGCGCGCAACTTCGATGACATTTCGATCATCCCGACGTTTGTGCTGACCCCGCTGACCTACCTCGGTGGCGTGTTCTACTCGATCACCTTGCTACCGCCGTTCTGGCAGACCGTGTCGCTGGCCAACCCGGTGCTGCACATGGTCAACGCGTTCCGTTACGGCATTCTTGGCGTGTCTGATATCCGTATCGGCATCGCGATCACCTTCATGCTGGTGGCGACGGTGGTGTTGTATCTCGGTTGTGCGCGGTTGCTGGTGAGTGGACGCGGGATGCGGACCTGATCCGAAACCGCGTCGCTGCCATCGCGAGCAGGCTCACTCCTACAGAAGGGCGCGTTCCATTGTAGGAGTGAGCCTGCTCGCGATGGGGCCTATTCAGGCGCTACAAAAAAACGGCCTCCACTGCGGAGGCCGTTTTGCATTCAGTGCATGCGGTTTTTCTTGCGCCGCGCCCATTGCCGCGCCACCCACCAGCGCCAATAGAGCATCACCGTGAAGTAGGCGAGGATGCCGAGTAGCAGTCCGCATACCACCGACCCCAGCAAAAACGGCTGCCACATGGTCGAGAGCTCTCCGCTGACCCATTCCCAGGTCAACGAATCGGGCAGGGTACGGGCAGGCACATTCATCAACCAGGCCCCGGCCTGATAAGTGCAGAAAAATACCGCCGGCATGGTGATCGGGTTGGTCAGCCACACGAGGCTGACGGCAATCGGCATATTGCCGCGCACGGTGATTGCCAGTGCGGCGGCTACCAGCATCTGCGCCGGAATCGGCAGGAACGCGGCGAACAGGCCGACGGCCATCGCCCGGGCCACCGAGTGACGATTGAGGTGCCAGAGGTTCGGGTCATGCAGCAACTTTCCGAGAAAGCGTAAGGATTTGTGTTCCCTGATGCTCGTCGGGTCGGGCATGTAACGTTTGAATAAGCGCCGGGGCATAAGGCTTCTCGGTCGGTTAAGGCGGCAAGTATGTCTGGATTCTACGAAGCGCCCATTCAGACTTTGTGACAATTGTTGACGACGCTTGTGCTCCACGCCAGCTAAGCATAGTGAGGGGACTCTCAAGGACAGGCTTATGCGCACAGGGATGATGGCGCTGGCAGCCGGTTTGCTGGTTGCAGGTTTTTTGCCGGTTTTACCGCCGGTCGGGTTGATGATGTTGTTGCCCATGGTGGGGCTGATGTTGCTGCCGTTTCGCAGCTATCCCTTGGCGTTTCTGCTGTTCGGTTTTACTTGGGCTTGCGTCAGTGCGCAGTGGGCGCTGGATGAGCGATTACCGGCGCAACTTGACGGTGAAACCCGCTGGGTCGAGGGGCGGGTGGTCGGCTTGCCGCAAACCAGCGAGGGCGTGGTGCGTTTCGAGTTGGCCGATGCCCGCTCGCGCCACGACAAACTGCCGTCGTTGATGCGTCTGGCGTGGTACGCCGGGCCAGCGGTCAAAAGTGGCGAGCGCTGGCGTCTGGCAGTGAAACTCAAGCGCCCCGGCGGTTTGCTTAATCCCGATGCCTTCGATTACGAAGCCTGGCTGCTGGCGCAACGCATCGGCGCGACAGGTACGATCAAGGATGGTCAGCGCCTTGCCGAGGCAAACTGGGCGTGGCGCGACGGCATTCGCCAGCGTTTGCTGGCAGTCGATGCACAAGGGCGGGCTGGTGCATTGGCGGCGCTGGTGCTGGGTGATGGCTCCGGGCTCAGTCGCGAGGACTGGCAGATCCTGCAGGACACTGGCACCGTGCATCTGCTGGTGATTTCCGGCCAACACATCGGGATGTTGGCGGCGGTGATGTATCTGCTGGTCGCCGGGCTGGCGCGCTACGGATGTTGGCCGCTGCGCAGGCCTTGGCTGCCATGGGCCTGTGGGCTGGCGTTTGCCGCGGCGCTCGGCTACGGCGTGCTTGCCGGGTTTGATGTGCCGGTGCAACGGGCCTGTGTGATGGTCGGGCTGATACTGCTGTGGCGTCTGCGATTTCGCCATCTCGGTGCGTGGTGGCCGCTGTTACTGGCGTTGAATGCGGTGCTGTTGCTCGACCCGTTGGCCAGTTTGCGTCCCGGTCTATGGTTGTCGTTCGCCGCTGTGGGGATTTTGATTTTCACCTTCGGTGGCCGACTCGGTGCGTGGAAATGGTGGCAGACCTGGACGCGGGCGCAATGGCTGATCGCGCTGGGTCTGTGCCCGGTGCTGCTGGCGCTGAATCTGCCGATCAGCCTCAGCGGACCACTGGCGAATCTGCTGGCGGTGCCGTGGGTCAGCCTGTTGGTGCTGCCACCGGCGCTGCTCGGCACGCTGTTGTTGCCGGTGCCTTATGTCGGTGCAGGGTTGTTGTGGCTGGCGGGTGGCTTGATCGACTGGCTGTTTCGCGGCTTGTCGATGATTGCCGGGGCCTGGCCGGCGTGGATCTCGCCGTCGCTGCCGTGGTGGGCTTTGTTGATTGGCAGTTTCGGCGCCTTTTTGCTGCTGTTGCCGCGCGGAGTGCCATTGCGACCGCTGGGCTGGCCGTTGCTGCTGATTCTGGTGGCGCCGCCTCGCGAGCGGGTGGCCGAGGGGCTGGCCGATATCTGGCAGCTCGATGTCGGTCAGGGCCTGGCGATCCTGATCCGTACGCGTCATCACACGTTGCTCTACGACGCCGGTCCACGCTTCGGCGATTTCGATCTGGGCGAGCGAGTGGTGCTGCCGACGCTGCACAAACTGGGGGTCGAGCGCATCGATCTGATGCTGCTCAGTCATGCCGACGCCGACCATGCCGGTGGTGCGCTGGCGGTATCGCGGGGCTTGAAAGTGACTCGGGTGATCAGCGGCGATCCGCCGGGCCTGCCCGCCATACTGCGGGCCGAGGCCTGTGAAACCGGGCGGCAGTGGCAGTGGGACGGGGTCCGTTTTCAGCTGTGGCAATGGTCGGCCGCCAATGACAGCAATCAGCGCTCCTGCGTGTTGCAGATCGAGGCCAACGGCGAGCGTCTGCTGCTGACCGGCGATATCGACATCGCCGCCGAACGGGTTCTGCTCGCCAGTCCGCTGGCCGTGCCGACGCACTGGCTGCAGGCGCCGCACCATGGCAGTCGCAGTTCCTCCTCGATGGCGCTGCTTCGGGCATTGAAGCCGCATTCGGTGCTGATCTCCCGGGGCCAGGGCAATTCGTTCGGTCATCCGCACCCGCTGGTGCTCGCGCGTTATCGTCAGCAAGGGCTGCGCATCTACGACAGCGCGCAGCACGGCGCCATTCAGCTGCGCCTGGGCAGCTTTCAGGCGCCGTGGCTGATGCGTCAACAACGGCGTTTCTGGCGTTGAAACACCATTGATCGCGGGATCGCCGAATGTGGCATCAGGTCGTCGGGGCAGCGGGTCTTAATCGCCAACCGGTATGGTAAAGTGGCGCACTTTTTCGAGGGGACTGTCACTGTGTGGGAATTGGTCAAATCCGGCGGCTGGATGATGTTGCCGATCATTCTGAGTTCCATCGCGGCCATGGCGATTGTCGCCGAGCGCCTGTGGACCCTGCGCGCCAGCCGCGTCACCCCCGAGCATCTGCTGGGTCAGGTCTGGGTCTGGATCAAGGACAAGCAGCTCAATAAAGAAAAGCTCAAGGAATTGCGCGCCAATTCGCCGCTGGGTGAAATCCTCGCCGCGGGCCTGGCCAACTCCAAGCATGGTCGCGAGATCATGAAGGAATGCATCGAAGAAGCCGCCGCGCGGGTGATTCACGAGCTCGAACGCTACGTCAACGCGCTGGGCACGATTGCCGCCATGTCGCCGTTGCTGGGCCTGTTGGGCACGGTACTGGGCATGATCGACATTTTCAGCGCCTTCACCGGTTCCGGCATGACCACCAACGCCTCGGTATTGGCCGGTGGTATCTCCAAGGCGCTGATCACCACGGCGGCGGGCCTGATGGTCGGTATTCCGTCGGTGTTCTTCCACCGTTTCCTGCAGCGCCGCATCGATGAGCTGGTGGTGGGCATGGAGCAGGAAGCGATCAAACTGGTCGAAGTGGTGCAGGGCGACCGTGACGTCGATCTGGCCGGGGACAAAGCGTGAAATTCCGTCGCAAACCCCGGGAAACGATCGACATCAACCTCGCGTCGCTGATCGACGTGGTGTTCATCCTGTTGCTGTTTTTCGTCGTGACCACCACCTTCACCCGCGAGACACAGTTGCGCGTCGATCTGCCGGAATCGGTCAGCGGTTCGCCCGCCGAAGACCAGCAGCTCAAGCAACTGGATGTCGCGATCAGCGCCGAAGGCGTGTTCTCGGTGAACAACAGGATTCTGCCGAAAAACGACCTGGCGACGCTGATGGAAGCCATGCAGAAAGAAGCCAACGGTGACACCAACATGCCGTTGTCGATCAGTGCCGACGGCAAGACCCAACACCAATCGGTGATCACCGCCATGGACGCGGCCGGCAAGCTCGGTTTCAGCCATCTGCGCATGACCACGGTCGAGGCGGCGCCCAAATCCTGATGAGCCTGTCCGATCGTTTGCTCGCCGCGTGGTATCAGGGGCATCCGGCCCTGACGCTGCTGCGGCCGCTGGAAATGCTCTACCGCCGCGTGGTGGTCAACAAGCGTCAGCGTTTTCTCGACGGTGAAGGCCAGATCTATCAGCCACCGGTGCCGTTGATCGTGGTCGGCAACATCACGGTGGGCGGCACCGGCAAGACACCGATGATCCTGTGGCTGATCGAGCATTGCCGACGCGCCGGTCTGCGGGTTGGTGTGGTCAGCCGAGGTTATGGCGCCAAACCGCCGCAACTGCCGTGGCGGGTCTCCGCTGAGCAGAGCGCCGAGATCGCGGGCGACGAGCCGCTGTTGATCGTGCAGCGCACCGGCGTGCCACTGATGATCGACCCTGATCGCAGCGCGGCGGTCAAAGCCTTGCTCGCCAGTGAACCGCTGGACCTGATCCTGTCTGACGACGGCATGCAGCATTACCGTATGGCGCGGGATCTGGAGCTGGTGCTGATCGACGCCGCCCGTGGTTTGGGCAACCAGCGCTGCCTACCTGCCGGTCCGTTGCGCGAGCCGATCGAACGCCTGCAAAGCGTCGATGGCGTGCTGTTCAACGGTGCCACTGCGGACCGCGAAGATGGCTTCGCGTTTCGCCTGCAAGCGACGGCGCTGGTCAATCTGCGCAGTGGCGAGCGCAAGCCGCTCGATCATTTTTCGCCTGGTCAAGCGGTGCACGCGGTAGCCGGGATCGGCAATCCGCAACGTTTCTTCAATACCCTCGAAGCGCTAGACTGGCGAGCAGTCCCCCATGCGTTTGCCGACCACGCCGAATACAGCGTGCAGGCCTTGAATTTCACACCGTCATTGCCGTTGGTGATGACCGAAAAGGACGCGGTGAAGTGCCGTGCCTTCGCAGCAGACGACTGGTGGTATCTGGCCGTCGATGCCGTGCCGTCACCGGCCTTCATGGCCTGGTTCGACACCCAGTTGATGCGCCTGTTGCCCGATCGTCTTTTGCCTTAACTCTTTATCCAGGGAATGTTCATGGACACCAAATTGCTCGACATCCTCGCGTGCCCGGTCTGCAAAGGCCCGCTCAAGCTCAGCGCCGACAAGACCGAATTGATCAGCAAGGGCGCCGGCCTGGCCTATCCGATCCGCGACGGCATCCCGGTGATGCTCGAAAGCGAAGCGCGTACCCTGACCACTGACGAGCGTCTGGATAAATGACCACTGCTTTCACCGTTGTCATACCGTCGCGTTACGCCTCGACCCGCCTGCCGGGCAAACCGCTGCTGGATATCGCCGGCAAGCCGATGATCCAGCATGTCTGGGAGCAGGCGAGCAAAAGCAGCGCCAGCCGTGTGGTGGTCGCGACTGACGATGCGCGCATCGTCGAAGCCTGCAAGGCGTTCGGCGCTGAAGTGGTGCTGACCCGTGAAGATCACAATTCCGGCACCGATCGTCTGGCTGAAGTCGCCGCCAAACTGGGCCTCGAGCCTGACGCGATCGTGGTCAACGTGCAGGGTGACGAGCCGCTGATCCCGCCAAGCGTGATCGATCAGGTTGCCGCCAACCTCGCCGCCCACACCGAAGCGCGCATGGCCACCCTGGCCGAGCCGATCGAAGACGTCGAAACCCTGTTCAACCCGAACGTGGTCAAGGTCGTCAGCGACCTCAATGGTCTGGCGCTGACCTTCAGTCGCGCGACCTTGCCGTGGGCCCGCGATGCGTTCGCCAAAAATCGCCAGCAGTTGCCGGAAGGTGTGCCGTACCGTCGTCACATCGGTATTTATGCCTACCGCGCCGGGTTCCTTCAGGACTTCGTGAGCTGGGGCCCGTGCTGGCTGGAAAACACTGAATCCCTCGAACAACTGCGTGCTCTGTGGCACGGCGTGCGGATTCATGTGGCCGATGCGTTGATCGCGCCGCCGACCGGTGTCGACACCGCTGAAGATCTTGAGCGCGTTCGGCGCCTGCTGGAGGCCTGATGCGCGTCCTGTTCGTGTGCTTGGGCAACATTTGCCGCTCGCCCACCGCTGAAGGCGTGTTGCGCCACAAACTGCGCGAAGCGGGGCTGGCGGATCAGGTCGAAGTGGCCTCCGCCGGCACCGGTGACTGGCATGTCGGCAATCCGCCGGACAAGCGCAGCCAGGCTGCGGCCAAACTGCGTGGTTACGACCTGTCGGCGCAACGTGCGCAGCAGGTCAGCCGTGCCGATTTCGCCAGTTATGACCTGATTCTGGCCATGGACAACAGCAACCTGCGCAACCTCAAGGCGCTGCAACCGTCCAGCGGCAAGGCCGAGCTTGACCTGTTCCTGCGCCGTTATGCCGGTGTGGTCGATGAAGTGCCGGATCCGTACTACGACGGCGATCAGGGTTTCGAGCAGGTGCTGGATCTGATCGAAGCAGCCTGTGACCAACTGTTGATCGAAGTGAAGGGCCGGTTATGAGTTTGCAGGTGCAGCCCCAGATTTCGCTGAAACCGTTCAACAGTTTTGGCGTGGACGTGCGCGCGCAGTTGTTCGCCGAGGCCCACAGCGATGCCGACGTGCGCGAAGCCTTGGCCTATGCGACTGCCCATGACGTGCCATTGCTGGTGATCGGCGGCGGCAGCAACCTGCTGCTGACGGCTGATATCCCGGCGCTGGTGCTGCGCATGGCCAGCCGTGGCATTCGGCTGATCAGCGATGACGGCAGCCGCGTGGTGATCGAGGCTGAAGCCGGCGAACCGTGGCATCCGTTTGTGCAACACACCTTGGCGCTGGGATTTTCCGGTCTGGAAAACCTCAGTCTGATTCCCGGCACCGTTGGCGCGGCGCCGATGCAGAACATCGGTGCCTACGGCGTCGAGATCAAGGATGTGTTCGCCGGGCTGACCGCGCTGGATCGCCAGACCGGCGAGCTGCGCGACTTCAGCCTGGAAGAATGCAACTTCGCCTACCGCGACAGCCTGTTCAAGCAGCAGCCGGGGCGTTGGCTGATCCTGCGGGTGCGCTTCAAGCTTGATCGAGTTGCCCACCTGCATCTGGAATACGGCCCGGTGCGTCAGCGCCTGACCGAGCAGGGCATCGAGCAACCAACGCCCACCGACGTCAGCCGCGCGATCTGCAGTATCCGCAGCGAAAAATTGCCGGATCCGGCGGTGCTCGGCAATGCCGGCAGTTTCTTCAAGAATCCGCTGGTGTCGGCGGCGCTGGTCGAGCAGATCAAGGCGCAGCACCCGGATCTGGTGGCCTATGCGCAACCGAACGGGCAAATGAAGCTGGCCGCCGGCTGGTTGATCGAGCGCGCTGGCTGGAAGGGTTTCCGTGAGGCCGATGCTGGCGTGCATAAATTGCAGGCGCTGGTGCTGGTCAACTACGGCTCCGCGACCGGCCTGCAATTGCTCGATCTGGCGCAACGCATCCAGAAAGATATTGCCGAACGTTTCAATGTCGAGCTGGAAATGGAGCCGAACCGTTATTGAGGCTACGCTTTCCAGAAGCCATCCAAAGCCCTGCACTGAGCAAAAAGTGCAGGGCTTTTTTGTTAACGGTGGGTTAACTTAGCCAGCTAACGATAACCGTCATTTGCTCCACCAAAGGCCCGGTGCAGACGTTCGCGTCGGCACAAGAGAGCCTGTGCCAACCACATATCAGTCAGCGATGACCCTGTGGCGAGGGAGCTTGCTCCCGCTGGGGCGCGTAGCGGCCACGCTTTCAAGAAGGGCCTGCTACGCAGTCCAGCGGGAGCAAGCTCCCTCGCCACAGGATCAGTATTCAGCTTCACTGATGTGTATCGGCCGATTAGCCTGAGTCGATCTGCGCGAACCACACCGCTGATTTCCAGCGGCAGATTGCTCGACCCCATAACCACTAGAAATATGCGGGCGTGCCCATGATTACCCTGAAACTCAATGGCCAGGATCACCCACTGGACGTCACCGAAGACATGCCGCTGCTCTGGGCAATCCGTGACGTCGCCGGATACAACGGCACCAAATTCGGCTGCGGCATGGGCCTGTGCGGCGCCTGCACCGTTCACATCGATGGCTTGCCGGCGCGCAGTTGCATTACGCCGATCGGTTCGGTAATCGGGCAGAACGTCACCACCATCGACAACCTGCACGCCGATCCGGTGGGGCAGGTGGTGCAGCAAGCCTGGCTCGACAGCGCCGTGGCGCAATGTGGTTTTTGTCAGGGTGGGCAGATCATGTCCGCCACCGCGTTGCTCAAAACCAATCCGAACCCGAGCGACGAGCAGATCGAAGAGGCAATGGTCGGCAACATTTGCCGTTGCGGCACTTACAACCGGATCAAGACCGCGATCCGCCAGGCCTCCACTCACTTGAAGGAGGCCAAGGCATGAGCCGCTTGCCGAATGATTTCGCCCTGAGCAATCTCAGCCGTCGCGGTTTTCTCAAAGGCGTCGGCGCCACGGGCGCATTGGTGCTGGCCGCGAGCTGGGGCTGGCAGGATGCACTGGCTGAAGACGCGCCGAAGAAGTTCGGTGCCGACGGCATGCCCAATGGCTGGATCGACGATCCCAAGGTCTACGTCAGCATTGCCGCAGACGGCACGGTCACCGTGGTCTGCAACCGCTCGGAAATGGGCCAGGGCGTGCGCACCAGCCTGAGCATGGTGGTCGCTGATGAACTGGACGCCGATTGGGCCAAAGTCAAAGTGCAACAGGCGCCGGGTGACGAAGTACGTTTCGGCAACCAGGACACTGACGGTTCACGCAGCATGCGTCACTGGTATGAGCCGATGCGTCGTTGCGGCGCGGCGGCCCGGACCATGCTGGAACAAGCCGCCGCCGCGCAGTGGCAGGTGCCGGTGGGCGAGTGTCAAGCGCAGTTGCACAAAGTCCTGCACAAACCGTCCGGTCGCGAGCTGGGTTACGGCGAACTTGCCGCTGCAGCCAGTGCGCTGGCGGTGCCGGCCCGTGACAGCCTGCGCCTCAAGCAGCCGTCAGAGTTTCGCTACATCGGCAAGGAAGGCACCAAAGCCATCGACGGCGCCGACATCGTCAACGGGCGCGCGGTGTACGGCGCCGACGTGCATTTCGACGGCATGCTCTACGCGACCATCGCGCGTCCGGCGGTGTATGGCGGCAAGGTCAAGTCGCTGGATGACAGCGCGGCGCTGAAAGTCCCAGGCGTGCTAAAAGTCATGCAGATCGAAAGCCGCCCACTGCCTTCGGAATTCCAGCCACTGGGCGGTGTAGCGGTGATTGCCAGCAATACCTGGGCAGCGATCAAGGGGCGTGAGGCGCTGAAAATCGAGTGGGACGACGGCCCTAATGCCAGTTATGACTCGATCGCTTATCGCAAAGAGCTGGAAGCGGCGTCGCGCAAACCCGGCAAAGTGGTGCGCAACACCGGTGATATCGACAAGGCTCTTAACGGCGCCGCCAGCAGTCTCGAAGCATCCTACTATCTGCCGCATCTGGCGCAGGCACCGATGGAGCCGATGGTCGCCATCGCCCGCTACGACAAAGGCGTGTGTGAAGCGTGGGCGCCGAGTCAGGCGCCGCAGGTAACTCGCGAGCGCATCGCCGAGCGCCTCGGGCTGCCGTTCGACAATGTCACCTTTAATGTCACGCTGCTCGGTGGCGGTTTCGGCCGTAAATCCAAGCCGGATTTCGTCGTCGAAGCGGCGATCCTCGCCAAAGAGTTCCCCGGCAAAGCGGTACGGGTGCAATGGACGCGCGAGGATGACATCCACAACTCGTATTTCCATACGGTGTCCGCCGAGTATTTGAAGGCCGCCATTGGCAAGGACGGCATGCCCTCCGGCTGGCTGCATCGCACGGTGGCGCCGAGTATTACGGCGCTGTTCGCTCCGGGCATGAACCATGAGGCGGCGTTCGAACTGGGCATGGGCTTTACCAACATGGCCTACGCGATTCCCAACGTGCGTCTGGAAAACCCCGAAGCCAAGGTACACACCCGAGTCGGCTGGTATCGCTCGGTGTCGAACATTCCCCACGGTTTTGCGATCCAGAGTTTTGTCGATGAACTGGCGCACAAGGCCGGGGTTGATCCGCTGAAATACCAGATCAAGTTGCTCGGCCCGGATCGGCAGATCGACCCGCGTACCCTGAGCGAGGAGTGGAACTACGGCGAATCCCCCGAGCGCTACCCGATCGACACCGGGCGCATGCGCACGGTATTGGAAACCGCGGCCAAGGCTGCCGGCTGGGGGCGCCAATTGCCCAAGGGCCGAGGCCTCGGCCTGGCGGTGCATTACAGCTTCGTCACCTATGTGGCGGCGGTGATCGAAGTCGAGGTCAAGGACGACGGCACGCTGATCGTGCACAAGGCTGACATCGCCGTCGATTGCGGGCCGCAGATCAACCCTGAACGCATCCGTTCGCAGTTCGAAGGCGCCTGTGTGATGGGCCTGGGCAACGCGGTGCTGGGTGAAATCAGCTTCAAGGACGGCAAGGTCCAGCAGGACAACTTCCATATGTACGAAGTGGCGCGCATGTCGCTGGCGCCGAAGGAAGTTGCCGTGCATCTGGTGACGCCGGCGGGCGACGTGCCGTTGGGCGGTGTCGGTGAGCCGGGCGTGCCGCCAATTGCGCCGGCGCTGTGCAATGCGATCTTCGCCGCCACTGGTCAGCGCATCCGCAACTTGCCGGTGCGTTATCAGTTGCAGGGCTGGCAGAAGGCGCACGCGTAATGGACAGCGTCGACCTCAACGTCCTGCGCAGCGTGCTCGAGTGGCGCCGCGCCGGGCAGCGAGTGGTGCTGTTCAGCGTGGTGCAGACCTGGGGCACCGCGCCCCGGGCACCCGGCGCGATGCTCGCGTTGCGCGAGGACGGCGTGGTGATCGGCTCGGTGTCGGGCGGTTGTGTCGAGGATGACTTGATTGCCCGCCTGCACGACGGGCGCATCGCCAGCGACGGCCCGCCGGTACAACTGATTACCTATGGCGTCACTCGCGAGGAGGCGGCGCGTTTCGGCTTGCCCTGTGGCGGCACGCTGCGTCTGACCGAGGAGCGGGTCGGTGATCCGGCGTGGGTCGCCGAGTTGCTGGCGCGTTGTGAAAACCATGAGATTGTCGCCCGTGAGCTGAACATCGAAACCGGTGAGGTTGTGCTGTCGGCGGCGAGCAAATCCGATGTGCTCGAATTCGATGGCAAGACCCTGCGCGCTATTTATGGTCCGCGCTGGCGTCTGTTGTTGATCGGCGCCGGGCAGCTGTCGCGTTACGTGGCGGACATGGCGCGGCTGCTGGATTTCGAAGTGCTGATCTGCGATCCGCGTACCGAGTTCGTCTACGGTTGGGAAGAGCACCACGGTCGCTTTGTCCCGGGCATGCCGGATGACGCGGTGTTGAGCATTCAGACGGACGAGCGCACGGCGATTGTGGCGCTGACCCACGATCCACGCCTGGACGATATGGCGCTGCTCACCGCACTCGATTCGCCGGCCTTTTATGTCGGTGCACTCGGATCGCGGGTCAACAGTCAGAAGCGCCGGGACAATCTGGCTCAGCTGGGCTTGTCATCCGAGGCGATCAACCGTTTGCACGGGCCGATCGGTTTGCACATCGGCAGCCATTCACCGGCGGAGATTGCCCTGTCGTTGTTGGCGGAGATCGTCGCGATCAAGAACGGCGTCGAGTTGAAACAGAAGAAAGTTGTGGAGGCGTCATGAGTCGATCCATCGCAGTGATTGTGCTGGCGGCGGGCGAGGGCAGCCGCTTTCGTCAGGTTGCGGGTGCGGACAAGGACAAGCTGCTGGCCGATTGCACCGGTCGTGATGGTGCGGTGCGTTCGGTGATCGAGCAGGTATTGCTGAATCTGCCGGCCGGTCTCGACAAGCGGGTGCTGGTCACCACCGAAGCGCGGCCGCAGGCGATGCGCATGGCACAGGCCTATGGCTGTGAGGTGGTCTCGATTGATTCGACCGGGATGGGTGACAGTATTGCGGCGGGCGTTGCGGCTTGTCCGGAGGCGGATGGCTGGTTGATTGTGCTGGGGGATATGCCGTTTATTTTGCCGTCGAGTATTGAGCGGGTGGCGGCGGCGATTGCCGAGGATGCGGTGAGTGTGCCGGTGCAGGAGGGCGAGTTTGGGCATCCGGTGGGGTTTGGGCGTTCGTTCGGGCCGGCGTTGCAGGCGTTGAGTGGCGATCGCGGGGCCAGACCGTTGTTCAAGCAGGGGCGGGTGGTTGAAGTGGTGGTGGATGATCCCGGGGTGTTGTGGGATATCGATGTGCCTGAGGCGTTGGTGTTCACTCAATCCTGAGCCCTGCATAAATCCTCTGTAGGAGTGAGCCTGCTCGCGATAGCGGTGGGTCAGTGTCATTTGTGGAGGCTGATACACCGCTATCGCGAGCAGGCTCACTCCTACAAGGGATCGGGGTGATGCTTGAATTGGATGAGATAAAAAAGCCCCGCCTGATTGCTCAGGCGGGGCTTTTTATTGGCTTTTGGAATCAGACGAGCGGTTTAGGCTCGTGTTCTTTTTCCTGGGCCTCTTGGTGATGCTCGACCGCGTCCTGAACGGAGCGTGGTGCTTCGGCGATCACCGACTCAACCACCGCTTCTTCAGTCACGGAAGCAGCAACCTCTACGACTTCAGCAGCTGGAGCTGCAGCGGCAGCCAGTTCGGCTTCCTTCTGCAGGCGCTCGGCTTCACGCTTGCGGCGACGCACTTCACGTGGGTCGTTTGGCGCACGGCCGTTTGGCGTCAGGGCGCTGACCGGAGCGGCTTCAACCACTGGAGCAGGGGCTTCAGCAACCACAGGCGCTTCGACGGCCGGTGCTTCAGCCACTGGCGCTGGAGCAGGTTCGGCCACTTCAACCACTGGCGCGGCGGCCTTGGCTTCTTCAACCACCGGGGCTTCTGCTACTGGCGCTGGCGCTGGCGTTTCAGCGACGGCAGGCTCGGCAACCCAGTTGAAGGCGGTCTGTTCTTCGCGAACTTCACGCACGGTTTCGGTCACGGTTTCAGCGACGGTTTCAGCAACCGGCTCTGCGACCACAACTGGCGCCTCGACAACCGGAGCAGGCTCGGCAGCGACTTCAGCCTGAGGCTGAGCTTCGCGAACCGGTGCCACTTCGACTTCCGGAGCAGCAACCACTTCCACTGGGGTAGTGGCTTCAACGACCGGCGCTTCCACTGGAGCAGTTTCCAGAGTGGCGGCGGTGGCGCGTTCAGCTTGCTCGTGTGCTTGTGCTTCGGCTGGAGCGCTGATCACGCTGCTGGCAACAGCGGCTGTCACGGCCAGGCCGGCAGCCAGATCGGCAGCGCTTGGTGCTGTTTCAGCGTTTTCGCCGGACTCGGACTCTTCCGAACCTTCGATCACGTTGCCGTTGGCATCACGCTGACGCTCGCGACGGTTGCTGCGACGACGCTGACCACGGGAGCGACGACGTGGACGATCGCCTTCGGCGTTGTCCTGACCGTCTTCCGACAGTTGCTCTTCGCCGGTGATGACTTCTTCTTCGGCTACCGCAGCAGCTTGTTCGGCACGCGGTTGACGCTCTTCACGCGGCGGACGCGGTGCGCGCTCTTCGCGTGGCTGACGGGCCGGACGCTCTTCTGCGACAACAGCGGCAGCGGCAGCAGCTATGGGTGCGGCCGGAGCGGCGTCCAATGGCTCGCGCAGTTCACGGACACGCTCTTCACGCTCGCCACGTGGCTTGCGGTCTTCACGTGGCGCACGTGGTGCACGTTCTTCACGCGGAGCGCGGGGTGCGCGTTCTTCGCGAGCGGCTGGCGCTTCGGTGCGGGTTTCACGCGGCTCACGGGCTTCACGCGGCTGACGCTCTTCACGCGGCTCGCGTGGGGCGCGCTCTTCACGCGGTGCGCGTTCTTCGCGCGGCTTGCGCTCTTCATCGCGGCGACCGTTACGGTTGCGGCTCTGCTGACGACCGTTGCGACGCTCTTCGTTGCGGGCTGGACGCTCGGTGGCCGGTTTTTCAACGACGACCGGAGCGGCTGGCTCTTCTTTGGTCGCGAACAGGCTGACCAGCGATTTCACCAGGCCTTTGAACAGGCTTGGCTCTGGCGCGGCAACCGGAGCGGGTGCCGCGGCGGCAGGCGCGGCGACTTCGGTCGGTACCGGAGCGTTGGCGCGGGCCGGAGCAGTCTTGACCGCGGCTTCCTGGCGAACCAGGGTGCGGGTCGCAGCGGCTGGCTGGACTTCTTCGACTTCAGCAGCGGCAGCAGCGATTTCGTAGCTGGACTGGTTGGTCGCAGCTTCCGGGCTGTCGTCACGCAGACGCTGAACTTCGAAGTGCGGGGTTTCCAGGTGATCGTTCGGCAGAATGACGATACGGGCACGGGTGCGCAGTTCGATCTTGGTGATCGAGTTGCGTTTTTCGTTGAGCAGGAACGCGGCGACCGGGATCGGCACCTGCGCGCGCACTTCGGCAGTGCGGTCTTTCAGGGCTTCTTCTTCGATCAGACGCAGGATTGCCAGCGACAGCGATTCGACGTCACGGATGATGCCGGTGCCGTTGCAGCGCGGGCAGACGATGCCGCTGCTTTCGCCCAGCGATGGACGCAGGCGCTGACGGGACATTTCCAGCAGGCCGAAGCGCGAGATGCGGCCGATCTGCACGCGAGCGCGGTCGGCTTCCAGGCATTCGCGGACTTTCTCTTCCACGGCGCGCTGGTTCTTGGCTGGGGTCATGTCGATGAAGTCGATGACGATCAGGCCGCCGATGTCGCGCAGGCGCAACTGACGGGCGATTTCTTCGGCGGCTTCAAGGTTGGTCTGCAGCGCGGTTTCTTCGATGTCGCTGCCTTTGGTGGCGCGCGCCGAGTTGATGTCGATGGACACCAGGGCTTCGGTCGGATCGATGACGATGGAGCCGCCGGAAGGCAGTTCGACGACGCGCTGGAAAGCGGTCTCGATCTGGCTTTCGATCTGGAAACGGTTGAACAGCGGCACGCTGTCTTCGTACAGCTTGATCTTGCTGGCGTACTGCGGCATCACCTGGCGGATGAAGGTCAGGGCTTCGTCCTGGGCTTCAACGCTGTCGATCAGCACTTCGCCGATGTCCTGGCGCAGGTAATCGCGGATGGCGCGGATGATCACGTTGCTTTCCTGGTAGATCAGGAACGGCGCGGAGCGATCCAGCGAGGCTTCTTTGATGGCGGTCCACAGTTGCAGCAGGTAGTCGAGGTCCCACTGCATTTCTTCGCTGCTGCGGCCCAGGCCGGCAGTGCGCACGATCAGACCCATGTCGGCTGGAGCAACCAGACCGTTCAGCGCTTCACGCAGTTCGTTGCGCTCTTCGCCTTCGATGCGACGGGAGATACCACCGGCACGCGGGTTGTTCGGCATCAGCACGAGGTAACGACCGGCCAGGCTGATGAAAGTGGTCAGGGCGGCGCCCTTGTTGCCACGTTCTTCTTTTTCGACCTGAACGATGACTTCCTGGCCTTCGCTCAGGACGTCCTTGATGTTGACGCGGCCTTCAGGGGCTTTCTTGAAGTATTCGCGGGAGATTTCTTTGAGGGGCAGGAAGCCGTGGCGCTCGGAGCCGAAATCGACAAAGGCAGCCTCAAGGCTTGGTTCGATGCGAGTGATACGGCCTTTGTAGATGTTGGCCTTTTTCTGCTCGCGTGCACCGGATTCGATGTCCAGGTCGTAGAGGCGTTGGCCATCTACCAGTGCAACACGCAACTCTTCGGGTTGAGTTGCGTTAATCAGCATTCTTTTCATGTAGTACCGTCGGTTTCCGGGCTGCCGGAAACGGCGTTCGGCACACACGACTTCTCACGGTCGGTGTCAGGTGCGTCGGGAGTGGTTGGCCATTCCCGTGTCCAGCGATGTCAGGCCAATTGGGCCGATATCGCGACGTACGCGTCCTGCTTGCTGTGGCTACTTAAGCACTCAGTCAGGAGGAGGAATCAACCAGCGGCTGTGGACGAGATGAAGCGTCTTGATAAAGCCTATTGCTACACAGTCCGGCGGTTGTGCATCTCCACCCTACACGTATCCCTGATAATTCGGGTGCTGCCGCGCGCAGAATCCGCAGCGGGTTGGCATTTACCGTGAGCTCCGAAAGGGGAGGTCACGCATCATGGCTAATTCAGGCGATGTTTCCGAAGCCTTCGCTCGGGGTCATCTGCAGCTGACTGCACTTTGTGAACTGGCCTCGAATATTTGCCTGTCAGGCGAGTGAAAACTCTGCTCGACGGTGTAATTCAGGCCTCATGTCACCTGCGCTTGTTACAACTGCAAACTCCACCGTTACGTAGCGAAAGCCCCGTAGGACGGCCTCGCGTCCTGGTGAATTGCGTTGGTCAGGGCCGGTTTTTGACCGTGGTTCCGCTGTCCAGGCCGCTTTTGGCGGCGTTCGCGACTATAGCAGCAATGATTAAGTGCTTCAATTCCATAAAAATTGTTATCATCCGCGACATGACAACTACTGCCCCTTCGACTCCAGGCGTTCAACTGCTTGAAGTCTCGCCGGAGTATGCCGGCCAACGAATCGACAATTTCCTCCTTGCCCGGCTCAAAGGCGTGCCCAAGACCTTGATTTACCGCATTTTGCGTAAAGGCGAAGTGCGTGTGAACAAGGGGCGGATCAAGCCCGAATACAAGCTGCAGGCCGGCGATATCGTGCGCGTGCCACCGGTTCGCGTGCCTGAGCGCGACGAGCCGGTGCCATTGGCCCAAGGTCTGTTGCAGCGCCTGGAAGCCTCGATTGTCTACGAAGACAAAGCCCTGATCGTGATCAACAAGCCCGCCGGCATTGCGGTTCACGGCGGCAGCGGCTTGAATTACGGTGTCATTGAAGCCTTTCGTCAGTTGCGCCCCGATGCCAAGGAGCTGGAACTGGTTCACCGTCTCGATCGTGATACCTCCGGTCTGTTGATGATCGCCAAGAAACGCAGCATGTTGCGCCACTTGCACGCCGCATTGCGCGGTGACGGCGTCGACAAGCGCTACATGGCACTGGTTCGCGGCAACTGGGCGACTTCGATCAAGCAAGTCCGTGCGGCGCTCGGCAAGAGCAATCTGCGCTCCGGCGAGCGCATGGTCGAGGTCGACGAGGAGGAGGGCAAGGAGTCGGTGACCGTGTTCAAGGTCCTGCGCCGCTTTGGCGACTTTGCCACCCTGATCGAAGCCAAGCCGATCACCGGCCGTACGCACCAGATCCGCGTCCACACGTTGCACGCCGGGCACTGCATTGCCGGTGACACCAAGTACGGCGATGACGGTTTCAGCAAGGAAATCCGTGATCTGGGCGGCAAGCGCCTGTTCCTGCACGCCTATATGCTGACCGTGCCGCTGCCTGATGGCGGTGAGCTCAAGTTGCAGGCACCGGTCGATGAAATGTGGGCCAAGACTGTGGAGCGATTGAGTGCGCCCATCTGACTACAAGCTGCTGATTTTCGATTGGGACGGCACCCTCGCCGATTCCATTGGTCGGATTGTCGAGGCGATGCATTCTGCGTCCGGGCGTTCCGGTTTCGAGTTGCGCGATGATTTTGCTGTCAAGGGCATCATCGGTCTGGGCTTGCCCGAGGCGATCCGCACCTTGTATCCGGACATCAGCGATGCCGAGATGACCTTGTTTCGCGAGTACTACGCCGATCACTACATCGCGGCAGAAGCCGTGCCTTCGCCGCTGTTCGAGGGTGTAGTCGAGTCGATGGTGTCCTTTCGTGAGCAGGGTTTTCATCTGGCGGTCGCGACCGGCAAGAATCGTCGCGGACTGGATCGGGTGCTGAAGGCCAATGGCTGGGAAGATTTTTTCGATATCACCCGCGCCGCCGACGAGACCGCGAGCAAGCCGCATCCGTTGATGCTGGAACAGATTCTCGACCACTGCGGCGTGCATCCCGAGCAGGCGCTGATGGTCGGGGACTCGTCCTTCGATCTGCTGATGGCGCGCAATGCAGGCATGGCCTCTGTGGCGGTCAGCTACGGCGCGCAGTCGATTGACTCGCTGCAGCAGTTCGAGCCGCGCCTGTCGATCGACCATTTTAGTGAGTTGCATGCCTGGCTGGGGCAGCAGGCCAAATAAGTTTTTTCTGGGGTGGACTGGATGACCGACGAATGGAAAGCACCGGCCAAGGCAAGTGCCGACGACGGTGACGCGAAAAGCTGGAAGCTGTTGGAAAAGACCTTGCTCGCCGGTGTGCAGGAGCAGCGTCGCTCGCGGCGCTGGGGGATTTTCTTCAAACTGCTGACTTTTGTTTATCTGTTTATCGCTCTGATTGCGTTCACGCCGCTGATGGACATGGAAAAGAGCGCCACTCGCGGCCCGAACTACACCGCACTGATCGACGTCACTGGTGTGATCGCGGACAAAGAGCCGGCCAGCGCCGACAACATTGTCGGCAGTCTGCGTGCAGCCTTTGAGGACAAGAAGGTCAAAGGTGTAATCCTGCGGATCAACAGTCCTGGCGGCAGCCCGGTGCAGTCGGGTTACGTGTACGACGAAATCAAGCGTCTGCGCGGTCTGCATCCGGATATCAAGGTTTATGCGGTGATTTCCGATCTCGGGGCGTCCGGTGCCTATTACATCGCCAGTGCGGCAGATCAGATCTATGCCGACAAGGCGAGTCTGGTCGGTTCGATTGGTGTGACGGCGGCCGGTTACGGCTTCGTCGGTACCATGGACAAGCTCGGCGTTGAGCGTCGCACTTACACGTCTGGCGAGCACAAGTCGTTCCTCGACCCGTTCCAGCCGCAGAAGCCAGATGAAACAGCGTTCTGGCAGACGGTGCTGGATACCACGCACAACCAGTTCATCAATAGCGTCAAGCAGGGGCGTGGCGATCGTCTGAAGGACAAGGAGCATCCGGAATTGTTTTCCGGTCTTGTCTGGTCAGGTGAGCAGGCTCTGCCGCTGGGTTTGATCGATGGTCTGGGCAATACCAGTTCGGTGGCGCGGGATGTGATTGGCGAGAAGGAGTTGGTGGATTTCACCGTGCAGGAATCGCCGTTCGATCGCTTCTCGAAGAAGCTCGGTGCCAGCGTGGCTGAGCAGTTGGCGATGTGGATGGGTTTCCACGGGCCTTCGTTGCGCTGACAGTTCGTCTGATAAACAAACCGGCCTTGATGGCCGGTTTTTTGTGCGTCACGGAATTTGCACGCCCTCGGCCAGTAGCATGTCAATCAGGCGGATGAGTGGCAGGCCGATCAGGCTGGTGGCGTCAGGCCCTTCGGTGGACTGAAACAGGCTCACACCCAGGCCTTCGGCCTTGAAGCTGCCGGCGCAGTCGTAGGGCTGCTCGAGGCGCAGGTAGCGTTCGATGCGTGCTTCGTCGAGTTGGCGCATGTGTACGGTAAATGGCACACAGTCGACCTGGCAGAGGCCGGTCTGGCTGTTGAGCAGGGCCAGGCCGGTGAGGAAGGTCACACTGGCGCCGCTGGCCGCCAGCAGTTGCTCGCGAGCCTTGTCGAAGGTGTGTGGCTTGCCGATGATCCGCTCGCCGAGCACGGCAACCTGGTCCGAGCCGATAATCAAGTGAGCAGGGTGGCTGGCAGCCAGTGCCCGGGCTTTCTGTTCGGCGAGGCGCTTGACCAGATCGATGGCGGATTCGCCGTTCTGGTGGCTTTCGTCGATATCTGGCGAGCTGCAGACGAACGGCAGGTGCAGGCGGGCGAGCAATTCCCGGCGATAAGTCGAGCTTGAGGCGAGTAATAAAGGCAGCATTGGCGTCTCCTGAGGCAGGTGCGAATTCTAGCGGAGGCACGCAAGTGACGGACAGGGCACAATTTCCTTTGACATGGGTGGGTGCATCCCTATAATGCTGCGCCTATGTTGAATGACCCGATTCCACCTCACGTTGACCCGCGCAAATTGGCTGACCGTGGCACCACCCTTCAAGGTGAACTGCTGCTGGCCGATTTGAAGAGACTCTGCGACCCGCTTTCCGACGATGTCGGTAAGGTGCAGGCCAAATTCGTTTTTGAACGAGATGAACGTAAATCTGTGGTGATCCACAGCTTTATCGACACCGAAGTCAAAATGGTCTGCCAGCGTTGTCTTGAGCTGGTCACCCTGCCGATCCACAGCGAATGCAGTTACGCTGTAGTGAAGGAGGGTGCGAATACCCAGTCGTTACCGAAAGGTTATGACGTGCTGGAACTGGGCGAAGATCCATTGGATCTGCAGTCACTGATCGAGGAGGAGCTTCTGCTCGCCTTGCCCATTGTGCCTGCTCATCATCCGGAAGAATGCCAGCAGCCGGCGGGAGCAGATGAACCCGAACCGAGCGAGGACGAGGTAACGCGGTCCAACCCGTTCAGTGTATTGGCGCAGTTAAAGCGTGACCCAAACGTTTAGGAGTTAATCAATTATGGCTGTTCAGCAGAACAAAAAATCCCGCTCCGCCCGTGACATGCGCCGTTCGCACGACGCTCTCGAGGCTAGCACCCTGTCTGTAGAAAAAACCACTGGTGAAGTTCACCTGCGTCACCACGTATCGCCAGAAGGCGTATACCGTGGCCGTAAAGTGATCGACAAGGGCGCTGACGAGTAATCACTTGTCCGCTCAAGTCATCGCGATTGACGCAATGGGCGGGGACTTCGGTCCCCGCAGCATTGTTCAGGCCAGCCTTGCTTGCCTTTCTGCTACGCCCTCGCTGCACCTGACCCTCGTCGGTCAATCCTCCCTTCTTGAAGAACTGATCCACGGCCAGTCGGCTGCCGATCGCGCGCGCCTGACGATTGTTCCGGCGTCTGAAGTCATCACCATGGACGAAAAGCCGACTCAGGCCTTGCGTGGCAAGCCGGATTCGTCGATGCGTGTCGCCCTGGAACTGGTGCGTGACGGCAAGGCTCAGGCCTGTGTCAGCGCCGGTAATACCGGTGCGTTGATGGCGCTGTCGCGTTTCGTGCTCAAGACCTTGCCGGGGATTGATCGGCCGGCGATGGTGGCGGCGATTCCGACGCAGAAGGGCTATTGCCAGTTGCTCGATCTGGGTGCCAACGTCGATTGCAGCGCCGAGCATCTGTTGCAGTTCGCGGTGATGGGCTCGGTGGCGGCGCAGACGCTGGGCATCGCCCGGCCGCGTGTCGCGTTACTGAATATCGGCACCGAAGACATCAAGGGCAATCAGCAGGTCAAGCTGGCCGCGACCTTGCTGCAGGCTGCGCGCGGCATCAACTACATCGGTTTTGTCGAGGGCGATGGTCTTTATCGCGGCGAAGCGGATGTGGTGGTCTGTGACGGGTTTGTCGGCAATATCCTGCTCAAGTCCAGCGAGGGCCTGGCGACGATGATCGCTGCGCGCATCGAGGCCTTGTTCAAGAAAAACTTCGCTTCCCGCGTGGTAGGTGCTTTGGCCCTGCCATTGATGAAGCGCTTGCAGGCGGATCTGGCGCCGGCGCGACATAACGGCGCAAGCTTTCTCGGCTTGCAGGGCATTGTGGTGAAAAGTCATGGTTCGGCCGGGGTTCAGGGGTTTCAGAGTGCGATTCAGCGTGCACTGATCGAGATTCAGGAGAATCTGCCCGAACGTCTCCATGGTCGTCTGGAGGATTTGTTGTCTTAGGCGATTTCGTCGGACAATGCTTAAATGTGACCGCCCGGTTCAAAGGGCCATCCAACTGTCAGTTTCTTGCGTCCCTCGGTGGGGCGTCATTTTCCGACGACAAGATCATTAGGGGCTTGTTACATGTCTGCTTCCCTCGCATTCGTCTTTCCAGGACAGGGTTCGCAGTCCCTCGGCATGCTGGCCGAGCTGGGCGCGGAACATCCGCTGATCCTCGAAACCTTCAAAGAAGCATCCGATGCTCTGGGCTATGACCTGTGGGCGCTGACCCAGCAGGGTCCGGAAGAGCTGCTCAATCAAACCGACAAAACCCAACCGGCCATTCTGACTGCTTCGATCGCCCTGTGGCGCCTGTGGCTGGCTCAAGGCGGTGCGCGTCCGGCATTTGTTGCCGGTCACAGCCTGGGTGAATACAGCGCGCTGGTTGCCGCCGGCAGCCTGAGCCTGGCTGACGCGGTGAAGCTCGTTGAGCGTCGCGGTCAGTTGATGCAGGAAGCCGTTCCGGCCGGGCAGGGCGGCATGGCTGCCATCCTCGGTCTGGAAGATGCCGACGTGCTGGCAGCCTGTGCCGAAGCGGCGCAAGGCGAAGTGGTCAGCGCGGTCAACTTCAACTCGCCGGGCCAGGTAGTGATTGCCGGGGCCAAGGCAGCCGTTGAGCGCGCCATCGAGGGCTGCAAGGCCCGTGGCGCCAAGCGGGCCATGCCGTTGCCGGTGAGCGTGCCTTCGCACTGCGAGCTGATGCGTCCGGCGGCCGAGCGCTTTGCCGAATCCATTGCCGCCATTGACTGGCAGGCGCCGCAGATCCCGGTGGTCCAGAACGTCAGTGCGCAAGTGCCGGCCGATCTGGAAACCCTCAAGCGTGATCTGCTCGAACAACTGTACAAGCCAGTACGCTGGGTTGAATCAGTCCAGACCCTGGCTGCCAAAGGCGCCACCAGTCTGGTCGAGTGCGGCCCGGGCAAGGTACTTGCCGGTCTGAACAAACGTTGCGCCGAAGGCGTTTCGACTTCCAACCTCAATACCCCAGACGCTTTCGCTGCCGCCCGTGCAGCGCTGGCCTGAATCAGGAGAAACTTGCATGAGTCTGCAAGGTAAAGTTGCACTGGTCACCGGTGCAAGCCGCGGTATCGGCCAGGCTATCGCACTGGAACTGGGTCGTCAGGGCGCCGTCGTCATCGGCACTGCGACTTCCGCCAAAGGCGCCGAGGCGATTGCTGCCACCCTGAAAGAACACGGCATTCAGGGCACCGGCCTGGAACTCAACGTCACCAGCGATGAATCTGTCAGCAAGGTTCTGGCGAGCATTCAGGAACAGTTCGGTGCGCCGGCGATTCTGGTCAATAATGCCGGCATCACCCGCGATAACCTGATGATGCGCATGAAAGACGATGAGTGGTACGACGTGATCGATACCAACCTGAACAGTCTGTATCGCTTGTCCAAGGGCGTTTTGCGCGGTATGACCAAGGCGCGCTGGGGCCGAATTATCAGTATTGGCTCGGTGGTGGGTGCCATGGGCAACGCAGGCCAAGTAAACTATGCAGCCGCCAAGGCCGGTCTGGAAGGTTTCAGCCGTGCGATGGCGCGTGAAGTCGGTTCGCGTTCGATTACGGTCAACTCGGTAACCCCAGGGTTCATCGACACCGATATGACTCGCGAACTGCCGGAAGCACAGCGTGAAGCCTTGCAGACGCAGATTCCGCTGGGTCGTCTGGGGCAAGCTCAAGAGATCGCCTCGGTGGTCGCTTTTCTTGCATCCGACGGTGCGGCATACGTCACTGGGGCTACAATCCCGGTGAACGGTGGGATGTACATGTAAGTAAAATGTGACGGATTGCTTCAAAAAAATGTCATACGAGCTGTCTAAAATCCGTTATAAAGCTGCAATCTATTTATAGGCAGAGGGCCGCAGGGTTTGAGGAGTGAAGCTTTCAGTTGAAAAGCTGAAAAGCCTTTCTATACACTTACCCACTGGCCAGCTGCCTGAATTTGTCCATTAGGAGTGAAAACAAGGTATGAGCACCATCGAAGAGCGCGTCAAGAAAATCGTTGCCGAGCAACTGGGTGTTAAACAGGAAGAAGTGGTCAACACTGCTTCCTTCGTTGAAGACCTGGGTGCCGACTCCCTTGACACCGTTGAGCTGGTGATGGCTCTGGAAGAGGAATTCGAGACCGAAATCCCTGATGAAGAAGCTGAAAAGATCACTACTGTACAAGCTGCAATCGACTACGTTACTAGCCACCAGGCGTAATAGTTTGTAATCGTTGTCTGCTGTCATGGAAAAACCGCACTGCCATCATGGCGTGCGGTTTTTTCTTTAGGCCTGATGCAAAGTCGTCATTTGAAAAAGGAGAGTGCTGTGTCGCGTAGACGCGTCGTAGTCACCGGTATGGGTATGTTGTCGCCACTGGGCACGGATGTGCCGAGCAGTTGGCAGGGCATTCTGGCTGGCCGCAGTGGCATTGGTCTGATCGAACACACCGACCTTTCTGCCTATTCCACCCGTTTTGGCGGCTCGGTAAAGGGCTTCAATGTCGAGGAATACCTGTCGGTCAAGGAAGCACGCAAGCTCGACCTGTTCATTCAGTACGGTCTGGCCGCGGGTTTTCAGGCTGTTCGCAACGCCGGTCTGGAAGTCACCGACGCCAACCGTGAGCGCATTGGCGTAGCCATGGGTTCGGGCATCGGCGGTCTGACCAACATCGAAGAAACCAGCCGTACCCTGCATGAGACGGGCCCGCGTCGAATCTCGCCATTCTTCGTGCCAGGCTCGATCATCAATATGATTTCCGGTTTTCTGTCCATCCACCTGGGTGCACAGGGGCCGAACTACGCCATTTCCACTGCCTGTACCACCGGTACGCACTGCATTGGCATGGCGGCGCGCAACATCATGTACGACGAGGCCGACGTGATGATCGCTGGCGGTGCCGAGATGGCCGCGTGCGGTCTGGGCATGGGCGGCTTCGGCGCGTCCCGTGCGCTGTCGACCCGCAACGACGAGCCGACCCGCGCCAGTCGTCCCTGGGACAAGGGCCGTGATGGCTTCGTGCTGTCTGACGGTGCCGGTGCACTGGTACTCGAAGAACTCGAGCACGCCAAGGCTCGTGGCGCCACGATCTACGCCGAGCTGATCGGCTTCGGCACCAGCGGTGATGCGTTCCACATGACCTCGCCACCTGCGGACGGTGCCGGTGCGGCTCGCTGCATCACCAATGCCCTGCGCGATGCGAAGATCAACATCGACCAGGTGCAGTACATCAACGCCCACGGTACCTCGACCCCGGCCGGCGACCTTGCCGAAGCCAACGCGATCAAGACCGTGTTCGGTGATCACGCCTACAACCTGGCGGTCAGCTCCACCAAGTCCATGACCGGTCACCTGTTGGGTGCGGCGGGCGCGGTCGAGGCAATCTTCAGCGTGCTGGCGATCAACAGCCAGGTGGCACCGCCGACCATCAACCTCGACGAGCCGGATGAAGGCTGCGATCTCGATTTCGTGCCGCACACTGCGCGCAACATGGACATCGACGTCGTACTCTCCAACTCCTTCGGGTTTGGCGGCACCAACGGCACGTTGGCGTTCCGCCGGTTCGCAGGCTGATGGACAGCTGGGTCGACGGTCAGCCGGCTGACGCTCTGTCGCTGAAAGATCGCGGCCTGGCTTACGGCGATGGTCTGTTCGAGACCATCGCTGTGCACGGCGGCCAGCCAGTATTGCTGGATCGTCACCTGACGCGTTTGGCCGAGGGTTGCTCGCGTCTGGCCATCGTGGCCGATATCGAGCTGGTTCGCACCGAGCTGCTGGCCTATGCCGTGGCGATGGGCGACGGCGTCCTCAAGCTGATCCTCACCCGAGGTGACGGCTTGCGCGGCTATGCGCCCGATCCTGCGGCGCAGGGCCGACGCATTCTGCAAGGCAACCCGCCCGCTGCTTATCCTGCTGTGCATGGCGAGCAAGGCGTGCGCCTGTTTCCCTGCGTCACGCGGTTGGCTAACCAGCCCTTGCTGGCTGGTCTCAAACATCTGAATCGTCTGGAGCAAGTGCTCGCCCGTGCCGAATGGCGCGACAGCGAACACGCCGAAGGCTTGATGCTCGATCAGGCCGGGCGCGTCATCGAAGGCGTGTACAGCAACCTGTTTCTGGTGCGCGACGGCGCACTGATCACCCCGGATCTGAAGCGCTGTGGCGTGGCCGGCGTAATGCGTGCGGAAATTTTGTTTCAGGCCGAGTCCCTGGGGATTCACACGCAAATCACCGACATCAGCCTCGAACAGCTGCAATGGGCTGATGAAGTCTTTGTCTGCAACAGTGTGTATGGCGTCTGGCCGGTACGCGCCTACGCTGCACTGAGCTGGCCGGTTGGCAAACTCACCCGTAAACTGCAAACCATTTCCCGCGCCCTACTGGATGCCTGATTCGTGAGACGTAAACTCTTGCTGCTGCTGGAAACCGGACTGGTTCTCGCAGGGCTTTTGCTGGGCGCCAGCGCCTGGAAAATTCATTCCGCGCTGGAACAGCCGCTGAACATCACGCAGGAAGAACTGCTGGATGTGCCAAAAGGCTCGACGCCGACCCGTACCTTTCTTGAACTCGAAACCGATGGCGTCATCAAGGACGCCTTCTGGTTACGCATCTATTGGCGCTTCAACCTGACCGGTACGCCGATTCATAGCGGTGAATACCGCATGCAGCCGGGCATGACCGTCAACGGTCTGATCGACTTGTGGAAGCGTGGTGAAGTGGTGCAATACAGCCTGACGCTGGTCGAGGGCTGGAACTTCCATCAGGTACGCGCCGCGCTGGCAAAAGATGAAAAGATCGAGCAGACCCTCAAGGGCTTGAGCGACAGCGAAGTGATGGAGAAAATCGGCCATCGCGGTCTGTTCCCCGAAGGTCGTTTCTTCCCGGACACCTACCGCTTCGTGCGCGGGGTCTCCGACGTCGAATTGCTGAAGAAGGCCTTTGATCGACTCGACGAGGTATTGGCCAAAGAGTGGGAAAATCGCTCGGCCGACGCTCCGTACAGCGAGCCTTACCAGGCGCTGATCATGGCCTCGCTGGTCGAGAAGGAGACCGGAGTGCCGCAGGAGCGTGGGCAGATTGCCGGCGTGTTCGTGCGCCGCATGGCGCTGGGCATGCAGTTGCAGACCGATCCGACCGTGATCTATGGTCTGGGCGACCGCTACACCGGCAAGCTGACGCGCGCGCATCTCAAAGAGCCGACGCCCTACAACACCTATGTGATTCCGGGGCTGCCGCCGACGCCGATCGCAATGGTCGGACGCGAAGCGATTCATGCTGCGCTGAACCCGGTGCAAGGCAACAGCCTGTACTTTGTCGCCCGTGGCGATGGCAGCCATGTGTTCTCCGATGACCTGGACGCGCACAACAGCGCGGTGCGTGAATTCCAGCTCAAGCGCCGCGCCGATTACCGCTCCAGCCCGGCACCGGCGGGGACACCGGCTGCTGCGCCAGCCACCGAAGCGACTCCTGCGGCTTCGCCCGATACTGCACCGCAGGCGCTGCCGGAGGTTCCTCCTCAGGAACCCACACCGACACCGGATGCCGCCGTTCCGCAAAACGCGCAATGACTTTGATTAAGGACTGCCTGTGACTGGCTTGTTTATTACCCTGGAAGGCCCGGAAGGCGCCGGCAAGAGCACCAACCGCGAATACCTCGCCGAGCGCCTGCGCGCCGAAGGTATCGAAGTGCTGCTGACCCGCGAACCCGGCGGTACGCCTCTCGCCGAGCGGATCCGCGATGTGCTGCTGGCCCCGGCCGACGAGGTCATGAACCCCGACACCGAGCTGTTGCTGGTGTTCGCCGCGCGTGCCCAGCATCTGGCCGAAGTGATCCGCCCGGCGCTGGCTCGCGGCGCGGTGGTGCTGTGCGATCGTTTCACTGATTCGACATACGCTTATCAGGGGGGCGGTCGCGGTTTGTCGCTGGAACGCATCGCCGCGCTGGAGACTTTCGTCCAGGGTGACCTGCGTCCGGATCTGACGCTGATTTTTGATCTGCCGGTGGAAATCGGCCTGGCCCGCGCCAGTGCCCGTGGCCGTCTGGATCGTTTTGAGCTGGAAGGTCGAGCGTTTTTCGAAGCGGTACGCAATGCGTTTCTCGAACGCGCCGAAGCCGACCCGGCGCGCTATGTGCGCATCGATGCCGGTCAGCCATTGGTCAAGGTTCAGCAATCGCTGGATACCTTGATTCCGAACTTGCTGGAGCTGATTCGTGGCTGAGGCCTATCCATGGCAGGACAGCCTCTGGCAGCAACTGGCCGGACGTAGCCAGCACGCCCACGCGTATCTGCTGCATGGCCCGGCCGGGATCGGCAAACGCGCGCTGGCCGAGCGCCTGATGGCCAGCCTGCTCTGTCAGCGTCCGACGCCCGAGGCGTGCGGCGAGTGCAAGTCCTGCCTGTTGCTCAAGGCTGGCAGCCATCCGGACAATTACATCCTCGAGCCGGAGGAGGCCGACAAGGCGATCAAGGTCGATCAGGTGCGCGATCTGGTCAGTTTCGTGGTGCAGACTGCGCAACTGGGCGGGCGCAAAGTGGTGCTGATCGAACCGGTGGAGTCGATGAACATCAACGCCGCCAACGCACTGCTCAAGAGCCTTGAGGAGCCTTCCGGCGATACTGTGCTGTTGCTGGTCAGTCATCAGCCGAGCCGTTTGCTGCCGACGATCAAGAGCCGCTGTGTGCAGCAGGCGTGTCCGCTGCCCGGTGAGGCCATGAGCCTGCAATGGCTGGCGCAGGCGTTGCCGGAGTGCTCTGAAGAGGAGCGCGTCGAATTGCTGACGCTGGCCGCCGGCTCGCCGTTGATGGCGGTCAGCCTGCAGTCCCAGGGCGTGCGCGAACAGCGGGCGCAGGTGGTCGAAGGGGTGAAAAAGCTGCTCAAGCAACAGCAGTCGCCGACGCAATTGGCCGAAGAGTGGAAAAACATTCCGATGCTGCGCCTGTTCGACTGGTTCTGCGACTGGTCGAGCCTGATCCTGCGCTATCAGTTGACTCAGGACGAAGCCGGCCTCGGTCTGACCGACATGCGCAAGGTCGTGCAGTACCTGGCGCAGAAGAGCGCACAGGGCAAAGTCCTCGATATTCAGGACTGGATTCTCGCCCAGCGGCAGAAAGTCCTGAGCAAAGCCAACCTCAATCCGGCACTGCTGCTGGAAGCGTTGTTGGTGCAATGGGCGGGATTGCCTGGTCAAAGATAAGAATGTGTACCTAGACTCTGAACATCAGCAGTGGAGGTCAACATGAATGAAGCCATCAGCCCGGGGCCGCGCAACGGCATCCTGTCCCTGACCATCAAGGACAAATCGGTGCTTTACGCCGCCTACATGCCGTTCATCAGGAACGGTGGCCTGTTCATCCCGACCAACAAAAGCTACAAGTTGGGCGATGAGGTGTTCATGCTGCTGAACCTGATGGACGAGGCGGAAAAGATTCCGGTGGCCGGCAAAGTTGCTTGGATCACCCCCAAAGGCGCCCAGGGCAACCGCGCCGCCGGCGTCGGCGTGCAATTCAACGAGGGCGACAACACCGCCCGCAGTCGCATCGAAACCCATCTGGCCGGAGCACTGAAGTCCGACCGTCCCACTCATACGATGTAAGTAGCCGTCTTTTTTATGCTCGTAGATTCCCATTGTCACCTTGATCGCCTCGACCTCGCCGCCCATGACGGTTCGCTGGATGCTGCACTCGATGCTGCGCGCCAGCGCGGGGTAGGGCACTTTCTGTGCATCGGCGTGAGTGCGGACAATGCCGCTGACGTCAAAGCCCTCGCCGATCGTTATGACGACGTCGATTGCTCGGTCGGTGTGCATCCATTGGATGTGCAACCGGGCGCCGCGCCGGCGCTCGACTGGCTGCTGCACGAACTCAATCACCCGAAAGTGGTGGCGATCGGCGAAACCGGTCTGGATTATCACTACGAGCCGGAGGCCGCCGAGCTGCAGCAGGAATCCTTCCGCCTGCACCTGCAAGCCGCCCAGCAGACCGGTAAGCCGGTGATCATCCACACCCGAGGCGCCCGCGCCGATACCCTCGAACTGCTGCGTGAAGCGGCGTTGCCCCAGGCCGGTGTGCTGCATTGTTTCACCGAAGACTGGGACATGGCCAAGGCTGCGCTGGACATGGGTTATTACATTTCCCTGTCGGGCATCGTCACTTTTCGCAATGCCGACGCCCTGCGTGATGTGGCCAGCAAGGTGCCGGCCGATCGCCTGCTGGTGGAGACCGATTCGCCGTATCTGGCGCCGATCCCTTATCGCGGCAAGCCGAACCTGCCGCAGTATGTGCGCGAAGTGGCAGAGTTTCTGGCGATGCTGCGCGGAGAAAACTATGAGCGGTTTGCCGAGCAGACCACCGAGAACTTCAAGCGGCTGTTCCCGTTGGCTTATGTAAAAGCCTGAATCGCAGGCAAAAAAAACCCGGGTTCTGGGGGGTGAATCCGGGTTAAGACCATTAGGAGTAAAACAAAGGCACGCGGTCCCTTGGTACCTTTATCGGCACGGCACTTGGGGGAGATGCCGTCCGACAGTTCAAGTATTGATCAGTCTGGCGTGCAGTCCAGTTGGCCGGTCGGGGTTTTTAAACAAATTTGGAATACATGCGCTTCAGATGAGTTCTCATTGCGCCACAAACGTTCCCGAAATGAACAACAAACACAGATATGGTCGGATGATCCGTGCATTTTTGCGCAAGTTAGGCATAATACGCGGCTTCGAATTTTGACCCCTACAGACCTTTTCTTATGCACAAAGAACCTCGTAAGGTCCGTGAGTTTCGTCGCCGCGAGCAAGAAATTCTCGATACCGCGCTCAAGCTGTTCCTCGATCAAGGTGAAGACAGTGTCACCGTCGAGATGATTGCTGATGCCGTGGGTATCGGCAAAGGCACGATCTACAAGCACTTCAAGTCCAAGGCCGAGATCTACCTGCGCCTGATGCTCGATTACGAGCGCGATTTGAACGAGCTGCTGCATTCGGCCGATGTCGACAAGGACAAGGAAGCGCTGTCCCGTGCCTACTTCGAATTCCGCATGCGTGACCCGCAGCGCTATCGCCTGTTCGACCGCCTCGAAGAGAAGGTCGTAAAAGGCAATCAGGTGCCGGAAATGGTCGAGGAGCTGCACAAGATCCGTGCCTCGAACTTCGAACGCCTGACCCTGCTGATCAAGGGCCGGATCAGCGAAGGCAAGCTCGAAGACGTGCCGCCGTACTTCCACTACTGCGCATCCTGGGCGTTGGTGCACGGCGCGGTGGCGCTGTATCACTCGCCGTTCTGGAGCAATGTGCTGGAAGATCAGGAAGGTTTCTTCCAGTTCCTGATGGACATCGGCGTGCGCATGGGCAACAAGCGCAAGCGCGATCCGGAAATCCCAAGCAGCTGAGCCATTCAGCTGCCTTATTGCGCCATGATTTCGCTACATGGCGCAGTAGCGCAGGAATATACTCAGGCATAGGGCTTGCTAAAACTTGATTTGTGAGTCAAGTTTTAGTCGCTCGATTTTCTATCGCCGGAGTGATCATGATCGTTGACCGTCAAGGCAGGCGTTTTCGCAATTTGCGCATCAGCCTGACCTCAGCCTGCAATTACGCCTGTACCTACTGCGTGCCCAACGGCAAGCGGTTGGTGGCTGCGCAGGATGAACTGTCGGCCGAGGCCATGGCCCGTGGCGTGGCTTATCTGATCGAAGCCGCCGGCATCGAACGCTTGCGCATCACCGGTGGCGAGCCGCTGGTCAGCCCCAAACTCGAATCTTTCATGAGCGCCGTCGGCAAGATGGGTCTGGAAGACATCAGCCTGACCACCAACGGTCAACTCCTCGCGAAAAAACTGCCGCTGCTGGTGGATGCCGGTCTGCGCCGGATCAACGTGTCCCTCGATACCCTGGATGCCGGCGCCTTCCGCAGCATCGCCCGTGGCGGCGATCTGGCGACCGTGCTCGATGGCATGGACCAGGCAAAAGCCGCCGGACTGAAGATCAAGGTCAACATGGTGCCGTTGCGCGGGCAGAATCTGGATCAGGTGATGCCGCTGCTCGATTACTGCCTGGAGCGCGGCTACGAGTTGCGCTTCATCGAGTTGATGCGCATGGGCCACCTCGCCACCGACTCCAACGCATTCCTGCAACAGTTCGTCAGCCTGCAGCAACTGCTGAGCCTGATTGGCGAGCGCTACGAATACGCCCAGGCCGATGCGCCGGTGGATGCTACGGCCGTGCGCTATGCGATCCCGGGGCTCGGCCATTTCGGCGTGATCGCCAACGAAAGCGTGCCGTTCTGCCGAACCTGTTCGCGTCTGCGTCTGTCCTCGACCGGTTGGCTGCATGGCTGCCTGTCATCGAGCAACCGCCACTATGTCGGCGATCTGCTCGACAAGCCGCGCCATCAGGCACTGCCGGCATTGCAGCGTCTGCTGGTCAAGGCGTTGGGCGACAAGCAGGAAGTGGCGTTCTCCGGTGGCGCGACCGTCATGAAGATCATCGGCGGCTGATTCCTCTTTTTCGCGAGCAGGCTCGCTCCCACAGGGTTTTTCGCAATCCTGTGGGAGCGAGCCTGCTCGCGAAAGCAACTCATCATTCGACGAAGATCCTGAGCTGGCGCAAAAGCTGCATCCAACGGCCATTCGCCGGTTTTCCGTCACCGGCTTCTGGAGGATGAGGATGCGTAGCCTGGTTTTGCTGCTGGCCGTTTTGGCGCTTGGCGGCTGTATGACTGTCAGCGATATGGCCGAAGGCACTCGCTATCAGATGAGCGACGCGGGGCTGCTGGATCACAGCGACAGCCGGCGGGTGAACAACTTCCGCATTCAGCCGGACTCATTCATCTACATCGCCCAGGGTGCATTCGCGCCGCCGGGTGGTTCCTACCCGCGGCCGAACGTAGTGGCCGAAGAGGCCTTCAAGGGTTTTGTCGAATACTTCCCGATGGTTCGCCGTGCCCGTGCACCGGAAGGACTCGATCAGGCGTTGGGCGAAGCTCGCGATGCTGGCGCGCACTACCTGCTGTACACGCGTTTCGCCAGGTCTGACGACCGGATCGGCAACTCCGATGAGTGGCTCGATCAGGAAGCCGTGGATCGCCTGGGCATCGACAGCGGCGTGATTCAGATCATGTTGATCGAGACCAGCACCCAGTATTTGATTGATACTGCACGGATCAAGAGTCGTGGCGGTTTACTGACGTTCCACGACAACAAACCGGAAGACCTGATCGGCCCGCCGCTGGCGCAATACGCGCGCAGCCTGCTGGGGATCAGCGACCAATAAACCCAAGGAGTACGCCATGAGTGGCCCGCAAAAAGCCAATGACCTGTTGGGACAGATCCCCAAAACCAAAGGCTTACCGCCGGTGCACTTGTGGAATCCGGACTTCTGCGGCGACATCGACATGCGCATCGCCCGCGACGGCACCTGGTATTACCTGGGCACGCCGATCGGGCGCAAGCCGATGGTCAAGCTGTTCTCCACCATCATCCGCCGCGACGGCGATGATTACTTCCTGATTACCCCGGTCGAAAAGGTCGGGATCAAGGTCGACGATGCGCCGTTCGTGGCGATTGCTGTGGAAGTCGAAGGCGAGGGTGAGGCGCAGGTACTGCGCTTCACCACCAATGTCGAGGAGACCGCCGAGGCCGGGCCGGAACATCCGATCCGCGTCGAGATCGATCCGGCGACTCAAGAGCCCGCGCCTTATGTGCATGTGCGCAGCAACCTCGAAGCGCTGATTCACCGCAATGTGTTTTACCAACTGGTGGAGCTGGCGGTCAGTCGTGAAATCGACGGGCAACGCTGGTTGGGCGTGTGGAGCGGCGGCGAGTTCTTCCGCATCGGCCTCGAACCCTGACAATGAATCGAATGTGGGAGGGGGCTTGCTCCCGAAGGCGGTGTGACAGTCACCCTATGCAGTGACTGATGTATTGCCTTCGGGAGCAAGCCCCCTCCCACATTGATCTATGTACATCCGCAAAATCTGATTTGACTCCCAATCATATGATCATTAGCGTGGACACCCATCGCCACCCGCTTTGAGGTCTCCATGTCCAGCAGCTTTCATGCATCAACGGTCGATTGGCTGGGCAGCTGGATTGCCGCCGGCCAGGTCAAGCCGGGGCAGGCGATCAAGGTCGAGGCAGATCTGGGCCAGCAGCTCGGTGTCAGCCGCACCGTGATCCGCGAAGCGATCAAGACCCTCGTCGCCAAAGGCATGCTCGAAGTCGGGCCGAAAGTCGGTACCCGCGTGTTGCCGGTGCGGCGCTGGAATCTGTTCGATCCGCAAGTCGTCGGCTGGCTGTCGCGCAACGGTCTGCCGGAAAACTTCGTCGATGACCTGCTCGACCTGCGCCGCACCATCGAACCAATGGCCGTGCGCTGGGCCTGCGAGCGCGCCACGCTTGAGCAGATTCAGGCCGTGCAACTGGCCTACAACGCGCTGGAGCGGGCTGTCGACAGCGGCATCGATTACAACCGCGCCGACCAGTCCTTCCACGAATGCATTCTGGCGGCCAGCCACAACCAGTTCATCGAGCAAATGGTCCCGGCCCTCGGCGCCTTGCTTGCTGTGTCGTTTGAAGTCTCCGCTGCCGACCCCGACGAACTGCGTCGCACATTACCGATCCACAAGGACATGGCCGACGCCATCGCCACCCGCGATGCCGCGCGCGGGGTGTGGGCCTGCATGACCCTGATCGACAACGCCGACCTGGCGATCAAACGCTTTTACCCGCAGGTGATGGCCGACAAAAAAGCCAGCTGAAAACACACATCCCCCTGTAGGAGTGAGCCTGCTCGCGATAGCGGTGGGTCAGTCACAATCGTCGTCACTGACCCACCGCTATCGCGAGCAGGCTCACTCCTACAGTTAAAACAACAACATGAAGGATTCAATATGCCGTTGACCGCCGTAACCCAACATCGCGCCAAACTCGGTGAAGGGCCATTCTGGGACGCTCCCACCCAGGCGCTGTACTGGGTCGATATCGCCGGCCAGCAAGCGCTGCGGCTGATCGGCAACAATGTGCAGATCTGGCAGATGCCCGAGCACGTTTCGGCGTTCATTCCGTGTGCCAGCGGCGATGCGCTGGTGACCCTGAGCAGCGGCGTGTATCGCCTTGATCTCGATTCCCCCGGCCTCGAACCGCGCCTGACGCTGTTCTGCATCGCCGACCCGCAACCGGGCAACCGGCCCAACGAGGCGCGCTGCGACGCACTGGGCCGACTGTGGCTTGGCACCATGCAGAACAACATCGGCGAAAATGGCGAAGACCTGCCAATCGTGCGCCGCTCCGGTGGCCTGTTCCGTATCGATCCCGATCAGCGCGTCACGCCATTGCTGCGCGGTCTGGGGATTCCCAACACCCTGCTATGGAGCGATGACGGCACCACGCTGCTGTTCGGCGACAGCCTCGACGGGGCGCTCAATCGCTATTTCATTCACACCGACGGCAATCTCGGCAGCCCCGAGGCCTGGTACGGCGCAGACGGGCAGGGCGGCCCGGACGGTTCGGCGATGGACGCCGAAGGTTATGTGTGGAACGCCCGCTGGGATGGCAGTTGCCTGCTGCGCCTGAGCCCGGAGGGCAAGGTCGAGCGCACAATCGATCTGCCCGTCAGCCGTCCGACCAGTTGTGTATTCGGCGGTGAAGACCTGAAAATCCTGTACATCACCAGCGCCCAGAGTCCGCACAACCATCCACTGGATGGCGCGGTGCTGTCGATGCGGGTCGACGTGCCGGGCAAACTCTGCACGCGGTTTGCGGGTTAAATCCCATAATATGGGATGCAAAATTATATATTGAGATTATTCGGCGGTCGGGTTTATAGTCGGTTCCAGCAGTAACACGCACTCACACTTAAAAAGAACAAAACAGGTGAAGTGATGCAGCGAATCTCTATCGCACTCCTCAGCGGAGTCAGCGTCTCGCAACGGCCCAGCGTCGCTCGCCGCGCCTGCCTGTTTTGTTTTCACAATCTTCCAGACCGGACATCGGCAGATGCCCGGTTTTTTTGTGCTGACGAACAGGAGTCATGATCCATGGCTGAACCTCTTTCCTTGCCGCCGGTGCCCGCGCCGCCGAAGGGTGAGCGCCTGAAAAACAAAGTCGTGCTGCTGACCGGCGCCGCTCAAGGCATCGGCGAAGCCATCGTTGCCACCTTCGCCTCGCAGCAGGCCAGACTGGTGATCAGCGATATCCAGGCAGAGAAGGTCGAAAAGGTTGCCGCCCACTGGCGCGACAAGGGCTACGACGTGCAGGCGATCAAGGCCGACGTTTCGCGTCAGCAAGACCTGCACGCCATGGCCAGACTGGCGATCGAACTGCACGGACGCATCGACGTGCTGGTCAACTGCGCCGGGGTCAACGTGTTCCGCGATCCGCTGCAAATGACCGAAGAAGACTGGCATCGCTGCTTCGCCATCGACCTGGACGGCGCCTGGTACGGTTGCAAAGCCGTGCTGCCGCAGATGATCGAGCAGGGCGTCGGCAGCATCATCAATATTGCCTCGACCCATTCCAGCCAGATCATTCCCGGTTGCTTCCCGTACCCGGTGGCCAAGCACGGCCTGCTCGGACTGACGCGGGCGCTGGGCATCGAATACGCATCGAAGGGCGTTCGGGTCAACGCTATTGCCCCGGGCTACATCGAGACGCAACTGAACGTTGATTACTGGAACGGCTTTGCCGATCCGCACGCCGAGCGTCAGCGCGCGTTTGATCTGCACCCGCCGAAACGCATCGGCCAGCCGATGGAAGTGGCGATGACCGCCGTGTTCCTGGCCAGTGATGAAGCGCCGTTCATCAACGCCTCGTGCATCACCATCGATGGTGGGCGCTCGGTGATGTACCACGACTGAATGGATTCGGTTTCAGGCGATGAACTCCGTCTGAAATCCAATCATCATACGATATGACTATTTTCAACAGGCTTTGCAGCAGTACGTGTCACGCCACCACACCTGTGGCGAGGGAGCTCGCTCCCGCTCGGCTGCGCAGCAGTCGTAAATTCGGGCTGCGCGGTGTGTTTGATTGACCGAGGTAACCGGTTTTAGGGCCGCTTCGCAGCCCAGCGGGAGCAAGCTCCCTCGCCACAAACTGTTTAATTTGCTCAAAAAAAATAACAAGGAGTCAGCTTATGAAACGTCGTTTCGGGATTCGTACCCTGTGCAGTGCCGCGCTGGCGGTCACCGCGTTCAGTCTGAGCAGCTCGCTGCTGGCTGCCGACACCGTGAAAATCGGTTTTCTGGTCAAGCAGGCTGAAGAACCGTGGTTCCAGACCGAGTGGGCCTTCGCTGAAAAAGCCGCCAAGGACAAAGGCTTCGAACTGATCAAGATCGCCGTGCCGGACGGCGAGAAAACCCTCTCGGCCATCGACAGCCTTGCGGCCAATGGCGCGAAAGGCTTCGTGATCTGCCCGCCGGACGTCTCGCTCGGCCCCGCGATCATGGCCAAAGCCAAACTCAATGACCTCAAAGTGATCGCCGTGGACGACCGCTTCGTCGACGCCAACGGCAAGTTCATGGAAGACGTGCCGTACCTCGGCATGGCGGCGTTCGAAGTCGGCCAGAAGCAGGGCAACGCGATGGTTGCCGAAGCGAAGAAACGCAACTGGGACTGGAAAGACACCTACGCGGTGGTCAACACCTACAACGAGCTCGACACCGGCAAGAAGCGCACCGACGGTTCGATGAAGGCGCTCGAAGACGCCGGCCTGCCGAAAGAGCACATCCTGACCGCCGCGCTCAAAACCCTCGACGTGCCGGGCAGCATGGACGCCACCAACTCGGCGCTGGTCAAGCTGCCAAGCGCGGCGAAGAACCTGATCATCGGCGGCATGAACGACAACACCGTGCTCGGCGGCGTACGCGCTACCGAAGCCGCCGGGTTCGCTGCGGCCAACGTGATTGGCATCGGCATCAATGGCACCGACGCCATCGGCGAACTGAAAAAGCCCAACAGCGGTTTCTTCGGTTCGATGCTGCCTAGCCCGCACATCGAAGGCTACAAGACCGCCGAGATGATGTACGAGTGGGTCACCACCGGCAAAGAGCCGCCGAAGTACACGGCGATGGACGACGTCACCCTGATCACCCGCGAGAACTTCAAGCAAGAGCTGGAAAAAATCGGCCTGTGGAATTGATGGCTGCTCGATCGGAGTGAAGAGGTGACTCAGATGCACGCGCAAGTACAGACACATGCAAGCAGCGCCGGCGGCAGCCTGCGCTTCAACGGAATCGGCAAGACCTTCCCCGGGGTCAAGGCGCTGGACGCCATCAGCTTCGTCGCTCACCCGGGGCAGGTGCACGCCTTGATGGGCGAGAACGGTGCCGGTAAATCGACTCTGCTGAAAATCCTCGGCGGCGCCTACATCCCCAGCAGTGGCGAGTTGCAGATCGGCGAGCAGACCATGGCGTTCAAGTCGACGGCCGACAGCATTGGCAGCGGCGTCGCGGTGATCCACCAGGAGCTGCACCTGGTGCCGGAAATGACCGTCGCCGAGAACCTGTTTCTTGGCCACCTGCCGGCCAGTTTCGGCCTGATCAATCGTGGCGTCCTGCGCCAGAATGCCCTGGCCTGCCTCAAGGGCCTGGCCGATGAAATCGATCCGCAAACCAAGGTCGGGCGCCTGTCGCTCGGTCAGCGGCAACTGGTGGAAATTGCCAAGGCGCTGTCCCGTGGCGCGCATGTGATCGCCTTCGATGAGCCGACCAGCAGCCTCTCGGCGCGCGAGATCGACCGTTTGATGGCGATCATCAGTCGCCTGCGCGATGAGGGCAAAGTGGTGCTCTACGTCTCCCATCGCATGGAAGAAGTGTTCCGTATTTGCGATGCAGTGACGGTGTTCAAGGACGGCCGTTACGTGCGCACCTTCGACGACATGAGCCAGTTGACCCACGATCAACTGGTGACCTGCATGGTCGGGCGCGACATTCAGGACATCTACGATTACCGCAGCCGTCCACGCGGCGCGGTGGCGTTGAAGGTCGACGGTTTGCTCGGCCCGGGGCTGCGCGAGCCGGTGAGTTTCGAGGCGCACAAGGGCGAGATTCTCGGCCTGTTCGGTCTGGTCGGGGCCGGGCGCACCGAGCTGTTTCGCTTGCTCAGCGGGCTTGAGCGCAACAGCGCCGGACGCCTCGAATTGCGCGGTCATGAATTGAAATTGCGCTCACCGCGCGACGCGATTGCCGCCGGGATCCTGCTGTGCCCCGAGGACCGGAAAAAAGAAGGGATCATCCCGCTGGCCAGCGTTGCCGAGAACATCAACATCAGCGCGCGCGGCGCCAATGCCAGCCTCGGCTGCCTGCTGCGCGGGCTGTGGGAGAAGGGCAATGCCGACAAGCAGATCAAGGCGCTGAAAGTCAAAACCCCGCACGCCGGGCAGCAGATCAAATTCCTGTCCGGCGGCAATCAGCAGAAGGCGATTCTCGGTCGCTGGCTGTCGATGCCGATGAAGGTCTTGCTGCTCGACGAGCCGACTCGCGGCATCGACATCGGCGCCAAGGCCGAGATCTACCAGATCATCCATAACCTGGCCGCCGATGGCATTTCGGTGATCGTCGTTTCCAGCGACCTGATGGAAGTCATGGGCATTTCCGACCGCATTCTGGTGCTTTGCGAAGGCGCGCTGCGCGGCGAAGTCAGCCGCGACCAGGCCAATGAATCCAACCTGCTGCAACTGGCTTTGCCGCGCCATCGCGCTGACGGCGTGGCAAACTGAGAGGTGAACATGATGACCATCCAAAACAAGGCGCTGCCGACCCCCCGCAAACCGCTGGACCTGCGGCGCTTCCTCGATGACTGGGTCATGCTGCTGGCGGCCATCGGTATCTTCCTCGCTTGCACCTTGCTGATCGACAACTTCCTTTCGCCGCTGAACATGCGCGGGCTGGGGCTGGCGATTTCCACCACCGGCATTGCCGCGTGCACCATGCTCTACTGCCTGGCGTCAGGGCATTTCGACCTGTCGGTGGGCTCGGTGATCGCCTGCGCCGGGGTGGTTGCGGCGGTGGTGATGCGCGACACCAACAGCGTGTTCCTCGGCGTCAGTGCGGCGCTGGTGATGGGCCTGATTGTCGGGCTGATCAACGGCATCGTGATTGCCAAGCTGCGGGTCAATGCGCTGATTACCACACTGGCGACCATGCAGATCGTCCGTGGCCTGGCCTACATTTTTGCCAACGGCAAAGCGGTGGGTGTGTCGCAGGAATCGTTCTTCGTCTTCGGCAACGGCCAGTTGTTCGGCGTGCCGGTGCCGATCCTGATCACCATCGTCTGCTTCCTGTTTTTCGGCTGGCTGCTGAACTACACCACCTATGGGCGCAACACCATGGCCATCGGTGGCAACCAGGAAGCGGCGTTGCTCGCTGGCGTCAACGTTGACCGGACCAAGATCATCATCTTCGCCGTACACGGCGTGATCGGTGCGCTGGCCGGGGTGATTCTGGCGTCGCGCATGACCTCCGGGCAGCCGATGATTGGCCAGGGTTTCGAGCTGACGGTGATCTCGGCATGTGTGCTCGGCGGCGTGTCGCTGAGCGGCGGGATCGGCATGATCCGCCATGTGATTGCCGGGGTGCTGATTCTGGCGATCATCGAGAATGCGATGAACCTGAAGAACATCGATACGTTTTATCAGTATGTGATTCGCGGTTCGATTCTGCTGTTGGCGGTGGTCATCGACCGCCTCAAACAACGGTAATCACAATTCCCCTGTGGGAGCGGGCTTGCTCGCGAATGCGGTGTATCAGTCGCCGAAAATGTTGACTGACACTCCGCATTCGCGAGCAAGCCCGCTCCCACAATGGACTGCGTCATCCCCCGCCTTCTGTCTGCCCCCGCAAATTTCCCTTGCTCGTCCGCGCCCGTTTCGGTTATCACTTTGTACATGATTAGACAGGTACGATTTGACAAGAAACAACGGGTGGTCGACGAACTCGTCCGGCGCATCGAAAGCGGCCTCATGGAGGACGGCTTTCTGTTGCCCGGCGAGCATCAGTTGGCTCAGGAATTCAATGTCAGCCGTGGCACGTTGCGCGAAGCGCTGGCCGAGCTGAAGCGGCGCAATTACATCGCCACGCAAAGCGGGGTCGGCTCGATCGTCACGTTTGACGGTGTGGTGCTCGATCAGCGCAGTGGCTGGGCGCAGGCGCTGGCCGACAGCGGGGCGCTGATCAACACCGAAGTGCTGCGTCTGGAAGCCGTGACCCGGCCCGATCTGCTCTCGCGCTTCGGCACCGAGCAATTCATCACCCTCGACCGGCGCCGTCGTTCCAACGATGGCACCCTGGTGTCCCTCGAACGCTCTTTGATGCCGGCGACCGGAGGCCTGGAAAGCCTGCCGCGGGTTGGTTTGATCGACAACTCCCTGACCATCACCCTTGCTGCGTACGGCTACATCGGCGAGCGCGGTGATCAGTGGATCGGCGCCGAACCGCTGAATGCCGAAGACGCCGAACTGCTCGGGCGCCCGGTCGGCACCGTTTTCCTCAAGGCCCTGCGCACCACCTACGACCGGCAGAACCGTTTCATGGAGCAGGTCGAAAGCCTGCTCGACCCGGTGCATTTCCGCCTGCACCTGCAATTTGGAGAATCGAAATGACCGCGCTCAACCGTGCCCTCGGTGCGTTTTATGGCCTGGCCCTCGGTGATGCGCTGGGTATGCCGACGCAATCGCTGAACCGCGAAACGATCAGGACCCGCTTCGGCAAAATCACTGATCTGCAGGACGCTGGTCCCCTGCAACCGATCGCCGCCAACATGCCCAAGGGTTCGATCACCGATGACACCGAACAGGCGATTCTGGTCGGCGAGTTGCTGATTGAAGGCAAGGGCCGCATCGAACCGGCAGTCCTCGCCCAGCGGCTGATCGAGTGGGAAGCCGAGATGCAGGCCAAGGGTTCGCAGGACCTGCTCGGGCCATCGACCAAACGCGCCATTGAAATGATCCTCGCCGGTCACTCGCCGGAGGAGGCCGGGCGTTACGGCACCACCAACGGCGCGGCCATGCGCATTACTCCGGTGGGCATCGCGGCAGACGTCGCCGATCCCGAGCGTTTCATCGCAGCCGTGGTTCAGGCCTGTCAGGTCACGCACAACACCACACTGGGAATTTCCAGCGCGGCGGCGGTCGCGGCAGTGGTCTCGGCCGGGATCAACGGCATGGATCTGGGCGAGGCGTTGAACCTCGGCCAGCAGATTGCGCAACAGGCGGAAGCGCACGGGCACTGGGTCGCCGGTGGACGTATTGCTTCGCGCATCAGTTGGGCGCGAACCATCAGCGTCGACAGTGACAAGGCACTGCTGGCGGATCTGCTGTACGACGTGATCGGCACTTCGGTGGCATCGCAGGAATCGGTGGTGGTGTCGTTCGCTTTGGCGCAGCAAGTGGCGGTCGGCGAGATGAGCGCATTCGATGCGTTGTGCATGGCCGCCAGTCTTGGCGGCGACACCGACACCATCGCAGCGATTCTTGGCGCCATGCTCGGGGCCTGCCTGGGTCTCGAGAGCTGGCCGGCGCCGATGATTGCCACGGTCAAAGCGGTTAATCATCTGGAGCTTGAACCGTTGGTGCAGGGGCTGTTGGCCTTGCGCTGACCACATAACTGTGGCGAGGGAGCTTGCTCCCGCTGGGCTGCGAAGCGGCCCCAAACCCTGCCGACACACTGTGTCAGACATACCCCATTGTTTGGATTTACGACTGCTTCGCAGCCGAGCGGGAGCAAGCTCCCTCGCCACAAAAGCAAGTTTTATTGAGTCATTGCCACAACCACAATAAAGGCAAACAGGAGCACTGTTCATGAGTTCATCAAACGCCGGGCCAAGCGCCGGGCAGCTGGAAACACGCGGTATCGAGCCGGTACCGGAAGCCGAGTGCAACGGTCATCCGCTGCAACTGTTCTGGGTCTGGTTCGCCGCCAACATTTCCATTCTCGGTCTGCCGCTGGGTGCCACGCTGGTGGCGTTTCGCGGGTTGGCGATCTGGCAGGCGATCATCGTCGCGATTGTCGGCGCCGCCGGTTCGTTCGCTGTAGTCGGGATCATCTCGATTGCCGGCCGCCGAGGCCGTGCGCCGAGCCTGACGCTGTCGCGGGCGATCTTCGGCGTACGCGGCAACATCGGCCCGACGCTGGTCTCGCTGATGTCGCGGCTGGGCTGGGAAACCGTCAACACCACCACCGCCGCGTTCGTGTTGCTGTCGTTGTGCTCGATCCTGTTCGGCTCCCCAGTGGAAGCGAAAAGCGCGCCGGTGCTCACGCTGATTTTCATCGCGATTTTCGTGCTGCTGACCCTGTCGGTTTCCGGCCTCGGCCACGCCACCTTGCTGGTGATCCAGAAGTGGGCGACCTACGTGTTCGGTGCGTTGAACATTCTGGTCGGTGGCTTCCTCTGCGCCACCATCGACTGGAGCGCCGTATTCAACGCCACCCCTGCGCCGATGAGCGCGATGATCATCGGCATCGGCACCATGGCCGCCGGCACCGGGATCGGCTGGGCCAACGCCGGCGCCGACATGTCGCGCTATCAGCACCGCAGCGTCAAGGCTGTGCGGCTGGTCGCTTCGGCAGCGTTCGGCGCGGGGATTCCGCTGGTGTTGCTGATCACCCTCGGCGGCCTGCTGTCGGTCGGCAACAACGATCTCGCCTCGGCGACTGATCCGATCGTGGCCATCCGCGACATGCTGCCGACGTGGATGGCCGTGCCGTACCTGATCACCGCATTCGGTGGCCTGCTGCTGTCGAACAACCTCTCGGTGTACTCCGCCGGTTTGACCACGCTGACCCTCGGCCTGAAGGTCAAACGCGTCTACGCGGTAGTGGTCGACATCGTGGCGATCTTCGCCGGTTCGATCTACTTCATGCTGATTGCCGACAGCTTCTACGGCCCGTTCATCACCTTCATTTCGCTGCTGGCGGTGCCGATCACCGCGTGGGTCGGGATCTTCGTCGTTGACCTGCTTCATCGTCACTACTACAGCCCCAAAGACCTGCTCGACGTCAGCCCGAGCAGCGCCTATTGGTATCGCGGCGGCATCGAGTGGCGCGCGTTCAGCGCGTGGGCGATTGCCATCGTGCTCGGCTTCAGCTTTACCACCATCGGCACCACGGCCGAGAACGTCTGGTTCAAGGGCTTCTTGTCCGACTCGTGGCTGGGCCACAACGGTCTGGGCTGGATCGTGACCTTCGTGGTGGCCGGTGGCATTTACCTGGTCCTCGGCGGGGCAAAAGATCGCCGCGCCGCGCAAGTCGAGAATGCTCATGCCTAAGATGTTGCACACCGGCCAGGTCATCATCGACCTGGTCATGGCCGTGGATCAGCTACCGCAAATCGGTGGCGATGTGCTGGCGCAGTCTGCCGCGTTCGAGGCTGGCGGCGGTTTCAACGTGATGGCGGCTGCCGTGCGTAATGGTTTGCCGGTGGTCTATCTCGGTCGCCACGGTACCGGGCGTTTCGGTGATCTGGCGCGCCAGGCGATGACCGCTGAAGGCATCCACATCGGCATCGAACAAGCGGCGCAGCGCGACACCGGTTTGTGTGTGGCGCTGACCGACTCATCGGCCGAACGCAGTTTCATTTCCTACATCGGCGCCGAAGGCGAGGTGACGCCGGACGACCTGAACAGCGTGGCCGCCGAGGCGGGCGATTATGTCTACGTCAGCGGTTACAGCCTGCTGCATGCAGGCAAGGCGCAATCGCTGCTGGACTGGACGCTGGCGCTGCCGCAGGCGATCAACGTGGTGTTCGATCCGGGGCCGTTGGTCGAGTCGCCGGACTCGCCGTTGATCCAGGCGCTGCTGCCGCGCATCGATGTGTGGACCAGCAACAGCGTCGAAGCGCTGCGCTTTACCGAGGCGACTGACATTGCTCAAGCGCTGGACCGGTTGGCGGATCATCTGCCGAAGGATGTGCTGATGGTGGTGCGCGACGGGCCGCAGGGCTGCTGGATTCAGCAGCGTGGCGAGCGTCGGCATGTGCCGGGATTTGCCGTGAAAGCGCTGGACAGCAACGGCGCGGGTGATGCCCATGCCGGGGTGTTTGTCGCCGGATTGGCGCAGGGTTTGAACGCGCACGAGGCGGCGCGGCGGGCGAATGCGGCGGCGGCTTTGGCGGTGACGCGTTGGGGGCCGGCGACAGCGCCGGGGGCTGCCGAGGTGGACGCGTTTATCAGTGAGTCCTGCGGCGATTGATCGACCGCCTTCGCGAGCAAGCCCGCTCCCACATGGGATTCGCGTCGATCACAAAACCCACTGTAGAAGCTGCCGCCGGCTGCGATCTTTTGCTCTTGAAAGATCACATCCTGCAGCAGCTCCAACAGAACTCAGCTGCTTGCAGATCTACCGTCAGCTTTCGAGCTTTCTCGCCGCTTCAACCCCTGCCGCACTGAGCTTGATCGGCAAATTCAACGAGTGTTCGCCGGCCTCGTTGCAGGTCACATGACCATGGTGGATCAGTCCGCGATCCTGCAAGGAGGCGAGGGCGCTGGCCACGACTTTCTCACCGCGATAGTTGTCCAGCACCTCTTTGCCCAATCCGCTCGGATGGGCATGCAGCAGGCGGGTGAGGACTTCTTTTTCCAGGTTTTTATCGACGTTCATGGTTACCTCTTCATGGATGTGAATAGGACGCTCGCGTCGGCGAACTACTGGCCGGACCCTTCGGAGCCCGACCCACCAGTGGTGGTTTTGGAACCGATTCCAACGCCCGAGTTGTCAGGCGTAGCAGGGGAATCTGGCGTATTCATGCCGCCCTGGCGACCGGGATCACTGCCTTGGGTGCGCGGATCGGTGCCGGTGGCGGGTGGCTGGTTGATCAACGGCACGCCCGAGCCATCGGTGTTCATGCCGGGGGCACTGTTGATGGCGGGTGCGCGTGGCGGTGGAACCGGGTCGGTGGGGCCTGTGCCCGCTGCGGTGGTGGACGCGGCGAACACCGCTGGGCAGAGCAGGGCGCTGAATACGAGGGCAGTCAACCTTGACGAGATCATAGGGCTTCTCCAGTGATTGGAATCCTTACCTGTTGTTGGTCTGCCCTTGAATCGGATTGGTGCCTGATGAACGACGAACGGTCGTGACGCAGGACTGTCAGTCGAGGCCGATTTCTTCCTTGAACTGCTCCATGAAACCCTTCAGGCGCTGATGCCGGACCTGTGCCTGACGCTGACCGGCGACGGTCTGGAAACCATCGGCCAGGTGCAGCAGTTTGGTCTGGAAGTGGTCGAGGCAAAAGCGCGTGTCGTCGTAGTCGCGTGCTTTGGCTTCGGGGTCGACAGGGTCATACAACGCACTGCCCATGCGTCCGGCGACGTAGAAGGTGCGGGCAACGCCGAGCATGCCCAGCGAGTCGAGACGGTCGGCGTCCTGGACCAGTTTCGCTTCGAGGGTCAGCGGGGTGATGTTGGCGGAAAAACTGTGGGCTTCGATGGCGTGGGTGGCGGCGCTGATTTTGCTTTCGGGCCAATCCAGATCGGCCAGCACATTGGCGGCTTTTTCTGCGGCGAGACGCGAAGCCTGCGAGCGCAGCGGCGAGTTTTTTTCCACGGACACGCAGTCGTGCAGCAGCACGGCGGCGAGCAACACTTCCAGGTCGCCACCTTCCTCAGCCTGCAAGGTGCGCGCGTTGTGCCAGACCCGTTGCAGGTGGGCGAGGTCGTGGGCGCCGTCGTCGCCGGGTTCGAGGGCGTGGGGCAGCAGTGCTGCTGCGAGCGCCTCCACGGGCATAAAAATCTCAGTGTTCATGAGCATCCTTTCAGATTGTCGAAGTTCCCTGTGGGAGCGGGCTTGCTCGCGAAGGCATCAATCCAGTCACCATCATTGTTGTCTGTCAGACCGCATTCGCGAGCAAGCCTGCTCCCACATTGCACTAGCGGAGCAGGATATTCTCTGTGTTGCCATGTGACGAGCGCCGTCCACGGCCTTAGTATGGCGTTTTCCTTTTCCGACAAGGCCCGTCCATGACGATCGAAATCCGCCCGGCGACCCCCAGCGATGCACCGCAAATCCTCGCCTTCATCACCGAACTGGCAGATTTCGAAAAGGCCCGCCACGAAGTCATTGCGAGTGTCACCGACATCGAGCGCAGCCTGTTCAGCGAGGGCGCCACCGCCCACGGCCTGATCTGCCTGCGTGACGGTGTGCCGATCGGTTTTGCGGTGTTCTTCTTCAGCTATTCGACGTGGCTCGGCAGCAACTGCCTGTACCTCGAAGACCTCTACATCACCCCCGAGCAACGCGGCGGCGGCGCCGGCAAAACCCTGCTGCGGCATCTGGCGAAAATCGCCTGTGCCAATGACTGCGGACGCTTCGAATGGAGCGTGCTGGACTGGAACACCCCGGCCATCGAGTTCTACAAATCCCTCGGCGCGCAACCGCAGGAAGAGTGGGTGCGCTATCGCATGGATGGCAAGGTGTTGCGTGAGTTTGCCGAAGGGTAGGTGATCCTTCAGGAAAAGATCGCAGCCTTCGGCAGCTCCTACAGAAGACTTGACCAGCCTCTGTAGGAGCTGCCGAAGCCTGCGATCTTTTTTTGTTAATTTCCCACAATATGGGAATGATATTTATATATTGAGATGTTCCTGCGCCAAGGTTTATAGTCCATCGCACTCACTGCCAAAAACAAAACAGGTGAAGCGATGCAGGCGCAATTGATCGCGCTCGACTGGGGGACGACCTCATTACGTGCTTACAAACTCGCGGCGGGCGCAGTGGTGCTGGAGCAGCGTGCGCTGTCGTCCGGGATCATGCAGTTACCGCAGACGCCGCGAGTCATCAACGGTCGTGAATGCGCCGACGGTTTTGAACTGGCCTTCGAAGACGCGTGCGGCGACTGGCTCGATGCGCAGCCGGATCTGCCAGTGATCGCTTGCGGCATGGTCGGCAGCGCTCAGGGCTGGCGCGAAGCGGCCTACTGCGAAACGCCGGCGAACGTCGCCAATCTCGGAAACTCCCTACAAACCCTGGTCAGTCTGCGCGGCACGCGGGTGCACATCGTGCCGGGCGTGATTCAGCGTTCGCACTTGCCCAACGTGATGCGCGGCGAAGAAACCCAGGTCCTCGGCGCACTGCAGAATTTGCCGCTCGAGGCGGGCGACGATCTGTTGATCGGTCTGCCGGGCAGCCATTCAAAGTGGGTGGAAGTGGTCGATGGCTGCATCACTCATTTCGACACCTTCATGACCGGCGAAGTGTTCGCCGTACTCAGTCATCACAGCATTCTGGGTCGTACCCAACAGCACGGCGGGGCTTTCGATGGCCCGGCGTTTGACCGTGGCGTGCAAGTGGCGCTGTCGGCGGACGGCGAGCTGGGCGTGCTATCGACGCTGTTCAGTGCCCGCACGCTGGGCCTGACCGGCGAACTCGACGCCAGTGCACAACCTGACTATTTGTCCGGCCTGTTGATCGGCCATGAACTCGCTGCACTCGCCACGGCTCAGCGCCGCCGACGCAACAGCGTGCATCTGCCTTCGATCGTCCTCATCGGCAACGCGCAACTCTGCGCCCGCTACGGCCGGGCCCTCGATGCCTGCGGTTTCGCCCGGATCACGCTGGCCGAGCAGGCCACCGAGCGCGGTCTGTGGCAACTGGCGCTGGCCGCCGGACTGCTCGATTCCTCATCCCGTTAACCCTGACTGGAGGCCTGACATGCTCAAACAAGCACTGGCACAAAACGGTCTGATCGCGATCCTGCGTGGCCTGCATCCGCAGGAAGCCGCCGCTGTCGGAGAAGTCCTGTATGCAGCCGGATTTCGCGTCATCGAAGTACCGCTCAATTCCCCGTCGCCGTACGAAAGTATCCGCATCCTGCGTCAGACCTTGCCCGCCGATTGCCTGATCGGTGCCGGCACGGTGCTGACCCCGGAGCAGGTCGAGTTGGTGAAAGAGGCCGGCGGCCAGGTGATCGTCATGCCACACAGCGATGCCAGGGTTCTGCGCGCAGCGAAAGCGGCGGGACTGTACCTGTCGCCGGGTGTCGCGACACCGACCGAAGCGTTCGCGGCGCTGGTGGAGGGCGCGGACATTCTCAAGCTGTTCCCGGCCGAGCAGATGAGCCCGGCGGTGGTCAAGGCGTGGCTCGCGGTGTTGCCGTCCGGGACGGTGCTGGCGCCGGTCGGCGGGATCACCCCGGACAACATGCAAGCGTTCATCGACGCTGGCGTGAAAGGTTTCGGCCTCGGTTCCGGACTGTTCAAACCGGGCATGAGCGTTGAGCAAGTTGCCGTCAATGCCAAGGCTTACGTCGCCGCCTGGAAAGCCCTTCGCTAACCTTTCTGGCGCATCTATAAGAGAGACAAGAAGATGAAAATCACCAAACTCACCACCTTCATCGTCCCGCCGCGCTGGTGCTTCCTCAAGGTCGAAACCGATGAGGGTGTGACCGGTTGGGGCGAGCCTGTGGTCGAAGGCCGCGCGCACACCGTCGCCGCTGCCGTTGAAGAATTGTCCGACTATCTGATCGGCAAAGACCCACGCAATATCGAGGACATCTGGACCGTGCTGTACCGCGGCGGCTTCTACCGCGGCGGCGCGATCCACATGAGTGCGCTGGCCGGTATCGATCAGGCGCTGTGGGACATCAAGGGCAAGGCCCTCGGCGTCTCGGTCAGCGATCTGCTTGGCGGTCAGGTGCGCGACAAGATTCGCGTGTATTCGTGGATCGGTGGCGACCGTCCGGCCGACACCGCACGCGCCGCGAAAGAGGCGGTGAGCCGGGGTTTTACTGCGGTGAAAATGAACGGCACCGAAGAGCTGCAGTTCCTCGATTCCTTCGAGAAAGTCGATCTGGCCCTGGCCAACGTCGCCGCTGTGCGTGATGCGGTCGGGCCGAACGTCGGTATCGGCGTCGACTTCCATGGCCGGGTGCACAAACCCATGGCCAAGGTGCTGATGAAGGAACTCGACCCGTACAAACTGATGTTCATCGAAGAGCCGGTGCTCAGCGAAAACTACGAAGCGCTGAAAGAGCTGGCGCCGCTGACCAGCACGCCGATTGCCCTGGGTGAGCGGCTGTTCTCGCGCTGGGATTTCAAGCGGGTGCTGAGCGAAGGCTACGTCGACATCATCCAGCCGGATGCCTCGCATGCCGGCGGTATCACCGAAACCCGCAAGATCGCCAACATGGCCGAAGCCTACGACGTGGCGCTGGCGCTGCATTGTCCGCTGGGGCCAATCGCGCTGGCGGCGTGCCTGCAGCTGGATGCGGTTTGCTATAACGCGTTCATTCAGGAGCAAAGCCTGGGCATCCATTACAACGAGAGCAACGACTTGCTCGACTATGTGAAGGATCCACGGGTGTTCGACTATGACCAGGGCTTCGTGAAGATTCCGAACGGGCCGGGGCTGGGCATCGAGATCAATGAGGAATACGTGATCGAACGCGCGGCGGTCGGCCACCGCTGGCGCAACCCGATCTGGCGCCATGCCGATGGCAGTTTTGCCGAGTGGTGAGTCCCTTTTGACCCACCACAAATCTCCTGTATGAGTGAGCCTGCTCGCGATGGCGTCTTGTCTGACACATCAATGCCGGATGTGCCACCGAATCGCGAGCAGGCTCACTCCTACAGGGATTAGTGCAAGGCCTCAGGCCGACCTCAAATAATCATAAAAAGAGGCACCCCCCCATGCCAACGCAAACCCTCACCGGGCAGGCGTCATTAGTCACGCCTAGCCGCAAGCGGTTTTTCATCATGGTGTTGCTGTTCATCACCGTGGTCATCAACTACCTCGACCGCAGCAACCTGTCGATTGCCGCGCCCGCGCTGACCAGCGAGCTGGGCATTGATCCGGTTCACGTCGGGCTGATTTTCTCCGCGTTTGGCTGGACCTACGCCGCGATGCAGATCCCCGGTGGCTGGCTGGTGGATCGGGTGCCGCCGCGCATTTTGTATAGCGTCGCGCTGCTGCTGTGGTCGCTGGCCACGGTGCTGCTCGGCTTCGCCGCGAGCTTCATTGCCCTGTTCGTCTTGCGCATGGCGGTCGGCGCGCTGGAAGCACCGGCCTATCCGATCAACAGCCGCGTGGTGACCACCTGGTTTCCCGAGCGTGAGCGGGCCACGGCGATTGGTTTCTACACCTCCGGGCAGTTTGTCGGCCTGGCGTTTCTGACTCCGGTGCTGGCCTGGCTGCAACATGAGTTCGGCTGGCACATGGTGTTTGTCGCGACCGGTGTGGCGGGCATTATCTGGGCGGCCATCTGGTACGCGGTGTATCGCGAACCGCGTGATTTCAAAGGTGCCAACGACGCGGAAATCGATCTGATCCGTGAGGGTGGCGGACTGGTGGATATTCAAGCGCAAACCGTCAAGGCCTCGTTCAGTTGGACCGATCTCGGCATAGTCCTGAGCAAGCGCAAGTTGTGGGGCATCTACCTTGGCCAGTTCTGCCTGAACTCGACGCTGTGGTTCTTCCTGACATGGTTCCCGACTTACCTGGTGAAATACCGTGGCATGGACTTCATCAAGTCCGGCCTGTTGGCCTCGCTGCCGTTTCTCGCGGCGTTCGTGGGTGTGCTGTGCTCGGGGTTCTTTTCCGACCTGTTGATCCGCCGTGGCTGCAGCGTGGGCTTCGCGCGCAAGTTGCCGATCATTGGCGGACTGTTGATTTCCACTTCGATCATCGGCGCCAATTTCGTTGAATCGACACCGTTGGTGATTGCCTTCCTCGCGCTGGCGTTTTTCGGCAATGGTCTGGCCTCGATCACCTGGTCGCTGGTCTCGACCCTGGCTCCGGCGCGTTTGCTCGGCTTGACCGGTGGGGTGTTCAACTTCATCGGCAACCTGTCGGCGATTGCCACGCCGATTGTCATCGGGTTCCTCGCCAGCGGTGATTCGTTCGCTCCCGCGATCACCTACATCGCGGTGCTGGCGCTGATCGGTGCATTGTCCTACGTGCTGCTGGTAGGCAAGGTCGAGCGTATCGAGTTGTAGTCGTCTGCGTCGGGCGACCATAATGCCGCCCGTTCCCTCGCTCAACGGTAAAGGCTGGATATGCAGGAAGACGCCCCGGAAAAAACCAAGGACGCCGCGCCCACCGGCACCCAGACGCTGCTTCGCGGACTGGGTGTGGTGCAGGCGGTGGCCAGTGGCGCCCGCGATCTGAAAGAGATCGCCCGGCTGATCGGCACCACGCGCAGCACCACCCATCGTCTGGCCAGTTGCCTGGTCGACGAGCGCTATCTGCGCGTGGTGCCGCAAATCGGCTATCTGCTGGGGCCGAAGCTGATCGAGCTGGGGTTTCAGGCGCGCGAAGAGTTGCCGCTGGTGAGTCTGGCCGGGCCGTACCTGGACGAGTTGTCGGCGCTGACCGGGGACACCGTGCACCTGGGCATTCGTGAGGGCGACGAGGTGTTGTACCTGCTGAAGAATCCGGGGCGTAACGGCCCGGAAATGCGTTCGCGGGTCGGCCACCGGATGCCGCTGGCGCGCACCGGGATCGGCAAGGCGTTGATGCTCGATGATTCGCCGCAGGATTGGCAGCGGCTGTACGACATCAGCCTGCCGGCGGGTGGGAAAAGTCAGTTCTGGCCGCAGCATCCGCAGCAGTCGTGGGAACAGCTCGAACAGCGCATGACCGAGTACGTGGCCGGCGGCTACGCGTTCGATCTGGAAGACAACGAACCGTCGATCCGCTGCGTGGCGGCGCCGATTCGCGATGCGAGCAAGCGGATTGTGGCGGCGATCAGCATCGCCAGCACCGTGCCGTACATGCCGCTGGAAAAAATGGCCGAGCTGATTCCCCTGATCAAAGGGGTCACAGCCCGGCTCTCGGCAGAACTCGGTCTGAAGGTTTAAAGCTTCAGCGTCGCCATGTCGATCACGAAGCGATACTTCACGTCACCGGCGATCATCCGCGCGTAAGCCTCGTTGATCTGGCGGATGTCGAGCATTTCGATGTCGCAGGTGATGTTGTGCTCGGCGCAGAAATCCAGCACTTCCTGGGTTTCGGCGATGCCGCCGATCAGCGAACCGGCCAGCACGCGGCGTCCCAGCACCAGGTTGGCAGCATGTACCGGCGGGTCGATCGGTTCGATCAGGCCGACCAGAATGTGCACGCCATCAAAGCGCAGGGTTTGCAGGTACGGGTTGAGGTCGTGCTGCACCGGAATGGTGTCCAGCAGGAAGTCGAACCGGCCTGCAGCGGCAGCCATCTGTTCGGCATCGGTGGAGACGATCACATGATCGGCGCCCTGCCGACGACCTTCCTCGGCCTTGCTCGCCGAACGGGTGAACAGCGTCACTTCCGCGCCCAGCGCCTTGGCGAACTTGATGCCCATGTGGCCGAGGCCGCCCATGCCGAGAATCCCGACCTTGTCACCGGCCTTGACGCCGTAGTGCTTGAGCGGCGAGTAGGTGGTGATGCCGGCACAGAGAATCGGCGCAGCGCTGGCCAGATCCAGCTTTTCAGGGATGCGCACGACGAAGTGCTCGCTGACGACGATGCTGTCCGAATAGCCGCCCATGGTGTTGCTGCCATCGACCCGGTCCGGGGTGGCGTAGGTCATGGTCGGGCCTTCGAGGCAGTATTGCTCGAGGTTCTGCTGGCAGGCGGCGCAGGTGCGGCAGGAGTCGACCATGCAGCCGACGCCGACCAGATCGCCGACTTTATGTTGGGTGACATTCGCACCAATGGCGGTGACTTTGCCGACGATCTCATGGCCGGGCATCAACGGATAAACGGCGATGCCCCATTCGTTGCGCGCCTGGTGGATGTCGGAGTGGCAGACGCCGCAGTAGAGGATCTCGATCGCCACGTCGTCAGCGCGTGGGCTGCGGCGTTCGAATTTCATCGGGGCGAGGGGAGTGGTGGCCGATTGGGCGGCATAACCGATAGCGGTGTACATGAGGAACCTCGCAGAAGCAGTGACAGGTGAGGTGGCGCATTTTGGGCGCCGTCTGCTGCTGCGGCCATGACGATTCCTCCGGGTCTCATGCCTAATCCTCCGGCATGCAGGTCTGGGCAAGCGCATTGGCAAAAGGATCTGCGATGATGCTTGCATGCCTTTTTCCGTGACTTTTTTGAAGACCCCTCCGATGCAGTTGACCCGTCACCTTGATGCCAATGCCACGCTGGTTTCGCTGATCGAGCCGCTGGCGCTCCGCGATGGTTACAGCCAGACCGGGCTGCCCGGCGTGCAGGTATTGCGTGCCAGTTGCGACGTGGCGCGTGGCCCGCACATTTATGAGCCGAGCCTGATGATCATCGCTCAGGGCAGCAAACTGGCGTTCCTCGGCCCGCGCACCATGGAGTATGGCGCCGGGCATTACCTGATTCAGGCGCTGCCGGTGCCGTTCGAGTGCGAAACCTTTGCCTTGCCGGATGCGCCGTTGCTCGGAGTGTCGGTGGCCATCGACCGGGTGTTGCTCGGCGAACTGGTGCTGGCCATGGGGCTGGCGCCGGGGCGGCACATTCCGGCGCAGACCCCGGAGTCGATGACCTCCGTGGTGCTCGACGATGACATGCGTGGTTGTGTCGAACGCTTGCTGCGTTGCCTGCATGATCCGCTGGAGCGGCAGATTCTCGGGCCGGCGCGGGTGCGTGAATTGTTGTTCACCGCGCTGCGCGGGCCGCAGGCCGATGTGTTGCGCGCGTTGGTGGAACAGCAGGGGCAGTTTGCCCGGGTGGCGGCGTCGATCAGCCATCTGCATGCGCATTACACCGAGCCGCTGAATGTCGAGACATTGGCCGGGTGCGCCAACATGAGTGTTTCGTCGTTCCATGAGCACTTCAAGCGCAGCACGCTGTTGTCGCCAGTGCAGTATCTGAAGCGCTTGCGGTTGCTCAAGGCGCAGACGTTGCTGGTGGCCGAAGGGCTGGGCGTGGCGCAGGTGGCGCATCGGGTGGGGTATCAGAGTACGTCGCAGTTCAGTCGTGAGTACAAGCGCTACTTTGAGCGTAGCCCTGGTGATGAGCGCGTAGCCTGAGTCTGCGCAAATCCCTTGTAGGAGTGAGCCTGCTCGCGATAGCGGTGTGTCAGTCAGCATCATCGTTGACTGACACACCGCTATCGCGAGCAGGCTTACTCCTACAGTGATTTTGTGGTGCAACAAGAAATGGTGGGCAACAAAAAGGCCCCCATTTCGGGAGCCTTGATGTTCAGCGGTTCAGCTTACATGTTCGGGTAAGTCGGGCCGCCAGCGCCTTCCGGCGTGACCCAGGTGATGTTCTGCGAAGGGTCCTTGATGTCACAGGTTTTGCAGTGCACGCAGTTCTGGGCGTTGATCTGGAAGCGTTTTTCGCCGTCTTCCTTGGTGATCACTTCGTACACGCCGGCCGGGCAGTAGCGCTGCGCCGGTTCATCGTACAGCGGCAGGTTCTTGCTGATCGGGATGCTCGGGTCGGTGAGCTTCAGGTGGCACGGCTGTTCTTCTTCGTGGTTGGTACCGGAGATGAACACCGAGCTCAGTTTGTCGAAGCTGAGTTTGCCGTCCGGCTTCGGATAGTCGATCTTCTTGCAGTCGGCCGCGAGCTTCAGGCAGGCGTAATCCGGCTTGGTGTCGTGCAGGGTGAACGGCAGTTTGCCGCCGAAGATATTCTGGTCCAGCCAGTTGAAACCGCCGCCGACGATCGCGCCGAACTTGTGGATCGCCGGGCCGAAGTTGCGGCTGGCGAACAATTCGTCGTAGAGCCAGCTCTTCTTGAACGCATCGACGTAGGAGGTCAGCTCTTCAGTGCCATCCTTCTCGGCGAACAGTGCGTCGGCCACCGATTCAGCGGCGAGCATGCCGGACTTCATCGCAGTGTGGCTGCCTTTGATCTTGGCGAAGTTCAGGGTGCCGAGGTCGCAACCGATCAGCGCGCCGCCCTTGAAGACCATTTTCGGCAGCGAGTTCAGGCCACCCTTGCAGATCGCGCGGGCGCCGTAGCTGACGCGCTTGCCGCCTTCCAGGTACTGAGCCAGCACCGGGTGATGCTTGAGGCGCTGGAACTCGTCGAACGGCGACAGGTAGGTGTTGCTGTAGGACAGGTCAACGATCAGGCCGACGACCACCTGGTTGTTTTCCAGGTGATAGAGGAACGAGCCACCGGTGTTTTCGGTGCCCATGATGTCCAGCGGCCAACCGGCGGTGTGCACCACCAGGCCTGGCTGGTGTTTGGCCGGGTCGATTTCCCAGATTTCTTTCAGGCCGATGCCGTAGTGCTGGGCGTCGGCATCGCTGTCGAGGTTGTAGCGTTTGATCAGTTGCTTGCCGATGTGACCACGGCAGCCTTCTGCGAACAGCGTGTACTTGCCACGCAGTTCCATGCCCGGGGTGTACATGCCTTCTTTCGGATTGCCTTCGCGATCGACGCCCAGATCACCGGTGATGATCCCGCGCACGATGCCGTTTTCGTCGATCAGCGCTTCCTGAGCGGCGAAACCCGGGTAGATTTCTACACCCAGGTTCTCGGCCTGCTGGGCCAGCCAGCGGCACAGGTTGCCGAGGGAAATAATGTAGTTGCCTTCGTTGTGCATGGTCTTGGGCACAAAGAAGTCAGGAATTTTCTGCGCGCTTTCGGCGTTTTTCAGCACGAAAATGTCATCGCGGGTGACCGGGGTGTTCAGCGGGGCGCCGAGTTCTTTCCAGTCCGGGAACAGTTCGTTCAGAGCGCGTGGTTCGAACACGGCACCGGAAAGGATGTGTGCGCCGACTTCGGAGCCTTTTTCGACCACGCAGACGCTGATTTCCTTACCGGCTTCGGCGGCCTTCTGCTTCAGACGGCAGGCGGCGGACAGGCCAGCGGGGCCGGCACCGACGATGACCACGTCGAATTCCATGTATTCGCGTTCCACAGGCTATCTCCTACTCAAGGCTCAACAGTTTTTTTTCTAATTTGGAGGTTCGGTGTCGCATCCGTTATTGCCTTTACGTTAACGTCAAGGGTAATAATGGGAAACCACCTTTCTCTCTAGGCGGCGCATTATATCTACACCACTCTGAGCGTCCAATACAAACGTTTGTTTGAATCTGCTCCAGCCCAGAGAAATCAAAGAAGCGCGGCTTATGAACGACCATTTTGCCGTATTGACCGGAATAGGCGTTCCGGTCAAGATACGGGCGGTTTTGCGCTCGCCGTAGGCAGACTGGCGGTTTCAAGAGCACCTCTAAAGACAGGGCACAGGCAGTACAAGGTGATGCGCAGCGCAAGTCCGGCGCGCAGTTTACACACCGTGCGACTCAATGACCCGTTGGTCACCACTGACGAACGGTCATCGCCCCCAGCCGGCGTTTTTAGAGGTGCCCTTGTGCCCGATGAGCATCAACCGCCAGGTTCGCCTAGGCGACTTTCTTTTCACCGGAGAGTAACGAGGAATCCATGAAGGTTCTTGTAGCTGTCAAACGCGTTGTGGATTACAACGTCAAGGTCCGCGTCAAGGCGGACAATTCCGGCGTAGACCTCGCCAACGTCAAGATGTCGATGAACCCGTTCTGCGAAATCGCAGTGGAAGAAGCCGTACGCCTGAAAGAGAAAGGTGTTGCGACTGAAATCGTCGTCGTCTCCATCGGCCCGTCCACCGCTCAGGAACAGCTGCGTACCGCACTGGCTCTGGGTGCCGACCGCGCCATCCTCGTCGAATCCGCTGAAGACCTGACTTCGCTGGCCGTGGCCAAGCTGCTCAAGGCAGTGGTCGACAAGGAACAGCCTCAACTGGTGATCCTGGGCAAACAGGCCATCGACAGCGACAACAACCAGACCGGCCAGATGCTCGCTGCACTGAGCGGCTACGGTCAGGGCACTTTCGCCTCGAAAGTCGAAGTCTCCGGCGACAGCGTTGCCGTGACCCGCGAAATCGACGGCGGCGCGCAGACCGTTTCTCTGAAACTGCCAGCGATCGTCACCACCGACCTGCGTTTGAACGAGCCGCGTTATGCGTCCCTGCCAAACATCATGAAAGCCAAGAAGAAGCCTCTCGAAGTGCTGACTCCGGACGCTTTGGGCGTTTCCACCGCCTCCACCAACAAGACCCTGAAAGTCGAAGCGCCGGCTGCACGCAGCGCAGGCATCAAGGTCAAGTCGGTGGCTGAACTGGTCGAGAAACTGAAAAACGAAGCGAAGGTAATCTAAATGACTATCTTGGTTATTGCTGAACACGACAACAAAGTGCTGGCCCCGGCCACACTGAACACCGTGGCTGCGGCTGCCAAAATCGGCGGCGACATCCATGTGCTGGTTGCAGGTCAGGGCGCTGGCGCCGTGGCTGAAGCCGCTGCGAAAATCGCTGGCGTGAGCAAAGTCCTGAACGCTGACAATGTCGCTTACGCGCATCAGCTGCCGGAAAACGTTGCTCCGCTGGTTGCAGAGCTGGGCAAGGGCTACAGCCACATCCTGGCTGCCGCCACGTCCAACGGCAAAAACATCCTGCCGCGCGTTGCCGCTGCACTGGACGTTGACCAGATCTCCGAGATCATCTCGGTAGAAAGCGCCGACACCTTCAAGCGTCCGATCTACGCCGGTAACGCCATCGCTACCGTGCAATCGACCGCTGCGATCAAAGTGATCACCGTGCGTGCCACCGGTTTCGACCCGGTTGCCGCTGAGGGTGGTTCGGCGGCCGTTGAAGCGGTTGCTGCTGCGCACGACGCCGGCACTTCCAGCTTCGTCAGCGAAGAACTGGCCAAGTCCGATCGTCCAGAGCTGACCGCTGCCAAGATCGTCGTTTCCGGCGGCCGCGGCATGCAGAACGGTGACAACTTCAAACACCTGTACGCCCTGGCCGACAAGCTGGGCGCTGCCGTCGGTGCTTCGCGCGCTGCGGTCGACGCAGGTTTCGTACCGAACGACATGCAGGTCGGTCAGACCGGCAAGATCGTTGCGCCACAGCTGTACATCGCCGTCGGTATCTCCGGCGCGATCCAGCATTTGGCCGGCATGAAAGACTCCAAAGTGATCGTTGCGATCAACAAGGACGAAGAAGCGCCAATCTTCCAGGTAGCCGATTACGGTCTGGTGGCGGATCTGTTCGAAGCGGTACCTGAGCTGGAGAAGCTGGTCTAATCCGGCGGCTTCACTTATAAAGAGCCCGACCTTCTGGTCGGGCTTTTTTTTGTCTGGGATTTGAGTGGGAGCGTTTTGCCATGGATCTGCGCCGCAGGTTGTTATTGGGATTGATCCTGTTGCCGGGGATGGCTGCGGCTGCCGGCAAGTGTGAACGCCTCGTCGTCACCGGCAGCCCGGATGCGCCGCCGTACCTGTGGCAGGACCCGCAGAATCCCAGGCACTTGATCGGCGCCAGTGCCGACCTGTTGCAGCAAGTGGCCAAGGATCTGGGGATCAAGGTCGAACTGCTCTACGCCGGCAAACGCTCGCAGGCCCTCGATGAGGTGCGCAGCGGGCGCATGGACATGCTGGCCGACACGCCGCTGATGTTCAACGAGCTGGAAAACCTCGACTACATCTATCCGCCGTTGCTGGAAAACGACTATCTGGTGTGGACACGCAAAGGCTCGACGCTGGTCTACAGCGAAGCCAAGGATCTGCACGGGCACACCGGCGGGTTGTCGGAAAAGTCTCGTATGACCCAGGCATTCGGCACTTTCGCCGAGCAGAATCTGACCCTGACCCGGACGGCAAACATCACCCAGGCCTTTCAGAAACTTCTGCTGGGTGAAGTCGAATATGTACTCGCCGGGCGCTACTCGGGCATGGCTGCCGCGCAGGCATTGGGCATGGCCAATGATCTGCTGGCGTTCGAGCAACCAATCGACCGACCCGGGCTGTTCCTCGCGGTTTCGCACAACTCGGCCTGCAACGATCCGTGGTTGCGCGGACAGCTCGCTAAAAAGATGACAGAATTGCCCGCGTCCGGACTGACCGAAGCCGCGCTGCAACGCAACATCGAGCGCTGGAAGGCTCAGCAGCAACAGCCGCAGCCATCTGTCAGTGCCCCAAAACAGTAGGGATTCTTAGTGAGTATTCGACCTCTTTTCGCGGCCATGGCCGTTCTGGCCCTGGCCGGCTGCGCCAACGATCCGGCACCCATCGAGCAAATGCGCCTGACCGAGCAGGCCATCACCCAGGCCAAGGCTGTCGGTGCGACCGCCGATGAAATGCCGGAAATGAAACTGGCTGAAGACAAGTTCAACCGGGCCAAGGGCAACATGGCCGACGAGTCTTACAAGAACGCCCGCATGCGTTCCGAACAGGCCGAGCTGGACGCACGTCTGGCAGAAGCCAAGGTGCTGACGCAAAAGAGCGAAGAGCAACTGAACGTGCTGAACACCCGCATCATCCGCCTGCGCAAGCAACTGGGAGATGCCCAATGAGCCTCAAGTCCAAAGCCCTTGGCGGGTTGGTTCTGGCTGGCTGCGTGAGCCTTTTCGGGTGTGCCGGTCAGCACAGTGAAAGCGCATTGCAACAAGCCAGCAGCGACTTCCAGAAGGTCAAGGAAGACTCCAATGTGCTGCGCATCGCTCCCAAGGATGTGATCCGTGCCGGTGAGTCCCTGGCCCGTGCCGATCGCCTGTCGACCTATTGGGGCAGTGGCTCCGACGTGGTGCATTACGCCTACCTGAGTCAGCGTTACAGCGAAATCGCTCGCGAACACACCAACCTGGTGCTCAACGAAGAGCGCGCGGCGAAGCTCGAGCTGGAACGCCAGCGTCTGCAACTGGCTCTGCGTGAGTCCAAACTGCTGAGCGTGCAGCAGCAGGGCAAGTGGCTCGAAGAACAGATCGTCGCGCTGGCCACCACGCAAACCGATCGCGGGCTGGTGATGACCCTCGGTGACGTGCTGTTCGATACTGGCGAGGCGGAGCTGAAGAACTCGGCCAATCGCGTGGTGTTGAAGATCGTGCAGTTCCTGCAGCTCAACCCGAAACGCGTGGTGCGTATCGAGGGCTACACCGACAGCACCGGTGGCAAACAGGAAAACCTCAAGCTGTCGCGTGATCGCGCGCAAGCGGTGGCCGATGTGTTGATGGACCTCGGAATTGAGGACAAGCGCATTCAGGTCGAAGGTTACGGCGACGAGTACCCGGTGGACGCCAACGCTTCCGAGCGCGGGCGGGCACAGAACCGTCGGGTGGAAATTGTGTTTTCCGACGAAAAAGGCCAGCTCGGCGCCGCCCGCTGAGGGCTGCGTCTCTGGAAAGCCCGGCCTGTCATGCAGCGCCGGGCTTTTTTACGTCTGTCGAATAGCGCGCAAATCCGTACAGTTGTAGCTGACACTGCACTGTACGGTCGACTATGGTGGCAACTGTCCCAGTACACTTCTAAACTGTTCCGGTATTGTTTCACACAAGAATAAAATGCCCGTGAAATCGAGTGCTGCGTCATGACCAACCTCTTGCTCTACCAACGTATTGCTCAACAACTGGCGGAAGATATCCGGCGCGGCGTCTATCAGCCCGGCGAACGCGTGCCGTCGGTGCGCAAGATGAGTTCGCAGCTCAATGTCAGCCATGCAACGGTGTTGCAGGCTTACGCCAATCTCGAGGATCAGGGGCTGATCCGCGCACGGCCGCAGTCCGGTTACTACGTGCACCAGACCCCGGCCCTGACGGCGCCGACACCGGATATCGCCCGGGTCGAACGCCCAGGCCTGGTCACCCGCGCCAGCATTATTCAGCAAGTGTTGGTCGAATCGCGGCGCGAGGGGGTTTTCCCGTTGGGCGCGGCGGTGCCGAGTGTCGATTACCTCCCGGTGCGCGCATTGCATCAGCAGTTGGCCAAGGTCACCCGATTCCATAGCCCTCGCGCTTTCAGCTACATGTTCAGCCCCGGTTTCGAACCGCTGCGCCGGCAAGTGGCGATCCGCATGCGCGATGCTGGCGTGGTGGTCGATCCGTCAGAAGTGGTGATCACCCACGGTTGCGTCGATGCGCTGCAGATGTCGCTGCGGGTGCTGACCCGTCCGGGTGATTTGATCGCTGCCGAGTCGCCAACCTATTACGGCCTGCTGCAACTGGCCGACCTGCTGGGCCTGAAAGTGATCGAGATTCCCAGCGACCCGGCCACCGGCATGAGCCTGGAAGCCTTGCAACTGGCCGCCAACCAATGGTCGATCAAGGCGCTGGTGCTGACCACCCGGCTGAGCAATCCGCTGGGTGGCACCATGCCCGAAGAGCGGCAGAAACAACTGCTGCGTCTGGCTTCGGATTTCGATATCCAGATCGTCGAAGACGACATCTATGGCGAATTGATGTTCGAACAGGGCCGCACCAAAGCCCTCAAGGCCTACGATCGGCTGGATCGGGTGATCTACTGCTCGAGTTTTTCCAAGACCTTGTCGCCGGGCGTGCGGGTCGGCTGGATGATCGCCGGCAAGTATCAGCAGGAAATCCAGCGTCTGCAGACGTTCACCACGCATTCGGCGTGCAGCGTCACGCAGATGGCGATTGCCGCTTATCTGGAAAATGGCGGTTATGACCGGCATTTACGGTACATCCGCCAGGAATACCGGAAAAACCTCAGCGCGTTCCAGCTGGCGGTGCAGCAGTACTTCCCCGAAGGCACGCAAATGACCCGGCCCACGGGCGGTTTCATCCTCTGGGTGAGCCTGCCGGGCAGGGTCAATACCCAGGAATTGCACGTGCGTGCATTGCAGCAGGGCATCAGCATTGCACCGGGGTTGATCTTCAGTAATACCGAGCAGTTCAACCACTGCATCCGCCTGAACTGCGGCACGCCGTGGAATCGCGAGGCGGAAAGGGCGCTGATGACCCTCGGCTTGCTGGCGACTCAACTGTGTCAGGAAACGGCTGGCGGATTCTGAACGAGTGGCGCGTCATGCTTGTCTTGTGACGCTCAACAGGCGAGCATATGGCCCTCTGCCGTTAGTGTTGTAGGGCTCATGAAAGCGATTTTGCCTGCTGCCTGGATTTTGTTTGGTGTGTTGACGATGGGACATGCGCCCGGTGTCATGGCAGCCGCCGTTCAGGAAAAGCCTGCGGAGTCAGCACCGGCGAGCAAAACGGCCAGCAACAAAGCCGTTGCGGATAAGAAAGCTCAAGTTAAAAAAGCCCCGCAAAAGAAGGCCGCCCCGGTGAAGAAACGGCCCCCGGTCGCTTCCAAGTCGAAACCGGCCAGTGAGGTGGCGAAAACCCGATTGCCGCCGGCCAAGCTCGATCTGAGCCTGCCCAAGGACATGGTGCAGCAGCTCAAACCGGCCGGTACCGTCACGTTACCTAAACACGACGCTATCCTGCCGCAGATGTTCGGCGAGAAGAACAGCGGCTTCCAGCTCAACGGCCGTCTGCTCAGTAACGAAATGCAGCTGCAACTGCGCAACGAAGAGCGTCGTGAAGTCGAAGGCGCGGCGCTGGATTTCGAATTCAAGCAGTAAATCAAATCGATCCGTGACCCGCAGACCAGACGCTTTGTCGGAGACTGGTCAGTCACTTTCGTTTCTGCGTAAAAACCCCGGTTCAGGGAATTTGAAACAACCGTTTTAGCGGTTACTCTGTGGCCGTCCCTTTAACACATTGCCCGTCGCGAGGACTCGTCGTCATGAAATGCCGTGAAGGCTGTGGCGCTTGCTGTATTGCCCCCTCCATCAGTTCTGCCATCCCAGGCATGCCCAATGGCAAACCTGCCGGCGAACGTTGCGTGCAACTCTCGGTCGAAAACCTGTGCAACATTTTCGGTCAGCCGGAACGCCCGGCGGTCTGCTCGGGATTTGCCGCCGATGTCGAAGTCTGTGGCAGCAGCCGGGAAGAGGCGATCAGGTTGATCGGCTGGTGGGAGCAGATGACGGCGGCGTGATGTGTCAAACGAACGGAACTTCAACAATAAGGAATAAGACTATGGGTTCGCTGCATCGTATCGCTGTGTTGTGTGGTTTGACGGCTGTGCTGGCCACTTCGGTTGCTCAGGCTGAGGACTGGAAAGTCGCCAAGGAGCAGGACGGGATCAAGGTCTCGCTGGCCGAAGTGCCGGGTTCGGATTACAAGTCCTATCAGGGTGTTGCCCTGATGAAGACCACCGTTGCCAAACTGCGTGCCTTGCAGGAAGACGTGTCCGGAGCCTGCGCCTGGATTCACGAGTGCAAAACCCAGAAGCTGCTCAAGCACGAGGGCGATCAGAGCTGGACCTACACCCAGTTCAATACGCCGTGGCCAGTGACGCCGCGTGATTCCGTGCTGCACATCACCACCGTCGAAGGCGCTGATGGCAGCCTGACCCGCAACCTCGAAGGCGTGCCGAAGTACATTCCCGAAGAGAAAGGCTTTGTCCGTGTCGCCCAGGTCAAAGGCTTCTGGAAGTTCGTGCCGAAAGGCGATCAGGTCGAAGTGACCTATCAAGTACACACCGAGCCAGGCGGCAGCGTGCCGAGCATGATTGCCAACAAGTTCGTGGTCGACGCGCCATTCAACACCCTGAAAGCCCTGAAAGAACGCGCCGAGAAGTAATTCGCGCGCTGACAGCAAAACGCCCCGACTGATTCGGGGCGTTTTGTTTTGTCGTTATATTGTGTTTCCAGATATGCGCTGCACGAAATTTTCACAAAGCGTTCCAGACAATTCGCCCGCGCTCTCTGCAGTTGTCCCCGTATCCCCGCGCCTTGAATGAAAGAGTCCGGCAGTGGGACAGTAATCAATGGCAATGCTGCCGTTGATCGTGCAACATTTGCGCACCGCGCACGCCCCGGGGCCTGGAATGGCCAATAGAGGGCATGGCGCCGCCGTATTTTGCAACTTCAACTTCCAATGGGTCCTAAAACGACATGGCAAACCCGGACGCCCTGAATCAGCAGCGATCTTCCACTCGCCTGCTGCAACCGACCGTCAAATCGCATCTGGCCTACACACTGCTGTGTGCCCTGGTCATGATGGTGATGTTTTCCGTGCTGCGCCTCGCGCTGCTGGTCTACAACCGCGAGATGATCCTCGATACCCCGGCTTCGACCTTCCTCGAAGCTTTCGCCAACGGCCTGCGTTTCGACCTGCGCCTGGTGGTCTACATCTGCGTTCCGCTGGTGCTGGCACTGTTCAGTGCCCGGGCGATGGCCGCGCGCGGCTTTTTCCGTCTGTGGCTGACCGTCGCCTCGAGCATCGCGCTGTTCCTCGGCTTGATGGAGATGGACTTCTACCGTGAGTTCCACCAGCGCCTCAACGGCCTGGTGTTCCAGTACGTGAAAGAAGACCCGAAAACCGTGATGAGCATGCTCTGGTACGGTTTCCCGGTGGTGCGCTACCTGCTGGCGTGGGTCGTCGGCACCGTGATCCTGACCCTGGCCTTCAAGGGCGCCGACCGTGCGACCCGTCCACGTGGCCCGTTCAGCGGCGGCAACGTCGGCACCCGTCAGGTAGCTCCGTGGTACACGCGTCTCGCGGTATTCGTGGTCTGCCTGCTGATCTGCGTCGTCGCTGCCCGTGGCACCCTGCGTCAGGGCCCGCCGCTGCGTTGGGGGGACGTCTACACCACCGAATCGAACTTCGCCAACCAGTTGGGTCTCAACGGCACGCTGTCGCTGATCGCCGCCGCCAAGGACCGCATGGGCGAGGATCGCAACAACATCTGGAAAGCCACACTGCCGCAGGAACAGGCGCAGAAAGTGGTGCGCGAGATGCTGGTGATGCCGGACGACAAACTGGTCGACGCCGACATCGCTGCCGTGCGTCGTGACTACACGCCACCGGCCGACAAGACCCTGCCGATCAAGAACGTGGTCGTGATCCTGATGGAAAGCATGGCGGGTCACTCGGTCGGCGCCTTGGGCGCACCGGGCAACATCACGCCGTACCTCGACAAACTGTCGAAGGAAGGCCTGCTGTTTGACCGTTTCTTCTCCAACGGCACCCACACCCACCAGGGCATGTTCGCCACGATGGCGTGCTTCCCGAACCTGCCGGGCTTCGAATACCTGATGCAGACACCGGAAGGCAGCCACAAGCTGTCCGGCCTGCCGCAGTTGCTCAGCGCGCGCAAGTATGACGACGTGTATGTCTATAACGGCGACTTCGCCTGGGACAACCAGTCGGGCTTCTTCAGCAACCAGGGCATGACCAACTTCGTTGGCCGTAACGACTTCGTCAATCCGGTGTTCTCCGATCCGACTTGGGGCGTGTCCGACCAGGACATGTTTGACCGTGGTCTGCAGGAGCTGAAGGCACGGGAAAACGGCAAGCCGTTCTATGCGCTGCTGCAAACCCTGTCCAACCACACGCCGTACGCCTTGCCGACGCCATTGCCGGTGGAGCGCGTGACCGATCGTGGCAGCCTCAACGAACACCTGACCGCCATGCGTTACGCCGACTGGGCACTGGGTCAGTTCTTCGAGAAGGCGCGTAAAGAGCCGTACTTCAAGGAAACCCTGTTCGTGATCGTCGGCGACCACGGTTTCGGCAACGAGCGCCAGATCACCGAAATGGACCTGGGCCGCTTCAACGTGCCGATGCTGATGATTGCTCCGGGCATCCAGGAGAAGTTCGGCACCCGCGACCACACCGTGGGCACCCAGATCGACATCGTGCCGACCATCATGGGTCGTCTGGGTGGCGAAGTGCGTCATCAGTGCTGGGGCCGCGACCTGCTGAACCTGCCGGCCGGCGACACCGGTTTCGGTGTGATCAAACCGTCGGGCAGCGAGCAGACCACGGCCATCGTCACCGCCGACCAGATCCTGGTGCTGCCGAAAGAGAAGGAAATGGCGCCGAAGATCTACCAGTACCAACTGGGCGCGAACCCTTCTGCCGAGATCATTCCGGACGCACCGCGTACCGCCGAACTGAAGCTCAAGCTTGAAGCGTTCCTGCAAACAGCGACCAAGAGTCTGATGGACAACACAGCCGGTGTCGTCAACGGCAAGCCTGACTGATAAAACCGCTGCATGAAAAAGAGGCCCCAGAGGGCCTCTTTTTTTTGTCTTGGGTTTTATATCCTGCCAAGTAACAGCAAGACCAGCAGCACCACCAACACCACGCCGATAATGCCCGAAGGACCATAACCCCAACTTCTGGAGTGCGGGAAGACCGGCAGACCACCGATCAGCAACAGGATCAGGATAATGATAAGAATTGTGCCCATGTCGATTTTCCTTGTTAAAAGTGTTCGAGAAGTCTTGGTGTTCAAGGGCGACTGGAGGCTAACTAATTCCAGACGGCTTACAAATTCCGACTGGTGCGAATGAAAGAAAATTCAATGTTTTTTTAATGTATTTGGGCCGCAGACTTATTTCCTTTAAGCGCAAGATCTTTTGATCCTGTATTCAGCATTCTGATGGAGCGTGGGATACCCAGGTTCCTTCGCTACACTCCGCGTATCTCCTACGAAACAACAAGGCTGTCGGCTATGCAAAATCGCATGATGATCACTGGCGCGGGTTCAGGTTTGGGTCGCGAAATCGCGCTGCGCTGGGCGCGTGAAGGCTGGCAGTTGGCTTTGTCGGATGTCAGCGAGCCCGGCCTGCTGGAAACCCTGAAACGGGTGCGTGAAGCTGGTGGCGACGGTTTCACCCAGCGTTGCGATGTGCGTGATTACAGCCAGCTCACCGCGTTTGCCCAAGCCTGTGAAGTGAAGCTGGGAGGCATCGATGTCATCGTCAACAATGCTGGTGTGGCGTCAGGCGGATTTTTCAGCGAGCTGTCGCTGGAGGATTGGGACTGGCAGATCGCGATCAACCTGATGGGCGTGGTCAAGGGCTGCAAGGCGTTCCTGCCGCTGCTGGAACAGAGCAAAGGCAAGATCATCAACATCGCCTCGATGGCGGCCTTGATGCAAGGCCCGGCGATGAGCAACTACAACGTGGCCAAGGCCGGTGTGGTGGCGTTGTCGGAAAGTTTGCTGATCGAACTGGCACAGCAGGAAGTCAGCGTGCATGTGGTTTGCCCGTCGTTCTTTCAGACCAACTTGCTCGATTCGTTCCGTGGCCCGACGCCGGCGATGAAAGCCCAGGTCGGCAAGTTGCTGGAAAGTTCGCCGATCACTGCTGCTGACATCGCTGACTATATCTATCAGCAAGTATCCGCGGGCGAGTTCATGATTCTGCCGCACGAGCAAGGGCGCATGGCCTGGGCGATCAAGCAGAAGAACCCGCAACTGATCTACAACGAAATGACCACCATGGCCGATAAAATGCGCGCCAAGGCCAAACAAACCAACGGTTGAACTTGCCCGGCGGGTATCGCGTCGTTAGGGTGGCCGCATTGGTCACCCTGTCGAGACGCATCAATGCTCAATTACCTGTGGTTCTTCCTCGCGGCGCTGTTTGAAATCGCCGGTTGTTTCGCCTTTTTCATGTGGCTGCGTCAGGGCAAAAGTGCCTTGTGGGTGATCCCGGCACTGCTCAGCCTGACCCTGTTCGCGCTGTTGTTGACCCGGGTCGAAGCGGCTTACGCCGGGCGCGCCTATGCCGCGTATGGCGGAATCTACATCGTCGCGTCGATCGGCTGGCTGGCGGTGGTCGAGCGCGTGCGCCCGCTGGGTTCGGACTGGATCGGCGTGGCGTTATGTGTGATCGGTGCCAGTGTGATTCTGTTCGGGCCGCGATTTTCCGCCGCTTGAGGCGAGACTGTTTAGCCATTTGCATGAAACGTCTGAAGGGCGCAGCGACTCACGGTGTAGGGCAAGACTGAATTGCTCGCGACCCATTGTAGAGCGCCCGTCCGCCGCGCATCTTCAGGGCTGGCTAACCCTGAAGGACGAACTCCATGCTTGTACTCAGCCGTGTTGTGGGCGAGTTGATTTCCATCGGTGACGATATTTCCGTGCGCGTATTGTCAGTCAACGGTTCCAGCGTGCGCTTCGGCGTCGAGGCGCCGCAGAAGGTCAATGTGCACCGCTCTGAAGTTTACGAGCGGATCCAGCGCAAACAGATCAGCGAAAAGGCTCGCTGAGGTTTTCAGTCGAACAGATGCTTGGGCACATCGTGCTTGAGCATCAACTGGCATTGCTCGCTTTCCGGGTCGAAAACAATCAGCGCCTGGCCTTTGGTCAGTGCCTGGCGGACGCGCAGTACACGGGTTTCCAATGGGGTGTCATCACCGTTGTCGGTACCGTCGCGAGTGACGAAATCCTCGATCAGGCGGGTGAGGGTGTCGACTTCAAGAGCGTCGTAGGGAATCAGCATGGGCACCTCGGCTAAATCAATGGCGGGATGCTACGGCGATTGAGGGTTGGCTGCCAGTTTTGTGTGGTTTGTACCGGCCTCATCGCGAGCAGGCTCACTCCTACAAGGAAATGCATTCCAACTGTAGGAGTGAGCCTGCTCGCGATAGCCATAGTTCAGATAACAAGGATTCAGCTGTCCGAGCGCTGCCCCACCAGACTGTCCACCGACGGCACCCGCGTATCGCTCTCCATCTGCGTCTCATGCTCGATCTGATGACTGAAGCGATCCAGCGAAGCATTGGCCGGCGCCGCATCGCTGGCGAATACCGGCGGACTCAGAATGTACGCCCCAAGCAAACGACTGAGCGCCGCCAGACTGTCGATGTGCGTACGCTCGTAACCATGGGTCGCGTCGCAGCCAAAGGCGAGCAGGGCGGTGCGGATATCGTGCCCGGCAGTCACCGCCGAATGCGCATCGCTGAAGTAATAGCGGAACAGGTCGCGCCTTACCGGCAGTTCGTTTTCGCTGGCCAGACGCAGCAAATGCCGCGACAGGTGATAGTCATAAGGCCCGCCGGAATCCTGCATCGCCACGCTCACCGCGTGTTCGCTGGAGTGCTGGCCCGGCGCAACCGGCGCGATGTCGATGCCGACGAATTCGCTGACATCCCACGGCAATGCCGCCGCCGCGCCACTGCCGGTTTCCTCGGTGATGGTGAACAGCGGGTGACAGTCGATCATCAACTCCTGACCGCTGTCGACGATGGCCTTGAGCGAGGCCAGCAGCGCGGCAACGCCAGCCTTGTCATCGAGGTGACGGGCGCTGATATGGCCGCTCTCGGTGAACTCCGGCAGCGGGTCGAACGCCACCACGTCGCCGACGCTGATGCCCAGCGATTCGCAATCGGCCTTGGTCGCGCAGTAGGCATCCAGACGCAGTTCGACGTGATCCCAACTGATCGGCATCTCGTCCACCGCGGTGTTGAACGCGTGCCCGGACGCCATCAGCGGCAGCACGCTGCCACGAATCACGCCGTTGTCGGTGAACAGGCTGACCCGGCTGCCCTCGGCAAACCGGCTCGACCAGCAACCGACCGGGGCCAGAGTCAGACGACCGTTGTCTTTCACCGCACGCACGGCGGCGCCGATGGTATCGAGGTGCGCGGAGACAGCGCGGTCGGGGCTGTTTTTCTTGCCCTTGAGCGTGGCGCGGATCGTGCCGCGACGGGTCATCTCGAAAGGGATGCCAAGTTCTTCCAGACGCTCGGCGACGTAACGCACGATGGTGTCGGTGAACCCGGTAGGGCTGGGAATGGCGAGCATTTCCAGCAGGACTTTTTGCAGGTAGTTGAGATCCGGTTCAGGGATTTGAGTGGTCATGGAAACTCCTGATGAGTTGAGGCGCATCGATGGTTTCGATGAGGGGTGATTTAGGGTGTCTGTTGCGGCCCCTTCGCGAGCAAGCCCGCTCCCACATTTGGAATGCGTTCAACCTGTGGGAGCGGGCTTGCTCGCGAAGGCGTCAGTCCAGACGCCTCGGAATCAAGAAACAGCCGGCTGACTGTGCGGAAACAACAAATCGACAAAGCGCTCCGCCGTCGGCTGCGGCTCATGATTGGCCAGCCCCGCGCGTTCGTTGGCTTCGATAAACACGTACTCCGGTTGGTCCGCCGCCGGCACCATCAGGTCGAGGCCGACCATCGGAATGTCCAGCGCTCGCGCCGCACGGACGGCGGCATCGACCAGAGTCGGGTGCAGAATCGCCGTAACGTCTTCCAGCGTGCCACCGGTGTGCAGATTGGCCGTGCGGCGCACGAACAGATGTTCGCCCGCCGGCAGGATGCTGCTGTAGTCATAACCGGCCGCATGCAGGGTGCGCTGGGTTTCTTGATCCAGCGGGATCTTGCTCTCGCCACTGGTGGCGGCTTGCCGACGCCGGCTCTGTGCCTCGATCAATGCACCGATCGAATGATGGCCGTCACCGACCACTTCCGCGGGACGGCGAATCGCTGCGGCCACCACTTCAAAACCGATCACCAGAATCCGCAGGTCGAGACCTTCGTGAAAGCTTTCGAGCAGCACACGGCTGTCAAAATGTTTGGCGGCTTCGATGGCCTGCTGCACCTCTTCGATGCTCTGCAGATCGACCGCCACACCCTGGCCCTGTTCGCCGTCGAGCGGCTTGACGACGACGCGCTGATGTTCATCGAGGAACGCCAGGTTGTCGTCGGCGTTACCCGCCAGTTGCTGCGAAGGCAGTTTCAGCCCGGCGGCCTTCAACACCTTGTGGGTCAGGCTCTTGTCCTGGCACAGGCTCATGCTGATTGCGCTGGTCAGGTCGCTCAGCGATTCGCGGCAACGCACCCGGCGCCCACCGTGGCTGAGGGTGAACAGCCCGGCTTCGGCATCATCCACTTGCACGTCGATGCCGCGCCGATGCGCTTCCTCGACGATGATCCGCGCATAAGGGTTGAAGTTGGCTTCCGGGCCGGGACCGAGGAACAGCGTCTGGTTGATGCCGTTCTTGCGTTTGATCGCGAAGGTCGAAAGGTTGCGAAAACCGAGTTTGGCGTAGAGGTTCTTCGCCTGGCGGTTGTCATGCAGCACCGACAGATCCAGATAGCTCAGGCCGCGACTCATGAAGTGCTCGATCAGATGCCGCACCAGCACTTCACCGACACCGGGCCGCGAGCACTGCGGATCCACCGCCAGGCACCACAGGCTGCTGCCGTGTTCCGGATCGTTGAAGGCTTTCTGGTGATTGAGGCCCATGACGCTGCCGATCACCGCGCCGCTGTCTTCGTCCTCGGCGAGCCAATAAACCGGGCCGCCCTGATGATGCGGAGTCAGCCGCGTGGCATCGATCGGCAGCATGCCGCGTGCCTGATACAGCAGATTGATCGCCTGCCAGTCGGCTTCGCTCTGTGCCCGGCGAATGCGGAAGCCGCGAAATACGCGGGTGGCCTGGCGGTAATCGCTGAACCACAGGCGCAGGGTGTCGGACGGGTCGAGAAACAGTTGGGTCGGTTCAAGACCGAGAATCTGCTGCGGCGCGGCGACGTACAGGGCAATATCGCGCTCGCCGGGTTGTTCGTTGAGCAGTTCCTGCGCCAGCGTCGCCGGGTCAGGAAAGGTGTGACCGATCAGCAGTCGGCCCCAGCCGCAATGCACGGCAATGGGGTCGGCGCCGAGTTCGCTGCCGTCTTCGGCCAGACGCGCCTGCAAGCGTTCATACGAGGGTGTCTGACCGCGTAACAGACGTTGGTTGATCGCCGTGGCGTGAGGTTTCATCAATCAGATTCCTTGTTCACTGAGCCACAGGTTCAGGGCCGCCAGTTGCCACAGTTTCGAACCGCGCAGCGGCGTCAGTTGGCCTTGCGGATCAGTCAGCAGTTTGTCGAGCATGGCCGGGTTGAACAGGCCGCGATCCTGGCTCGGATCCAGCAGCAGTTCACGCACCCAGTTCAGCGTGTCGCCCTCCAAGTGCTTGAGGCCTGGTACCGGGAAGTAACCTTTCTTGCGGTCGATCACTTCGCTCGGAATCACCAGGCGCGCGGCTTCTTTCAACACTTGTTTGCCGCCATCGGGCAGCTTGAACTGGCCGGGAATTCGCGCCGACAGTTCCACCAGGCGATAGTCGAGAAACGGCGTGCGCGCTTCCAGGCCCCAGGCCATGGTCATGTTGTCGACGCGTTTGACCGGGTCGTCCACCAGCATCACCGTGCTGTCCAGACGCAGGGCTTTATCCACCGCCGCATCAGCGCCGGGCTGGGCAAAATGCTCTTTCACGAAGTCGCCAGCGGCGTCATTCGCGGTCAACCATTTCGGCTGCACGGTGGCCGCGTAGTCGTCGTAGCTGCGGTCAAAAAACGCCGCACGATAGGCCGCGTATGGATCGGTCGCGCCATCGACTTGCGGGTACCAGTGATAACCGGCGAACAGCTCATCCGCGCCCTGGCCGCTCTGCACCACTTTGCAGTGCTTGGCCACTTCGCGGGACAACAGGTAGAAGGCGATGCAGTCGTGGCTGACCATCGGCTCGCTCATCGCACGGAACGCGGCGGGCAGTTGCTCGATGATCTCTTTTTCGTCGATGCGCAATTGATGGTGCTGCGTGCCGTAGTGCTTGGCGATCAGATCGGAATACTGGAATTCATCGCCACGCTCGCCGCCGGCATCCTGAAAACCGATGGAAAAGGTCGACAGGTTCTCCACGCCGACTTCGCGCAGCAGGCCGACGAGCATGCTCGAATCGACACCGCCGGAAAGCAGCACACCGACATCCACCGCCGCCCGTTGCCGAATCGCTACCGCTTCACGGGTGCTGTCGAGCACACGGTCGCGCCAGTCTTCAAGGGTCAGGTTTTTCTCGTCGTCGTGTGGGCCGTAGGGCAGGGTCCACCAGGTTTTCTGCTCGGTGCGGCCATCGGCTTCGACGCGCATCCAGGTCGCTGGCGGCAGCTTTTCGATGCCCGCGAGCAAGGTGCGTGGAGCCGGCACTACCGCATGGAAATTCAGATAGTGATTGAGCGCCACCGGATCGAGGATCGGGTTGATATCGCCGCCCTTGAGCAGCGCCGGCAGGGCCGAGGCAAAGCGCAAACGCTGGCCGGTGCGCGACAGGTACAAAGGTTTCACGCCGAGACGGTCACGGGCGATGAACAGGCGCTGGGCGTCGCGCTCCCAGATGGCGAACGCGAACATGCCGTTGAGCTTCGGCAGCAGTGCTTCGCCCCAGGCGTGATAGCCCTTGAGCAGCACTTCGGTGTCACCGCCGGAATAGAACGCATAGCCGAGCGCTTCGAGCTCGGCGCGCAGTTCCGGGAAGTTGTAGATCGCGCCGTTGAAGGCCAGCGACAAGCCCAATTGGCTGTCGATCATCGGCTGCGCCGAGCCGTCCGACAGGTCCATGATTTTCAGGCGACGATGGCCTAGGGCAATCGGCCCTTGAGCATGGAAGCCCCACGCGTCGGGGCCGCGAGGGGCCAGGTGATGGGTGATTCGCTCAACCGCTGCAAGGTCTGCAGGTTGATGATCAAAACGTAACTCGCCAGCTAGTCCGCACATAAAGTCCTTACCGGTTTTTCCGTTGGGGAGGGGTGATTCAAGTCTGGCCAAAATGGCCGGTACTCAGAAACTGACCCGCTGCAGATGTGGGAGTTTTAGAACGATGAGTTATAAGAGGGGGCGACTGACCAGCGGCCAGTCGCGATTTTTCATTTGCCGCGAATCAACGTGCGCAGTGCAAAACGATTGGGGTGGCAGGCTTCGGCGACGCTTCTGGGCAGTGGCAGCGGCTCGTTGTCCAGCCACGCCGCGAGCAGTTCGCCAGACAGCGGCGCGGTGATCAGCCCGCGTGAACCGTGGCCGCTGTTGACGTACAGGCCATCGAGCCACGGGCAGGCAATGTCCGGCACTTGTCGTGCATCCTTGCTCAACGCGGCATAGGCCTGAGCGAAAGCTGCGCGGTCGGCAAGCGGGCCGACGATCGGCAGGTAGTCGGGGCTGGTGCAGCGGAACGCGGCGCGTCCCTCCAGGGTTTCCGGGGGCAGTTCATCGATGTGCAGGCGCGCCACCAGATCGCTGGAAATCTCTTCGAGCATCGCCAGATTGCCCAGATGCTCGGCGGTGGTCGGGGTCAAGTCGTCACTGTTGAAGTCGAAACTCGCGCCGAGTGTGTGTTCGCCCAAGCGAGCCGGCGCGACATAACCTTCGGCGCAGACCACGGTGCGCAGCGCCTGACTCTCGGCAGTTTGCGGCAGGCGCGTGATCTGCCCGCGGATGCGTTTTAGCGGCAGCTCGGCACTTTGCGCAAAGCGTTTTATTTCCGCAGCACCGGCCAATACCACGACCGGGGCGCTGGCGAGCAGGCGGTCGCCGTCGAAGGCTTGCCATTGATCATCGACCCTGCGCAGTTCCAGCACGTCATGATGCTTGAGCAGTTCGATGTTCGCTTGCGCGGCTTGTGCCTGGCACAGCGCCGGCGGATGCACCCAGCCGCCTTCGGGGTAGAACAAGCCGCCGTGCGCCACAGCAATCCCGGCTTGAATTTCGGCTTGCGGCTGATCGAGCCAATGCACCAGATCTTCCGGAAACGCCGCGGCCAGTTGTGCCTGACGCTCGGCTTCCTTGGCATTGAAGGCCAATTGCAGCACACCGCAATCGTCCCAGTCCGTGCCGCGTTGCAGGGTTTCCAGCAGGCGGCGGGTGTAGCCGAAGCCGCTGACGATCAGTTGCGACAACGCGGTGCCGTGGGCCGACAATTTCAGATAGAGCACACCCTGCGGATTGCCCGACGCCTCTTGCGCCACGGCCTCGTGACGCTCCAGCAGACTGACTTGCCAGCCGCGTGCGGCGAGGCTGGCAGCGGTCGCACAACCAGCCAGCCCGGCGCCGATCACCAGCGCGCGCCGCTCACCGGTCAACGGGGCAGGGCGGGCGAACCACGGTTTGTCCGGTGCCGGTGGCGCAACGTCGTGTGGCCAGCCAAGAAACTCGCCGCGCAGGATCTCCCACTTGTGGCCGATGCCCGGGGTGCGTTTCATCTTGAACCCGGCGGCGTTGAGCAAGCGTCGCACCCAACCGGTGCTGGTGAAGGTGCTGATGGTCGAGCCGGGCGCGGCCAGTCGCGCGAGTTCGGCGAACAGTTCGGCGGTCCACATGTCGGGGTTTTTCGCCGGGGCGAAACCGTCGAGAAACCACGCGTCGATCTGCGCATCGAGTTGCGGCAGTTGCTCCAGCGCATCGCCGATCAGCAGCGTCAGGGTCACCCGGCCATTGCCGAGAATGATCCGCTGGAAGCCCTGATGGATCGCCACGTAATGGGTCAGCAACTGATCGGCCAGCGGCTTGAGATCCGGCCACAAGGCCAGCGCTCGTTGCAGGTCGGCCGGACTCAGCGGGTACTTTTCGACGCTGACAAAATGCAGCCGCGCACCGGCCACCGCATGCTGCTCGAACAACTGCCAGGCGCAGAGAAAATTCAGCCCGGTGCCGAAGCCGGTTTCGCCGATTACCAGTCGCCCATTGGCCGGCAGCGCGGCAAAACGCTCGGCCAGACGGTTCTGTTCGAGGAACACGTAACGGGTTTCATCCAGCCCCGACTGGTCGGAAAAATACACATCATCGAACACCCGCGAGCGCGGACGTCCGTGGTCATCCCAGTCGAGTTGGGCGTGGGGCAATACAGGTTTCATGGCAGGCTCGGCAACGACAAGGCGGCCATTCTAGCTGATCGGGCGCAGGGTGCTTGATCCATGGCAAGGCCCGGCTGTGCAGCCTCGAAGACAATCAACGATTTGAGACGAAAGGCGGGTTTCTTTGTGGCGAGGGAGCTTGCTCCCGCTGGGTTGCGAAGCAGCCCCGAAACCTGCTACCGCAATTTGTCTGGAGGACCGTGGTTGCAGGTCTTGCGACTGCTGCGCAGCCGAGCGGGAGCAAGCTCCCTCGCCACAGTTTGTTCATTCATCCCACTTGCCATGGTGAGCGGAATTTCTCCGCCGCGCCCATGCCCAATCCGCTAGTCTTGCTGAATCCTGGAAGGAGCCGTCCCCATGTTTGAATCCGCCGAAATCGGCCATGCCATCGACAAAGAGACTTACGACGCGGCGGTGCCTGCGCTGCGTGAAGCACTGCTGGAAGCGCAGTTCGAGTTGCAGCAGCAGAAACGTTTTCCGGTGATCGTTTTGATCAACGGCATCGAGGGCGCCGGCAAGGGCGAGACCGTCAAGTTGCTCAACGAGTGGATGGACCCGCGCCTGATCGAGGTGCGCACCTTCGACCAGCAGACCGATGAAGAACTGGCGCGGCCACCCGCATGGCGTTACTGGCGGATGCTGCCGGCCAAGGGCCGGATGGGGATTTTCTTCGGCAACTGGTACAGCCAGATGCTCCAGGGCCGTGTGCATGGATTGTTCAAGGATCCACGTCTGGATCAGGCAATCAACGCCGCCGAGCGTCTGGAAAAAATGCTTTGCGATGAAGGCGCGCTGATCTTCAAGTTCTGGTTCCACCTGTCGAAGAAACAGATGAAGGCGCGCCTCAAGGCGCTGGCCGACGATCCACTGCACAGTTGGCGCATCAGCCCGCTGGACTGGCAGCAATCGCAGACTTACGACAAGGTCGTCAAATACGGCGAGCGCGTGTTGCGCCGTACCAGTCGCGACTATGCACCGTGGCACATCATCGAAGGGATGGACGCCAATTACCGCAGCCTCGCGGTCGGCAAGATTCTGCTCGAAGGTCTGCAGAACGCCCTCAAGCGTCCGCAAGTAGAGGCCGATGAGGTCAATGCCGCGCCGCTGAGCACGGCTGTCGATCAGTTGAACCTGCTCGACAGTCTTGACCTGACCCAGCGGCTGGAAAAGAAAGACTATGAAGAACAATTGATCACTGAGCAGGCGCGGCTGTCGGGGCTGATGCGCGACAAACGCATGCGCCGGCACGCTTTGGTGGCGGTGTTCGAAGGTAACGACGCAGCGGGCAAGGGCGGGGCGATCCGACGGGTGGCGGCGGCGCTCGATCCGCGTCAGTACAACATCGTGCCGATTGCTGCGCCGACCGAAGAGGAGCGCGCGCAACCGTATCTGTGGCGCTTCTGGCGACACCTGCCGGCACGGGGCAAATTCACCGTGTTCGACCGTTCCTGGTATGGCCGGGTGCTGGTCGAGCGGATCGAGGGCTTTTGCAGTCCGGCCGACTGGCTGCGGGCCTACAGCGAGATCAACGACTTCGAAGAGCAGATCGCCGACGCCGGGGTGATCGTGGTCAAGTTCTGGCTGGCCATCGACAAGGACACGCAGATGGAGCGTTTCCAGGCCCGCGAAGAGATCCCGTTCAAGCGCTTCAAGATTACCGAGGACGACTGGCGCAATCGCGAAAAGTGGGATGCCTACCGCGCCGCCGTGGGCGACATGGTCGACCGCACCAGCACCGAGATCTCGCCGTGGACGCTGGTCGAGGCCAATGACAAGCGCTGGGCCCGGGTCAAGGTGCTGCGTACGATCAACCGGGCGCTCGAAGAGGCGTTCGCGAAGTCCGACAAGCACGCGAAAAAACACAAGGACTGAAGCGATGGACACGCATACGCGGGGTGAATGATTGTCGCGGTCGGCGGCAGGGTGGACTTATGCTCGGTTGACTCTCTCCGACAACAACAATTGAGGTATGCCATGCGTGAAGTGGTGATCGTCGACAGCGTGCGGACCGGCCTGGCCAAGTCCTTTCGCGGCAAGTTCAACCAGACCCGTCCCGACGACATGGCGGCCCATTGCGTCAACGCGCTGCTGTCGCGCAATGACGTCGATCCGGCCAGCGTCGAGGATTGCATCGTCGGTGCCGGCTCCAACGAGGGTGCGCAGGGTTACAACATCGGGCGCAACGTCGCAGTGTTGTCGCGTCTGGGCACTGGTGTTGCCGGCATGACCCTTAATCGCTTTTGCTCCTCGGGGTTGCAGGCGATCGCGATTGCCGCCAACCAGATCGCTTCCGGTTGCAGCGACATCATTGTTGCCGGTGGCGTCGAGTCAATCAGCCTGACCCTCAAGAGCGTCAACACCGATCACCTGATCAACCCGCTGCTCAAGCAGCAGGTGCCGGGCATCTACTACACGATGGGCCAGACCGCCGAAGTGGTCGCGCGCCGTTATGGCGTCAGCCGCGAGGCACAGGATCGCTACGCACTGCAAAGTCAGTTGCGCACCGCCCAGGCGCAGGCGGCCGGGCTGTTCGATGATGAAATCGTGCCGATGGCGGTCAAGTATCGGGTCGAGGACAAGAACAGTGGCGATGTACAGATCCTCGACGGCATTGTCGATCGCGACGACTGCAACCGTCCGGATACCACTTATGAAAGCCTCGCCGGGCTGAAACCGGTGTTTGCCGAGGACGGCTCGGTAACGGCCGGCAACTCGTCGCAGCTGTCGGACGGCGCGTCGATGACCCTGGTGATGAGCCTGGAAAAAGCCCTGCAACTGGGACTGAAACCGAAGGCGTTTTTCCGTGGCTTCACCGTGGCCGGTTGCGAGCCGGACGAAATGGGCATCGGCCCGCTGTTCTCGGTGCCGAAACTGCTCAAGGCCAAGGGCTTGCAAGTGGCGGATATTGATCTGTGGGAGCTGAACGAGGCGTTTGCTTCGCAATGCCTGTATGCCCGCGATCGTCTGGAGATCGATAACGGCAAGTACAACGTCAATGGCGGCTCGATTTCCATCGGCCACCCGTTCGGCATGACCGGGTCGCGGCAGGTCGGGCATCTGGTGCGCGAGTTGCAGCGGCGTGATTTGCGTTACGGCATTGTGACCATGTGCGTGGGGGGCGGGATGGGGGCGACGGGGTTGTTTGAGGCGGTGCGCTGACCCTGCAGACTTGTATTGCCTGTCAGGATGCCTTCGCGAGCAAGCCCGCTCCCACATTGGTACGGTGTACACCGATCAAAATGTGGGAGCGGGCTTGCTCGCGAAGGCTTCAACTCGGTTCATCGGTTGGAGTCCACACTCTGCATCCGCGCGATATACGCCTGAATTTCCTGCTCAGCCTTTTCGGCGCTGTCGAACGGCCCCTCAAGGGTGTTCTCCCGCGTGCAGAAAAACAGCTCTCCATTGACCCGACACATTCGCTCGCTGCGAAAGTGTGTGGCGGGGGCGCTGTCCTGGGCGCGCATTCCGTACATGATCCGGCTCCTTGAGTGATCCGTTGCAGGGATCCAATAAGCTTATGCCTGAAGCACTTGGCGCGCCTCACCAGCCGATCAACGGCAAAGCGTCAATTTAATGCTGCGACCTGCACAGTTTCATTAGCGGCCTGGCCCGAACTGTCCCTGTGTTGCATCTGGCGCCGGGCCTAGAATGATCGCTCTCGTCAGCAGGCATTGGGGTTCGCATGCACATTTCATCCGGTCGCTGGGTCTACGGTCTGTTCCTGGCACTGCTGACGGCGGTTTTGTGGGGCATCCTGCCGATCAAGCTCAAGCAGGTGCTGCTGGTGATGGACCCGATCACGGTGACCTGGTTTCGCCTGTTGGTCTCCGGCGGCTGCCTGTTCATCTACCTGGCGGCCACGCGCCGCCTGCCGAGCCGCAAGGTGCTCGGTCCCCGCGGCGGCTGGCTGGTGTTGATGGCGGTGCTCGGACTGGTGGGCAACTACGTGCTATACCTGATGGGCCTCAATCTGCTCAGCCCCGGCACCGCGCAACTGGTGGTGCAGATGGGACCGATCATGTTGTTGATTGCCAGTCTGTTCGTATTCAAGGAGCGCTTCAGCATCGGTCAGGGCATCGGGCTGGCGGTGTTGCTGATCGGCTTCGTGCTGTTCTTCAACCAACGGCTGGCCGAATTGCTCACCTCGTTGTCGGACTATACCGCCGGCGTATTGCTGGTGCTGTTGGCCTCGACGGTCTGGACCTTCTATGCGCTGGGCCAGAAGCAATTGCTCACGGTGTGGAATTCGTTGCAGGTGATGATGGTGATCTACCTGTTCTGCGCGCTGTTGCTGACACCGTGGGTGCATCCGCTCGAAGCACTGGAACTGAGCCCGGTGCAGGGCTGGCTGCTGCTGGCGTGCTGCATGAATACCCTGATTGCCTATGGCGCATTTGCCGAGGCGCTGGCGCACTGGGAGGCTTCAAGGGTCAGTGCGACGCTGGCGATCACGCCGCTGGTGACCTTTGGCGCGGTAGCGATTGCCGCCGGGGTGTGGCCGGAATATGTGCATGCCGAGCAGATCAATGGACTGGGTTATGGCGGGGCGGTGCTGGTGGTGCTGGGGTCGGCGCTGGTGGCGTTGGGGCCGTCGTTGATTGCCGGGTTGAAGGCGCGGCGGATGCGGATTGCAGCCAGTTAGACCGCGCTGCTCCCATTCGCGAGCAGGCTCGCTCCCACATTGGTACGGCGTACACCGATCAAAATGTGGGAGCGGGCTTGCTCGCGAAGACGGACTTTCAGGCGCTACAAATCTCAGCCCTTGGCGCCAGCCTCGATCATGTTCTCCGGCCGCACCCAGGCATCGAACTCTTCACTGGTCAGATACCCCAGCTGCAGCGCCGCCTCGCGCAGGGTCAGGCCTTCACCGTAAGCCTTCTTGGCGATTTCCGCCGACTTGTCGTAACCGATGTGCGGATTCAGCGCGGTCACCAGCATCAGACCGCGTTCCAGATGCTGGGCCATGACCTGCGCATCCGGTTCAAGTCCGGCGATGCAGTGCTGCTGGAAGTTGCTGCAGCCATCGGCGAGCAGGCGGATCGATTGCAGCACATTGTGGATGATCACCGGTTTGTAGACGTTCAGTTGCAGGTGACCCTGACTCGCCGCGATGCCGATGGTGACATCGTTGCCCAACACCTGACAGGCCAGCATCGACAGCGCTTCGCACTGGGTCGGGTTGACCTTGCCGGGCATGATCGAACTGCCCGGCTCGTTGGCCGGCAGCCTCACTTCGGCCAAACCTGCGCGAGGACCGGAGCCGAGCAGACGCAGGTCGTTGGCGATTTTCATCAGCGCCACGGCGAGGGTCTTCAGGGCGCCGGACAGGCTGGTGAGCGGCTCATGCCCGGCCAGCGCGGCAAACTTGTTCGGCGCGGTGACGAACGGCAGCCCGGACAGCGCGGCGAGTTCCGCGGCAATCGCTTCGCCAAAGCCGTGCGGCGAATTCAGACCGGTGCCGACGGCAGTGCCGCCCTGCGCCAGTTCACACACCGCCGGCAGTGCTGCGCGGATCGCCCGTTCGGCGTAATCCAGCTGCGCGATGAACCCTGACAGCTCCTGACCGAAGGTGATCGGCGTCGCATCCATCATGTGCGTGCGGCCGGTCTTCACCAGTTTCATATGACGTGCGGCCAGTTCGGCCAGACCGCCGGACAGCTCGGCGATCGCCGGCAGCAATTGCTCCTGCACGGCTTTGGCGGTGGCGATGCTCATGGCAGTGGGGAAGCAGTCGTTGGAGCTTTGCGAGCGGTTGACGTGATCGTTCGGGTGCACCGGCGACTTGCCGCCGCGCGGGTTGCCGGCCAGCTCGTTGGCACGACCGGCGATCACTTCGTTGACGTTCATGTTGCTCTGGGTGCCGCTGCCGGTCTGCCAGACCACCAGCGGAAACTGGTCGTCATGCTGACCGTCGAGCACTTCGTCGGCGGCTTGTTCGATCAGGCGGGCAATGTCGGCGGGCAAATCGCCGTTGCGGTCGTTGACCCGGGCAGCGGCTTTCTTGATCAGGGCCAGGGCGTGCAGTACCGGCAGCGGCATGCGTTCCTGACCAATGGCGAAGTTGATCAGCGAGCGTTGCGTCTGAGCACCCCAGTAGGCGTCGTCCGGGACTTCGATCTGGCCCAGGCTGTCGGTTTCGATACGGCTCATCGTGCACACTCCTGTTGGTCTGTTTGCGCAGTTTAGGCCCGGTCGGGGCCAGGTGGTTCCATCGAGCCGATTGTTGACCGCTGCGGCATGGCCAATCAAGCGCGGCAAGGCTCGGGGGTTGAGCCGTGGCGTTATTCAGGCGCAGAATGGGCGCCCTTGGGGTTTTACCTCGCCTGCTAGAAAAGGAAACTCGATGACTCGTCTTCGTGCCATCTGTACCGCGGTTGCACTGGTTTGCGCCAGCGGCCAGGTGCTTGCCGATACCGCCAGCCACAACGCCAGTGCCGAAGCTTTCCTGACCCTGGCGCACGCGGACAAACTGGGTACGCCGGTTTACATGCAAGTGCAGCAAATGTTCGCCCAGCGCTTTGAACAGACCAAAGCCCCGGAATCCAAGAAAGCCGTACTGGAAACCTACCAGGCCAAGGCCAATGCCGCTCTGGACCAGGCCATCGGCTGGAACAAGCTCAAGCCTGACATGGTCAAGCTCTACACCAGCAACTTCAGCGAATCCGAGCTGAAAGATCTGGTCGCGTTCTACCAGTCGCCACTGGGTAAGAAAGTCCTGGAAAAAATGCCGCAGCTGACCCAGCAATCGGCCCAGATGACCCAGGCCAAGCTGGAAAGCGCCGTGCCGGTGGTCAACAAGCTGCTCGACGACATGACCAACGAGCTGGCACCGAAAGGCGCAGCCCCGGCCAAGAAGAAGTAAGCGGAGTTCGTGATGACCATGCAACAACGCATCGAATCGACGCTGGGCCTGCTGCAGCCTGAGCATCTGCAAGTGCTGGACGAAAGCCACATGCACAGTCGCGGGTTACAGACGCACTTCAAGGCAGTGGTGGTCAGCGCGCAGTTCGAAGGCCTGAACCGGGTCAAGCGCCACCAGAAAGTCTACGGCACGCTCGGCGAGCTGATGGGCGAGTTCCATGCGTTGGCGCTGCACACCTACACCCCGCAGGAATGGGCAGAAGTCGGCGCCGCCCCGGCGTCGCCGACCTGTGCCGGCGGTAGCAAACACTGAGGATTGCGAGGCTGCTGTGGCGAGGGAGCTTGCTCCCGCTGGAGTGCGCAGCACTCCCAAGATCCGATTTTTGCGACTGCTGCGCAGCCGAGCGGGAGCAAGCTCCCTCGCCACAGGGTTTCGACAGATCCTAAAACTGCTGTGTTTTTGCTAGAATCCGCAACGCGCCGCTCAGCCGGCGCGTTTTTTTTGAATCCGGTTCACCCTTTGCGAGGGTAGCCACCTGGAGAATTACCCATGACACAACCGATTGTCGTGGCGGCACTGTATAAGTTCGTCACCCTCGAAGATTACGTTGACCTGCGCGAGCCACTGCTGCAAGCGATGGTCGACAACGGTATCAAAGGCACGCTGCTGATCGCCGAAGAAGGCATCAACGGCACGGTGTCCGGCAGCCGCGAAGGCATCGATGGCCTGCTCGCCTGGCTGAAGAACGACCCGCGCATGATCGACATCGATCACAAAGAGTCGTACTGCGACGAGCAGCCGTTCTACCGCACCAAGGTCAAGCTGAAGAAAGAGATCGTCACCCTCGGCGTCGAAGGCGTGGACCCGAACAAAAAGGTCGGCACCTACGTTGAGCCGCAGGACTGGAACGCGCTGATCAGCGACCCGGAAGTGCTGCTGATCGACACCCGTAACGACTACGAAGTGGCGATCGGCACCTTCGAAGGCGCCATCGATCCGAAAACCACCAGTTTTCGCGAATTCCCTGATTACATCAAAGAACACTTCGACCCGGCCGTGCACAAGAAGGTCGCGATGTTCTGCACCGGCGGCATTCGCTGCGAGAAAGCCTCCAGCTACATGCTGGGCGAGGGTTTCGAAGAGGTTTACCACCTCAAGGGTGGCATCCTGAAGTACCTCGAAGAAGTGCCGCAGGAAGAAACCAAGTGGCAGGGCGACTGCTTCGTGTTCGACAACCGGGTGACCGTGCGTCACGACCTCAGCGAAGGCGACTACGATCAATGTCATGCCTGCCGCACACCGGTCAGTGTTGAAGATCGTGCTTCCGAACATTACGTGGCCGGCATCAGCTGCCCGCATTGCTGGGACAAGCTGAGCGAGAAAACCCGCCGCAGCGCCATCGATCGGCAGAAGCAGATCGAACTGGCCAAGGCGCGCAACATGCCGCACCCGATCGGCTACAACTATAAACAAGCATCCACCGAGGCTTAATCATGTCTGCGCGCCTGCTCTATGTGATGGATCCGATGTGTTCCTGGTGCTGGGGGTTCGCCCCGGTCGCCAAGGCATTGGTCGAGCAGGCGCAGGCAGCCGGCGTCGAGCTGCACCTGGTGGTTGGCGGGCTGCGCACCGGCAGCGGTGCGGCGCTGGAACCGACCACGCGGCGCTACATCCTCGAGCACTGGCAAGCGGTCACCGAGGCCACCGGCCAGCCGTTCAAATTCGACGGCGCGTTGCCCGACGGTTTCGTCTACGACACCGAGCCAGCCTGCCGGGCGATCGTCACCGCGCGCAGTCTGGCGCCGGATTGTGCGTGGACACTGGTCGGCCTTATCCAGCAGGCGTTTTACGCTGAAGGTCGCGATGTCACCCAGGCCAGCGTGTTGGTCGAGCTGGCGGAGCAGGCCGGCGTGCCGCGTATCGAATTTGCCGCGTTGTTCGATCATGCCGATCAGCACAAAGCGACTCAGGCTGATTTCAGCTGGGTGCAGGATCTGGGCATCGCCGGGTTCCCGACCCTGCTCGCCGAGCGCAACGGCCAACTGGCGCTGTTGACCAACGGCTATCAACCGCTCAGCGAACTCTCGCCGCTGCTTGGTCGCTGGCTGGAGCGCGCCGCCTGTGCCTGACCTGGCCGATGACACGCCAGCCGTAAAGCGTGTCGACCGGCTGAGCTGGGCAGAAGTCCGGCGTCTGGCACTGCATCACAAAAAATCCCTGTGGATCGCCAACGGCGTGGCCGTGCTGGCGACGCTGTGCAGCGTGCCGATTCCGTTGCTGCTGCCATTGCTGGTGGACGAAGTCCTGCTCGGCCATGGCGACGCTGCGTTGAAAGTCATGAACCATGTGTTGCCGTCGATGTGGCAACAGGCGGCGGGTTACATCGGCCTGATGCTGGTGGTCACTCTGACCTTGCGTTGCAGTGCCCTGTGCTTTGGCGTGTTGCAGGCGCGGCTGTTTGCGCGGCTGGCCAAGGACATCGTCTACCGCATTCGTGTGCGGCTGATCGAGCGCCTGAAAAGGATTTCCCTCGGCGAATACGAAAGCCTCGGCAGCGGCACCGTGACCACGCATCTGGTCACTGACCTCGACACTCTCGACAAGTTTGTCGGCGAAACCCTCAGTCGTTTTCTGGTGGCGATGCTGACCCTGGTCGGCACCGCGAGCATCCTGATGTGGATGCACTGGAAGCTGGCGCTGCTGATCCTGCTGTTCAACCCGTTGGTGATTTACGCCACGGTGCAACTGGGCAAACGGGTCAAGCACCTGAAGAAACTGGAGAACGACAGCACCTCGCGTTTCACTCAGGCCCTGAGCGAAACCCTCGATGCGATCCAGGAAGTGCGCGCCGGCAACCGTCAGGGTTTCTTCCTCGGCCGCCTCGGTCTGCGCGCGCAGGAAGTGCGCAACTACGCGGTCAACTCGCAGTGGAAAACCGACGCTTCGAACCGTGCCAGCGGTCTGCTGTTCCAGTTCGGTATCGACATCTTCCGCGCAGCGGCGATGCTCACCGTGCTGTTCTCCGACCTGTCGATCGGGCAGATGCTCGCGGTGTTCAGTTACCTGTGGTTCATGATCGGTCCGGTCGAACAACTGCTCAATCTGCAATACGCCTACTACGCGGCTGGCGGGGCGTTGGCACGGATCAACGAACTGCTGGCGCGGGCCGACGAGCCGCAATATCCCGGTGGTGTCGATCCGTTCAAGGGCCGGGAAACCGTGGGCATTGAGGTGCAGGGGTTGAGCTTCGGTTACGGCGACGAGCTGGTGGTGGACCAGATGAACCTGTCCATCGCCCCCGGTGAAAAAGTCGCGATTGTCGGCGCCAGCGGCGGCGGCAAAAGCACTTTGGTGCAACTGTTGTTGGGGTTGTACACGCCGTTGTCCGGGACCATTCGTTTCGGTGGTTCTACCCAACAGGAAATCGGCCTGGAGCTGATTCGTGAGAACGTCGCGGTGGTGCTGCAACACCCGGCGCTGTTCAACGACAGCGTGCGCGCCAACCTGACCATGGGCCGTGATCGCAGCGACGAAGCCTGCTGGCAGGCGCTGGAAATCGCCCAACTGGAAGCGACGATCCGCGCCTTGCCCGACGGTCTGGACAGCATCGTCGGACGTTCCGGTGTACGCCTCTCCGGTGGTCAGCGCCAGCGTCTGGCGATTGCGCGGATGATCCTCGCCGAACCGAAAGTGGTGATTCTCGACGAGGCTACTTCGGCCCTCGACGCCGCCACCGAATACAACCTGCATCAGGCCATGGCGCGCTTCCTCAGCGGCCGCACCACGCTGATCATTGCCCATCGCCTGTCAGCGGTGAAGCAGGCAGACCGCGTGCTGGTGTTCGACGGCGGGCAGGTGGCCGAGGATGGCGACCACCAGCAACTGATCGCCGATGGCGGTCTCTACGCCAAGCTTTACGGCCACTTGCAGCGCCTGTAATCAGGCCCAGAGCACTTGCAATGCGGCATCCCCGCCGTCATGGGCGAACTGTTTCATCAGCACCGAACAGGACCTGCACGGCTCCAGGGTCGTCGCGATGTCGATGGAGCGGTACTCCGCGGGATCGGGATATTTTTCGCGCAGGACCCGAATCAGCTTGCTTTCACTGTCCAGTGAAGTCGGGCGAAAGGTTTTTGTCTGCTCATAGGCCTCCAACTCCTTGATCGTCAGCGGCACGGCCAGCAGGTGCTCCTGTTCGTTCACGTCCAGCGAGGTTCGCGGAAAGCTCGGGTTGTAGTCGATATTGATGTAGGTCGTTTGGCCAATGCGCACAGATTCGGGGCCCAGGTGCCGAAACAACGGCAAGCGCTGGGTGGTGCCCTGGGCACCGGAAACGCTGACGTAGATTTCCCGCTGGCCGCTCGCAGTGATGACTTCGGCGTAGGCAATGTTGCGCATGTTGGACGTTTTTTCACTCACAGGCAGCAGTTTCTGTAGCTCGCGCATGGCGTTATCGATGCGCAGCGCTGTTTTTTTGATCCCGGTAATGGTCGACGACAAGAACAGGGTTTCGAAAATTTCTGCGGTTTTGAGTTGAAAGGCTGCCGGTGCGTCTTTTTTACGCGACCAGGTCGCGGCCCCTTCAGGCAACTGGGCAACGATCATCCGGGTCAATTCATCGAACATCACCGCCTCGCCCGGGCTGGTGTCGAGCTTCAGCCATTTCATGTTGGCGGGAGGATTGGCCGTGCCGCCGATGGGGATCGCGATCCGTTCCATGGTGCGCACCGCACGCTGCACTTTTTCCAGGCCGTGCAGGCGCACCATGGTGTTGGCATGCAGCGAGCCGGAGTAGGCCCTCACCAGTTCCGAGCCGCATGTGCCCTCGGCCAGCTCTTGCTCGGAGAGACGATTAAAGGTCAATCGATTGGGCGGTACTTCGCCTTTGGCGATGGTGGCCTGGTAGTTCTCCATGCGATTGACCCGGAAGAATACGTAGTCGGCCGAGTCGTCGATGGCCGGCACCAGGATTGCGCCGACCTGATGCGAATCATCGATCCCCTCATACGTGCCGCCAGTCTTGATCCGGGCAAAAATCCCTTTGCGAAACTGCTGCGTCGCTTGAATCTGCTGCCTCGGTACCAGACTGCTACTACCGAACCCAAGGTGCTTGAGGTCGCCAGTGAGCAGTTTCGGTCTGTTGTCGATGATCTGGTAAAGCTTGGCATCGACCGCGAGGAATGTGCCTCGTTGTCCGGACAAGTCGCCAGGCTCCGAGATTCGCTCGCCGAACCATGGCGCGTAGCCTTTTTCCTTGTCGATGAAGCCGAGCGGTGGCACAGGTGCCGGCTCGCCGGTGATGTAACTGACGCGGCAATCACCCCCGCTACCCGGCGCACGGCGGATTCGGCAGGGCAGTGCGGTCCAGTGCGCACTTTCGTCGAGCAGATCGACCCGGCGCAGTTCATCGCCGTCGAGTCGGTAGGGCACGTCGTCGATCAGCAACGTGGTACGCCCGTCGACCTCAGGCAGGTGCTCTATTCGGCTGTTTTGCGGGAGTTCGATGACGATCTGCTCATCGCCTTTGCGGGTGCCACTGTAATGCGAGCGACCCAGCGACAGGTCGTGGTCCTGCACGGTCAGCCGGGGGCCGTAGGGCTGGCCAGAGAATGGATCGAGCACGTGATGGCGCGTGCCGTCGACCGCCACATTGCGCACCGGTACGTCATCAATGCCCTTGACCACCGCGAGTTGGTCGGCCTGACTCAGCGGTTTCCAGTGTCCCGCCTCAAGCGTCTGCGGCAACCCCTGCAAAAGATCATAGCTGCCGCTCCTGCCGGCGAGTCTTTTCAGGCGCGACACGGCGAGGCGTTCGGCATGCGCCACGGCCCGCACCGCACCGTGGGTACCGCGCAACGCGAGCTTGAGCAGGGCGGGGGCGGCGTCCAGTGGATTGAGGTTGCGCAGGCTGGAAACCAGCAGGGTTTTGCTCAGTTGCGCCATGCTCGGCAGCGCCGCGCGAATCGCCAGTTTGCCGGCCGAGACCGCCAGGCGAATACTGCCGGCGACGAATTTGCCCAGGGGGATCGCGAACGAAACGATGTCGAGCAGCAAGCCGATGGCCCCCAGCAGGCGTGTGCCGGGCTTGTCCGATTGCAGATCGTCGAGGCTGCCCCAGAACGGAATGAACGCTTTGAGTGCGTGGATCCAGTGTTGCTTTTTGTCCTCTCGCTCGAAGCGGGTTTCTCCCCATGCTTCGCGGCGCAATGCCTGCTCGTCGATGTAGAGCAACCGGGTGGCGATGAAACGGCTGATCTGTGCGGTCCGGGCCGAGGTGAAGGTCAGACTCGGCAGGCTTTCGTGATGGACGGGAGGCAGCGCTGACGCTTTGAGGGCGTCGCCCAGCGGCTCAAGAATCGCCGTGCATTTGGCGCCGGTTTTGGGGGGCGCGCCGTCCTTGTGCGCATTGCGATCGAACGGCAGCGTGCGTGCGACAATGCGGGTGATGCTCTGGCCTTTGGTTCTGCCGCGTTTTGGCGGCAGGGGCGGTATGCGTTGACCACCGATATGCCACGTCGTCACGTCCCCGCGCTTGCGGATGATGCCGGCGCGAGGCAGGCATTCGTAGAAATGTGAGACTGTCTGATAAGTCGCCTGCAGCACGAAGCCCATGCGCATGCGCAGCGGCAGGTGAATCTCGGCGGTTTCGAGGTCGGCATGCAGGTGCCGGGTCTCGTTCCTGAGGCTGAGAATCCGTACTTCGCCGTGCTCCAGGGCGCGTCGGTCGGCCGAGGGCAGGGTGACCAGCAGGCTTTTGATCAGGTATTCATAAGCGGCTCGGGTATCGCTCAGGTATTTGTCGAACTGCGCGTCGAATGCTTTTTTGACATCGGGCAATTTGCGCTTGCGTGGAAATCGCGACAGCGGCCGCCCCGGGCCTTTGCTGGCGACGAAACCGCTGTCGAGTGTGCGTTCGGCGCTCAGACTGATCCATTCCTGGGCGGTCTTGCCGTCGTCGCTGACATACCACTTCATGTCGGGTTCGAGCCCGCCGCTGGCATAGACCTCCAGCAGCGGCCAGACGGGCTGCTTCACGTCCGGGGTGTCGATAATGCTGCGGCGCACGCGCCCGGTGTCTTGATGAGGGTGGCGCTTGAGCTGAATGCTGCTGTGTTCGTACAGGTCGTTGGCCAGCGCGCGCTCCAGCATTTGTTTCGCCAGGGGCAGGCGTTGCGGTGGTTCGACATCCAGTTGCAGGATCGCCGTGTTCATCTGCTTGCGGTGATCCTCCAGCGCTTGCAGGGCGAGGGTCGCGGTGGTTGCTTGCTCTGAAGGTGCCAATGCGCCGGTCGCCAGTGCCCAGGTCTGCGCAGCCGCCACGCGTGAAACGGCGATCAGGGCTTGCAGGTCATTGCTGGCGTGTTCGCTTTTCTTCAGCGGCAGGCCGACCAATTGTTCAAAGTTCAGAAAGTGCAGCAGCTCTGGATCAAGGGCATGGGCGAGGTGGACGCCATGCACGAAATTGACCCAGACCGCCGAGCTGGCGTAGGGCAAGTCGTCCGGAATGTCGCGCACCTGAAACTCCAGCGGAAACCGCGTCAGGCAAAGCCATCCCAACAGGTGTTGCTCGGTTTCTGTCGAAGTCCGCTTTGAGGTATCGAGATGGAACAAAAAATCCCGGCGGATGGCTGCGTAGCTTTTCCCGTATTGCTCGCGAGATTGCGGGGCGAAACCGGCGACTTGGGGCGAGCCGCGCTCTTCGGGCACCTCGTACCACAGGCACAGCGCTTCGAGCAGCAGGCGCGCGCCGATGTCCGGGACGGTCTGTTCATCGGCTCGGGCGCCGTACCACTGCAGTTTTTGCAGCAGGCGCTGGCCCAGATCCCGGGCCTGGGCGCTGTCGAGCAGGCGTTCCAGGCAAGTGGCGGGATGCCTGGCAATCTGCATGCGCGTCAGCGAGGGGGTTGTCGCGTTTGCGAGGCAGTCGAGGGCTGACAGGGTTTTACCGTTGAGCCAGTCGCCGATTACATCGTGGATCGCCGCTTTATCGTCCGCACTCATCAATATTGCGAGCGCCGGGGCCTGGCGCAGATTCAGGCGGTGGCTGGCGCGCTGTTCTTCGACGGCGTCGATCAGGCTGGTCAGCGCCAGGGCATCCACGGTGCCCGGCAAGGTGAACCCGGACTCGCGCAACAGCTGCGACAGCGGCAGCAGCCTGTCGGAACGCAGGTGTGCGCCTATACTCAGCAACGCTTGGTGGAAGCGGCGAATCGCCACCGATGCCTTGGCCATGTCCTTGAGGGTGTGGCTGGCAATGCTTTGATCGCGACGGGTGAAGGTAAAGCAGCATTGATCGGCCACGGCGCTGACTTGCAGCAGTGAGCCTTTGGACGCTTGCAGATGCGCGGTCAAGGCGGGTGCGCCGCTGTCTGCGAACAGTGCTTGCAGCAGGTTTTGCGCCTGCTCATGGGCTGTACCCAGGCGTGAATGGGTCTGGGGCGCGAGGTAATAGGTCTCCAGTGAACTCGAAGCGCTGAGCACGGCGCGCAGGGCGCTGGTCATTGCGCGGTATTCGCTCTGTTGGGCAGTATGGCGTTGCAGCGCGGAAGCAGGTGACGGCATGGGAAACGGCTCTTGAATGATTGAAAGCCGTCAGTGTCGAAGTATCGCTGACCCGGGGTGCGGTACATATGTATCGTCGCTTGAAAGTGTTCCGGCTTGCCGGAAGGGGGATCGCCCCCTAGTCTGGCTCTAGCGGTCTCCTCTTGATGATGGCAGTGCATGTGCAAAGGACCTCATGAAGCAAAAAAGGACTCTCGGAACGCCACGGTTGTTGGGCATCGTCTGGCCATTTATTGCCGTCGTGTTATTTCAGGCTTTATTGGGGGGCGTGAGTCTTTACGTCCTGTCGGCCGTTCGCGGCTATGTCGCCGGTGAAAGTCTTTGGTCCAAGGGCCAGAAGGACGCCATCTATTATCTGAACCTCTACGCCGACAGCCGTGACGAGGCGATCTTCCTCAAGTACAAGGAAGCGATTGCCGTGCCGCAGGGCGGTCATCAGTTGCGCCTGGCGCTGGATCGTCAACCGCCGGATCTGCAGGCAGCGCGCGAAGGGATTCTCAAGGGCGGCAACCACCCCGACGACGTCTCGAGCCTGATCTGGCTGTACCTCAATTTCCGTCATTTCAGTTATCTGGAAACCGCGATCGACCGTTGGACGATTGGCGATGCCTATCTGGTCGAGCTGGACAATGTCGCTCGCGAGATGCATCAGCGCATCAGCGACAACGCTGCGACGCCGGCTGACATTCAGCGCTGGAAGGCGCGGATTTTCGCCATCAATGACGGTGTGACACCGGCGGCCAGAGCGTTCAGCGATGCCTTGGGCGAAGGCTCGCGGATGATCCTGCGCCTGCTGTTGTTCACCAACCTGGCCACAGCGCTGGGATTGATCGTGCTGGCATTGTTGCGCACCCACAAACTGCTCAAGCAGCGCCATGCCTTTGCCCAGGCGCTGCAGCTGGAGAAGGATCGGGCGCACATCACTCTGCAATCGATTGGCGACGGGGTGATCACCACCGATGTCAACGGCGCGATCGATTACATGAACCCTGCGGCCGAAGCCATGACGCACTGGAAGTCCGAGCACGCAGCGGGCCTGCCTCTGGCCGCGTTGTTCAATCTCCTGGACGACAACGCGCAGGCCGAAGGGCTGACGCTGATCGAGCATATTCTCAGCGGCCAACTGGTCGGCGGCAGCGAGCACTCCAAGCTGATCCAGCGCCTGGACGGCAGTACGGTTTCTGTGACGCTGGTGGGCGCGCCGATCCGCAATGCCGAGAAAGTCAGTGGCACGGTGCTGGTGCTGCATGACATGACTCAGGAACGGCAGTACATCGCCAACCTGTCGTGGCAGGCGACCCACGATGCCCTGACCGGTCTGGCCAACCGCCGCGAATTCGAGTATCGCCTGGAGCAGGCTTTGCACAACCTGACGCGCCAGCCCGGTCGGCACGCGCTGATGTTCCTTGATCTGGACCAGTTCAAACTGGTCAACGACACCTGTGGTCACGCCGCCGGCGATGAGTTGCTGCGGCATATCTGCACACTGTTGCAATCGGGCTTGCGCGAGAGCGACACCCTGGCGCGGCTGGGCGGTGACGAGTTCGGTATTCTGCTGGAGAACTGCGCCCCGGAAGCCGCCGAGAAAATCGCCGAGAGCCTGCGCCAGACCGTGCAGAACCTGCACTTCGTATGGAAGGGGCGGCCGTTTCTGACCACCGTGAGTCTCGGCCTGGTGCACATCGCCCAGACCCCGACCACCCTCGAAGCGTCATTGCGCGCGGCCGACATGGCTTGCTACATGGCCAAGGAAAAGGGCCGCAACCGGGTGCAGGTCTATCACGCCGATGATTCCGAACTGTCCCTGCGTTTCGGCGAAATGGCCTGGGTGCAGCGCCTGCACATGGCACTGGAAGAAAACCGCTTCTGCCTTTATGCCCAGGAAATCGCTCCGCTGGGTTCCACGGCGGAGGGCGGCGGGCACATCGAAATACTCTTGCGTCTGCATGACGAGGCCGGGCGGATGATCCTGCCGGACAGTTTCATCCCGGCGGCCGAACGATATGGCCTGATGAGTCAACTGGACCGTTGGGTCGTCGAGAATGTTTTTAAAGTCATTGCCCAATGTATTGCCGAACAACATGAAGGTCCGTTGGCAATGTGTGCGATTAATCTTTCAGGCATTACTATCGGAGATGACGCGTTCTTGCACTTCCTGCGTGAACAGTTTGTTGTTTACGCCATACCACCTGAAATGATTTGTTTTGAAATTACTGAAACCAGTGCAATTGCAAATCTTGGGAGTGCAATTCGATTTATTAATGAACTCAAAGGCTTAGGTTGTTACTTCTCCCTTGATGACTTTTGTGCCGGAATGTCTTCATTCGCTTATTTGAAACATTTGCCTGTAGACTTCCTGAAGATCGACGGGAGTTTCGTAAAGGATATGCTGGACGACCCGATTAACCGCGCTATGGTCGAAGTGATCAATCACATCGGGCATGTCATGGGTAAGCAGACAATTGCCGAGTTTGTCGAGACAACCCAGATCGAGCAGGCATTGCTTGAAATCGGGGTGGATTACGCTCAGGGTTATGTCATCGAACGCCCGCAGTTGTTTACCTGCGACAGTTTGCAAAGTCGGCCCGCCAGACCGCAGCCGTTGTTGTTCAAGGCGCCTGGCACGTTCCGTTGAAATCTCTTGCCGATCCTTACAATCACAAATCAAAAGGAGCCGAACAGTGATCGACACATTCAACCGAACCGGACCACTCATGGAAGCTGCAAGTTATCCTGCCTGGGCACAACAGCTCATTACGGATTGCAGCGAGAGCAAGCGCCGGGTTGTCGAACATGAACTGTACATGCGCATGCGCGATAACAAGCTCAGTGCGAAAACCATGCGCCAGTACCTGATCGGGGGCTGGCCAGTCGTTGAACAGTTTGCGTTGTATATGGCACAGAACCTGACCAAGACCAAGTTTGCCCGTCATCCTGGGGAGGATATGGCGCGCCGCTGGCTGATGCGCAACATCCGCGTCGAACTCAATCATGCCGACTACTGGCTGAACTGGAGTCGCGCGCATGGCGTCAGCCTGGAGGATCTGCAGGCCCAGCAAGTCCCGCCGGAACTGCATGCCCTGAGTCACTGGTGCTGGCATACGAGCTCGGCCGATTCGCTGATCGTCGCTATCGCCGCCACCAACTACGCCATCGAGGGGGCGACCGGGGAGTGGTCGGCGCTGGTCTGCTCTACCGGGGTGTACGCCGCGGCGTTCCCGGAAGAAGACCGCAAGCGTGCGATGAAGTGGCTGAAGATGCATGCCCAGTACGACGACGCCCACCCATGGGAAGCGCTGGAAATCATCTGCACGCTGGCAGGCATGAACCCGAGCAAGGCGCTGCAGACCGAACTGCGTCAGGCGGTGTGCAAGAGTTACGACTACATGTACCTGTTCCTTGAGCGCTGCATGCAACTGGAAACCGCCGAGCGGGCGTTGCATGGACGTGAGCGTCGGGCACTCGTAGAGAGCTGATCCAAGGTCTTACCCAAAGCAAAAATGTGGGAGCGGGCTTGCTCGCGAAAGCGTTGTGTCAGTCAGCAATTGTTTGACTGGCACAGCGCTTTCGCGAGCAAGCCCGCTCCCACAGTGGTTTTTGGGTGTCTGGAAGAACTCAGCCAGCCATCGCCAGGCGGTTACGCCCCTCGCGCTTGGCCACATACAGCGCACTGTCGGCCCGGCGCAGCAGGCTGTCGGCCGATTCCCCGGGCAGCAGCGTCGAGCAGCCAAGGCTCACGGTCAGGTCGATCAACTGGCCGTCCGCGAAGTATTCCGCAGCCTGTGCGGCATGGCGCAGACGTTCGCCCACCATGGCCGCCGCGTCCCGGCCGGTGTTGGACAGCAGGATCACGAACTCTTCCCCGCCATAGCGAAACACCATGTCGACGTTACGCAACTGACCCTTGATCGACGCCGCCACCGCTTTGAGCACGTCATCCCCGGCGCTGTGCCCGTGGCTGTCGTTGACCCGTTTGAAGTGGTCGATGTCGAGCATCAGCACCGACAACGGTTGCAGGTGTCGACGTGACATGTCGATCTCGCGTTGCAGGGTCTGCTCCATGGCAATGCGGTTGCCGGTTCCGGTCAACGGGTCGCGCAGCGCACTTTGCGTCGCGGCGCGATAGAGCAGGGCGTTGCGCATCGGGAACAACAGCGACGACAGCAGGGACTCGAGGTTGCCCTGGTCCTGCTCGCTGAAACGCTGGTTGCGGCGAAACACCAGTTCGCCCAAGTGCTCACCTTCGTGGCTGAGGCTGTAGCTGACCGAGTGGTGACCGCGCGCACCGAATTCCAGGCGCAGATCGCTGGCCGAATGCACATACATCAAGGCATCCAGCGGCACAAGGCGCTGAACTTCGCGAAAAAACAGACCGAGTATTCGTTGCGGCTCAAGACTGGTTTGCAGTTGCAGGCTCATTTGCTGACGCAATTGCGCCAGACTGGCCGGGCGATCCAGAAGCGGAGGCAGCTGACCAAAGCCCAGGCGTTGCAATTTGGCACTGTCAAAGTCAATTGCATTGGTCTGGGAAGGTGATTTCATATGGCGTGAGCCCCTAAGCAGTAAGTCTGTCTTACAGGCTGGGTGAGAGCGGCTATGGGCTGCGCGTCATACTGATCCATCAGTCCCGTAGGACATTTGGCGTAAGTTTAGTCTGCCTGATGACGATTAGTCAGCTATCGAAATCGGCCTTGCCCCAGTGCCTTCACACGGCATGCTTTGAGGAAAATTAGAGCGAAAGTCGTGCCATTCGGTTCATCTAAATTAAAACCGTTATGAATCAACAGGATGGCGTTTTTATTTGGGGGTGGGTGGCGGATATTTGACTGGAATGTGACGCTGGCAGGCGGCAAATGTATGCCGCGACGGGAATCCGCCACGGCAACAAAAGCGACGTATGGCAGTTATTGCGCGTTGAACGCCTGGCCGTTGATGCCCGTGCTTTCCGGGCCCATCAGGTACAGATACACCGGCATGATCTCTTCCGGAGTCGGATTGTTCAGCGGATTTTCCCCTGGGTAGGCTTGAGCGCGCATGCTCGTACGAGTGCCGCCCGGGTTGATGCTGTTGGCGCGTACCGGTGCCACGCCGTCGACTTCGTCGGCCAGCGTCTGCATCAGGCCTTCGGTGGCGAACTTCGAAACACCGTAGGCGCCCCAGTAAGCGCGACCCTTGCGCCCGACGCTGCTGGAAGTGAACACCACCGAGGCATCCTGCGACAGCTTGAGCAGCGGCAGCAGAGTGCTGGTCAGCATGAACATGGCGTTGACGTTGACCTGCATGACGCGCATGAAGTTTTCGCCCGACAGCTGTTCGATCGGCGTGCGTGGACCAATGATCGAGGCATTGTGCAGCAGGCCGTCGAGGTGGCCGAACTCGGTTTCAATCATCGCCGCCAGTTCATCGTACTGATGGGGCAGGGCGGTCTCGAGGTTGAACGGGATCACCGCTGGTTGCGGATGGCCCGCTGCTTCGATCTCGTCGTAGACCTGAGTCAGGTTGGCCTCGGTCTTGCCCAGCAGCAGCACGGTGGCGCCATGGGCGGCGTAGGTTTTGGCGGCAGCCGCACCGATGCCACGACCGGCACCGGTGACCAGAATGACCCGATCCTTGAGCAATTCGGGACGGGCGGTGTAATCAAACATAAAAACCTCTCCATAAGGCGAATGCTGAACTCTGTGGCGAGGGAGCTTGCTCCCGCTCGGCTGCGAAGCAGTCGTAGCGCCAGCCAGTACGGTGTGCCTGAGAAAATGCGGACTCAGGTAAAAAAGGGGCCGCTACGCGGCCCAGCGGGAGCAAGCTCCCTCGCCACAGGGGTGTGTCAGGTCAGCAGCTGCACAGCGCGCTGTCGAGCACCTTGCGCAATTCCAGCGGATGATCCACCACCACGTCCGCGCCCCAGTGCCGCGGGTTGTCGTCCGGGTGGATATAGCCGTAGGTCACGGCGCAGGTCTTGGTGCCGGCATCGCGGCCCGATTCGATATCGCGCAGATCATCGCCCACAAACAAAACCGTCGATGGATCCAGATCAAGCATCTTACACGCGAGGATCAGCGGCTCCGGATCCGGCTTGCTGTTCTTCACGTGATCCGGGCAGATCAGCAGCGCCGAGCGCTCGGCCAGCCCCAGTTGCTGCATGATCGGCTCGGCAAACCGTACCGGTTTGTTAGTGACCACGCCCCAGATCAGGTTGGCCCGCTCGATGTCGGCCAGCAGCTCGCCCATGCCGTCGAACAGCTTGCTGTGTACGGCGCAACCGGCCAGGTAGCGTTCGAGGAATTCCTGGCGCAGTTCTTCGAAGCCCGGCGATTCCGGGTCCATCGAGAACGTCACCGCGACCATGGCTTTGGCGCCGCCGGAGATCTCGTCGCGGATGTGCTTGTCGTTCATCGGCGGCAAGCCGCGATCCGCGCGCATCGCCTGACAGATGGCGATGAAGTCCGGCGCGGTGTCGAGCAGGGTGCCGTCCATGTCGAAAAGGACTGCTCTGATGGCCATCGGCTTACTCCTCGCGCAGGGTCTGGATCATGTAGTTGACGTCAACGTCGCTGGCCAGCTTGTAGTGTTTGGTCAGCGGGTTGTAGGTCAGGCCGATGATGTCTTTGACGGTCAGGCCGGCAACGCGGCTCCAGGCGCCCAGCTCGGACGGACGAATGAATTTCTTGAAGTCGTGGGTGCCGCGCGGCAGCAGCTTCATGATGTATTCGGCGCCGATGATGGCGAACAGGTACGCCTTCGGGTTGCGGTTGATGGTCGAGAAGAACACCTGGCCGCCGGGCTTGACCATGCGGTAGCAGGCACGGATCACCGACGACGGATCCGGTACGTGCTCGAGCATTTCCAGGCAAGTGACCACGTCGAACTGCTCAGGCATTTCCTCGGCCAGGGCTTCGGCGGTGATCTGCCGGTATTCGACGCTGACGCCAGATTCCAGCTGATGCAGTTGCGCGACCGCCAGTGGCGCTTCGCCCATGTCGATGCCCATGACCGTGGCGCCGCGCTGGGCCATGGCTTCGCTGAGAATGCCGCCGCCGCAACCGACGTCGAGGACTTTCTTGCCGGCCAGGTTGACCCGCTCGTCAATCCAGTTGACCCGCAACGGGTTGATGTCGTGCAGCGGTTTGAATTCGCTCTCACGATCCCACCAGCGATGGGCCAGGGCTTCGAATTTGGCGATTTCGGCGTGGTCGACGTTGCTCATGATCTATTCCTCGAAAAACTTGAAAAGGGCTGTAGCCGCAGAGTCTGCTCCGCGGTGTTTACGATTCGGTGTGGCCGCTGATGCGCTGGCCCCAGGCCCGGGCAGTGGCGCCCAGCTGTTGTTCGTCCAGGCGGGTCAGGCGCCGGTCGTCGAGTAACTGTTTGCCGGCGACCCACAGGTGTTTCACGCAGTCGCGGCCGGTGGCATAAATAAGCTGCGATACCGGGTCATAGACCGGCTGCTGGGCCAGACCGGACAGGTCGAACGCGACGATGTCCGCAGCCTTGCCGATCTCCAGTGAGCCGACCTGCGCCTCGATGCCCAGGGCACGGGCGCCGTTGAGCGTGGCCATGCGCAGCGCGCGATGGGCGTCCAGCGCGGTGGCCGAGCCAGCGACGGCTTTGGCCAGCAGCGCGGCGGTGCGGGTTTCGCCGAGCAGGTCGAGGTCGTTGTTGCTGGCGGCGCCATCGGTGCCGACGGCGACGTTCACGCCAGCCTGCCACAGACGCTCGACCGGGCAGAAACCGCTGGCCAGCTTCAGGTTCGATTCCGGGCAGTGGATCACGCTGGTGTTGCTTTCTACCAGCAATGCCAGATCGTCATCGCTGATCTGAGTCATGTGCACGGCCTGGAAGCGCGGGCCGAGCAGGCCGAGACGACCGAGACGGGCCAAGGGGCGCTCGCCGCGATGCTCCAGCGATTGCTGGACTTCGAAGGCAGTTTCGTGGACGTGCATGTGGATCGACGCGTCCAGCTCTTCGGCGATCACACGGATTTTTTCCAGGTTCTCGTCGCCCACGGTGTAGGGTGCATGTGGGCCGAAGGTGATCTTGATCCGTTCGTGATGCTTCAGATCGCCGAACAGCTCGACGCCCTGACGAATGGCCTCGTCGGCACTGGCGGCGCCGGGGATCGGGAAATCGAGGATCGGAATCGCGATCTGCGCGCGAATGCCGCTGTTGTGCACGCGCTCGCTGGCGACTTTGGGGAAGAAATACATGTCGGAAAAGCAGGTGATGCCACCCTTGATCTGCTCGGCAATCGCCAGATCGGTGCCATCACGGACGAAATCTTCATCGACCCATTTGGCTTCGGCCGGCCAGATGTGATTTTCCAGCCAGGTCATCAGCGGCAGATCGTCGGCCAGGCCACGGAACAATGTCATCGCCGCGTGGCCGTGGGCGTTGATCAGGCCCGGGCTGAGCAGCACGTCCGGCAACTCGCGGATTTCCGTGGCGTTACACTTCAATGCTTCGGCGCGCGGGCCGATAAACACGATGCGACCGTCGCGGATGCCCAGGCCATGCTCCTTGAGCACAACGCCTGCGGGTTCGACGGGTACCAGCCAGGTCGGCAGCAATAATAAGTCGAGCGCAATGGCAGGTTTCGGCATCGAGGGTCGGTTCCAGTGCTTTTGTAAAGGATGGCGAAGTATACCCGAGCGTCTTCGCGGGGGGATCGCTATAATCGGCGGCTTTTGTTCATGAGTGCGGGGTGAGGGATGCGCGATCGACTGTTGGCTGCGGAGAAAGTAAAGGCCATCGATTGGCGTGACGGCGCGCTTTACCTGCTGGATCAGCGTATTTTGCCGTTCGAGGAAACCTGGATTGCCTACACCAGCGCCGCCGGCGTGGCTGAGGCCATTCGCTCGATGGTGGTGCGTGGCGCGCCGGCCATCGGCATCAGTGCGGCTTATGGCATTGTGCTGGCAGCCCGTGCCCGGGTGGCCGAGGGCGGTGACTGGTACGCGGCGCTGGAGGAGGATTTCGCGCTGCTGGCCGATTCCCGCCCGACGGCGGTCAATCTGTTCTGGGCGCTCAATCGCATGCACGATCGACTGGATCGCCTGAAGGACAATGCCGATCCGCTGGCGGCGCTGGAAGCCGAGGCCATCGCCATTCATGAAAGTGATCGCGAAGCCAACCTGACCATGGCTCAGCTCGGTGTCGACCTGATCCGCAAACATCAGGGCAATGCCCAGGCGATTCTCACCCACTGCAATACCGGCGCCCTGGCCACTGGCGGTTTCGGTACCGCGCTGGGGGTGATTCGTGCGGCGTACCTGGAAGGCATGGTCGAGCGGGTTTATGCCGATGAAACCCGGCCATGGCTGCAGGGCTCGCGCCTGACCGCGTGGGAGTTGGCGAACGAAGGCATCCCGGTAACGCTCAACGCCGACTCGGCTGCTGCGCACATCATGAAAACCAAGGGCGTGACCTGGGTGATCGTCGGCGCTGACCGCATCACCGCCAATGGCGACGTGGCGAACAAGATCGGCACCTATCAACTGGCGGTCAACGCCATGCACCACGGCGTGCGTTTCATGGTGGTGGCGCCGAGTTCGACCATCGACATGCATCTGGCCAGTGGCGACGACATCCCGATCGAGGAGCGTGACGGCGCCGAGCTGCTGGAAGTCGGTGGCAAGCGCGTGGGGGCGGACGTCGAGGCGTTCAACCCGGTGTTCGATGTGACGCCGGCGGATCTGATCGATGCGATCGTTACCGAGAAGGGCATCGTCGAGCGACCGGATACGGCGAAGATGGCCCAGTTGATGTGCCGCAAGCGCCTGCATTGATGGGCTTGATGTCTGCGTCGTCCTCTTCGCGAGCAGGCTCGCTCCCACAGATTTTGTGACCACCACAGAACAATGTGGGAGCGAGCCCGCTCGCGAAGGGGCCATAAAAGTCAATAAACATCCACAAACCATGCCCCAAATCTGCATTCAAAGAAGCTCTGAGCCTCTCTCGTCCCCTTTACGCCTGTCATCGGTCAACTAACTATGCTCCATGCGCATCTGGGGGATAGGTGCGTGGCGGCTCTTGTGATAACATCCGGCGTTTTCCGAGGCAGCTTCACGGAGCTGTCTTTACTGCGCAAATCCACGGTCCGAATTGTTGATTTGTCGTAAGTCGGCGCATGGCACTCAGCCTGCCCCGACGAGCTTCGTACATCCCATATGGATATGACGAAGTTTCACCAGAAAAAGGAATCAGGCTTCTCATGGGCGAACTGGCCAAAGAAATCCTCCCGGTCAATATCGAAGACGAGCTGAAACAGTCCTATCTCGACTACGCGATGAGCGTAATCGTCGGCCGTGCACTGCCGGATGCGCGCGATGGCCTCAAGCCCGTGCACCGTCGCGTACTGTTCGCGATGAGCGAGCTGGGCAACGACTTCAACAAGCCGTACAAGAAATCTGCCCGTGTTGTCGGTGACGTAATCGGTAAGTATCACCCGCACGGTGATACCGCGGTGTACGACACCATCGTCCGCATGGCTCAGCCTTTCTCCCTGCGCTACCTGCTGGTTGACGGTCAGGGCAACTTCGGTTCGGTCGACGGCGACAACGCCGCCGCCATGCGATACACCGAAGTGCGCATGACCAAGCTGGCGCACGAGCTGCTGGCCGACCTGCACAAGGAAACCGTGGACTGGGTGCCGAACTACGACGGCACCGAAATGATCCCGGCGGTGATGCCGACGCGTATCCCCAACCTGCTGGTCAACGGTTCCAGCGGTATCGCCGTGGGCATGGCGACCAACATTCCGCCGCACAACCTCGGTGAAGTCATCGACGGTTGCCTGGCCCTCATCGACAACCCTGAACTGACCGTCGATGAACTGATGCAGTACATCCCCGGTCCGGACTTCCCGACTGCTGCGATCATCAACGGTCGCGCCGGCATCATCGAAGCCTATCGCACCGGTCGCGGCCGCATTTACATGCGTGCCCGCTCGATCATCGAAGACATCGACAAGGTCGGTGGCCGTCAGCAGATCGTCATTACCGAACTCCCTTACCAGCTGAACAAGGCGCGTCTGATCGAGAAGATCGCCGAGCTGGTAAAAGAGAAGAAGCTCGAAGGCATCACCGAACTGCGCGACGAGTCCGACAAGGACGGTATGCGCGTCGTGATCGAGCTGCGTCGCGGCGAAGTGCCTGAGGTGATCCTCAACAACCTCTACGCCCAGACCCAGCTGCAATCGGTATTCGGTATCAACATCGTCGCGCTGATCGACGGTCGTCCACGTATCCTGAACCTCAAGGATCTGCTGGAAGCCTTCGTCCGTCACCGTCGCGAAGTCGTCACCCGTCGTACCGTGTTCGAGCTGCGCAAGGCCCGCGAGCGTGGTCACATCCTTGAAGGTCAGGCCGTTGCCCTGTCGAACATCGACCCGGTGATCGCCCTGATCAAGGCATCGCCGACTCCGTCGGAAGCCAAGGAAGCGCTGGTCAGCACGCCTTGGGAGTCCTCGGCGGTGGTGGCGATGGTGGAGCGTGCCGGTGCCGATTCGTGCCGTCCGGAAAACCTCGACCCGCAATACGGTCTGCGCGAAGGCAAGTACTTCCTGTCGCCAGAACAGGCGCAAGCCATTCTGGAACTGCGTCTGCACCGTCTGACCGGTCTGGAACACGAGAAGCTGCTGGCCGAGTATCAAGAGATCCTCAACCAGATCGGCGAGCTGATCCGCATCCTCAACAGCGCCGTGCGCCTGATGGAAGTGATCCGCGAAGAGCTGGAAGTGATCCGCGCCGAATACGGCGACGTGCGCCGCACCGAGATTCTCGATGCGCGCCTCGATCTGACCCTGGGCGACATGATCCCGGAAGAGGAGCGCGTCGTGACCATCTCCCACGGTGGCTACGCCAAGACCCAGCCGCTGGCTGCGTACCAGGCTCAGCGTCGTGGCGGTAAAGGCAAGTCGGCGACCGGCGTCAAGGATGAGGACTACATCGCTCACCTGCTGGTCGCCAACAGCCACACCACGCTGCTGCTGTTCTCCAGCAAGGGCAAGGTGTACTGGCTGAAGACTTACGAAATTCCGGAAGCGTCCCGCGCCGCTCGTGGTCGTCCGCTGGTCAACCTGCTGCCGCTGGATGACGGTGAATACATCACCACCATGCTGCCGGTCGAGGAATACACCGAAGGTCACTTCATCTTCATGGCGACCGCCAACGGCACCGTCAAGAAGACCCCGCTGGAATCCTTCAGCCGTCAGCGCAGCGTCGGTCTGATCGCGCTGGAACTGGACGAAGGCGACGTGCTGATCTCCGCGGCCATCACCGATGGCGAGCGCGAAGTGATGCTGTTCTCCGACGGCGGCAAAGTGACGCGCTTCAAAGAGTCCGATGTACGTGCCATGGGCCGTACCGCCCGCGGTGTGCGCGGCATGCGTCTGCCTGAAGGGCAGAAGCTGATTTCGATGCTGATCCCGGAAGAAGGCAGCCAGATCCTCACCGCTTCCGAGCGTGGTTATGGCAAGCGCACCGCGATCACCGAGTTCCCTGAGTACAAGCGTGGCGGCCAGGGCGTGATCGCCATGGTCAGCAACGAGCGTAACGGCCGTCTGGTCGGTGCGGTACAGGTGCTCGACGGTGAAGAAATCATGCTGATCTCCGATCAGGGCACTCTGGTGCGTACCCGTGTCGACGAAGTGTCGAGCCTGGGTCGTAACACCCAGGGCGTGACCCTGATCAAACTGGCCAAGGATGAAACCCTGGTCGGTCTGGAGCGGGTTCAGGAGCCATCGGAAGTCGAAGGCGAAGAGCTGGAAGGTGAAGAGGGTGCCGTGTTCGAGGGGGATGTCGTGATCGACGACGTTGCCGAGGACCAGCAACTCGACGCCGCAGCTGACGAAGAGCCGCAGGAATAAGCGGACAAGCGAGGGGGCGGATGAAAATTCGCCCCCTTGTTATTTGTCCGGTATGAAACATCGACATCATGGAGATCCCCTGTGGGAGCGAGCCTGCTCGCGAATACAGACGCTGCGGTACCTCTGACGCACCGCGGTGATGCATTCGCGAGCAGGCTCGCTCCCACAGGGCTGTGTTGATCGGTACTGTGATTTATTGCGTGATACCACCAAATCAGAGCGAGATTGGATGTGAGCAAGCGAGCCTATAACTTCTGTGCCGGTCCTGCGGCGCTTCCTGAAGCTGTACTGCAACGTGCCCAGGGTGAACTCCTTGATTGGCACGGCAAGGGGCTGTCGGTCATGGAAATGAGCCATCGCAGTGATGAGTTCGTGTCCATTGCCACCCAGGCCGAGCAGGACCTGCGTGACCTGCTGAATATCCCGTCGAACTATAAAGTGCTGTTTCTGCAGGGTGGCGCCAGCCAGCAGTTTGCGCAGATCCCGCTGAATCTGTTGCCGGAAAACGGCAGCGCCGACTATATCGACACCGGTATCTGGTCGCAGAAAGCCATCGAAGAAGCCTCGCGCTACGGCCACGTCAACGTTGCCGCCACCGCCAAGCCTTACGACTATTTCGCCATTCCGGGCCAGAACGAGTGGAGCCTGTCGAAAGACGCCGCTTACGTTCACTACGCGCCGAACGAAACCATCGGCGGTCTGGAGTTCCAGTGGATCCCGGAAACCGGCGACGTACCGCTGGTGGCCGACATGTCGTCGGACATTCTCTCGCGTCCGGTCGATATCTCGCGTTTCGGCATGATCTACGCCGGCGCGCAGAAGAACATCGGTCCGAGCGGCATCGTCGTCAATATCATCCGCGAAGACCTGCTGGGCAAGGCGCGTTCGCTGTGCCCGACCATGCTCAACTACAAGGTCGCGGCCGATAACGGCTCGATGTACAACACCCCGCCGACCCTGGCCTGGTACCTGTCCGGACTGGTGTTCCAGTGGCTGAAAGAGCAGGGCGGCGTCGAAGCGATCGCCAAGCTCAATGACGTCAAGCAGCGCACACTGTACGACTTCATCGACGCCAGCGGTCTCTACAGCAACCCGATCAACAAGTCGGATCGCTCGTGGATGAACGTGCCATTCCGTCTGGCTGATGATCGTCTGGACAAGCCATTCCTGGCCGGTGCCGACGCGCGTGGCTTGCTCAACCTCAAGGGCCACCGCTCCGTGGGCGGCATGCGCGCCTCCATCTACAACGCCGTCGACATCACCGCCGTCAATGCGCTGGTGGCGTACATGGCTGAATTCGAGAAGGAACACGGCTGATGTCCGAGCAAGAACTCAAGGCACTGCGCGTTCGCATCGATGCTCTGGACAGCAAGGTCCTCGAGCTGATCAGCGAGCGTGCCCGCTGCGCCCAGGAAGTCGCGCGAGTAAAGATGGCCTCGCTGGCCGAAGGCGAAGTGCCGGTGTTCTATCGTCCCGAGCGTGAAGCTCAGGTGCTCAAGCGCGTGATGGAGCGCAATCAGGGGCCGCTGGGTAACGAAGAGATGGCGCGGTTGTTCCGCGAAATCATGTCCTCGTGCCTGGCGCTCGAGCAGCCGCTGAAAGTGGCTTACCTCGGCCCTGAAGGCACCTTCACCCAAGCGGCGGCCATGAAGCACTTCGGTCACGCGGTGATCAGCAAGCCGATGGCGGCGATCGACGAAGTGTTCCGTGAAGTGGCGGCGGGGGCGGTGAACTTTGGCGTGGTGCCGGTGGAAAACTCCACCGAAGGCGCGGTCAACCACACCCTCGACAGCTTCCTTGAGCACGACATGGTGATCTGCGGCGAAGTCGAGCTGCGCATTCACCATCATTTGCTGGTCGGTGAAAACACCAAGACTGACAGCATCAGTCGCATCTACTCCCATGCGCAATCGCTGGCCCAGTGCCGCAAATGGCTGGACGCGCATTACCCGAATGTCGAGCGCGTGGCGGTATCGAGCAACGCCGAAGCGGCCAAGCGGGTCAAGGGTGAGTGGAACTCGGCGGCGATTGCCGGCGACATGGCGGCAGGCCTGTATGGCCTGACCCGTCTGGCCGAGAAGATCGAAGACCGTCCGGACAACTCGACGCGCTTCCTGATGATCGGTAACCAGGAAGTGCCGCCGACCGGCGACGACAAGACCTCGATCATCGTCTCGATGAGCAACAAGCCCGGTGCGCTCCACGAGCTGCTGGTGCCGTTCCATGACAACGGGATCGACCTGACCCGGATCGAAACCCGTCCGTCGCGCAGCGGCAAATGGACTTACGTGTTCTTCATCGACTTCGTCGGCCACCACCGTGATCCGTTGATCAAGGGCGTGCTGGAAAAGATCAGTCAGGAAGCAGTAGCACTCAAAGTGCTGGGTTCCTACCCGAAAGCAGTTCTCTAAGGGCGGTAGCAAATGAGTGGCAACTTCCTCGCTCTGGCACAGCCGGGCGTGCAACAACTTTCGCCGTACGTTCCGGGCAAGCCTGTGGACGAACTGGCGCGCGAGCTGGATCTGGATCCGGCGAAAATCGTCAAACTGGCGAGCAATGAAAACCCGTTGGGCGCCAGCCCGAAAGCGCTGGCAGCGATTCGCGAAGAGCTGGCCGAGCTGACCCGTTATCCGGACGGCAACGGCTTCGCGCTGAAATCGCTGCTGGCCGAGCAGTGCCGTGTCGAGCTGAATCAGGTGACCCTGGGCAACGGCTCCAACGACATTCTTGAGCTGGTAGCGCGCGCCTATCTGGCGCCGGGCCTCAACGCCGTGTTCAGTGAGCATGCGTTTGCGGTGTATCCGATTGCCACTCAGGCGGTCGGCGCGCAGGCCAAAGTGGTTCCGGCCAAGGATTGGGGGCATGACCTGCCTGCGATGCTCGCGGCCATCGACGCCAATACTCGTGTGGTGTTCATCGCCAACCCGAACAACCCGACAGGCACCTGGTTCGGCGCCGAAGCGCTGGACGAGTTCCTGCAGGACGTGCCGGAGCACGTGCTGGTGGTGCTGGACGAGGCGTACATCGAATACGCCGAAGGCAGCGATCTGCCAGACGGTCTGGACTTCCTCGCGGCGTACCCGAATCTGCTGGTATCGCGCACGTTCTCCAAGGCCTACGGTCTGGCGGCGCTGCGCGTAGGTTATGGCCTGTCCACTGCGGTGGTGGCGGACGTGCTGAACCGCGTGCGCCAGCCGTTCAACGTCAACAGCCTGGCCCTGGCCGCGGCCTGTGCGGCGTTGAAGGACGAGGAGTATCTGGCGCAAAGCCGTCAGCTCAACGAATCCGGCATGCAGCAGCTGCAGGATGGTTTCCGTGAGTTGGGTCTGAGCTGGATCGAGTCCAAAGGTAACTTTATTTGCGTCGACCTCGGTCAGGTGGCAGCGCCGATTTTCCAGGGCCTGCTGCGTGAAGGCGTAATCGTGCGTCCGGTGGCCAACTACGGCATGCCGAACCACCTGCGGGTGACCATCGGTCTGCCAGCGGAAAACAGCCGCTTCCTCGAAGCGCTGCGTAAGGTTCTGGCTCGTGGGTGATGTCACTGCTCTGCAATCTGCTGCACCTATGATCGGTCGCCTTGTGGTCGTCGGTCTGGGATTGATCGGTGGTTCGTTTGCCAAAGGCTTGCGTGAAAGCGGTATCTGCCGTGAGGTGGTCGGGGTCGATCTCGACCCGCAATCGCGCAAGCTGGCGGTCGAGTTGGGCGTGGTGGATCGTTGCGAGGGTGACCTGATCGCTGCGTGTCAGGGCGCCGACGTGATTCAACTGGCGGTGCCGATTCTGGCCATGGAGAAGGTGCTGGCCCGTCTGGCGAGCGTCGATCTGGGTCAGGCGATTCTGACCGATGTCGGCAGCGCCAAGGGCAATGTGGTGCGCGCGGCGACCGAGGCGTTCGGCGGCATGCCGGCGCGTTTCGTCCCGGGGCATCCGATTGCCGGTTCCGAGCAGAGTGGGGTGGAAGCTTCCAATGCCGAGCTGTTCCGTCGGCACAAAGTGATTCTGACGCCGCTCGAGCAAACCGACCCGGCCGCACTGGCGGTGGTCGATCGCTTGTGGCGCGAACTGGGTGCCGACGTCGAGCACATGCAGGTCGAGCGCCACGATGAAGTGTTGGCCGCGACCAGTCATCTGCCGCACCTGCTGGCCTTCGGTCTGGTCGACTCGTTGGCCAAACGCAATGAAAACCTTGAGATCTTCCGTTACGCTGCGGGCGGTTTCCGCGATTTCACAAGAATCGCCGGAAGCGACCCGGTGATGTGGCACGACATCTTCCTCGCCAACCGCGAGGCTGTCCTGCGCACACTCGATACATTTCGCAGCGACCTCGACGCCTTGCGCGACGCGGTCGATGCAGGGGATGGGCACCAATTGTTGGGCGTCTTCACGCGCGCCCGGGTTGCCCGCGAGCATTTCAGTAAAATCCTGGCCCGCAGGGCCTATGTGGACGCTATGAATTCCAACGATCTGATTTTCCTGGCTCAACCTGGTGGCCGCCTGTCCGGTCGGATTCGCGTACCAGGTGACAAATCGATTTCCCACCGTTCGATCATGCTCGGCTCGCTGGCCGAAGGCGTGACCGAGGTTGAAGGGTTCCTCGAGGGCGAAGATGCCCTGGCGACCTTGCAGGCTTTTCGCGACATGGGCGTGGTCATCGAAGGCCCGCACCACGGTCGTGTGACCATTCACGGCGTCGGCCTGCATGGCTTGAAGCCGGCACCTGGCCCGATCTATCTGGGCAACTCTGGCACTTCGATGCGTCTGTTGTCCGGCCTGCTGGCGGCGCAGAACTTCGACAGCACCCTGACCGGCGATGCGTCGCTGTCCAAGCGTCCGATGAATCGCGTGGCCAATCCGCTGCGTGAAATGGGCGCCGTGATCGAAACCGCTGCCGAAGGTCGTCCGCCGATGACCATTCGTGGCGGTCACAAACTCAAGGGTCTGACCTACACCATGCCGATGGCCAGTGCTCAGGTGAAGTCCTGCCTGCTGCTGGCGGGTCTGTACGCCGAAGGCAAGACCACCGTCACTGAACCGGCTCCGACCCGCGACCACACCGAGCGCATGCTGCGTGGTTTCGGCTATCCGGTAAGCGTCGATGGCGCCACGGCGTCGGTCGAATCCGGCGGCAAGCTGACCGCGACCCACATCGAAGTGCCGGGCGACATCTCGTCGTCGGCGTTCTTCCTGGTGGCGGCCTCGATCGCTGAAGGTTCCGAGCTGGTGCTGGAACACGTCGGCATCAACCCGACCCGTACCGGTGTGATCGACATCCTGCGCCTGATGGGCGCTGATATCACCCTGGAAAACCAGCGTGAAGTCGGCGGCGAACCTGTAGCTGACCTGCGCGTGCGAGCGGCTAAACTGAAAGGTATCGAGATTCCGGAAGCGCTGGTGCCACTGGCCATCGACGAATTCCCGGTGCTGTTCGTGGCGGCGGCCTGCGCCGAAGGCCGTACCGTGCTGACCGGTGCCGAAGAGCTGCGCGTCAAGGAGTCGGATCGTATTCAAGTCATGGCGGACGGCTTGCTGGCGCTGGGCGTCAAGTGCCAGCCGACCCCGGACGGCATCATCATCGATGGCGGCCAGATCGGTGGTGGCGAAGTGCATGGTCACGGTGATCACCGTATCGCCATGGCTTTCAGCGTCGCTTCGCTGCGCGCCACTGCCCCGATCCGCATCCATGATTGCGCCAACGTCGCGACGTCGTTCCCGAACTTCCTCGCGCTGTGCGCGCAGGTCGGCATTCGTGTGGCTCAAGAGGCTCAGTCGTGAAAAACATTGCACCGGTCATCACCATCGATGGGCCAAGCGGTTCGGGCAAAGGCACGGTCGCCGGGATTCTGGCCAAGCGTCTGGGCTGGAACCTGCTGGATTCCGGTGCGCTGTATCGCCTGCTGGCGTTCGCTGCGCACAATCATGGTGTCGACCTGACCAATGAAGAGCTGTTGAAGAAACTGGCCGCTCATCTGGATGTGCAGTTCATCGCGGCGACCGACGGTCAACTGCAGCGCATCATTCTGGAAGGTGATGAAGTCAGCGATGTCATCCGCACTGAAAGCGTCGGTTCCGGTGCTTCTCAGGTGGCTGCATTGCCGGCAGTCCGCGAGGCGCTGCTGCAGCGCCAGCGTGCTTTTCAGGAGGTGCCGGGCCTGGTGGCCGATGGTCGTGACATGGGTACTGTGGTTTTTCCTGATGCGCCGCTGAAGATTTTCCTCACCGCCAGTGCTGAGGAACGGGCGCGCCGCCGATATTTGCAGTTGAAGGGCAAAGTCGAGGGTGTTAGTCTGTCGAGTCTGCTAGATGAGATCCGTGCACGCGACGAGCGTGATACCCAGCGCGCAGTAGCCCCGCTCAAACCGGCGGCAGATGCGATACAGCTGGATTCCACGGAGTTGTCCATCGATCAGGTGCTTGAACGCATCATGAGCGAGATCGCCATTCGCGATATCGCCGGGTGACCAAGAAGGCCGCAGGGGACCAGTCATAGTCCTGCAGCGCTTCTTTTAAATGAAACTAACCCACGCCGTCTGGGGTGTGGAGATGGGCGTATTCTTCGCCCTCATCTACAGGAATTAAAATGAGCGAAAGCTTTGCGGAACTCTTTGAAGAAAGCCTAAAGACCCTGAACCTTCAGGCAGGCTCCATCATCACCGGTGTTATCGTTGATATCGATTACCAGGCTCGCTGGGTAACCGTTCACGCTGGTCTGAAGTCTGAAGCACTCATCCCGCTGGAACAGTTCTACAACGATGCTGGTGACCTGACTATCAATGTCGGTGACGAAGTTCACGTTGCTCTGGATTCGGTTGAAGACGGTTTCGGTGAAACCAAGCTGTCCCGTGAAAAAGCCAAGCGCGCTGAATGCTGGATCGTTCTGGAAGCAGCCTTCGCAGCTGAGGAAGTGGTCAAGGGCGTTATCAACGGTAAGGTTAAAGGCGGCTTCACTGTCGACGTTAACGGCATCCGTGCGTTCCTGCCAGGTTCCCTGGTTGACGTCCGTCCAGTGCGCGACACCACGCACCTGGAAGGCAAAGAGCTGGAATTCAAGGTCATCAAGCTGGACCAGAAGCGCAACAACGTTGTCGTTTCCCGTCGCAGCGTCCTGGAAGCCGAGAACTCCGCCGAGCGTGAAGCTCTGCTGGAATCCCTGCAGGAAGGCCAGCAAGTCAAAGGTATCGTCAAAAACCTCACCGATTACGGCGCATTCGTCGATCTGGGTGGCGTGGACGGCCTGCTGCACATCACCGACATGGCCTGGAAGCGCATCAAGCATCCTTCCGAGATCGTCAACGTTGGTGACGAAATCGACGTCAAGGTTCTGAAATACGATCGCGAACGCAACCGTGTTTCCCTGGGCCTGAAGCAACTGGGCGAAGATCCATGGGTTGCTATCAAAGCCCGTTACCCAGAAAGCACTCGCGTTACCGCTCGTGTAACCAACCTGACCGACTACGGCTGCTTCGCTGAGCTGGAAGAAGGCGTTGAAGGTCTGGTACACGTTTCGGAAATGGACTGGACCAACAAGAACATCCATCCTTCGAAAGTCGTACAAGTCGGCGACGAAGTGGAAGTCATGGTTCTGGACATCGACGAAGAGCGTCGTCGTATCTCCCTGGGCATCAAGCAGTGCAAGTCGAACCCATGGGAAGACTTCTCTGGCCAGTTCAACAAGGGCGACAAGATCTCCGGCACCATCAAGTCGATCACCGATTTCGGTATCTTCATTGGTCTGGACGGCGGCATCGACGGTCTGGTTCACCTGTCCGACATCTCCTGGAACGAAGTGGGCGAAGAAGCCGTACGTCGTTTCAAGAAGGGCGACGAGCTGGACACCGTCATCCTGTCGGTTGACCCAGAGCGCGAGCGCATCTCCCTGGGCATCAAGCAACTGGAAAGCGATCCGTTCTCCGAGTACGTCTCGGTTAACGACAAAGGCGCTATCGTTACTGGCACCGTGAAAGAAGTTGACGCCAAAGGCGCCATCATCGTTCTGGCTGACGACATCGAAGCGACCCTGAAAGCCTCCGAAATCAGCCGTGACCGCGTTGAAGACGCGCGCAACGTTCTGAAAGAAGGCCAGGAAGTTGAAGCCAAGATCATCAGCGTTGATCGCAAGAGCCGCGTAATCCAGCTCTCGATCAAGTCGAAAGACGATGCTGAAGAGAAAGAAGCTATCCAGAGCCTGAAATCGGCTCCGGCAGCTGAAGGCGAAGCAGACACCACTATGGCTGCACTGCTGCGTCAAGCAATGGCCAAACAGAACTAAGTTCTGCTTGATCATGAAAAAGGGCGACTTCGGTCGCCCTTTTTTGTGCCTGCGATTTGGTGGAGAAGGGTGCTTGAGATGTATCCGGTTTGTTGTGAAACCAATCCTTCTGCCTGGTTGTCTGTTTCTTTAATCGGATCAATCGCCTATTCGCGACTAAGCTAGGTATTAGTCGTGCAGTAGTCGGGCATTGCCTGGCATAAGGAAGTGGATGAACAGATTTATTGTCTTGATGGCGTTGTTGGTATTGGCTGGCTGTACCACAAGTGCCAAAACGCATGCTGTGCGAGGTGTCAGCGGTATAGAAATTGACTGCTCTGGTCTGGGGTCAGGGTGGGAAAAATGTCAAAGGCGCGCGGCGAAGGAGTGCAAGGGGGCGGGTTACAGGGTGATCACCCGATCTGATCAGGCGAAGGATGAAGATGAATATCCGTTTGGCTTCAATCCCGCAGGCTACGTCACTCGAACCATGCTGGTCATGTGCCGTTGAGTGTGCGCTGCTTCGGCTTGTGCTTTTGTGCACTGAAAACAGGCGTTTCGGCGCCAAGGAAGATATGTCAATCCCTGGGCTGTTCAAAATCTTCCGGGCGTGCTAAAACCTTTCAAGCGCTGATCTAGCTGCTTGAAAAAGAAGGGAAAAATATGACGAAGTCGGAGTTGATCGAACGAATTGTCACCCATCAAGGGCTACTCTCATCCAAGGATGTGGAGCTGGCCATCAAGACCATGCTTGAACAAATGTCCCAGTGCCTGGCTACCGGTGATCGCATCGAGATCCGTGGGTTTGGCAGCTTTTCTCTGCACTACCGCGCGCCACGTGTGGGGCGTAATCCTAAGACTGGTCAGTCAGTCAGTCTGGACGGTAAGTTTGTTCCGCATTTCAAGCCGGGCAAGGAGTTGCGTGATCGCGTAAATGAAGAGGAGGAAGCGTGATCGTATCCGCTCATAATCAAGGAATCACGCATGCGTAACCTCAAACGTATTCTTCTTGGCCTATTTGTTTTTTTGCTTGCGCTGTTAATTTTGGCATTTGTGCTTGAGAATCAGCAGTCGGTTTCGCTGCTCTTCTTGGGGTTGGCAGCTCCGCAGATGCCCGTATCCCTGTTGATGGTGCTGGCGTTGTTAGTGGGCATGTTGATTGGTCCTCTCCTGGGGTGGTTTCTCGGACGATCGTCCAGAGCTGTACGTAAGCGTCTTACTTGATTGCGACTGCTATGACGCATCCGCTGAATAGCGCTATTTCCTGCCCGCATGCATTGGTAAAGTGTTCATTCGGCATTTGAAATGCGAGTCTTGTTTGGTAGTGGCTGAATTTCGCTTCGGCGCAGAGTGATTACGGCAGTGACCTCTGGGTGTGCATCAGTCTGATGCAATCATGCGTCTGGCCGCAGAATCCCAAGTGTAGCGCTCGATTTCCGGCCCTTCGAATTTACAGACCAATGTCATTGGCGCTTACAACTTGCTCGAGGCCTCTCGTTAGTTCTGGCAAGGCTCGTGGTCGGCTCGTAAGTCGCTGTTTCGTTTTCAGCATTTTTCCATTGCTAAAGTGTATGGGGGATGGAGGGCAGATATTAATTTCCGCGAGCCCAAGGAGAAGGTGGTCTGGTAAAGACCGGTTTCCCGTGCCAAGTGCTTCTTTTCGCAGTTCTTCGTGACGCTCCCTTAATTCCCGTCTGGATCCCGGAAAGTCTTGGAGGGATTTGCTCTGCCTTTGCCAGATTGGGAGGTTGGAGTGACTGAATGCTGATAGGAGTTCTGAATAAATGATGCCTGCCACTCGTATGGGCATTATTCTAGCTGTCGGTGCTGATGCTTGCGGGGATAAAGAGAGTGATCCGTTGAAAAACCCATGAATTGATTGCACGCCAATTTGGGATGGAAAAGGCGGAACCAGCATTAGAAGGAAGGTTGAGTGAGTAAGTCTCGGGTGCTTGTGACAGGTGCAAGCGGATTTGTTGGAAGTGCGCTGACCAAGAAACTGCTGGCGGGTGAATCTTTCATCCCTGTATGTGCTGTTCGTGACCTGGTCTCAGGAGTTTGTCACGGCGAGCGGGTTTTATATGATCTGGAAAGCGGACTCTCCTTAACTGCACTGCAGGGTGTGGATACGATTGTGCACGCCGCCGCGCGGGTTCACGTCATGAAAGCCTCGCATTCCGATGATCTGAGCGCGTTCCGCAAGGCTAATGTCGAGGGAACTCTGAAGTTGGCGCGCAATGCGGCGCAGGCGGGTGTGCGGCGATTTATCTTTATCAGTTCGGTCAAGGTCAACGGCGAACGGACTCTTCCTGGAAAACCCTATTTGGCCACGGATACGCCCGCGCCGGCAGATGCCTATGGGGTTTCCAAATCGGAAGCGGAGAGCGCGCTGCGCGTACTGGCTGCAGAGACCGGGCTTGAGGTGGTCATTATTCGCCCCCCGCTGGTATATGGGCCCGGAGTGAAGGCCAACTTTCAAAAGATGCTTGGTTGGGTTTATTCGAGGTTGCCGTTGCCATTCGGCTCCATTGCTAATCAGCGCAGTCTCGTTGCACTGGAGAATCTGCTGGATTTGATTGTTCATTGCATCAAGCATCCCGCTGCGCCCGGGAACATATTTCTTGTCAGTGATGGTGAAGATTTGTCTACGACTCAATTGCTTCAGGGAGTAGCTCAAGCGCTGGGTGTGCGCTCGGCATTGATACCTGTTCCTCAGCGGTTGTTGGCCGCGTGTTTGATACTGCTGGGCAGGCGCGCGTTGGCGACGCGCTTGTGCGGTTCATTGCAGGTCGATATCAGTCGCACCCGCGAACTGTTGGGGTGGACGCCTCCGGTTGGAAGTCAGCGGGCGTTTGAGAGTGTGGCCAAAGATTATCTGGAAAATAAAAAGAAATGATTTGGTTATTACTGGCAGGCGTGTTCCTGGCGTCGTTGTTGCTCACGTTTGTTCTGCGAAGCTACGCGTTGCGCAACAGTCTTATGGACGTGCCCAATGCCCGCAGTTCGCACAGCACTCCTACTCCCCGAGGCGGCGGTGTTGCCATCGTGGTTTCATTTTTGACCGCTATGTCGATTTCTGTGATGGCGGGGGAGTTGTCTCTGGCGCAGTTTATCGGCCTGTTCGGTGCCGGTGCGGCTGTAGCGTTGATCGGTTTTGCTGACGACCATGGGCACATTGCCGCGCGTTGGCGGCTGCTTGGGCACTTTGCCGCGGCTACCTGGATTCTGATTTGCTTTGGCGGGTTGGCATCACTGGATGTTTTCGGTTTCAGGGTTGATCTCGGATGGTTTGGAGCGGTTCTCGCCGCAATTTATCTGGTCTGGTTGCTCAATCTCTACAACTTCATGGATGGTATTGATGGTATCGCCAGCGCTGTGGCGATCTGCGTTACCGTGGCGGGAGCCAGTCTGTATTGGTGGTGTGGTTTCACGCGTGAAGTGTGGACGCCTTTGTTACTCGCTAGTGCCTGTGCCGGATTTCTAGTCTGGAATTTTCCGCCGGCTAGGATTTTCATGGGTGATGCGGGCAGTGGCTTTCTTGGCATTGTGTTGGGAGGTATGGCGCTTCAGGCGGGGTGGGTGGCACCGCAGTTATTCTGGAGCTGGCTGATACTAATGGGGGTTTTCGTCGTCGATGCCACTTACACCATGCTTCATCGGCTCATTCGTGGAGAGAGAATCTATGAGGCCCATCGCAGTCACGCTTACCAATATGCCTCTCGTATACACCGCAGCCACAAGAAGGTCACGGTGACAGTCATCCTGATCAACGTCGTCTGGCTGACTCCCCTGGCGTTCTGGGTGGGGAAGGGTGAGCTGGATGGTGTGTGCGGTCTATTGATCGCCTATCTGCCGCTTATCGTTCTGGCAATCAGATACAACGCTGGTAAAGCGGAGGCCTGAGCGAGAGCGACTGGTTTGTTCGCTTTTTTCGCTATGTGCTGCAGTTAGTGTCAAATCCTTGCAACATGGTGTGTTGCGTGGATGGCAAGCGGTCGCCCGGCTCTCAATAATAGAAAATTGTATGTTAAACTTCGCTGGTTTTTATAAGGTGATGGCATAAGGCTAGCTGCTGATGCGACTTTCTCCTTGTAAGATCCCGGTAGCGCTGCTGCCGGTATGGGTTTATGTGTGTATTCGGCAGTACCTCTTTGCAGGCGTACTCGAAGCCTGAACCGCATTACCTGGCTGCATGGATGAACAGCGGGTTCCTGGCAGGCGTTTCCCGGGGAGTGATTAACCTGAGTTTTGGTGCTTCTGGAATCGGGTCGATTTTTTGCTTTCCGGATTTGCCGAGGGGCTTTGCCTCGCATTGAGTAGAGATTCGCGATACGCCCTCCTTTGGAAGCAGCGCATCAAGACGTCCAACTGATGAGTAGGAACCAGATCACGAACAGCGGTTCTGACCTGGGAAGTGAGGAGTAAGGTAATGAAAGTTTTGGTGTTGGGTGTTTCCGGAATGCTGGGTAACGCAGCCTACCGAGTGTTGTCCGCTAACCCCGAGTTGAGGGTTTTCGGTACGGCTCGAAGTGAAGGTGCGCGCAAGTTTTTTTCACCGACCTTGGCCGAGAACATCGTGCTGGGCGTAGACGTCGAAAGTCAGGACTCTCTTATCAAGGCTTTCGGTACGGTCCGTCCCGATGTCGTGATCAACTGCGTAGGACTGGTCAAGCAACTGTCTGATGCCAACGACCCGCTGATGGCCGTCCCGATCAATACGCTGCTGCCGCATCGTCTGGCGGCATTGTGCAAGGCCAGTGGCGCTCGACTGGTGCACATCAGTACCGATTGCGTCTTCTCCGGGAAGAAGGGCGGCTACCTCGAATCCGATTTCCCGGATGCCTACGACCTCTATGGTCGCTCCAAATTGCTGGGCGAAGTGGATTACCCACACGCGATCACTTTGCGCACATCGATCATCGGTCGTGAATTGTCCGGTGCCCGCAGCCTTGTCGGCTGGTTCCTCGCGCAACAAGGCAAGGTTGACGGTTTTACCGGTGCCGTGTTTTCCGGTCTGCCGACCATGGAGCTGGCGCGAGTGATCAACGAGTTCGTCCTGCCACGACCTCACTTGCACGGCTTGTACCATGTGGCCGCAAAACCTATTAATAAGTACGACTTGCTAAAGCTTGTAGCGAACACTTACGGGAAAGACACGGAGATTGTCCCTTCCGATAGGCTGACAATTGATCGTTCGTTGAATGCAGACCGTTTTGCGGAGGCGACAGGCTACGTTGCCCCGGAATGGCCTGTGTTGATCAAAAATATGCATGACTTCAATTAAGCGCAAGGTTTAGATAATGTTTGATAATAAAGTATTGATGATTACCGGTGGCACAGGCTCATTCGGTAATGCTGTTCTTAATCGTTTTTTGAAAACTGACGTCAAAGAAATTCGCATTTTCAGCCGTGACGAAAAAAAGCAAGAGGACATGCGGATTGCGCTGAACAATCCAAAGCTCAAGTTCTACATTGGTGACGTTCGCGACTACGCTAGCATTCGTGATGCGATGAAAGGCGTTGACTACGTTTTTCACGCAGCAGCGTTAAAACAGGTCCCATCGTGCGAGTTCTACCCGATGGAAGCGGTGCGCACCAATGTACTCGGTGCCGACAACGTCATGCAGGCAGCGATCGAGAACAAGGTCGACCGCGTTATCGTGCTCAGCACGGACAAGGCTGTCTACCCAATTAACGCAATGGGCATTTCCAAGGCAATGATGGAAAAGCTCATGGTTGCCAAGGCGCGCATGCAGACGGAAGGCGAAACCGTTTTCTGCGCTACCCGTTATGGCAACGTCATGGCTTCCCGTGGATCGGTGATTCCGCTCTTTATCGAGCAACTGCGCGATGGCAAGTCGATCACCATCACCGATCCGACCATGACGCGTTTTCTGATGTCCCTGGAAGACTCCGTCGATCTGGTACTGCACGCCTTCGAACACGGCCGTCAGGGTGATATCTTCGTTCAGAAAGCGCCTGCATCGACTATCGAAGTGCTCGCCCAGGCACTTAAAGAACTTTTCCAGAAAGACAACGAAATTCGCATCATCGGCACTCGTCACGGTGAAAAACTGTTTGAGTCGCTGGTTGCACGTGAAGAGCTGGCGAAAGCCGAGGACATGGGTCAGTACTACCGCGTGCCTGCCGACAATCGCGACCTGAACTACGCAAAATTCGTGGTGGAAGGCGAGACTGAGATTTCCGCTTTCGAAGATTACACTTCCCATAATACCGAGCGCCTGGATATCGAAGGTGTGAAGAAGTTGCTGTTGAAGCTTTCCTACATTCAGGAGCAACTTAATGCTTAAGGTAATGACGATTGTCGGGACCCGTCCTGAACTGATCAAGATGTCGCGTGTGATCGCCGAATTTGACGAGCACACGAACCATATCCTCGTGCACACCGGACAAAACTTCGACTACGAGTTGAACGAGGTGTTTTTCGAGGAAATGGGTATCCGCAAACCGGATCACTTCCTCGGGGCAGTCGGCGCCAACGCCGCGCAAACCATCGCACGGGTCATCGAGAAAGCCGATGAAGTGCTGGAAGCCGAGAAGCCGGACGCCTTGATGCTCTACGGCGATACCAATTCCTGCCTGGCCGTCATTGCTGCCAAACGCAGAAAAATCCCCGTCTTCCACATGGAAGCCGGTAACCGCTGCTTCGACCAGCGTGTTCCGGAAGAGCTGAACCGCAAGGTTCTCGACCATTTGAGCGACATCAATCTGGTGTTGACCGAGCATGCTCGTCGCTATCTGCTCGACGAAGGAATTCCACCGGATCGCATCATCAAATCCGGCTCCCACATGGAAGAAGTGCTTGAGCACTTCATGCCAAAGATCGAGGCATCGCCGATCCTCGACGAGCTGGGTCTGAAGTCGAAGCAATTCTTCGTCGTGAGTACTCACCGAGAAGAAAACGTCGACACGCCGGCGAACCTGCAGGATCTGCTGGATACCTTGAAGGCATTGGTTGAAACCTACGACATGCCGGTTATCGTTTCCACCCACCCGCGTACTCGTCAGCGTCTGGAGGCTCTGGGTCTCGACGGCCTGGATTCGCGAATCCGGTTCCTCAAGCCGTTCGGTTTCTTTGCCTACATCAAGCTGCAGAAGGAAGCGTTCTGCATCCTGTCCGACAGCGGAACCATCACCGAAGAAGCTTCGCTGCTCGGTTTGACCGCTGTGACCATCCGCAATGCTCATGAGCGTCCGGAAGGCATGGACCAAGGCACGCTGATCATGAGCGGCCTGAAGTCGGAGCGGGTTCTTGATGCCGTGCGTATCGTGACCAGCCAGGATCAGGCAGGTGCCGTGCGTCGCGTGGTTCCAGACTACGAAGGTGGACTGGTATCGCAGAAAGTGTTGCGGATTGTTTTGAGTTATACAGATTTTATCAATCGGACTGTCTGGTCCAAGTAATCCGAAATTAGCGCAAGCACAAGAATTAGTGAGATTTGAAATGAGCACGAATAATCAGACGTTAGACGCAATTTATAATGAAGGTGAGCGTCTGGTGCCGGGTGAGACTCACGGCCGGGATGAAGTAGTCCGCCATAAAAGTAGTTATAAACTGTTTCGTGCTGTCATCGAAGCCGACATCCTGCGCGATCCGTCGATGCTGGTATCCGGTATCAAGATTCTTGACATTGGCTGTGGCACTGGCCACGGTACTTTCATGCTTGGTGAAATCCTCGGTGCCAAGATTGTAGGTATCGATCCGAGCATCGAGTCGGTTCAATACGCGAAAGACAATTACGGTTCGAAGAACATCGAGTACGTGAATGGTGATGCCGAGTCGTTCGTTCGCGACGCTCAAACTTTTGACTACGTTGTTTCACGCCACGCGCTGGAGCACGTAGTCGATGGTCTGAACTTTGCGCTTAAGGTGGATTGCCGGAAACGTCTGATGGTCAACGTTCCCTTCAACGAAGCGGATGGCAACCCTCATCACCTTGTTCACTGGATCAAGGAAGAGCATTTTGACGCCTACCCGAATAAAGAGTTTTTCTATGAGGGGCTGGACGGCGTTACCGAGCTCACGCGTAATGATGAAACTCCACCCAATTCGATTCTGTGCATTTCCAGCGCTACGGAGCTGAAGCCGGTACGTGAACTCTTCGATTTCCCGATTACCGAGTGGAAGCCGGAGTTTTTGCAAAACCTGGGTATCGAAGCGCTTGAGTCCGATCTGGAGCAGCGTGAACTACAAGTACAGGAACGTCTGCAGTATCTCATCGAAAAAGAAGCTCAACTTGACGCGCATTACTCCAATCTGCGTGATCTGGAAAACGACGTTCGTCGTCGCGAAGACTGGGTTGCAGAGAAAGAAGGTCAGCTGGCTAATCATGAAACGAACTTGAATGGCATTCAGGCTGATCTCGTTCGTCGCGAAAAGATCATTGCCGAGAGCCTGATTGCACGTCTTGCACTGAAACTAGGTTCTTCCCAGAAATGAAGGTTCTTCAGGTCAATGGCTACGAGTCCCCTGGTCGTCGTTTTAATGGTCTTTCCATTACGCCGCTTCTAAAAAAATACGATGTCGAATCCCGGCATCTTATTTGGGAAAAGGACACTCAAAACCCGGACGTGCTGACGTTCGAGGGGAAAAATACAAGGAAAATCAACCGGATCCTCAATCGGGTTGAGCGTTTGACCTCAATGCAATCAGTGCTCTACACGAATGCCAGGCAGATGATGAAAATGCCTGCGTTCGAGGAAGCGGATGTGTTGCACCTGCACATTATTCATTCGGGCTACATGAGCCTTGGCGACCTGCCCGAAATCACTCGTCGCAAGCCAACGGTGTGGACACTGCATGACCCGTGGGCCATGACAGGACATTGCGTCTACCCGTTCGAGTGCAAGCGCTGGATGACCGGTTGTGGCAAGTGCCCCGACCTGGACATTCACTTCCCGCTGTTGATGGACACGACACGTTTTCTGTTTCAGTACAAAAAACGTGCGTACAACAGATCTAAGTTCGATGTCATCGTGGCGTCCAAGTGGATGCGCGATATGGTTGAGGCTTCGCCTCTTTTCGAGGACGTTGATATCCATCAAGTGCCTTTTGGCCTGGACCTGGACTTCTTTAACCCGAATGCTTCGCCAGATGCGCGCAAGCGTTTTGGCATTCCTGACGACGCGTTGGTCATCTGCTTCCGGGCAGTCGATAATCAGTTCAAAGGTTTGCCTTACATCATCCAGGCGCTGGAGCGCATCAGCGCCAAGCAGCCGGTGTGCCTGTTGACGCTCAACAGCAAAGGGTTGATGGAGCAGTTCAAGGATCGATTTCAGCTCGTTGAATTAGGCTGGACCAATGACGAAGAACTGGCCCGTGATGCGTTTGTTGCATCCGACATCTTTCTCATGCCATCGATTGTTGAAGCCTTCGGTGTAATGGCCATTGAAGCGTTTGCCTGCGGCAAGCCGGTAATCGTGTTCGAAGGCACTTCGTTGCCGGAAGTGACATTCGCTCCGGAAGTCGGGGTGTCAGTGCCAATGCACGATGGCGAAGGGCTTTATCGCGCTCTGCAACATCTGATCGACAATCCGGCAGAGCGTGAAGAACGCGGTCGCAAAGGACGAGAGATTGCCGAAAAACATTATGGCGACGACTTGTACGCACAGCGGCTGGCGGAGATCTATAAAACGGTTGCTGCTAAATGAAAGTACTGCTTTTAACTGATATACCACCGTGCCGTAACTTTACCGCCGGTCTGGTGCTGGATCGGTTGGTTGGCTTTTTGCCCAAGGATCAGGTGGCCATCTGCGCAGTGGTCAACCCCGCGTTGAATCCGGAGATCCCTGCGGAGCTCGACGAAGTCCCCAAGCTTCTTCTACGCAAGCCGCGGGAAGCCGCGGTACGTGTATTGCCTCGCAAGGCCGGGATTTTGTCGGCTTTCCCGTTCGAGTTGGTCCAGGCCAACCGTGTTCAACGGGAGTTGCTTCCACAAATTGTCGAATTTGCCAAAGCACAGAAAGTTGATGCGGTCTGGGTCGTTCTGCAAGGCCAGACCATGGTGCGCCTGGCTCGCCAGGTGACCAAGGCGCTCAATGTCCCACTCCTGACTCAGGTCTGGGACCCATTCGGCTGGTGGTTGCAAGCGAATCTCATCGACGGTTTTACCCGTCGTCGCTTGCTCAAGGAGTTTGACCAGGTCATCAAAGGCAGTGCGTCGTGCGCCACCGCATCGTGGGCGATGTCCGAGAATTACACGAACAAATACCGTGTCTTGAATGCACCGGTGATCGCGGGGTTGCCTCGTGAACTGGCCTTGCAGCCAGCTACCAAAGTGCATGATCGTGATGAGTTCATCATTGCCATGGCTGGCCAGTTCTACGCGCAAGCGGAATGGGAATGTCTGCAACACGCCTTGAATGCCTGTAACTGGAAAGTTGCCGGCAAGCGTATTCGTGTGCGGGTGATGGGGGGGGCGTTCAAAGTGTTTACCCAAAGTCCCTCGAACTTTGAATATCTTGGCTGGCAAAGTCAGGATGAAACGATTCGACTGCTTGCCGATTCTGATCTTCTCTACATGCCTTACTGGTTCTCCGGTGAGTACCATGAAGAGTCGAGTAACAGTTTTCCCTCGAAGCTTGTTACGTATTTCGCTTCTGGCCGCCCGGTGCTTTGTCATGCGCCGAGTTATGCCTCTCCGGCGAAGTACATCAAGGCCAATGATGCTGGTTTTCTGTGCGAATCGCTGGATACCTCCGTCATCATCAGTCAGTTAGAAAGGGCTGTGCAGGATGGCGAGGCTTACGCTCGTTTTGCCGCCAACGGCTATTCATGCTTCATGAAGGATTTCACGCTGGAGCGCATGAAGGAGTCATTTCTTGCGTTTCTGGGAAATCACACCAAAGCATCAATAGGGCTTTCTAATTGAGTCAGAATATCTTTACTGCCCATCTCCGGCATTTCGATCTTATCAAGCAACTCATCAAGCGCGATGTCGACATGCGATTCAAGGGCGCCCTGCTGGGTGTCCTGTGGCCGCTGATCACGCCGCTGCTGACGTTGGCGATGTACGCGGTGGTGTTCGGATATTTCCTGCCTTCTCGCTGGCCTGGTGTTGAGGGTATTACCGGTTTCGCGTTGATGCTGTTTCCCGGCCTGATTGTCTTTACGTTCTTTGCCGAATGCGTAAACCGTGCGCCCAACCTGATCACTTCGAACCCCAATTTCGTCAAGAAAGTGGTGTTCCCGGTCGAGTTGCTGGTCTGGGTCCCCATTGGCTCGGCGATTTTTCAGTTGTGCCTCAGTATCGTTGCTTGGGCGGCCATTGCACTGTTCGTCAACGGCAGCCTTCAGTGGACCATCGTATTTCTGCCAATCGTCATTGCGCCGCTGGTGCTTTGCCTGTTGGGCATTACCTGGTTCCTGAGTGCGCTTGGGGTGTTCCTGAGAGATATCGCGCAACTGACGATCGTCATCACCCAGGCATTGATGTTCTTCTCGCCTGTTCTTTATCCCCTCGACAAGTTACCGCCATGGGCCAGTCATCTGATCATGCTTAATCCGTTGTCATTCATTGTCGAACAGGCACGGTTGGTGATGATTAACGGCGTGATTCCCAATTTTCCGGGCCTGTTGATCTACTCCTGCGTGAGTTTGGTTGTTTGCTGGCTCGGCCTGCGTTTCTTCAGATCTGTCAGACACGGCTTTGCGGACGTTTTATGAGTATGGACATGACTACAGAAGTAAAGCCGCAGCCTGTCATCGAGGTGGTTGGTCTAGAAAAGGCGTACCACATCTACGATGCGCCGCATGATCGTCTGAAGCAGATCTTTCTGGGTTGGAAGCGCAACTACTATCGAGACTTCCTGGCGCTCAAAGATGTCAATTTCGAAGTGCTTAAAGGGCAGTCAGTGGGTGTTATCGGGCGAAATGGTGCCGGTAAAAGTACCCTCCTGCAGTTGTTGACCGGCACCCTGACACCCACCAAAGGCTCGGTGAAAATCAACGGCAAAGTCGCCGCAGTCCTTGAGCTGGGTTCGGGATTCAACCCTGAATTCAGCGGCCGCGAGAATATCTATCTGTATGCCAGCCTGTTCGAGCTGAAGAAGTCGTGCATCGAAGAGCGCTTTCAGAAGATTGTCGATTTTTCCGAACTTGGCGATTTTATCGACCAGCCGGTAAAGGCTTATTCCAGTGGCATGCAGGCGCGCCTGGCGTTCTCGGTCATTGCCCATGTCGATGCCGATATTCTGATCATTGATGAAGCGTTGTCCGTAGGGGACGCGTTCTTCGCACAGAAATGCATGCGTTTTCTGCGTCAGTTTCAGGAGCGCGGCACGATTCTTTTCGTCAGCCATGACCTGGCCGCTGTCACCGCTTTCTGCGATCACGCGATCTGGCTGGAAGGTGGAGTCGTTCGCGATGCCGGCACGGCGAAAGATGTCTGCGAAAAATACTTTGCGCAGCTTTACATGCAGCATACCGGCGCCGAGGGTGCTGCCCCCGTCGCAGAAGTCGCCGTAGAAGACGAAGAGATCGAAGAGATCGAAGAAGTCATCGAGGAAGAGCCGGAAGGCGAGATCATCGAGCAGCGGATTGTCACGCAGGATGATGAGACGATTTGCAACGGTGTTCAGGAAATCGAATCTTTTGGCTTCAATCCGCAATCATCGACGTTTGGCACAGGTGGCGCAGAAATTCTCAACGTCAGCTTTACCAATGCAAAAGGTCGTCAACTGACCGTTTGTGAAGGCGGTGCGGACGTTGTTGTGAAAGTTACGGCCAAGGCCATTCACGACGTTGATTTGCCGATTATCGGCTTCATCATCAAAGATCGGCTGGGGCAGCCGTTGATCGGTGGCAACACCTATCACTCCTACAAGGAGTCGCCTGTCAGAGTCCGGGGCGGTAAGCGGGTCGATGCTGCGTTTCATTTCAAGTTGCCAATACTGGCGGTGGGGGATTATTCGATTGTTGCAGCGATTGCCAATGGCACGTTGCATGAACATGTGCAACTGCACTGGATGCATGACGCGGTCCTGTTCAAAGTAGTTGCTACCAGCATCGATGGAGTGATCGTCGGGGCGCCATTGGAAAAAATCATTCTTACCTCCAAGGATTGAGCCACCCATGACTCAACAACAAGATCCAGGGCGTTTAGCCTGGGCGGACGCATGCCGATTGATCGCAATGTTCGGCGTGTTGATCATTCATATTTCGGCGCCGATTTTCTACGACTTCAGAAACATCGAACTGAACAGTTTTCTGGTGGCCAACGCACTTGACTCGATTGCACGTGTAGCTGTTCCTCTGTTTGCGATGCTTTCTGGTGCGCTGCTACTGGGCCGAGACATGTCCAAAGGACTTGGAGGGATTGTTTCCAGAGTTCTAAAAGTTGCTATTCCATTAGCCTTCTGGAGTGTATTGCACGTTTTCTGGATCAACTACTGGACCGGCAAACCGATGGATATTCCGAATGCGCTGGCTCAAGCCCTGCGCGGGCCGGTGATGTATCACCTGTGGTTCGTCTACATGACTATCGGTGTCTACATCCTCCTGCCGGTCCTGCAACCAATTTCCGTGGCACTGTTGAGCAGCAAGCGGTTGGCCGCTTACTTCTTCGGAGTGTGGTTCTTGATCAACTCGGTGACGGTCTATTTCCCGGTCAGTATCCTGCCTCACCTGACGCTGACGAGCTTCCTCAATTGGCCGGGTTATTTCCTCCTGGGGTTCTACATCGTACGTTCGGATATCCTGAACAAAATTCCCGCTTGGTGCAGTGCTCTGGTCTTTTGTCTGGCAAGCCTGGCGACATTTCTGCTCAGTTGGCGCTTCAACTCGTTGTCGCCGACGCCGGACGAAACTGCATTCCTGTACTTCAGTCCTAACGTGCTGATTGCATCGTGTGCAGCATTCCATTTGATCCGGAAAATTCGCGTTGCTCCGCTACTGGTGCGGCCGGTTGCGTTTTTGTCCAGCATCGTTTTCCCGGTCTACTTCATGCACCTGCTGGTTATTGATCTAATCAAGGCAGGGATGTTCGGGTTTACGTTGAATCTTGCATCGATGTCGACATTCTCCGCGATTTTCAGCCTGTCGTTGTCCACGTTTGCGGTGTGCCTGATCTTGGCTGCACTGACTCGTGCGATACCGTACTCGGCAAAACTGGTTGGTTAACTATTTCATTCTGATAAAAGCCGCGCTTAGACGGCTTTATTTGAGAGAGCAAAATGACCGTAAACGAATCTATTCCTTCATCGCCCGAAAACGTCCAGTCACCCAGTGCTTCGGTAGAAGATCCGATCGACCTCACAATCGTTATTCCGTGTCTGAACGAAGCGGAAAACATCGTGGGTATCCTCGATAGCGTGAAGGCAGCGGTCGCCAATCAGGCGTTCACTACCGAAGTCATCGTTGTCGACGATAAAAGCGACGACGAAACCTACAGCCTGGCGATGGCCTGGGGCAATGCGAACAGAGACGAATTGCCGGTTCGAGTGATCAGCCGTTCCCTGCATCGCCGCGGGTATGGTGCAGTCGTCCGTTTCGGTGCCGCTCACGGCATCGGTCGCTACTGCATCTTTGTCTCGGCGGACGCTGTTGACCCGATCCATTTGATTCCGGCGCTTTATAACGAAATGGAGAAAGGTGCGATTCTTGCCCAATGTTCCCGTTATATTCAGGCTGGCGATGACGGCACCATTCCGTTCAAATACAAGTTCTTCCAGTTCTTCTTCCGTATCGGTGTGCGCATCGCACTGGGTCAATACATTCCCGATTCGACTTACGCATTCAAGATGTTCCGTCGTCGGGAAACCCTGGGCGTGGGTCTGAGCCAGAACCGGTTCAGCATCAGTCCTGAAATTACCTTCAAGTCGATCTTGATGGGGGGGGAAGTCAAATACATCGCCGGCGCTCAGGGTGTACGTGAACGTGGTGTATCAAAGTTCATCTTCCGCAAGGAAGGTCTTGGTTTTGGGTATTGCTTGATCCGGGCGTTTTTGCATAAAACCAAATTGGTTTACTGGTTTTGATACCTATAAATTAAGAAAATGGAAGTCCCGTGTATAATTTTTTCGCTGCCGTAAAAGATCGAGTCAGAGTTAGTCGTAAAACTGTTGAAGCTTGCCTGGTGGCCTTGTTGCTGTTGGTGGCAGCATTTCCAGACGTGATATTCAAGGATGCCAGTCTGCGATTGACCGATCAGATTACGGGAGCGTACACGGCAGTTCCCCTTAAACCCTTCTACACCATACCCAATACAACGGGATGGTGGGCTGGGTATAACGATAATGGTGGCGCGACCTATCAATCTGAACCCATGATGCAATTCATGGTTAACAGTATCCGCGATGGTCAGACCCCTTATTGGAACCCGTATTCAGCAGCCGGAGCACTGGGGCCAGAGGCCCTTGTAGATCAGAAATTTTCTGCAATGACGCTGGTAAATGCTCTGCTGGGAGGTGGGTCACTTACTTATAACATTGTTATCTTGCTGGCACTTTATTTCGGGGTGTTCTTCACTTATCGAATTGTCAGGGAGTTGTTGGGGCTTTCCGCGGTTGCGTCACTCGCTGCGAGCGTCTTTTATCTGTTAAACGGATACATAACGGCGAATCTCGGCTCGAACGTAACGCAAAGTTATCTGTATGTCCCCGTCTGCCTGTACGCGGCGATGGCATTTGTCTTGCGACTCTCGATACTGCGCTGGTGCATGGTGGTTCTCGCGTTCTCGCTGTTTTTCTCCTGCACTTTCATGCCGACCACCATTACCTCCCTGATCGCAATGGGCTGCATCATCTTCGGCTTCGTGGTCAATTGTGTGCAGAGTGGGAAGTACTCCGCGAAGACAGCAGTAACAGCTTTGTTTTTCCTGGGAATGGGTCTGCTGGGAACAATTATGCTCTTGGCACCGCTCTATTTTCCGTTTCTGGAAAATCTGAAAAGCCTCGGCACTCTTGAAGACTATTCGAAACGGCACTTTTGGGAATTACGTTTTCCCAACGCCATCATGTCGTTCTTTTCGTCGTCGCATCTGTTCGAATCGTATAACGCAGCAGAACCGCTGGCCGCGTCCTTCAATGGACAGGGTTCGTTCATCGGCAATACGGTTTTCCACAGTGGTGTTGTTGCAATCGGGCTTGCAGGGTGTGCGCTTGCCAAGCGTATGCCGCAATTCAAGTGTCTGGTCGCTATCTGTATTGCCGTGGCGGGTTTTGTCACCGTACGGCTTTTTGATCCGGTCTGGATTCAGAAACTGTTTGTCCATCTACCCATCATCGGGCATATCGGGAACCAGTACTGGTGGCCGGTCATCATGTTCCCGCTGATCATCCTGGTCGCATTCGGGGCACATAACCTGCAGGCGAAGAATGTTCGCATTCTGCCTTGTCTGGCGTTGATGGCGTTTGGTATCTGGGCGTTTATCAAGATCTACGGCGTTTTCGGCCTTCAAGAGCCACGCCTGGAATACAAGACTCAATCGCTGGAGTTATTGGCAGCGGTGGCGACGCTTATAGTCGCTGTAGCGTTGTTCGCCAGATTCATATCGAGTCCGACGATTCTGCGCGCGGTGCTGGGTAGCGTAGTGGTCGTCATGTTCGTTGAGCTCATGCTCATGGGTAAGATGGTACGTTTCGAAAGAAATGACCTGTTTTCCAACATGCCGCCCGCTCTGCAGTTTGTAAAAGACAACATTGGCAATTACCGGACAATGAACTTCGGCCAGGGTGGACTCTATCCGGAGTTGGGTTCGGCGTTCAAAATCCAGGAAGTCAGCACACTCAATCAGGGCGGCTTGCCGGAATTTCGAGATTTCTTCTACGCGTCGATCAATCTCGAGAATTCGCAGCGACTGGGTTATCACGAAACCACCCCGTTGGGCTCGTTTCCATCTCTGATCCTGATTCAGGACAAGCCGCAAACCAATACGATCAACTGGGATGCGATGAATTTCCTCGGGGTCAAGTATGTGCTCTTGCCTTTGACTTACACGGCGTACGAAACGGAACTGAAAGCGCGCGGTTTCGAAGAGGTTTATCACAGCCTGGCTACTCGAGTGATGGAGAACAAGTGTGTGTTGCCTCGTGCATTCGCCATCAGCGGCAACGATATGGCAGGGAAAGATAGTGTTGATTTGCCTTCCGACTACGCACAGCACCTTTTGCCTGTTTCCATAGATTCCTATCGAAATGGCGAGGTGATTCTTTCCGGCGAGGCGGATCACGAGTCGCTGGTGGTTCTTTCGGACACCTGGCACTCCAACTGGACTGCGGTTCTGAATGGGAAAAAAGTGTCTATTCTCAAGGTTGACAAGGCATTCCGTGGAGTAGTCGTGCCCGCTGGCAGCTTTATTATTCGAATGGAATATCAACCCAAGTCACTGCCTTGGGCGATCGGCTCTTCAATCACGATGATTGCGCTGCTGTTATTCCTGACGTTACGCCGCAAGCGCTTCAACTCTAAAATCAACACGCTGTTGCTGAAAACTGTCTGATTCTGGATTTATCTCATCTCGTGTCGGCGAGAACGCCGTTCACGGGAAAGACAACAAGGTTAACAATGATGTTTCGTTTGCTGTTCAAGAAGAATCATATTTTGCTTTTGATCAAACTATCGCTAGCGGTGGTTCTGGTCTGGGTTTTGCTGAACAGCGGGCAACTCGACTTTCGTTCGATCCTGGTGGTTTTTGATAATCTGGATTTGTTCATTCCGGCGCTGGTCTGTCTTTTTCTGGGTATCGTTATCAGTGGCTTTCGCTGGTGGCTGTTGCTACGCGCCACGGGCAACAATATTCCCCTGGGCACGGTTCTGAATCTCCAACTGATTGGTAGCTTCTTCTCTACCTGGTTGCCTGGCGCGGCGGGTGGGGATGCGATCAGGGGCGTACAGGTTTTCCGCTTGTTGAAAAATGGTAGATCCACCGCATTGCTGTCGATTGTCGCTGATCGTGTTTTTGCAATGATCGGATTGATTTCCATCGCCGTGCTGGTTTCGTTTCTTCTGCCGAAGGCCATTTCACCAGACGCCGACATTTTTCAGTATGCAGGGCTGATTCAGACCTTGGCTTACGTATTGATTGGGGCGATGGTTTTCGGGTTGCTGGGGATCTATCTGGCTCTTCGTTATTCCGTCATTGACTATCTGCCCATCAAAATTCGTCATTACCTGCATCCGTTCGGGGTTACGATTCTCCTGTACCTTCGTGCGTGGCCGACTTTGCTCCTTTGCCTGGCGGTGTCGGTGCTTGCAACAGGAATTGTGATTATCGGCATGATCAGCATTGCTTCGATATTTTCCTATGCGGCCAATCCCCAGATCACCGCCATAGCCGGTGTGTTTGGCAACTTGTTTTCCGTGATTCCTATCACGCCCGGCGGTGTAGGCGTAGGTGAGTCGGTTTTTTCCAGAGTCTGTGTAGAACTCGCCGCTCGAACCGCACCATTCGCTACTATCTACTTCAGCTTTCGAGTCGGCATGTTGATCGTCAATATTCCAGGCATGATCTTATCGTTGTTCTACAGCACCGCGAGGCACCGTGAGAAAGCAGACACACTGAATTGATTGTTGGGTACGTTGATTTCGAAATGCGCTAGAAAATACGGGTGCGGTGATGAGTCTATCCAATAACGTTAAATTGATAACTGAAGAGTTCAAACCTCGGGTGTCGATCGTTATACCTGTGTACAACGGTGCAGACTTTTTAGCCGAGTCAATCCAGAGTGCCCTTGACCAGACGTATGCTGATGTTGAAGTGATCGTTGTCAATGATGGTAGCAACGATGGCGGTGCGACCGAGCGCATTGCGCGGTCTTTTGGCAGTGCGATACGTTATCTTGAGAAAAGCAATGGTGGAGTAGCGTCTGCGCTGAATCTGGCAATCCAGCATATGACAGGCGAGTACTTTTCCTGGTTAAGCCACGATGACTTATATGTCGAGGATAAAATTGCCAGACAGATTGCTTTCCTTTCCGGTCGTGAGCCTGAGCACACAATTGTCTATTCCGATTATTTTATTTTTACGGGGCTCAAAAAGAACAGGACCGCCCGGATATGCATGCCGAGTGTTCAACCCGAGTTTTTTCGGTACTGGATCACTGCGCAAAGTGCATTGCATGGCTGCAGCTTGCTGATTCCACGGACTGCATTTGATGTGGCAGGCTCATTTCACGAAGGATTGCGAACCACTCAAGACTACGAGTTGTGGTTCCGTATGGCTGGTAGGTATCGTTTCCTTCATCTGCCTGAAGCACTGATCAGTGCCCGCAGCCATGAGAATCAGGATACCAACAGAATCGCCGACGTTGCGTTCCGCGAGGCGGGGGATCTTTATCTCGGGTTTGTGAAGTCGATGAATCCTTCAGAAATTCCAGGGAAGTCGCCTTCGGAAATTGGAGCCAGCTACCTGCGTCTGGCCTCGGGTCTATGGCAGCGAGGCTTTAACGATGCGGCGGCTTACAGCGTCAAAATGGCGCGTGAGTACGGCGTTTCTTTCGCGCATGTACTTGCCTCGCAATTGATCGCGGTTTTTGCCAGGAGCTTGCGGCGATACGCCCGTGCCATGCTTACGCCTCAGAGCCGGCAGGTCATTCGCAAGGCCGTCACGTGTTTAGTGCCCTTCCACAGAGGCCGTTAGTTCTCTTGAATATTCCTAAAAGACTGTTTCTCCACGCACCGAATGTTCATGTCGGCGGGGGCCTGAACTTGTTGCAGGTGTTCTATGGCGTGGCGGAGTCGAATATTGATTTCGAACAGCTGGATTTGAGGGCAAAAGCCGGGATGAAACCGGGACGCGCCGAACGGCATTGGGTGCGCCCGACGTTGTTTTCCCGGTTGGCTGCTGAGTGGCGACTGCGCAGCCGCGTAAAAGCGAGCGATACAGTCTTGTGCTTTCACGGGTTGGTGCCTTTGTTTCCCTTGAAAGGGCAAGTGACAGTCTTCTTGCAAAACAGAATCCTCCTCTCATCAGACAGCCTCAAATCCTATCCGATCAAAACGAGGGTTCGCCTCTGGGGCGAGCGCTTGATGCTGAAGGCGTTTACCACGCGTATCGATAAATTCGTTGTACAGACGCCATCCATGGCGGAGCAGCTTCGCGGATTTCTGGGGGAGCAAACCCCGGTCGTCGTCTGCCCGTTTGTGCTTGCGGATGTTGATCAGGCTGACGTGCCTGCTGAAAAAATCTACGATTTTGTCTATGTGGCCAGTGCGGAACCCCATAAAAATCATCAGAAACTGATTGCCGCGTGGTCCCTGCTGGCAGAACAGGGCTTGCGCCCGAGTCTGGCGTTGACTGTGCCGTTCGATACTGCTTTGTCATTCCAGATCGAGGAATTGAAGCGGAAGTGGGACTTGAATGTTTTCAATCTTGGCCAGTTGAGTTCCCGCGAAGTCAGCGCGTTGTATGACCAATCAAGCGCATTGATTTATCCATCGATCAGTGAATCCTTGGGATTGCCGCTGATCGAAGCCAATTCACGCCAATTGCCGATCATCGCCGCCGAGCTGGATTATGTTCGAGATATAGTCGAGCCAGTACAAACCTTTGATCCTGCCTCGCGCACGTCGATTGCTCGCGCAGTAAAACGTCATCTTGGATACGGTCAACCAACACAGGCAATACACGGGCCTGAAGTGTTTCTCAGGGAAGTAATGCGATGAAGGTTCTGGTATGGACGCAGTATTTCTGGCCGGAAAACTTTCATATAAACGAAGTGGTAGCCGAGCTGGCAAGCCAGGGTGCCGAGGTCACTGTGCTTACCGGGAAACCCAACTACCCGGAAGGCAAGATTTTCGCCGGATATCGTTCGACGGGTTGTCAGACCGAGGACTACAAGGGCGCGAAGGTCATACGTTTGCCTCTGTATCCACGCGGGAAAAATTCGGCTAAGGGACTGATACTGAATTATCTGTCCTTTATTCTTTCGGGCTATTTTCTGGGGCCTTGGGTATTGCGCGGATTGAAGTTTGACGTTGTCTTCGTTTATGCGCCGTCTCCTTTGTTGCAGGCGTTGCCGGCCATTTACGTGTCGTGGCTCAAACGTGCACGTCTTGCTTTGTGGGTTCAGGACATCTGGCCCGAATCCTTGAAGGCGACTGGATTCATTAACAATGGCAAGGTCCTCAAGGGTATCGAGTACGTTGTACGTTACATATATCGATACTCCGACTCGATCCTCATCCAGTCAGAAGGCTTTCGTGATTCTGTTCAACGCCTCTGCCGTGATTGGTCGAAGATCAGATTCTTCCCTAACTCTGCGCTGGAACCGGTTACTACAAAGACGCCGGACAACTTCAACGTCGGCCGCCTCTCCGGTCGTTTTTCTGTGGTCTTTGCCGGTAATATTGGGGTGGCACAGTCTTGCCAGACAATAGTCGAGGCGGCGAAGATTTTGCGGGAATACTCCGATATTCGTTTCTTTCTGGTCGGAAGCGGTAGTATGGAAGCCACCATCGCCGAAAAGATTCGTGATGAAAGACTGGATAACGTCGAGCTGACGGGGCGCGTTTCTTCTGAAGAAATCACCAGCGTTTATGCGGCGTCTTCTGTTTTGCTGCTAACGCTGCGAGACGATCCGATTTTCGCCCGGACGATCCCCAGCAAGTTCCAAAGCTACCTGGCCGCCGGCAAACCCATTATTGCCAGTTGTAATGGTCAGACCGCCTTGATGCTGGCCGAGGCGGATGCCGGCTTGAGTTGCACCGCGCAAGATCCACAAGCGCTGGCTGATGCAGTTCTGGCGCTGTATGGCACCGATCAGCAGCGTCTTGCCGAGATGGGACAGCGCGGGCGCGAGTTTTTCCTCAAGCACTTTTACCTTCCGGGCCGGGTCTCGCAACTGATTGAGTACTTCAATGATCTTTCGCTGCGCAAGTCCCGCTGAGCTTCGAGGGCCTGACTTGCTTATCTGGGCGACGGAATATCGGCGGGCTCGACCTCTTGTCATAATATATCTGTGACGTTGATCCTTACCTACGTACAATCTGTTGACCGATTGATGCAAGGAGTGAGGCACATTGGAACAGGGGTTTATGGATAGGCTGCGCATGTTTTTGCTGGAACTACCGCGGCGACAGAAACGGTTGATCCAGGTGCTGACGGACGTCGTTCTTGTCTGGATGGCGCTGTGGATGGCATTTATCGTGCGTCTGGGTATTGATGAAATGATCAATCCCTTCAAAGTTCATGTCTGGCTGTTCATCTGCGCGCCTGTTATCGCGATCCCCCTGTTTATCCGTTTTGGCATGTACCGCGCGGTGATGCGGTACTTCGGCAATGATGCGCTGGTGGCCATCATCAAGGCGGTCAGTCTGTCATCGCTGATTCTCGCGTTGGTGGTGTATTGGTACAGCAACCACGAAGCCGTGGTTCCGCGTTCGATCATTTTCAACTATTGGTGGCTCAGTCTCGTCATCATCGGTGGCTTGCGCCTGTGCATGCGTCAATATTTCATGGGCGACTGGTTTACGGCTGCCCAACATGTCCCGTTTACCAATCGCGACGATGGCCTTACCAAAGTAGCGATTTATGGTGCGGGTGTGGCGGGTAACCAGTTGGTCGCTGCGTTGCGCATGGGGAGGGTGATGCGTCCGGTAGCATTCATCGATGACGACTCAAGTATTGCAGATCGATCAATCTCGGGATTACAGGTCTATAAGCCAAAACATATCCAGCAAATGATCGATGTGACTGGTGCGCAGGAAGTATTGTTGGCGCTCCCATCTTCGACGCGAGCCAGACGTAGGGAGATCCTTAATTTCCTTGAGGGCTTTCCGCTGCATGTGCGTAGCGTACCCAATTTCACCGACTTGGCCAGCGGCCGTGTAAAAGTAGAAGACATTCAAGAAGTCGACATCGCTGACTTGCTGGGACGCGATGCGGTGCCCCCACAACATGATTTGCTCGAGCACTGCATTAAAGGCAAGACAGTTTTGGTGACGGGGGCAGGCGGGTCGATTGGATCAGAACTCTGTCGCCAGATTTTTTTACTAAAACCGACCACGCTTCTTTTGTTTGAACACAGCGAATTCAACCTTTACAGCATCCTTTCGGAGTTGGAGCAACGTGCTGTTCGGGAGTCGGTTTCGGTCAAACTGCTTCCGATCCTCGGCTCTATCCGCAATCAGAGTAAGCTTCTCGACGTCATGAAGACTTGGCGTGTGGACACCGTTTACCACGCCGCCGCTTACAAGCACGTACCAATAGTTGAGCACAACATCGCCGAAGGCGTGCTCAATAACGTCATGGGTACACTGAATACCGCTCAGGCCGCGCTTCAGTCAGGTGTAGCCAACTTCGTCTTGATCTCCACCGACAAGGCGGTAAGACCGACCAATGTCATGGGCAGCACCAAGCGACTCGCCGAGTTAACGCTGCAGGCCCTCAGCCGCGAGATTGCTCCCGTTTTGTTTGGCGACAAAGCTAATGTTTCACGGGTAAACAAAACCCGATTCACCATGGTCCGTTTCGGCAATGTGCTGGGCTCGTCGGGTTCGGTGATCCCGCTGTTTCACAGCCAGATCAAATCAGGCGGCCCGCTGACGGTCACCCATCCCAAGATCACTCGCTACTTCATGACGATTCCGGAAGCCGCGCAGCTGGTGATTCAAGCCGGGTCCATGGGGCAGGGCGGTGATGTCTTCGTGCTGGACATGGGGGAACCGGTCAGGATTGTCGAGTTGGCGGAAAAAATGATCCACCTGTCGGGCTTGAGCATTCGCTCCGAGCGCAACCCGCAGGGCGATATTTCCATCGAGTTCACTGGCTTGCGGCCAGGTGAAAAGCTCTACGAGGAGCTGTTGATCGGCGACAACGTGGCAGCAACACCCCATCCGATGATCATGACCGCCAACGAGGATCACCTTCCTTGGGATGTACTCAAGGCTCGCCTGCACGAATTGCTCGTCGCGGTCGAAAAGGATGATTACTCACGCGTGCGTCAGTTGCTGCGCGAAACCGTCAGCGGCTACACCCCCGACGGCGAAATCGTCGACTGGATTTATCAGCAACGCCGTCTCGAACCCTGATTGTTTCACATTCTGTAATAGACGCATTTTTGACACCCGCCAACCATCGCCTAAGTTTGAGGAGCAGCTTCGGAAAAGCTGCTTTCTCAAACGATGATGGAGCGTCATTTATGCGTAACGGTTTTTTCTACTCCCTGGTTTTCGCCTTCCTCACAAGTGCTTCGATCGCCGCGATTGCGGCACCTGTTGCGGCCCCTCAGGCAGAAAAGGCAACGATGGTGACGGAGGCGGTAACGGTATCTGTAGGTGAAAAGGTCGATCTCAACGGCGCCGACGCAGCAACTCTGCAAAAACAGTTGTCCGGAGTAGGCGAGGCGAAAGCCAAAGCGATTGTTGCGTATCGTGATACTAATGGGCCATTCGCCTCGGTGGATGAGCTGCTGGAAGTCAAGGGCATCGGCAAGGCGATCCTGGACCGCAATCGCGACAAGCTGGAAGTGAACTAAGCTGATAATTCAACGCCAAGGGGCCGGTCATTGACCGGCCTTTCTGTTTTCTGATGTCAGAGATTCGCCAAAGGGAGCTGCGTTGCGTTTGTCGGTGGGCTGAAAATTATGGGTATCATATAGCTGTGAGATTATGCCTATAATAATTTCCGCCGCCTTCATGCAAATAACGCTGAGGGCCAATCCCAAAGTATTTCAGGAGCGCTCTCATGAGTTCAGTCCAGTCTCAAGGTACGGCCGTCGTCACCGGGGCATCATCAGGTATCGGTGCCATCTACGCGCAGCGGCTGGCAGCACGTGGTTTTGATTTGCTGTTGGTCGCCCGCGATCAGCAGCGTCTGGAAAACGCCGCGAACCAGTTGCGCGAGACCCATGGTGTCCAGGTCGAAGTGCTCAAAGCCGATCTGACACAAAAGGACGATGTGCTGAAACTCCAGCAACGCCTGCGCAGTGATTCGAGCATCAGCCTGTTAGTGAATAACGCCGGGGTTGCAGCCGATGGCTTGCTGGCCAATTCCGACGCCGAGCAACTGGAGCGTCTGATCCAGTTGAACGTCACCGCCGTTACGTTGCTGGCCTCAGCAGCAGCCGCCAGTTTCGCCGAGGCTGGACGCGGCACGATCATCAACATCGCCTCGGTGGTGGCGCTGTTTCCGGAGCGTTTCAACGCGACCTACAGTGCGAGTAAAGCCTATGTGTTGAGCCTGACTCAATCGCTCAACGCCGAGCTAGAAGGCACTGGCGTGAAGGTGCAAGCGGTGTTGCCTGGCGTTACCCGTACTGAAATCTGGGAGCGCTCGGGCATCGACGCCAGTGGTATTCCGGCGGAGATGGTGATGGAGGCCGGTGAGATGGTGGATGCGGCGCTGGCCGGTCTGGATCAGGGTGAGTTGATCACCATCCCGTCGCTGCCTGACGAAGGTGAATGGCAGGCATTCGTGCGTGCACGGCATGTCATGGCGCCGAATCTGTCGCGCAGCTCGGCGGCGCAACGCTACAAAAATTGATCAGAGGTAACTGCGGTATGAGTCAGCGTCGAATTGTTGTCACCGGTATGGGCCTGGTTTCTCCTTTGGGCAGTGACGTCGAGGTTGTCTGGCAGCGCTTGCTGGACGGGCGCTCGGGCTTGCGCAATTTGCCGGACGCGGTGAGTGCAGATCTGCCGACCCGGGTCGCCGGGATGGTGCCAACGGCGGCAGAGGACGTCGAGGCCGGTTTCGATCCGGACCTTGCCACGCCACCCAAAGAGCAGAAGAAGATGGATCGCTTCATCCTGTTCGCCATGGAAGCGGCGCGCCAGGCGTTGGCGCAGGCCGAATGGCAGCCGTCCGAGGCCAGGGATCAGGAGCGCACCGCAACGATCATCGGCTCCGGTGTTGGCGGATTCGGGGCAATAGCCGACGCTGTACGCACCACCGACAGTCGTGGCCCGCGTCGTCTGTCGCCGTTCACCATCCCATCGTTTCTGGTCAATCTGGCGGCCGGGCATGTGTCGATCCAGCATGCTTTGAAAGGCCCATTGGGTGCACCGGTGACTGCTTGTGCTGCCGGGGTCCAGGCGATCGGCGATGCTGCGCGGATGATTCGCGCCGGTGAAGCGGATATTGCGGTTTGCGGCGGGGCGGAAGCCTGCATCGATCGGGTCAGCCTGGCCGGTTTTGCCGCCGCGCGAGCGTTGTCCAGCGGCTATAACGACACTCCCGAGCGCGCTTCGCGGCCCTTTGACAGCGGTCGCGATGGCTTTGTGATGGGGGAGGGCGCGGGTTTGCTGGTGATCGAGTCGCTTGAGCATGCGCTGGCACGTGGTGCACAGCCATTGGCCGAGTTGGTGGGTTATGGCACCAGTGCCGACGCCTATCATCTGACCGCCGGTCCGGAGGACGGCAGTGGTGCACGACGGGCGATGCAGTTGGCGCTGGCTCAGGCCGGTATCGCGCCGGATCAGGTGCAACATCTCAACGCACATGCCACCTCCACCCCGGTCGGCGATCTGGGTGAGTTGGCGGCGATCAAAAGTGTGTTTGGCGAGCAGAACAAAATCGCCGTCACTTCCACCAAGTCCGCTACCGGGCATTTGCTCGGCGCGGCCGGCGGGCTGGAGGCGATCTTCACGTTATTGGCCATCCGCGATCAGGTGGTGCCGCCGACGCTCAACTTCGACAATCCCGATCCGGCGAGCGAGGGCGTGGACATCGTTCACGGCCAGGCGCGGTCGATGCCGATTGAATATGCGTTGTCCAACGGCTTCGGTTTTGGCGGGGTGAATGCCAGCGTGCTGTTCAAGCGCTGGGAAGGCTAGTCCTGATCTTTCTTCAGGGTGTCACGTGTGACGTCGAGAATCCGTTGGGCCAACTGCGGATTTTCGACGCTGCGTGCGAGCACCAGAGCACCAACCAGTGTGGCCATAATGACAATGCTGCGATCAGCGGCGGATGGGCCTTCCAGCGTGTTTTGCACTTGTTCCAGTCGACTGTTGAGCACCGCGTCGGTGGTCGGGCTGGGCTGACCGCGCAGACCCATTTCCGAGGACATGGTCGGCAAAGGGCAGCCTTCGTGCGCAGAGCTGTAGTGCCATTCGGAGAGGTAACTGTCGATGAACGCCTCCAGCGGGCGTTCCTCGGAGAACAGCATGGCGCAATGCGCGTCCAGCTGCGCGCCAGCCTCCTGCAAGGCTTTTTCCACCAATTCGTCCTTAGACTTGAAATGTGAATAGAACCCGCCATGGGTCAGCCCGAGCGCTTTCATCAATGGTTGCAAACCGGTGGCGCCGATACCGTCCTGGCGAAAGCGCGCCGAGGCTTCCTTGATGATGCGCTGATGGGTCTGGGCTTTGTGATCCTGCGAGTAACGCATTTCGACTCTCCGCGACAAGGCCACCATCTTAACCACGGAAAATTAAATGGTGACTGTACTTCTACTTCTAAAAAGCGTGCGGATAAGTCCAAAGCCATAAAAAACTAACCCCGCCGATTCAGGCGGGGTTTTTCATTCAGCGATCCTGCGCGTCCTTGATGTCCGCTTCGGCGTTGCGCTGCGCAACGCGTTTGCGTTCTTCATCGGTCAGTTCAACCTTGTTGGCGGTGTCGCGCAACATCATCAATCCGCCAACGATCGAGCCGATTGCAACGACCAGAATCAACCAGGCATACCAGGGCATAACGGCTCTCCTTAAGGGCAGTTCGACGGGCGAGGATTTCGCCGTGCGACGCTGCATACCACTTTTGAGCGAAGTGAGTTCGCAGTGGTTCCATTCTAGGCTGGTTATGCCCGGTGTATCTGAAATCCCTCAGCGGCCGGTCAGCATCGCATCGGCCGGAGCGTCAGCGCGCAACTGCCCGGTGAGCAGGAAGTAGCCGAAGCCGACTGCCATGAAGCCGAGGAAAATCAGCCCGATCAGCGCGTTGAACCAGGCCATGGCGATCAGGCACACCACCGCCAGCACCAGCGCGATCAGCGGAATCAACGGGTAGCACGGCGCACGGAAAGTACGCTCGAGATTCGGTTCGGATTTGCGCAGTTTGAACAGGCTGAGCATGCTCATGATGTACATCACGATCGCGCCGAACACCGCCATGGTGATCATCGCGGCGGTCAGGGTCATGCCGCCGAGGTTGATCAAGCCGTCGCTGTAAATCGCGGCGATGCCGATGATGCCGCCGGCGATGATCGCCCGGTGTGGAGTCTGGAAGCGCGAGAGTTTCGCCAGCGATGCCGGCAGGTAACCGGCGCGGGCGAGGGCGAAGAACTGCCGCGAGTAGCCGAGGATGATCCCGTGGAAACTCGCCACCAGGCCGAACAGGCCGATCCACACCAGCATGTGCAGCCAGCCGGAGTTGTCGCCGACCACAGTCTTCATCGCCTGCGGCAACGGATCGTTGATGTTCGCCAGGGTGCGCCAGTCACCGACACCACCCGCGAAGAACATCACGCCCATTGCCAGCAACACCAGGGTCAGGATCCCGCTGATGTAGGCCTTGGGAATCGTGCGCTTGGGATCCTTGGCCTCTTCGGCGGCCATTGCTGCGCCTTCGATGGCGAGGAAAAACCAGATCGCAAACGGAATCGCGGCGAACATCCCGGCAATCGCCGGCACACCGAACACATCGGAACCGGCCCAGCCATTCAGGGCAAAACTGCTGAAGCTGAACGCTGGCGCGACCACGCCCATGAACACCAGCAATTCGATCACCGCCAGCACGCAGACGATCAGTTCGAACGTCGCCGCCAGTTTCACACCAAGAATGTTCAAACCCATAAAGACGATATATGCGCCGACCGCTGCATGTTTCGGATCGAGCGCCGGAAACTGCACATTCAGATAAGCGCCAATCGCCAGGGCGATGGCCGGCGGCGCGAAGACGAATTCGATCAGCGTGGCCAGCCCGGCAATCAGTCCGCCTTTTTCACCGAAGGCTCGGCGACTGTAGGCGAACGGCCCACCCGCATGCGGAATCGCAGTGGTCAGTTCGGTGAAGCTGAAAATGAAGCAGGTGTACATGGTCGCGACCATGAACGAGGTCACCAGAAAGCCCAGTGTACCGGCCACGCCCCAGCCGTAACTCCAGCCGAAATACTCGCCGGAAATCACCAGCCCGACGGCGATGCCCCACAGGTGCAAGGTGCCCAGCGTGGGTTTGAGTTGTGTGTTCATGCGCATGCTCCCTGAACGGTTTGGAAAGCTCGGGGGAGGGTGTGTGCAGTGGGCGTGCCATTGCTGTGAGTCAGGTCGTAATGTGAAGAAAGCTGTCGTATCGGGGATGTTCGCGGTGGGATAGCTGCGTTTTGTGCGCCAGTTGGGTGCGATGTAGGCGGTTATGCCGTCTTCGCGAGCAGGCTCGCTCCCACAGGGGAATGCATTTCAAATTGTGGGAGCGAGCCTGCTCGCGAAGAGGCCAGCCCATACGACGCAAAACCCACCTGTAACGAACGCATAAACCCACTCTTTACGCTTTCTTTATGCCCAGCCAACCCCCTCGGTCTCGCGCCTTTACAGCCTCCTTTCCGACAATGCCCCGACAAGCGGCAATACGCCGTAACACGGAGATCTTCCATGAGCGTTCTGGACGGGGTGTCCCTGCTGTTGGCAGCCGGGCTGTTCATTTATCTGTTGGTTGCGCTATTGCGCGCGGATCGGGGCTAGGAGCGGCTATGCACAGTTATGACTATTGGCTGATCCTCGCGTTTTTTGCGGTGGTGTTGTTACCGGCGCCGTTCCTCGGGCGCTTTTACTACAAGGTGATGGAAGGTCAGCGCACCTGGCTGACGCCGATTCTGGGCCCGGTCGAACGTGGCTGTTATCGCATTTCCGGGGTTGATCCGCAGGCTGAACAGAGCTGGCAGAAGTACACGCTGGCCTTGCTGGCGTTCAACCTCGCCGGTTTCCTGCTGCTGTTTGCGATCCTGCTGTTCCAGGATCACCTGCCGCTGAACCCGCAAAACCTGCCGGGCCAGGAATGGACTCAGGCGTTCAACACGGCGGTCAGTTTCATGACCAACACCAACTGGCAGTCCTACAGCGGTGAAGCGACCCTCAGCTACCTGAGCCAGATGGTCGGCCTCACTGTGCAGAACTTCGTCAGCGCCGCTACCGGCCTCGCCGTGCTGGTTGCACTGTGCCGTGGCATCGGTCGCAAGTCGGCGAAGACCCTGGGCAACTTCTGGGTCGACATGACCCGCGCCACCCTCTACGGCCTGCTGCCGCTGTGCCTGCTGCTGGCGCTGTACCTGGTGTGGCAGGGCGTACCGCAGACCTTCGCGCAATATGTGAACGCGGTGACCATGCAGGGCGTTGATCAAGTGATCCCGCTCGGCCCGGCGGCCAGTCAGATTGCGATCAAGCAATTGGGCACCAACGGCGGTGGCTTCTTCGGTGTCAACTCGGCGCACCCGTTCGAGAACCCGACCGCGTGGAGCAACCTGTTCGAAGTCACTTCGATCATTCTGATCCCGGTGGCCCTGGTGTTCACCTTCGGTCACTACGTCAAGGATCTGCGTCAGAGCCGCGCGATCATCGCCTGCATGCTCGCACTGTTCCTGATCGGCGGCGCGACTTCGCTGTGGGCCGAATATCAGCCTAACCCTGCGCTGAACAACGTTGCCGTCGAGCAGACTGCACCGCTGGAAGGCAAGGAAGCACGCTTCGGCACCACCGCCACCGTGCTGTGGTCGGTGACCACCACCGCGGCGTCGAACGGGTCGGTCAACGGCATGCACGACAGCCTCAATCCGCTCAGCGGCATGGTCGCGCTGGTCAACATGATGGTCGGCGAAGTGATCTTCGGCGGCGTCGGTGCCGGGCTCTACGGCATGTTGCTCAACGTGCTCATCGCGGTGTTCCTCGCCGGCCTGATGATTGGCCGCACCCCGGAATACCTCGGCAAGAAACTGCAGGCGCGGGAAGTGCAATTGCTGGTCGTCACCCTGCTGGTGATGCCGGTCGGCGTACTGGTGCTCGGTGCGATTGCCGCCACTCTGCCTGGCCCGGCGGCGACCATCAGTAACCCCGGCCCGCACGGTTTCAGCCAGTTGCTCTATGCCTACACCTCGGCCAGCGCGAACAACGGTTCGGCCTTCGGTGGCCTGAGCGCCAACACGCCGTTCCACAACCTGATGCTCGGTCTGGGCATGTTGATCGGTCGCTTCGGTTACATCCTTCCGGTACTGGCTTTGGCCGGCAGCCTGGCGATGAAGAAAACCGCACCGATCGGCCAGAACAGCTTCCCGACCCATGGCCCGCTGTTCGTGACTCTGTTGACCGTGACCATTTTGCTGGTGGGCGGCCTGACGTTCTTGCCGACGCTGGCGCTGGGTCCGATTGCTGAACACCTGAGCATGGGTTTCTAAGGAATAGATCATGAATATGCCTGCAATCAAACCCGCTGCCGTCAAGGCACCGGAACAAGCGAAAACCGCGATCTCGGCCCTGTGGCGTCCGGCGCTGCTGCAAGCCTTCGTCAAGCTCGACCCGCGCCAGCTGGTGCGTTCGCCGGTGATGCTGGTGGTCGAACTGACGGCGATCTTCACCACCGTGCTGTGCTTCATCCCGGACAACGTCGTGCCGACGTTCGTCGCCGCGCAGATTGCCCTGTGGCTGTGGTTCACCGTGCTGTTCGCCAACTTCGCCGAAGCCTTGGCCGAAGGTCGCGGCAAGGCCCGCGCCGACAGCCTCAAGGCTGGCAGCGAAGGCCTCAGCGCACGACGCAAGATGGCCAATGGCAGCTTCCAGGTGGTGCCCGCCGCCAACCTGCGCAAAGGCGATGTGGTGCGCGTCGAAGCGGGGGAGATGATCCCCGGTGATGGCGAAGTCATCGAAGGCATCGCCGCGGTCAACGAAGCGGCGATCACCGGTGAATCGGCGCCGGTGATTCGCGAGTCCGGCGGCGACCGCTCGGCGGTCACCGGCAACACGCGCCTGGTGTCCGATTGGCTGCTGGTGAAGATCACCGCCAACCCCGGTGAATCGACCCTCGACCGTATGATCGCGCTGGTCGAAGGCGCCAAACGCCAGAAGACCCCCAACGAAATCGCGCTGGATATCCTGCTGATCGGCCTGACCCTGATCTTCCTGCTGGTGGTCGTGACCCTGCAACCGTTCGCCCACTTCGCCAACGGCAGCCTGCCGCTGGTGTTCCTGGTGGCGCTGTTGGTCACGCTGATTCCGACCACCATCGGTGGCCTGTTGTCGGCTATCGGTATCGCCGGGATGGATCGACTGGTACGGCTGAACGTGATTGCCAAATCCGGGCGTGCAGTGGAAGCGGCCGGTGACGTGCACGTGCTGCTGCTGGACAAGACCGGCACCATCACCTTCGGTAACCGCCGTTGCAGCGCGGTGTATGCCGCGCCGGGCGTGAGTGGTCGCGAGTTGGCCGAAGGCGCGTTGTTCGCCTCGCTGGCGGACGAAACCGCCGAAGGCAAATCCATCGTCGAGTACCTGCGCGGTCTTCACCCGCAAACCGAGCCGGCGCTGGATAGCCTGACAGCGGTGCCGTTCAGCGCGGAAACCCGCTTGTCCGGTATCGACTATCAGGGCCGCGTGTACCGCAAGGGCGCAGTCGATTCGCTGCTGGCGTTCCTCGGTCAACAACGCTCCGATCTGGCCCCGGCGCTGTCGCGGGAAATCGACAAGATCGCGCAGAGCGGCGGTACGCCGTTGCTGGTTTGCGCCGACGGCAAACTGCTCGGTGCGATCCACCTCAAGGACGTGGTCAAGCCAGGCATTCGTGAGCGTTTCGCCGAGCTGCGCAAACTGGGGATTCGTACGGTGATGGTCACCGGTGACAACCCGTTGACCGCGGCGGCCATTGCGGCAGAAGCGGGCGTCGATGACGTACTTGCCGAAGCCACCCCGGAGAAGAAACTCGCACGCATTCGTCATGAGCAGAACGACGGTCGTCTGGTGGCGATGTGTGGCGACGGCGCCAACGATGCTCCGGCGCTGGCCCAGGCTGACGTCGGCATGGCGATGAACGACGGCACGCAAGCCGCACGCGAAGCCGCAAACATGGTCGACCTCGACAGCGACCCGACCAAGCTGCTGGACGTGGTACAGATCGGCAAGGAATTGCTGGTGACCCGTGGCGCGCTGACGACTTTCTCCATCGCCAACGACGTCGCCAAGTACTTCGCGATTCTGCCGGCGCTGTTCGCCGCGATCTACCCGCAACTGGGGGTGCTGAACATCATGCACCTGACCAGTCCGCAGAGCGCGATCCTTTCGGCCATCGTCTTCAACGCCCTGATCATCGTGGTGCTGATTCCACTGGCATTGCGCGGAGTGCGCGTACAGGCAGCAAGTGCCGCGGCACTGCTGCGGCGCAATCTGCTGATCTACGGACTGGGCGGGATTCTGGTGCCGTTCGTGGGGATCAAGGCGATCGACATGCTGCTGACGGCGCTGCATCTGGTGTAACGACTGACTGGCCGGGCGCCGCTTTTTGTGGCGAGGGAGCTTGCTCCCGCTGGGCTGCGAAGCAGGCCCGACCCGGCCACCACGGATCGTCAGACACACCGCATTGAATGGTTTACGACTGCTGCGCAGCCGAGCGGGAGCGAGCTCCCTCGCCACAGGTGGCGCAGCGTTGCCAATTTGGAAGAGGATTTTGCAATGTCCACAATGATACGTCCGGCCCTGAGCCTGCTGGTGCTGATGACCCTGATCACCGGCGTGGCTTATCCACTGGTGGTGACCGGCGTTGCGCAGGTCGCTTTCCCTGAACAGGCCAACGGCAGCCTGGTGCACGATGCCGATGGCAAGGTGCGCGGCTCGTCCCTGATCGCTCAGGATTTCGTCGGTGATGCGTGGTTCCATCCACGTCCTTCGGCCGGCGCGTTTGCAACCGTGTCGAGCAGCGCCAGCAACCTGGCGCCGAGCAATCCGGCACTCGCCACACGGGTGATCGACGACGCCAACAAGTTGCAGGTGCCCGGCCAGGGGCCGGTGCCACTGGCGCTGCTGACCACCTCCGGCAGCGGCCTCGATCCGCACTTGCCACCGGCGGCAATTGCCTATCAACTGGCGCGTGTCGCGCAAGCGCGCAACCTGCCGGTGTCGACCCTGCAGCAACTGCTCGATGCGCACATCGAACAGCCGCTGGTGGGGCCACCGGTGGTGAATGTGCTGGAGCTGAACATGGCGCTGGAAAAACTCTGAATCGGCGGCGCGACAAATCGCCAGCAGGCTAGCTCCCACAGAAGAATGCATTCCAGACTGTGGGAGCGAGCTTGCTCGCGAAGAGGCCATAACTGGCAACACATCAACATCTGACTGAAGAGATCAAGCATGAGCGACGCCGGCCGCGCCGACGCACTGTTAGCAGAACTGCCCCGCGACGGCCGTGGCCGACTCAAGGTTTTCCTTGGCGCCGCCCCCGGTGTCGGCAAGACCTACGCCATGCTCCAGGCCGCGCATACGCAATTGCGTCAGGGCGTGAAAATCATTGCCGGCGTCGTCGAAACCCATGGCCGAGCGGAAACCGAAGCGCTGCTCGGCGGTTTGCCGCAGCAGCCGCTGGTGCGCTCGGAATACCGTGGCGTGATGCTCGAAGAAATGGACCTCGACGGCTTGCTCGCGGCCAAACCGAAACTGGTGCTGGTGGACGAGCTGGCGCACACCAACGCCCCCGGCAGTCGCCACGCCAAGCGCTGGCAGGATATTCAGGAACTGCTCGCCGCCGGCATCGACGTGTACACCACGGTCAACGTCCAGCACCTGGAAAGTCTCAACGATCAGGTGCGCGGCATCACCGGCGTGCAGGTGCGCGAAACCCTGCCGGACTGGGTGCTGCAGGAAGCCTACGAACTGCTGCTGATCGACTTGCCACCGCGTGAATTGCTGGAGCGTCTGCGCGAAGGCAAGGTCTATGTGCCGGAACAGGCGCGGGCGGCGATCGATGCGTTTTTCACCCAGACCAACCTCACCGCGCTGCGTGAACTGGCGATGCAAACGGCGGCCGCGCAGGTCGATAACGATCTCGCTCAAGGCTATCGCCAACTCGGTCAGGCGGCGCCGGCGGTGCGCGGGCGTTTGCTGGTCGGCGTCGATGGCGATGCGCATGCCGAACGCCTCGTGCGCCACGCCAGCCGGGTGGCCCAGCGTCGGCATTTGCCGTGGAGTCTGGTGCACGTCGACAACGGCACGGTGCGCGACGAGCAATCGCGGCTGCGCCTGCAAAATGCCCAGCAACTGGCCGAACGCCTCGGAGGCGAAGTGGTGTTGTTGCGCGCCGGCGAAGTGGCGAAAACCCTGATCCAGCATGCCGCCGAACGCCGGGCAAGTCTGGTGCTGGTCGGCCAGTCGCGGCCGAGTCTGCGCCGTCGCCTGTTCGGCGGTGGTCTGGCGGCGCGTTTGCTGCGTCAGGCCCACGGCCTGGAAATCAACGTGCTCGACAATGATCGCGAGCAGCCTGCGCCGCGCCTTCGCGTCACGCCGACGCTGGTGTGGTTCGATTACGCGCTGGCACTGGTCGCCACGGTATTGGCCAGTGCGCTGGCGTGGGCGGTGTCGAGTATTTTGCCGCTGCCGAACATCTCGCTGGTGTTCCTCGCAGCGGTGTTGCTGGTGGCGGTGCGCAGCAGCCTGGGGCCGGCGCTGGCGTGCGCGGCGCTGTCGTTTCTGACCTACGATTTCCTGTTCATTCCGCCGAATTTTTCCTTTGCCATCCAGCGCGAAGAAGACGTTCTGACCTTGCTGTTCTTCCTGCTGATGGCGGCGCTCACCGGTAATCTCGCGGCGCGCCAGCGGCGCCAGTTGCAGGCCCTGCGCGACACGCAGGAGGAAACCAGCGAATTGCTCGACCTGTCACGCAAACTGACTGCCGCGACGGATCGTCAGGCGGTGATCAGCGCTGCGGCGCAGCACCTCAATGGCTGGAGCGATTTGCAGTTGTGCCTGCTCAATCGGGACGGGCAGGGCGGCTGGAAAGTCGAGACCGGCGGGCCGCTGGAGTTCACCGAGGCGGAACGGGCTGCGGCCGATTGGGCCTGGCAGCACGATCAACCGGCCGGCATGGGCACCGGCACGCTGCCGTTCGGTCGCTGGTGGTGGTGGCCGCTGTCGGTGGAGGACGGGCCGCTGGCGCTGCTCGGGGTCTGCGCCAAAGAGGGCCAGACCTTGAGCGGCCAGCGCCGACGCCTGCTCACCGCGTTGAGTCAGCCACTGGCTCAGGCATTGTCCCGGGCGCAACTGGCCGATGATCTGGAAGCCGCGCGCCTGCACGGCGAAACCGAACAACTGCGCAGTGCGCTGCTGGCTTCGGTGTCCCACGATCTGCGTACACCGCTGACGTCCATGCGCGGCAGTATCGACAGCCTGTTGGCCCTCGGCGAAGCCATTCCGCTGGAGGATCGCCGCGAGTTGCTCGAAGGCACCCGCGATGAAGCCGAACGCCTCGATCGCTATATCCAGAATCTGCTCGACATGACCCGCCTCGGCCACGGTGCGTTGAAGCTGGCGCGGGACTGGGTGTCGCCGGCAGACATCGTCGGCAGTTCGCTCAATCGCCTGCGTGCGGTGCTGGCGCCGCTGCAGGTCAGCACTGACGTGCCCGCCGAGTTGCCGCTGTTGTTCGTGCACGCGGCGCTGATCGAACAGGCGCTGGTCAATGTGCTAGAAAACGCTGCGCGGTTCTCGCCGGCCCATGGGCGTTTGCAACTGCGTGCCGGCGCCAGTGACGAAGAGATTTTCTTCTCGGTCAGCGACGAAGGCCCGGGGATTCCCGAGGACGAGCGGGCGAAGATTTTCGACATGTTCTACACCGCCGCGCGGGGTGATCGCGGAGGGCAGGGCACGGGGCTGGGGCTGGCGATCTGTCAGGGCATGGTCGGCGCGCATGGCGGGCGGATCAGCGTGGCCGACGGCATCGACGGCCGCGGCACTTGCATCACCCTGCACCTGCCGTTGCAGACGCAACCGGGGATGGACAATGAAGCCTGATCGCGACTGCGCTACTCTCTTGCCAATCTTTTGTGTCGATGTGAATTCATGAGCCAGACCGCGACCATTTTGGTCATTGATGACGAACCACAGATCCGTAAATTTCTGCGCATCAGCCTCGCCTCACAAGGCTACAAAGTGCTGGAGGCCGGCACCGGCGCCGAGGGCCTGGCCCAGGCGGCGTTGAACAAACCCGACCTGCTGGTGCTCGACCTCGGCTTGCCGGACATGGACGGCCAGCAGGTGCTGCGCGAGTTTCGCGAGTGGGCCACCGCGCCCGTGCTGGTGCTCTCGGTGCGCGCCAGTGAGGGGCAGAAAGTCCAGGCGCTGGATGGCGGCGCCAACGATTACGTGACCAAGCCGTTCGGCATTCAGGAGTTTCTCGCCCGGGTTCGTGCGTTGTTGCGTCAGGCGCCGGCCGGCGAGGCCCAGCAAGCGGCGCTGACGTTCGGCCCGCTGACCGTGGATCTGGCTTATCGGCGGGTGCTGCTCGACGGTGTCGAAGTGGCGCTGACCCGCAAGGAATACGCGGTGCTGGCGCAACTGGCGCGGCATCCGGGCCGGGTGATCACCCAGCAGCAATTGCTCAAGGATATCTGGGGCCCGACGCATACCGAGGACAGTCATTACCTGCGGATTGTGGTCGGGCATTTACGTCAGAAGCTGGCGGATGATCCGACCCGGCCGCGGTTTATTGTGACGGAGGCGGGGGTTGGGTATCGGCTGTTGAGTGAGAACAGTCTGTAGGTTTTGTGTGGTCTGGTCTGGCCCCTTCGCGAGCAAGCCCGCTCCCACAGGGGTTCTCCGGTGTGATTGAATTTGTGTTTCACACCCGACCACTGTGGGAGCGGGCTTGCCCGCGAAGAGGCCCTGACAGGCAACCGAGAACTTCAAGGCTCTCTGCTCTGCTCACTTTCATACCGATCCAGCGTATCCCGCGCAATCTCCCGTCCCAGTGCGATCAACTCCGGCGCCTTGTAGAACTCGAAAAACCGGCACACGCGCTTCGGCACGTTGATCAGGATGTCCGGCGGATAGCCGGCGATCTTGTATTGCGCCAGCGAGGTCTGCATCACCTCGAAACTCTGGTTGATCAGGTCCAGCAGTGATGCCGGTCCGACGTTGTCGATGATGAACGAGCCGGTGGCGGATTTCGGCGCGCCTTCGCGTTCGGGAGCCGCTGCCGGTTGCTGGCTCTCCGGTTCGCTGCCTTCCAGCCACGGGTTGATCTCGCCCGCTTCGGCGCGCAACGCTTCCTGCTCCAGCAACAGCAACTGCTCGGCCTGTTTGCGGCGGAACGGCATTTTCGAACCCAGTGAACTGAGCAAGCTGTCGAAGCGCGAACGAAAGGCTGGCGGGCGCTGGATCACCGGCAATTTGTAGTGGCGCTGGTTGGTCGCGTTGAGGTTGACCGCGATGATCAGATCACAGTGGCTGGAGACCACCGGCACGATCGGCAACGGGTTGAGAATGCCGCCATCCACCAGCATCCGGTTACCCTGCATCACCGGGGTGAACAGGCTGGGAATCGCCGCCGAGGCGCGCATCGCCTGATGCAGGCAGCCTTCCTGGAACCAGATTTCCTGCTGGTTGGTGAGGTCGGCGGCGACGGCGGTGTAGGGAATGCGCAGGTCTTCGATATTGATCTCGCCGACGATCTTGCGGATCTGCCCGAAGACTTTCTCACCGCGAATCGCCCCAAGGCGAAAGCTCACGTCCACCAGACGCAGCACATCCAGATAATCGAGCGTTTCGATCCAGGTGCGGTACTCGTCGAGTTTGCCCGCCGCATAGATCCCGCCGACCACTGCGCCCATCGAACAACCGGCAATGCAGGCAATGTCGTAACCGCGTCTTTCGATCTCCTCAATAACCCCGATATGGGCGTAGCCCCGGGCGCCTCCGGAGCCCAGCACCAGTGCGACACGCTTTTTCATCAAACTTCCTCCCCCGACAAGGCACCACAATGCACCCATCCATGGGCGGGCGACAATCGCCAGAGTCGTTCGGGGCGGCAGCAGAGTCGTTTTCCGATACTGTGTGACCCGTCGGGGTTATCTTTTCGTCACCGCAGATTCACTGGGCGCCAAGGCACTTTTTTCGCGCCGTAACGTCTTACCTGCACGACTGTTGACCTATTTGAGGAGTTAGTGATGAAAGCCTGGATCTGTGTGCCGTTGATCGCGCTGGCATTGGCCGGTTGCGCTGGCAAGACTGCTTATCGCGACAGCTGCGGCAGTCAGCTCGATGCGGCGTGGCATGAACTGGATCTGGCCAAGGCCGAAGGTTTCGCCGGCACGGTCAGTTACTCCAAGGCGCTGTCGTTGCTGACGGCGGCCAAGACCCAACAGCAATTCGAAGGTTTCGAGGGCTGCAGCAACAAAGCCGAGAAGGCGCGTTTCTATATTCGCGAATCCCGCGCCGGGCGCTAAGCTGCCGACTTGACGCAAGGAAGCGGCTGGCCGACCACGGCAGACTCATCCTTCAAACCATGTGAATCAGGAGCAAGCGATGTCTGCGTTGGTTGACCGGTTGGTGGCTCATGTCCTGAGTCTGGAAGTGCGTTTGCTGGCCTGTCAGGCGCGTATGACCGCGCGTACCGACCCCGAGGCACTGCATGACTTGCGCACCACGGTGCGCCGCTTGCGCAGCCTGTTGCGGCCCTTGCGTGGCTTGCCGGGTGTAGAACAACTGGAGGGCGCCGCGTCGGCGGTCGGTCAGTTGACCACGCCGTGGCGCGATCGCGAGGTGTTGGCCGCCTACCTGCTCCAGCACGATCAACCGCAGGCCGCGCAACGGCGCATGGCACAGATGGCGGAAGCGTATCCGACGCTGGCGGCGAGTGCCGAGGTGGCTTCGCTGCTGATCATCCTCGACGCGTTCCCGCGATTCCTGCGCGCCTCCGAGCGCCAGGGATTGCTCAAGGGCCTGGCCAAACGCATCGAAAAACGCCTGCACAAACAATGGAAAAAACTCGACCAGGCCCTGCACGATCCTGCCCACGATCGGCATCGCCTGCGCTTGCTGATCAAGCGCGTGCGCTATGGCATCGAAGCCTATCCGGAACTGGATCGCCTGCCTGAAGCGGCGCTGGCACGGCTGAAGTCGGCGCAGGGCGCGCTGGGCGACTGGCACGATTGCTGGCAGTGGCTGGCGCGGGCCAAGCTGGAAAGTGATCTGCAACCGTGCGTCGCGACCTGGCAGGCGGGCCTGATCAAGGCTGAAGCCAAGGCGGATCGGGTGCTCGACAAACTCAGCACTGCCTGCTTCAAATCCTGAATTCTCCATTGACCCTTTGTGGGAGCGGGCTTGCTCGCGAAAGCGCTGTATCAGTAGACACATCGGTGACTGACACAGCGCTTTCGCGAGCAAGCCCGCTCCCACATTCGAATATCTTCCTGACCTTAAGGCCTTTCTGTCAGTCCATTTGACCGGAATAGACGCTGCGGCGCTCTCTCATGCTGGTTAACATCGCAGCATTCAATTTTCGCTTGCTGAGGTTGTCATGCGCTTTTCCGATCTGCTCGATGCGGTCCGTCGCGATCCAGAACTGACCATTCCCGCCGAGTGGGGCCAGGGTCGGGCCAGTTTTGGTGGCCTGGTCGCGGCGCTGCAATACGAAGCCATGCGCGCGAAAGTGCCGGCCGAGCGCCCGGTGCGTTCGCTGGCGATCACCTTTGTTGGCCCGGTCGAGCCGGAAGTACCGGTGAGTTTCGAAGTCGATGTGTTGCGCGAAGGCAAAGCAGTCAGCCAGGTGTTGGGGCGGGCCATGCAGAACGGTCAGGTGGTAACGATCGTGCAAGGCAGTTTCGGCGCTTCGCGGTCCTCGGAGGTGGCGGTTGAGGCCTATCCCGCTGCTGAAATGAAACACTGGGATGAATGCCAGGAGTTGCCCTATATCAAAGGCGTGACCCCGGAGTTCATGCGGCATCTGTCGATGCGCTGGAGTGTCGGCGGCATGCCGTTCACCGGCAATAAATCGCGGCAGATGGGCGGGTGGGTGCGTTTGCGTGGCGATGTGAAGGAAGAGCCGGTCAATGAGGCGCATCTGTTGGCACTGGTGGATGCGTGGCCACCGGCATTGTTGCCGTATCTGAAGAAGCCGGCACCGGGCAGCACGCTGACCTGGACCATTGAATTCGTGCAGCCGCTACGCGACCTGAGCACCCTGGACTGGTGCAAATACCTCGCAGACATCGAATACGCCGCCGACGGTTACGGCCATGTCGCCGCCAAGCTGTGGAGTGCGGACGGGGAGTTGATCGCCATGAGTCGTCAGACTGTAACGATTTTTGCCTGAATCAATGCCGACGGTGCCGCTCCCGCCAGGCGCGCCACCAGCCACCGCTGAGCAAGAACCGCGGAAAGGTCAGGAACTGCTCGACCAGCAAGCGTGACACTGCATCCTGGCGGTCGCTGAACGGCTCGGAGGCTTGCGCCTCCAGCCTGTGGCCGTGGCGCTGCAAAGCCAGCGCCGCGACAATACCAATCACGCCGATGGCGACACTGGCCAGACTCAGGCTGAACACGCCAGAGACGATCAACAGAAACGCGACGATGAACAACGGCACGGCAATCAGGTGCAACACCAGATTGGTCGGGTGCTGGTGATTGTTCGGGTACGCGCGCCATTGCCACGCGGGAAGGTTGGGGTGACGTTTGCCCATGTTTGCTACTCCTCGATCCATGTTGAACACATGGTTGGAGAATAGGCCGGGGCGGGTGGGGCGGCGAATCAAGGTTGGCTATGGCGGTGATAGGCGCAATGGCTGGATTCGATGGTGTTGCAATTGACGCCATCGCGAGCAGGCTCACTCCTACAAAGGATCTGCTGCGCACACAAATCCCCTGTAGGAGTGAGCCTGCTCGCGATGAGTCCCTTAAAGTTTGAGTTGACCTATGGCCTTGCTCAATTCCCCAGCCAACGTCGCCAACTCATTACTGGTGGTCGCCGAATCCACGGTCTGCTGCACGGTATTCTCGGTCACATCACGAATGCTCACCACCGCCCGATTCATCTCTTCCGCGACCTGACTCTGCTGTTCCGCCGCCACCGCAATCTGCGTGTTGCTCTCGCGCATCTGCGCCACGGCGCCAGTGATTTCCGCCAGCGCCTCGCCAGCCTCCTGCGCCTGCTGCACGCAGTCGTCGGCCTTGTACGAACTCTCCTGCATGAAGTCCACCGCATCGCGCGTGCCGGCCTGCAATGCCGAGACCATGGTGGTGATTTCATCGGTGGAGGTCTGCACACGCTTGGCGAGGTTGCGCACCTCATCGGCGACCACCGCAAAGCCACGGCCCATCTCGCCGGCGCGGGCCGCTTCGATGGCGGCGTTCAGCGCCAGCAGATTGGTCTGCTCGGCGATGCTGTGAATCACGCTGACCACACCGTTGATTTTCTGGCTGTCCTCGGCCAGACGCTGAATCATCTCGGCGGTTTGCTGCACGCCGCTGGAGAGTCCGGCAATCGACTGCTGCACACGGCTGACCACTTGCTGACCGCTGCCGGCCAGACCGTCGGCGGTCTGCGACAGGTCGCGAGTGGCACCGGCGTGCTGCGCGATGTGATAAACCGTGGCGGTCATCTCGTTGATCGCGGTGGCGGCCTGATCGGTCTCGCTCTGTTGACCGAGCATGCCGTGGCGCACGTCGTTCATGCTCGCCGCCAGACGTGCGGCACCGACGTCCAGTTGCCGCGCGGTGTTGGCGACGGTGGTGACCACGCGCTGATAACCGGCCTGCATCGCATTGAACGCATTGGCCATCTGCCCGACTTCGTCCTTGCAGGCCAGCGGCACGCGGGCCGAGAGGTCACCGCTTTTCTCGACGTGCAGCATCACGTCTTTCAGCGTGTTGAGCTGACTGAGCAGGAAACGGATCAGCAGCTGTGAGGCGCAAAGCATGGCGAACATCAGGATGAACACCGCCACTGCGTAGTTGGCAAAACGCTCGCTGAACACTTGCGCCAGGCTTGGACCATAGGCAATGACCGCGACTTGCTGGCCGTCGGCGCGACTGAACACTTCGGCACCCATCAGCGGGTTGTTGCCGAACAGCGGCAAGTGATTGATCTCGTTCCAGCCGTTGCTTTCGCTGATCTCCAGCACAGGTTGGTCGTTGAGGCGCGGCGCTTCACCGCGTTTGAACGTCAGCACCTGGTCAGCCTTGGGCAACGCCTGCCCGGCCGGCCAGGCCTTGAGCAATTGCGCCTGAGCCTGAGCAGACGCTTGTGAGGCTTGGCTGCGGGCCTGCTGCTCGAGTTGCACGGCGTACAGCACCAGCAGCAGGGTGGTGACGAAAGCGACCGCATTGACCGCCCAGAATTTGTATTTCAGCGAGATATTGCTAAGCCAGGCACCCATGGAGGTCTTCTCTGATAGCGGAAACAGTTTTGGCAAGGTGCCAGTATTGTGCCGCTATGCAGATCTGAAGATCTTGATACAGGTCAACAGGTTCTACGCTGAGCCCCTGTGGGAGCGGGCTTGCTCGCGAAGGCGGTGTGTCAGTCATTGTTAATTAACTGAACCACCGCATTCGCGAGCAGGCTCGCTCCCACAATGGGATTTGAGGTGTATCAGGGCAGGGTGGGCAGGTTGAAGAATGTGCGGGCACACGCTGTGGTATGTGCTGCCAGATCATCCTCGGCTTCGCCGCGATGCAGCGCCACTTCGCGCAGCACTTCGGTCAGATACGCTGGTTCATTGCGGCCGTTCTTCGGCTTGGGGCGCAAGGTGCGGGGCAGCAGGTACGGCGCGTCGCTTTCGAGCATCAGCCGTCCGCGCTTGATCTCCTTGACCAGCGGATGCAGGTGCGTGCCCCGGCGCTCGTCGCAGATCCAGCCGGTGATGCCGATGTGCAGGTCCAGATCCAGGTAACTGAACAAGGCTTTTTGCTCGCCGGTAAAGCAGTGCACCACGGCGGCGGGCAATTGATCGCGGAAGTCCCTGAGGATTTCCAGCAGACGCTGACTGGCGTCACGCTCGTGCAGGAACACCGGTAACTGCAGTTCTGCGGCCAGCGCCAGATGTTCTTCGAGGACTTTTTCCTGCTGCGGACGCGGCGAGAAATCCCGGTTGAAATCCAGCCCGCATTCGCCCACGGCGACCACGTTTGCTTCTTGCAGCAGACTGCGCAAACGGCGCGCGCTGTCAGCGTTCCAGTCACTGGCCGAATGCGGGTGAATGCCGGCGGTAGCGAACAGGCGCTGGCCGCTTTGATCCAGTTGCTGGCACAGCTCCAGCGCCTGTTCGCTGCCCTCGACGCTGGTGCCGGTCAGCACCAGTTGGCAGACCCCGGCAGCGTAGGCGCGGTCGAGCACGGCCTGATGTTTTTCGGCGAAACTTGGGTTGGTCAGGTTGACGCCGATATCGATGAGTTGCATGGTTGCTACCTCGGGCCGAAGGCCGGAAAGCATACCAGAGCTGTAGATTCATAAGAAAAGCCAAGAACTACAACGAGTTATAGCTGTCTTTTGATGCCGCGAGACTGCTCGGGTTGGCGCAAATGCCATCCTCGTGCCAGTCTCTTGCACTTTGTCAGCGCTCCAGGCGCTCTGTTTTCGTCGGCGATTTCAACCGTTCAGCGGTTAGAAAACGCCCCCGTATTCTTTCCGGAGAGTGGATGCATCGTCCCTCGGTTTTGCTCCTGTTGTGTGCGTCGCTGCTGCTGCCGATAACGGCGGTTGCGCGCTTGCCCGGGCCTCTGCAAGCCGTGCCGGCCGCCAAGGTCCGCGACTTGTCGGAGATACGCAGCAGTCGCGTGTTGCGCGTGCTGGTCAACCAGAGTCGCAACAGCTCCGGTGAAGTCCAGGGCCAGGCCATCGGTGTCGAATACCATCGCCTGCGCGCCTTCGAGCAATACCTCAATGGCCACGCCCGCGACGGCCAGGAAGTCACCCTCAAGATCATTCCCAAAGCCAAGGATCAACTGCTCGGCGCGTTGCAGCGCGGCGAAGGTGATCTGGTCGCGCCCGGCGAGCTGCTCGATCTGCAACCCGGCCACGCGGTGGCCAGCAGCGAGCCGATCGCCAGCAACGTGCCGCTGGTGCTGGTCGGTATCAAGGGCGAGCGTCGCTACACCAAGGTCGAGCAGCTTTCCGGCAAGACCCTGGCCTTGCCGACCGGCAGTGCGGCGGGGGAGGCGGTCAGCCAGCTCAATCAGAAACTGGCGCTGCGCAAACTGGCACCGATCAAGATCGAATGGGTCGATCCGACCCTGGCGGTCGAGGACGTGCTGGAGATGGTGCAGGGCGGGATTTTTCATCTGACCATCGTCGAGCAACCGATCGCCGAACGCTGGGGCAAGATCCTGCCCAAGCTGCGTTTCGATCGGCAATTGATGATCAGCGAGCCGGGTGAGGAATACTGGTTTGTGCGCCGTGATGCCTCGATGCTGCGGGCAAGCATTGATCGCTTCCTGGTCGGCTACAAGAAACCGGCGAACGAGGACGCCGAGTTTCTGCGGATCTATCGGCGCCTTTACCAAGTGCACTATCCGTTGGCCAAGGCTGATCGTCAGCGTCTGGAAAAACTGCGCCCGACCCTGCAAAAACACGCCGACGCGCAAAGCATGGACTGGCTGAATCTGGCGGCGCTGGCCTTCAAGGAATCGGCCCTGCAACCCAGCGCCCGCAGCGGCAGTGGGCCGACCGGGCTGATGCAGATCACCCCGTCCGCCGCGCAGCGGGTCGGGGTGAACAACATCCAGAATCTTGATGCGAATGTGCAGGCCGGGGCCAAGTACCTGGCGATGATTCGCCGCAAGTTTTTCAACAGTCCGAAACTCAATGAGCGCGAGTGCATGGCGTTCACCCTGGCGGCCTACAACATCGGCCCGGAGCGGGTGCAGGGCATGCGCGCCGAGGCACGGCGGCGCGGGCTGAATCCGAACCAGTGGTTCTTTCAGGTCGAGCGCATCGCCATGGAGCAGGTGGGTATGGGGCCGGTCAGCTATGTTAATAGCGTGAACAAGTATTACCTGGCGTTCGACCGGGAGCGGGAGTCGTTGGAGCCCCGGGGACAAAAAGTAGCCTCACGCAAATAATCAAATAAATCGATTGGTATGGTGGAATATTTCCGCTTTTAACATGAAATTAACTGATTAATATGGCGGCCAACCAACACACACTTCTCCAAAAGGAATGACCCACATGAGCTCTCTGATCAACAAGGTACTGTTCACCCGCGCCGGTTACGGCCTGACCATTCTGCGTATCGCTGTTGGCGTGATCTTCGCTGCCCACGGTTCGCAAAAGCTGTTTGGTCTGTTTGGTGGCTACGGTCTGGCGGGGACTGCGCAGTACATGGACAGCCTCGGTCTGCACCCGGGTTACCTGATGGCCACACTGGCCGGCGGTACCGAGTTCTTTACCGGTCTGGCGCTGATCATCGGCCTGCTGGTGCGTCCGGCAGCCTTGGGTCTGACCTTCCTGTCGCTGGTGGCGATCTTCACCGTTCACATCAGCAACGGTCTGTTCATGGCCAACAACGGTTACGAATTTGCTCTGGCACTGCTGGGTGGCAGTCTTGCGGTGATGATCGAAGGCGCCGGCAAGCTGTCGGTGGATCGCGCCATCGCCGGTTGAGCGCTCTGGCTCAAGCAAAAGGCCCGCATTGTGCGGGCCTTTTTTGTTGCGGCCGATTCTTGACACTCATCGGTCACGTTATCTAGGATGTTGCTCATGCGCCGATTTAAACAGCTACTTGCGGGGCGCCAGGTGACTTCTACAGTTGCCGTCAGAAGCCGGAACAGGGCTTCGAAATACCGCTAAAGCGCTGGTTCGGTGTTGCCTCTCACCTGCCATGCAGACTTTTGAGGCAGAGACACGACACGATGAATGCACTACGCCCTCCAGCACGTCCCGCGCCGATCACGGCTCATATCACCCAGCGCAACCCGAAAATCCTGCTTGGCGGCAAACACCAGCCGACGCTGTTGCGTTATCTCGATGGCTGGCCACGTCGCAGCGGCGGTCCTGCCGCGTTCCTGATCCAGTTCGTTGAAGACGGCGAGTCGCTGGCGCGGTTTGCCAGTGACAGTTTTGATCTGGCAGTGATTCAGGCACCGAGCGCTGAAGACGCTCCGGAAATGATCAAGCAACTGACCCGCGTTGCGCGGCAGGGTTTGATCACCCGCCGCTGAAACGCTCAGGGATAGTCGATCGCCACGATATAGACAAATTGCTCACCGGTTGGCGTCTGCACCCGGACTTCGGCGTCCAGCGCCTTGCCGATCAAGGCGCGTGCCAGCGGTGAGTCGATGCTGATCAGACCGAGTTTCAGATCCAGCTCATCCGGGCCGACGATACGGTAGCGCGACTGCTTGCCGTCTTCGTCCTCGATGGTCACCCAGGCGCCGAAGTAGACCTTGTTCGGATCGCTGGGTTTTTCGCTGACGACCTTCAATGCTTCGAGACGCTTGGTAAGAAAACGCACGCGGCTGTCGATCTCGCGCAGCATTTTCTTGCCATAGGTGTACTCGGCGTTTTCCGAACGATCACCCTGCGCCGCTGCCTCGCTGACTGACTGCGTCACCTGCGGGCGGCGCACATGCCACAGCTCATGGAATTCGGCGCGCATCCGCGCTTCACCTTCTGGGGTGATCAGCGCGGTGCCGGCGGTGCGGGGAGGGCGATAACGGCTCATGGCAGCTTCTTGTGGTGACGAAGACAGGAGTCTATCAACCCTCGCGCAGGACTGTCAGCGGACTCGCATTCAACGCCCGGCGTGTGCCGAATACACCCGCACCACCAATCAGCACTGCGCCGATCAATGGCAGCACCAGCAACCATGGATGTGGATGCCACGGCAGATCGAACGCATAGCGATACAGCACCAGGCTCACCACCTCCGAACCAATGGCTGCCAGCAAACCGCTGACCGCCCCGAGCAAGCCGAACTCGATGCGCCGGGCCTTGACCAGCAACTGCCGTTGCGCCCCCAGCGCACGTAACAGCGCGCCTTGGCGAATACGTTCATCCAGGGTTGCCTGCAAGCCGGAGAACAGCACGGCCATCCCCGCCGCCAACACAAACAACAACACGTATTCCACCGCCAGGGTGACCTGGGCGAGGATGCTGCGCAGTTGTTCCAGCAAGGCTTCGACCTGAAGAATGGTCACTGCCGGAAATGCCCGCGACAGCTCGACGATCTGCTGATCGTGACCGGGTGCCAGATAAAAACTGGTCAGGTAGGTTGCCGGCAGATCCTTCAGGGTGCCGGGCTGGAAGATCATGAAGAAATTCGGCTGGAAGTTGTCCCAGTTGATCTCGCGCAGGCTGGTGACTTTCGCTTCACGATTGACCCCGCCCACGCTGAACACCATGTGATCGCCGAGTTTGAGCTTGAGGCTTTCGGCGACTTTGCCTTCAACTGAAACGCCCGGCACGTCATCCGAGGGTTGCCCGGTCCACCAGGTACCGGCGGTGAGCTTGTTGCCGGCCGGAAGGTCAGCCGCCCAGGTCAGGCTCAAGTCACGTTGCACCGCGCGGTCGCCGGCCGAATCCTTGCTGACGATTTGCTGCACCGGTTCGCCGTTGATGCTGATCAGCCGTCCCGGCACCACTGGATATAGCGGCGCCGCTTGTGCGGACACCTTGATCAAATGATCGGTGAAGGCCTGTTTGTCCGCCGGCAGGATGTTCAGGGCGAAGTAGTTGGGGGCGTTTTTCGGCAACTGGTTTTGCCAGGTGTCGAGCAATTCACCGCGCAGCAGAGCGATCAGCGCCATCGACAGCAGGATCAACCCGAACGCCAGCGCTTGCCCGGCCGCCGCCAGCGGATGACGCAGCAACTGACCCAGACCGAGGCGCCACGGCAGAGGCGCACGGGCGAGCATCCGCCGCAGGCTGTTGAGCAACAACAGCAGCAAGCCTCCCAATAGCAGCGCAGCGGCCACACCACCGCCCAGCAGGGCGAAAGTCAGCAACAGATCCAGACTCAGGCGCCACATGATCAGGCCCAGCGCACCCAGCGCTGCGCCATATACCATCCAGGTGCTCGACGGAATCGGCAGCATGTCGCGACGCAATACGCGCAGCGGTGGTACCCGGCCCAGCGCGGCGAGCGGCGGCAGGGCGAAACCGGCCAGTGCCACCAGCCCGGTGCCGATCCCGGCGAGCGCCGGAAACAGGCCGCCCGGTGGCACATCGGCGGGTAGCAGATCATGCAACAGAGCGAACAGTCCCAGTTGCGCCAGCCAGCCGAGCACGGCACCACTGAGGGCGGCGAACAGGCCCAGCACGGTCAGCTGAATACTGAACAGCGCCATCGTTTCCCGGCGCGACAGCCCGAGGCAGCGCAACAGCGCACTGGCATCGAAGCGGCGGCTGGCGAAGCGGTTGGCCGATAACGCGACTGCAACTCCGGCGAGCAACACCGCGACCAGACTGGCCATGTTCAGATAACGCTCGGCCTTGCCCAGTGCACCGCCAATCTGCCGATTGCCGTCGCGCGCATCTTCGATTCGCTGGTTAGCCGCCAACCCCGGTTTGATCAGTTGCCGGTAGGTCTCCAGCGCCTGCGGTTGGCCGCGCCACAGTTCGCGGTAGCTCACGCGGCTACCGGGCTGCACCACGCCGGTGGCGGCGAGGTCGTCGAGGTTGATCATCACCCGAGGCGTGAGGCTGTAGAAGTTGCCTGCGCGATCCGGTTCGTAGGTCAGCACGCGGGTCAGCTTCAGGGTTTTCATGCCGACGTCGATGCTGTCGCCGATCTTCAGATCCAGGGCGGTCAGCAGACGTGCTTCGACCCAGGCTTCACCGGGTTGCGGTTCACCGCCAGCTGTTTCAACGGCAAACGGGGCCGGGGCGCTTTTCAGTTCGCCGCGCAGTGGGTAGGCGCGGTCGACAGCTTTGATGCTCGATAACTGAATGCCGTTGTCAGTGGCGATTACGCTGGAAAATTCCACTACCTGCGCATGCTTCAAGCGCAGCTCGGTGCCGCTGCGGATCTGTTCGTCGCGGGCCGGCGAGCTGCCCTCAAGCACTAGGTCGGCGCCAAGGAACTCGGTGGCGCGCAGCATCATTGCGCCGTTGAGGCGGGCGCCGAAGTAGCCGATGGCGGTACTCGCCGCGACCGCCACCACCAGCGCGAAAAACAACACTCGCAATTCCCCTGCGCGGGCATCGCGCATGAGTTGACGTAGCGCGAGACTGAACAGACGCAACAGCGGCAAACGTGCCATCAAGGCTCCAGAGGGGCGACCAGCAGCCCGGCTTCAAGTCGGATCAGACGCCGGCAGCGATGGGCCAGGCGTTCGTCGTGGGTCACCAGCACCAGGGTGGTGCCGCGCTCCTTGTTCAATTCAAAGAGCAAATCGCTGATGCGCTCGCCGGTGTGGCTGTCGAGGTTGCCGGTGGGTTCGTCGGCGAACAGCACGTCCGGCTCGGCAGCGAAGGCCCGGGCAATCGCCACGCGCTGTTGTTCGCCACCGGAGAGCTGGCGCGGCGAGTGCGTCAGGCGCTGGCCGAGGCCGACCCGTTGCAGCAGTTCAGTAGCGCGTTCACGGGCGTCTTTGCGGCCATCGAGTTCCAGCGGCAGCATGACGTTTTCCAGCGCGTTGAGGCTGTCGAGCAACTGGAATGACTGAAAGACGAACCCCACGTGTTCGGCACGGATGCGCGCGCGCTGGTCTTCGTCGAGGTTGCCCAGGGATTGCCCGGCGAGGATGACTTCGCCGCTGCTTGGCAAATCGAGGCCGGCGAGCAGGCCGAGCAGGGTGGATTTGCCGGAACCGGACGCGCCGACGATGGCCAGGCTGTCGCCCTTGTTCAGTTCCAGGCTGAGTTCGTGCAGGATAGTCAGTTCACCTTCCGCGCTGGGAACCACTTTGCTGAGGTTCTTCGCGGTGAGAATGCTTGCGCCCATGGAGAATCCGATGCGTGTTTGGTTTTTGAGTGCTGGCCTGGCCTTGATGTGCATGGCCCAGAACGCAGCGGCGGGTACTGTCCTGATCGTTGGCGATAGTATCAGCGCCGGTTTCGGACTGGATACCCGCCTGGGGTGGGTATCGCTGCTCGAGCAACGGCTCAAGCAGGAGGGTTTTGACGACAAAGTGGTCAATGCCTCGATCAGCGGCGACACCAGTGCCGGAGGCCAGGCACGCCTGCCGGCGCTGCTTGCAGAGCACAAGCCGGCACTGGTGATCCTCGAGCTTGGGGGCAATGATGGCCTGCGCGGAATGCCGCCAACGCAATTGCAACAAAACCTTGCGGCGATGATCGACAGCTCGCGTCAGAGCGGCGCCAAGGTGCTGCTGCTGGGCATGCAATTACCGCCCAACTACGGCAAGCGTTACACCGATGCCTTCGCCGAGGTCTACGGCAACGTTGCGGACGAGAAAAAGATCCCGCTGGTGCCGTTTTTCCTCGACGGCGTGGGCGGACATCCCGATCTGATGCAAGCCGATGGTCTGCACCCGGCAGCCGGGGCTCAGGGCAAGTTGCTGGAAAATGTCTGGCCGACGCTAAAACCGCTGTTATGAGGCTTTTCTAGTGGCAGGCTTTCGGCTAATGTGGCGCCCCCTTATTTGGAGCCCCCGATGCCGCGTCCTGCCTGGTCCCTGTTTGCCTACCAACTGATCGAGCCTGACGAACAGCTGGATCTGTTCGCCTGCCAGGAAGTGCGGGTGCATCTGGTGACCCGTCAACTGGAACTCGGTGGCTCGGCAGACCGCACGTTGTGTGGCAGTCTGCTGCCGGCACAACCGCGCTGGTCGAGTGTGGATCGCCGGGTGTTCCAGGATCAGCGCCTGTGTTCGTTATGCCGGGCGATCCTTGAGTCGCAGAAACGCGGGACGTCGCCGATCTGGCCTGAGTTGCGTTTCGAGCTTTAGGATCAAAAGATCGCAGCCTGCGGCAGCTCCTACATGAAGACTTCTGGCTGCCCATCGGCGCATCTCCCCGAATTATCGAGGTGCGGTGTACAATCGCGCTCTTATACCCTTGTTGATCATGCGAAGGATTTTCCGGATGTTGCCGCGCTTTCCTGCCGTCACCCGCTGCCTGTCACTTGCCGCCCTGTGTGTGGCCGGTCCCGTTGCTGCATTGGAGTTTCCCCTGCCACCACCCGGTGAGGACATCATCGGCCAGGTACAGGTGATCAAGGCCAAGTACGAAGATACCTTCGCTGACCTGGGCACCACCTACGATCTGGGTTATTCGGAAATGGTCGCGGCCAACCCGGGCGTTGACGCCTGGCTGCCGGGCGCCGGTACCGAAATCGTCCTGCCGACCCGCTTCATTCTGCCGCCGGGTCCGCGCGAAGGCATCGTGATCAACCTCGCCGAGTACCGCCTCTACTACTACCCGAAAGGCCGGAACGTGGTGTACACCTTCCCGCTGGGGATCGGGCGTGAAGGTTGGGGTTCGCCGATCGCGCATACCACCATCACCGCGAAGACACCGAACCCGACCTGGACGCCTCCGGCGTCGATCAAGGCCGAACACGCTGCTGATGGTGATCCGCTGCCGAACGTAGTGCCGGCCGGTCCTGACAACCCGCTGGGCCCGTTCAAGTTCAGTCTCGGCACGCCGGGTTACCTGATCCACGGTTCGAACAAGAAGTTCGGCATCGGCATGCGCACCAGCCATGGTTGTTTCCGCATGTTCAACAACAACGTGCTGGAAATGGCTGCAATGGTGCCGGTTGGTACCTCGGTGCGCATTCTCAACGACGCGTACAAGTTCGGTCGCAGTGGCGGCAAGGTGTATCTGGAAGCGCACACGCCGATCGATGACAAGGGCAACCCGTCGGTGGTCGACAAGCACACGGCGGTCATCAATGCGATGCTCAAGCGTGAGGATATTGCCAATAACGTGCGGGTGAATTGGGATGTGGTGCGCGATGTAGTCGCGGCTGAAGACGGCTTGCCTACCGAAATCGGTACGCCGAGTGCGGCAGCGCCGATGGTTTCGAGCACACCGATCGACCTGCAGCAGTAAGTTCGATCCAGACCCGCCGATGCGTGAAGCGTCGGCGGGTTTTTTATTGCCCGGACAAAAGTACCGGCCATAAAAAAGCCGACCCAAAAAATGGGTCGGCTTGATAACAATCCCGAGGGATTATTACTTGCGGCTAGCTTTGTCCAGCATGCGCAGAGCACGCTCGTTAGCTTCGTCAGCAGTCTGTTGTGCTTTTTGAGCAGCAGCCAGAGCTTCATCAGCTTTACGGTAAGCTTCGTCTGCACGAGCCTGGGAGCGAGCAGCTGCGTCTTCAGTAGCGGTCAGACGTGCTTCGGTTTCTTTCGATGCGCTGCTGCAACCGGTAGCCAGAACTGCGGCCAGAGCCAGAGCAGAGAATTTCAGAACGTTGTTCATCGTGTTCCCCTTCAAGGACTTTCAATTAAGTGGCTTTCTCCTCCGATTGAGGAAATAGCCGGCGTACATACTACCCATTACTTGTAGTAAGTAAACTGACCTAACGCAAGAAGCAAAAAAAATTGTAGGCGCTGATTCTTTTTCGAGCAACTTTTAACTGGGCTGTATAAAAAATATCCAGCTGCAAGCCCCGGCTTGAGCGTGTTAATGAGAAAAAGTTCCCTTAGCCCGATGCTGTTTCTGCGTCTTGCACCAAGTCTGCCTAGATGAATTCGTCTACACTTTTGTTCCGATTTTGCATGACGCCTCACATATCTTTGTCGCTCTTGAGGTGACTTTAAAGAAGAGGCTGCGTCTTAAGTCTCGACATTCGGCAATGTTCCGGCGAGCGCTTCGGGAAGATCTTCCCCGCGCCCGCCGCTGCGTCCATCGGAGTCACCCCGTCAACGAGCACGATGACGAGCGCACCTTGAGCATTTTCGCCAATGGTGCCTACTATTTATCACGTGCTCGGTTGCGCGAGATCGGTGTGGTTTTTCTCGGTGTCCATCAGGCACGGGGTGGCGTAGATGTTCCTTCGCCGGAAAAACATCGGTAAGGTAGGGGTCAGAATTCAAGACCCGCGAGGAGTAGTGATGAGCGAGGCGTTGTCCATCCACCATGACCAGGCTGGTCATCAGTTCGAGACCAATGTGGACGGTCATCGTGCCTACTTGACCTATATGGATCTGGGGAAACAGACCCTGGATATCTATCGCACCTTCGTGCCCAACGCCCTGCGCGGTCGAGGCATCGCCGCCGCGCTGACTGAAAGTGCGCTGCAGTACGCCGAAGAAATGGGCTACACGGTGATCCCGTCGTGCTCCTACGTCGAGCGCTATATGGAACGTCATCAGCGTCGCGCCGCCAAGATCTGAATCGCACACACAAAAACGCCGGGCAATGCCCGGCGTTTTTTTATGCCTGTGAAACGCTGATCAGCTGCGCTGACGTTTCGGCAGAACATCCTTGAGCTTGGCGTGCATGCTGCGCAGGGTGTTCTCGGTGGCGGACCAGTCGATGCAGGCATCGGTGATCGACACGCCGTATTGCAGGTCGGCGAGGTCTTTCGGGATCGCCTGGCAGCCCCAGTTCAGGTGACTCTCGACCATCAGGCCGATGATCGACTGGTTGCCTTCGAGGATCTGGTTGGCGACGTTCTCCATCACCAGTGGTTGCAGGGCCGGGTCCTTGTTGGAGTTGGCGTGGCTGCAATCAACCATGATGTTCGGCTTGATCTTCGCCTTGTTCAGCGCCTGCTCGCACAGGGCGACGCTGACCGAATCGTAGTTCGGCTTGCCGTTGCCGCCACGCAGCACCACGTGACCGTAGGCGTTGCCCTTGGTGGTGACGATCGACACGCCACCTTCCTGGTTGATCCCCAGGAAGCGGTGCGGGCTGGACACCGACTGCAGGGCGTTGATCGCCACAGTCAGGCCGCCGTCGGTGCCGTTCTTGAAGCCGACAGCCGAAGACAGGCCGGAAGCCATTTCACGGTGGGTCTGCGATTCGGTGGTACGCGCGCCGATGGCCGACCAGCTGATCAGGTCCTGCAGGTACTGCGGGGAGATCGGGTCGAGGGCTTCAGTGGCGGTCGGCAGGCCTTTCTCGGCCAGGTCCAGCAGCAACTGGCGACCGATGTGCAGGCCGTCCTGAATCTTGAACGAGTCATCCAGGTACGGATCGTTGATCAGGCCTTTCCAGCCGACGGTGGTCCGTGGCTTCTCGAAATACACGCGCATGACCAGATACAAGGTGTCGGAGACTTCCTCCGCCAGCACCTTGAGGCGATCGGCGTATTCGTGGGCAGCCTTGATATCGTGGATCGAGCACGGGCCGATCACTACGAACAGACGGTGGTCGGTGCCATCAAGAATGTTGCGAATGACTTCGCGGCCCTTGGTGACGGTGCGCAGCGCAGCATCGCTCAGAGGGATATCACGCTTGAGCTGATCGGGAGTGATCAGGGTCTCGTTAGAGGCGACGTTTAGGTCGTTGATCGGTAAATCAGCCATCGTTTACTCGTCAGGTCACGGGTGCCGGCCGCCAGCGATCCCCGCGCGGCGGAGCACAGCAGATTTAAGCGCGTCGGGGAGCCGAACCTTAGCGCGTCAGACGCGGCTCGACAATGGGCAAGCGCCGCTTTAATCCAGCACTGGCTGGGCAAAAGCCTTGCGCACGCTATCGTGGGAGAACTCGTCGGCGTGTTGTTCGACCCATTGCAGGGCCAGCGCCTGGATATCCTGCAGATCGTCGTGGGCCTCGTTCATGCGGCAATAACGCTCGATCTGGCACACCTGTTCGCCCATCCGCGCGCTGAACAGCGTCTGCTCATCGGTGAACGCGATCCCCACCAGATAGCCCTTCTTGCGCCGCAGACACCACGCGACATAGCCCGGATAACAGATGTCGGCATTGAGTGTCGGCATGCGCACTTGCAGCGCCGTGCCGTGGCGCCACGCGCGGTGATAATTGCAAGCGATCCCGCCGAGGCTGATAGTGTGCAGCTGTTGCCTGGAAATACACTCGGGCTTGAGCAAGGTTAATTCAACCGGCACTTCGTCCGGATGAGGAATGAAACGTCCCATGAGCACAGACTCCCTGTGTCGGCCATTTGACATTGTTTCCCCCAGTATAGTGGTCGAATCCGAGCTGACCGATTTCGACGCCGACCAGCGGTTGCTGGCGATGAGCGGCGTTTCGCTGGTGATTTTCACCAGTGTCGGCTGTTCCAGCTGCCGCTATGCCAGAGAGGTTTTGCCGGGATTCAAGCTGGCGGTTGATCGCCTGTGCTGGATCGATGCCGGCAACAACGGCGGGTTGGTGGAGCGTTATCAGGTCTTTCATTTGCCGGCGCTGTTTGTGGTGCGCGACGGCGAGTTCTTTGGGGCATTGCACACGCGCCTGACCGCCGATGCGCTGAACGCAGCAGTGGCGCAGGCACTGGGTCGAATTGCAGAGGAGTTGCCATAGATGGTGGGAGCAGACAGCAGACCGGTGATCGGGATTATCGGTACCGGTGCAATTGGCGGGTTCTACGGTTTAATGCTGGCGCGGGCCGGTTTCGATGTGCACTTTTTACTGCGCAGTGAATTCGCCGCAGTGGCCGAACGTGGTTTGCAGGTGGACAGTGCCGTGCATGGCACGCTGACGTTGAACCCGGTGCAAGCCTATGCCAAGGCCGAGGACATGCCGGCCTGCGACTGGTTGCTGGTCGGCGCCAAGACCACCAGCAGTGCCTGTCTGGCCCCGGCGATCATTGCCGCGGCCAGGCCCGGCGCGAAAGTGCTGGTGCTGCAAAACGGTCTGGACGTCGAAGACAGACTGCGCGAGCTGCTGCCCGATTCCCTGCATCTGCTCGGTGGTCTGTGTCTGATCTGCGTGCATCGCGAAGGTCCCGGGCACATCACCCATCAGGCGCTGGGGGCGGTGAACATCGGCTATCACAGTGGCCCGGCGGCAGGCGACGCGGCGCGCATGGCGCTGGTCGAGGAGGGCGCCAGTCTGTTCCGCGCGGCCGGTATCGATTCGCAGGCGATGCCCAATCTGCAACAGGCACGCTGGCAGAAACTGGTCTGGAATATTCCCTATAACGGTCTCTCGGTGCTGCTCGGTGCCGGCACCACGCCGCTGATGGCCGACGCGGACAGTCGCGCGCTGATTCAGGCGTTGATGGCCGAAGTGGTGCAGGGCGCCAAGGCCTGTGGTCACGACATGCCGCCCGGTTACGCCGAGTACCTGTTCATGATGACCGAAAAAATGCCCGACTACTGGCCGAGCATGTACCACGATTTCCTGCACAAGCGGCCGCTGGAACTGGAGGCGATTTATGCCCGGCCACTGGCTGCGGCCAAAGCCGTGGGGTTCGAGTTGCCGCGGATCGAGGCGCTGTATCGCACGTTGAGTTTCATCGACCGACGCAACGCCTGAGTCGGTTTTCTGGGGGAGTGGGGGAAGGCATGGCCAAGAACATCGATGACAAACTGGTGCTGGCGATTTCGTCTCGTGCCCTGTTCGACCTGAGCGAGAGTCACAAGGTCTACCTGGCGAGCGGCGTCGAAGCCTATCGGCAATATCAGATCGAACACGAAGACGAGATCCTCGCGCCCGGTGATGCCTTTCCTCTGGTGGAAAAACTCCTCAGCCTCAACAGTCGCCTCGACCGCGCCCGGGTCGAGGTGATTCTGGTTTCGCGCAACAGCGCCGACACCGGCCTGCGCGCCTTCAATTCGATTCACCACTATGGACTGGATATCTCGCGGGCGGCGTTCGTCGGTGGGCGCAGTCCGTATCCCTACCTCAAGGCTTTTGGCTGTGACTTGTTCCTGTCGACGCACGCAGAAGACGTGCGCGCTGCGCTGGACGCCGGTTTCGCTGCCGCGACGATTCTCTCCGGTGGCGCCAGTCGTGCCGCCAGTGACGAACTGCGCATCGCCTTCGACGGCGACGCGGTGCTGTTTTCCGATGAGTCCGAACGCGTATATCAGTCCGGCGGGCTGCTGGCGTTTCAGGCCAAGGAACGTGAATCGGCGCGCGAGCCGTTGCGCGGTGGGCCGTTCAAAGGTTTTCTGGCGGCGCTCAATGCGCTGCAACGCGAGTTCCCCGAGGATGACTGCCCGATCCGCACGGCGCTGGTCACCGCGCGTTCGGCACCGGCGCATGAGCGGGTGATTCGTACATTGCGCGAGTGGGACATCCGCCTCGACGAGTCGCTGTTCCTTGGCGGGCTGACCAAATCGGCGTTTCTCGAAGCCTTCGCTGCCGATGTGTTTTTCGACGATCAGGCCGGCCACTGCGAGGCCGCCCGCGAAGTGGTCGCCACCGGTCACGTACCGCACGGCATCAGCAACGAACCATCGATCTAAAGCCCCTGTGCTTCAAGACGTTGCGTCGCACGTCGTACTCGCCAAGGCACTGCTAAGCTGAATCAATCTCCGCCATGTTGGCACGCGAGGAGGTCATATGATTCGTTCGATGCTGTATGCCACTGACCTCGGTCTGTACGCACCTTTAGTGATGCAGCATGCCCTGGCACTGGCGCGGACATTCAATGCCGACTTGTATGTGGTGCATGCAGTGGAACCCATGGGACTGTTCGCCGAATCGGTGTTGCAGAGCTATCTCGACGAACAGGCATTGAACGAATTTCACAGTCAGGGTCTGAAAACAGTCATCGCCAGTATCGAACAACGGGTGCTGGACAGTTTTCGCGAAGAATTGGGGGAGGACGGCGAACAGGATCTGCAGCGGATCCGTGCGGTACGGGTACTGCAGGGCGATCCGTCGCAGGTGATTCTTGACCAGGTGGAGAAACTCTCTGTGGATTTGCTGATCGTAGGCACTCACAGCCACGGTGTCGGGGCGGAAACGCCTTTGGGGCGTACGGCGACCCGGGTCCTGCAATTGGCCAAGGTGCCGGTTTATCTGGTGCCGTTGGTGGAGCGCCGGCGTCGGGAGGATCGCTGAAGCGGGAATAATGGCGTTTTGATAAAAAAGTTCTAGATTTATTCATCAAACCATTAATATAGTTATATACCGTCGCTGATGCCCGTGGCGTCTACCTGCTTTGAGGGATACATATGAAGCTTCAACAATTGCGCTACATCTGGGAAGTGGCGCACCACGACCTCAACGTTTCCGCTACAGCCCAAAGCCTTTACACCTCGCAACCGGGTATCAGTAAACAAATCCGCCTGCTGGAAGATGAACTCGGCGTTGAAGTGTTTGCCCGCAGCGGCAAGCACTTGACCCGCGTCACCCCGGCCGGCGAGCGCATCATCACCACCGCAGGGGAAATCCTGCGCAAGGTCGAAAGCATCAAGCAGATTGCCCAGGAATTCTCCAACGAGAAGAAAGGCACCCTGTCGATCGCCACCACCCACACCCAGGCGCGTTATGCATTGCCGCCGGTGATCAGCAATTTCATCAAGCAATACCCGGACGTGGCGCTGCACATGCATCAGGGTTCGCCGATGCAGATCGCCGAGATGGCCGCTGACGGCACCGTCGATTTCGCCATCGCCACCGAAGCGCTGGAACTGTTCGGCGACCTGGTGATGATGCCGTGCTATCGCTGGAACCGTTGCGTGGTCGTGCCGCAGGGGCACCCGCTGACCAAGCTGCCGAAGCTGACCCTTGAAGCGCTGGCCGAATACCCGATCGTGACGTACGTGTTCGGTTTCACTGGCCGTTCGAAACTCGACGAAGCCTTCAGCCATCGCGGCCTGACGCCGAAGGTAGTGTTCACCGCTGCCGATGCCGACGTGATCAAAACCTACGTGCGTCTGGGTCTGGGTGTGGGCATCGTCGCCAAGATGGCGGTCGACACCAAACTCGATAACGACCTGGTGGTGCTGGATGCCAGCGAACTGTTCGAGTCGAGCATCACCAAGATCGGTTTCCGTCGCGGTACCTTCCTGCGTGGTTTCATGTGCGACTTCATCGAGAAGTTCGCCCCGCACCTGACCCGCGAAGTCATGGCCAAAGCCATCCAGTGCCACAACAAGCAGGAACTGGAAGAGCTGTTCGACGGCGTCGAACTGCCAGTCCACTGAGTCCCTGCCTCACAGCACCTCGGTGACAGCGAACTGTTGCCGGGTGCCCGCCACCAGAATCTCCACCTCATCGCCCTCGAACTTGCCCAGCAGGCTTTTGCCCAGCGGCGAGCGCGGGGTGATGACGGTAATCGGCTGGCCCACCACATCGACTTTCAGGCCCGCCGCATCCGGCGCCAGAAACAGCCATTGCTCGCGACCCTTTTCGTCCTCCAGGCCGAGCAGGGCGCCGATCTCGATGCCGCGATTTTCGTCATAGGCGCGCAGTGCCAGGTTTTGGCACTGCGCCAGTGACTGGCGGATTTCCTCGACCCGTTTCGCCTGACCTGCTGCCAGATAGGAAGCCTCAAGTCCGAGGGTGTCGTACTTGTTCTCGGCGATGTTTTCTTCATGGGTCGCGGTTTCGTAAGCGGTCTGCGCGGCGCGTTCGGCGATGTCGAGGTCGACGCGCAGTTTGTCGAGGATCAGTTGGTGGACGGTGTGTTTGTTCATGATCAATCGCAGAATTGCAAAACGTTGGCGCGGCTCTTCTCGCTCGGCGCGGTCTGGTCCTGTTGCAGCCAGAACTGGCACTTGGGGTTCGACTGGTTGCGACTGCTGCTGCGTGCCTGCTCCAGGCGATTCTGCTGTTCGTTCTTGCGCAGGTTCTCTTCGTACTGCTCGAACAGCGGACTCTGTGGCGGAATGTCCGGTTGTACCTGAACGGCCGCCGGGGGCTTGGCCAGTTGCTGCACGGCCTGAGCGACAGGCGCCAGTTGCTCGGTGAACACAAAGCGTGAAAGCACCCAGCAGGTCATGGCGATGGCCAGAAAGCCCAGCCACATGCCCAGGGCAATGCTGCCGGTCAGCCGCAGCGCGCTAAGCTGAACAGGCAAGGGACGACGCGGGGTGGGGCGATAGGGCATGGCTGCCTCCTGGCGGATGATTACGGGCAAGTCGCGATTGTCGCACGAAGATTAATCGCCGTCGGCTCTTCTGCGCGAGGTCATTTATGCGGACAATCAGCCCTTTTGCCAACGGGAGTCTTGCATGTCGGTACCGAAAACCCGCTGGGATATTTTTTGCACCGTGGTCGACAACTATGGCGACATCGGTGTGACCTGGCGTCTTGCCCGCCAACTGGTGGCCGAGCATGCGCTGGCGGTGCGTCTGTGGGTCGATGACCTGCGCGCCTTCGAGCGTATCTGTCCCGAGATCGACATCAACCTTGCCCAGCAATCGCAGCAGGGCGTCGAGGTGCGGCACTGGCCGAGCGACTGGCCGCAAACGGAAGCCGCCGATGTGGTGATCGCCGCATTTGCCTGTCAGTTGCCACCGGCGTACATGGACGCCATGGCCGAGCGGCAACGGCCACCACTGTGGATGAACCTCGATTACCTCAGCGCCGAAGACTGGGTAACCGGTTGTCATGGCCTGCAGTCGGTGAAGTACAAGTCGGTACAGAAATTCTTTTTCTTTCCCGGATTTCAGCCGGGGACCGGCGGCCTGCTGCGTGAAGGTGGTCTGCTTGAGCGTCGTCGGCATTTTCAGCAGGATGCCGCTGCACAGCGACAATTCCTGCAAGGCCTGGGTGTCGATCGCGCAGCGGATTCGCAGCTGATCTCCTTGTTTGCCTACGAAAATGCCGGGCTGGCCAGTTGGCTGGATGTGCTGGCGGCGGATAGCACACCGACCCATTTGCTGGTGCCGGAGGGGCGTATTCTCGGTGATGTCGCGCGCTGGCTCGGAGTCGATTCGCTGGCCGTCGGCGATTTGAACGTGCGTCAGGCGCTGACGGTGCAGGTGCTGCCGTTCGTCCGTCAGGATCAATACGATCAGTTGCTGTGGTGCTGCGATTTCAACGCGGTGCGTGGGGAAGACTCGTTCGTCCGCGCACAGTGGGCCGGGCGACCGATGCTCTGGCACATCTATCAGCAGGACGAAGACATCCATCTCGACAAGCTCGACGCCTTTCTCGCGCTCTACACCAAAGGGCTTTCACCGGCCGCTGCCGAGGCGATCAACGGTCTGTGGCGGGCCTGGAGCGCCGGACAACCGATTGGCGAGCACTGGCTGGAGGCCCGTAAACACTGGTCGCAATTGCAGGACAACGCCGAAGCATGGTGTCTGGAACAAGGCTTGCAGGCGGATCTTGCCACGGCGCTGGTAAGGTTTTACCTAAATTGGATATGATACGCGGCCTAGATTTTTGTAAATCCCATCCAAATTCGGATATTCGCAATGAAAACTGGTAAAGAACTCAAACCCGGTACCGTGATCCGTATCGACAACGATCCTTGGCTGGTTCAGAAAGCTGAATTCACCAAGTCGGGCCGTAACAGCGCGATCATGAAGACCAAGCTGAAGAACCTGCTGACCGGTTACAAGACCGAAACCGTTTACGGTGCGGACGACAAGCTGGACGACGTGATCCTCGACCGCAAAGAAGCGACCCTGTCCTTCATCAGCGGCGACACCTACACGTTCATGGACACCACTGACTACACCATGTACGAGCTGAACGCCGAAGACATCGAAAGCGTTCTGCCTTTCGTTGAAGAAGGCATGACCGACGTTTGCGAAGCCGTGTTCTTCGAAGAGCGTCTGGTTTCCGTAGAGCTGCCGACCACCATCGTGCGTCAGGTTGACTACACCGAAGGTTCCGCTCGCGGTGACACTTCCGGCAAGGTGATGAAGCCTGCCAAACTGAAGAACGGTACCGAGCTGTCGGTTGCTGACTTCATCGAAATCGGCGACATGATCGAGATCGATACCCGCGAAGGCGGTTCCTACAAAGGCCGTGCCAAATAAGCACTGCTTTTCGCGGAAAGAAAAAGCCCGACCATTGAGTCGGGCTTTTTTGTGCCTGCGATTCCACGTTAACCGCTGTGTGGGAGCGGGCTTGCTCGCGAATGCGGTGTGTCATTCAACGAACAGGTTGTCTGACCAGGCCTGTTCGCGAGCAAGCCCGCTCCCACAGTGGTTCGGTGTTGTTCTCAAACGGTGGTGTGCAGACGCACTTCAACATTGCCGCGAGTGGCGTTGGAGTACGGGCAGACCTGGTGCGCCGCTTCGACCAGGCTCTGTGCATCCGCTTGCTCCAGGCCTGGCAGGCTGATGTGCAGATCGATGTCGAGACCGAAACCGCCAGGGATCTGGCCGATACCGACGTGGGCGGTGATCGAGGCGTCGTCGGGGATTTTGCGTTTGGTCTGGCTGGCAACGAATTTCAGTGCGCCGATGAAGCAGGCCGAGTAACCGGCAGCGAACAGTTGCTCAGGATTGGTCGCTGCACCGCCGGCACCGCCGAGTTCTTTCGGGGTAGCGAGTTTGACGTCGAGGATGTTGTCGCTGGAGATCGCACGACCATCACGGCCGCCAGTGGAGGTTGCGATTGCGGTGTAGAGAGTTTGCATGGTGTGAGCCTCGTCGAGTGTGTTTTTTTTGCGCTAATTGTTTGCGCGCTAAGTAAGTACGAGGTGAATGTAGCTCGCTAATATTTAGTGCGCAAGATAATTTTTTGAGAAAGCTGAATCTCGGTCCTTTAAAGGCACAGTCGATCAGCTTGAAAGTGAAGATTTAGAGCGGATGTGGGGGGCGGCGGGGGCTGAAGAATATTTTCCTGGTGAACCGATCCTTTGTAGGAGTGAGCCTGCTCGCGATAGCGGTGGGACAGGCAAAACGGAGGCTGACTGAACCACCGCTATCGCGAGCAGGCTCACTCCTACAAGGGGGGGCAGCGCTGTTATCCGGGCAGGCTGTCTTGCAGATGACTGCGCAGCACTTGCAGTTCCGCTTGCAGGTTTTGCAGGCGCTCGACGGTAAAGCCACTGGCGCCGAGGATGCACTGCGGAACGCTTTTGGCTTGCTCACGAAGAGCGCGGCCCTGCGTGGTCAGTTCGACGATCACCACCCGTTCGTCTTCACGGCTGCGAGTTCGACTGAGCAGACCTTCGCCTTCCAGACGCTTGAGCAACGGCGTCAGCGAGCCTGGATCGGTCAGCAATCGCGTGCTTATTTCGCCCACGGTCAAACCGTCCTTTTCCCACAGCACCATCATCGCCAGATACTGCGGGTAGGTCAGGCCCAGCGCTTGCAGCAGGGGCTTGTAGACCTTGGTCATCATCAGCGAAGTGGAGTGCAGGGCGAAGCAGGCCTGGTTATCCAGCAGCAGGTGATCGCAGTTGTCGAGGGTGTCACGTTCGGTGGTCATGGCAACGCCTTGTTCGATGATGGGCTTGAATCTAGCGCCCGAATGTTTAATGCGCCAGATAATTATCCAGAATCTAGTGCCGGCCCAGCTCTCGCTGTAGCGCCAGATCCCACGGCGGCACCGGGCTGAAACGGGTCTTGAGGTATTCCAGAAGTAAACGGCTGCGCGAGTTGGTTTGCTGTTCCATGCGCAGCGCATAGATACCGGTGGTTTCCGGTTGTGGCAGGCCGGTCTCGCAGAACAGCGGCAGCAACTCTCCGCGCAGCAGGTACTCACTGGCCAGCCAGGTCGGCAAATGCGCGATGCCCAGCCCGGCCAGTGCGCCGCACACCAAGGCTTCGGCATTGTTGGCGCTCATGCGGATTCGTGAGGGGCGATGCAGTTGCATTTGCCCGTCCAGCTCGAAGCGCCAGGCGAAGGGCGGGGCGAGGCCTTCCCAATCCAGTCCGTCGTGTTCACTCAACTGCGCAGGATGGCTCGGCGCGCCACGGCGTTTGAGGTAGTCGGGGCTGGCGCAGGCGATGCGCACCATGCTCGCCAGCGGGGTGGCGACCAGCCGCGTATCGGCCATTTGCCCGGCGCGCAGCACCAGATCAACTTTGCCCAGATTCGAGCCGTGCATGTCGATGAAGCTGTCGATCAGGTGCAACTGCACATCCAGCCCCGGGTACAGCACCAGAAAGTCGGCGATGACCGGCGCGAGATGGCGGCGACCGAACGCAGCGGGGGCATCGATGCGGATCAAGCCTTCCGGCGCACTGCTCAACGACACCGCTTCGGCACGGGCCAGTTGCAGTTCGCTGACGATACGTCGCGCCCGCTCGGCAAACGCCAGCCCGGCCGGGGTTGCCCGCACAGCGTGGGTGCTGCGGATGAACAACTGGCTACCGACGGCGCTTTCCAGGCTATCAATGCGCCGCGCAATGGCGGAAGGCGTCAGCGGATGACGACGGGAAACCGCGGAAAAACTGCCGCTTTCCAGAACATCGAGAAATAACCCGAGCTGATCGGTCAACTGATTGGGATTCATGAGAATTGAATGCTTGTGCGAATTTGGCATAGCCATTGTGCGTTGCTGTGCGTTTCCCCGCCAGCCTGTACTGCGTAGGATGAATCGCCTGACGGATGAGGAAATCGCTGTGATCGAGTTTTTGTTGTACCTGCTGTTTGGCGCGGCCCTGGGCACACTGGGCGGAATATTTGGCATCGGCGGTGGTTTGATCGCCATTCCGCTGCTGGGTGTGTGGTTCGGCCTGGATCAACAGATCGCCCAAGGCACGGCGCTGGTGATGGTGGTGCCGAACGTGATGCTGGCGCTGTGGCGCTATCACCAGCGCAATCGCATCGAACTGCGCCATGCGCTGCCGCTGGCGGTCATGGGCTTCTGCTTTGCGTGGATCGGCTCGATCTGGGCGGTGGGCATCAATGCGCAAACCATGCGCATCGGCTTTGTCGCGTTCCTTGTGGTGCTCTCGGCGTACAACCTGTTGAAGATGTTCGGCAAAAAAACCGCGGTGACCTCCGAGATGCGTTACTCATGGCCATGGCTGGGTGTGCTCGGCGCAGCGTCGGGGACCATGGGTGGCTTGTTCGGCGTCGGCGGGGCCGTGGTGGCGACGCCCGTGCTGACCAGTCTGTTCGGCACCACGCAAGTGGTTGCCCAAGGCCTGTCGCTGGCGCTCGCATTGCCGAGCACCGGTGTGACGCTGGTGACGTACGCGGTGCATCACGAAGTGGACTGGATGATCGGCCTGCCGCTAGCCATCGGCGGTCTGGCCAGCATCAGTTGGGGCGTGAAAATCGCCCACGCGATGCCGGAAAGGCTCTTGCGCGGGCTGTTCTGCGGTTTTCTGGTGCTGTGTGCGGTGATGCTCGCCTTTAAAGTTTGAAGCCTTCGACGATGTGCTCGGCCAGGCATTCGGTGATCGGCGACGGATTGTTCAGGTTGCGGATCAGCATGATGCTGGCCTCGGGCAGCAATGGCAGGTCCTCGGCGGCGCCGAGAATGCGCATGTCCGGGGTGATCAGGCTCTCCAGTTGCGCGGTGATCGCCAGACCCGCGCTCACCACCGCCATCAGCGCCGACAGGCTGGTGCTGTTGTAGGCGATGCGGTAGTCGCGGCCCATCGCGTCCAGCGCATTGCACGCCCACAAGCGGCAGAAACAATCACTGTTGAACATCGCCAACGGCAGCGGCGTCTGCTCGTGGGCGCTGAAGTTTTGCGCTTCGGCCCAGACGAATCGCTCCTTGCGCAGCAACTGGCCGATCTCGTTGCCCGGCTCGCGGGTGACGATCGACAAATCCAGATCGGTGCGCTGCAACAGCTGTTTGCTGGACTCGCAGTGCACTTCGATCTGAATCAGCGGATAGAACTGGGCGAACCGCGACAGGATTCCCGGCAGAAACCGCATCACATAGTCGTCCGGCGTACCGATGCGCACGGTGCCGACCATGTGTGGCTCGCGCAAAGTGTTGAACACTTCGCTGTGCAATTTCAGGATGCGCCGCGCATAGCCGAGCAGCACCTGGCCTTCGGCGGTCAGGCGTACCTGGCGGCCATCGCGCTCGAACAGCTGGCGTTGCAGAACGTCTTCTTCCAGACGCTTCATCTGCATGCTCACGGCCGATTGCGTGCGGTTGACCATCTCGCCAGCGCGGGTGAACCCGCCCTGATCGGCGATTGCAACGAAGGTGCGCAGGACATCGGTATCGATACTGGGATAGGCCGACAATTCATCAATCTCCGAGATGCATGGCATCAGAAACATTCGTTGGATTGATCTTAGCTCCGGGGCGAGACTTTAGTCATCCCACATGGAGGGCAACACGATGAAAGGTCAAAAAGTCTATGTCAGTGATGAAAGAGTGCCGGTGCACCTGATCTCGGATCTGCTGCACAAGTTTAGCCGCTGGTACGAATTGCACCGTGAACGTGAGTTGCTCGCCAGTCTGAGTGATGAAGCGTTGAAGGACATCGGGGTCAGCCGCGCTGACGTTGAACACGAGGCCATCCGGCCGTTCTGGGACGATCCGATGCATAAATGATGAGGGTATCGCTACACAAACCCCTTTTGACTGAGGTAGGTTGCGAGCAGACAAGGAGATGTTCATGCCCGCGACTCTGGCCTTTTCCCTCAAACAGGCGCGACGTCTGGCGCTGGCTGCCCAAGGGTTCAACGGGCGCCAGCCGCTGACCGTCAAGGCGCCGCACGTCAACCGGCTGATTGAACGGCTGGGTCTGTTGCAGATCGACTCCGTCAACGCGGTGGTGCGCTCGCACTACTTGCCGCTGTTTTCTCGTTTGGGTTCATATCCATCCACTCTGCTCGACCAGGCCGCCTGGAGTTCGGGTCGCCGTCGCACGCTGTTCGAATACTGGGGCCACGAAGCATCGTTGCTACCGCTGGCGATGTATCCGTTGCTGGGGTGGCGGATGCAGCGCGCGAAACGTGGCGAGGACATCTATCAACAACTGGCGAAGTTCGGACGCGAGCAGCAAGACACGATTCGTCGGGTTATGGCGTCGGTCGAAGCGCAGGGCGCGTTGGGCGCGGGCAGCCTTTCGACCCGCGAGGACAAGGCCGGTCAGTGGTGGGACTGGAGCGCGGAGAAGCATGCGCTGGAATGGTTGTTCGCCGCCGGCGAAGTGACCGTGGCCGGGCGCCGCGGTTTTGAGCGTTTGTATGATTTGCCGGAGCGGGTCATCCCTGCGCCGATTCTGCAGCAGCCGTTGCCGGATGAAACCGAGGGCCAGCGTGGTCTCCTGCTGCATGCGGCCCAGGCACTCGGCGTTGGCACGGAAAAGGATCTGCGGGATTACTTCCGTTTGAACCCGGCCGATGCGCGACCGCGTCTGGCGGAGCTGGTCGAGGACGGGCAGTTGCAGAACTGCGAAGTCGCCGGCTGGCGACAGATCGCCTACTGTCTGCCGCAGCCGAAAGTCCCGCGTAAAGTCGTCGCCAGTGCGCTGTTGTCGCCGTTCGATTCGCTGATCTGGGAGCGCAGTCGTACCGAGCGACTGTTTGATTTCCGCTATCGGCTGGAAATTTATACGCCGCAGGACAAGCGGGTCTATGGCTATTACGTGCTGCCGTTCCTGCACAACGAGCGGATTGCTGCGCGGGTCGATCTGCGCGCCGAGCGGGCGTCGGGGCGGTTGGCGGTGCATGCGTTGCACGAGGAAGAGCCGGGGCTGGATGATCAGGGGATGTTGGCGCTGGCGCTGAATTTGCGGCAGATGGCCGATTGGCTGGGGCTTGCACGGGTGCAGCTTAATTGTCAGCGCGAGAGTGTAGGGCGATTGCGGGTGGCATTGGCTGAAATCTGTAGTGACTGAGCTGGCCCCTTCGCGAGCAAGCCCGCTCCCACATTGGTTCTGTGCCGTTCACAAATCCAGTGTGGGAGCGGGCTTGCTCGCGAAGGCTGCCTCTCAGACGCTAGAAACCTGACTGATTCAACGCCGAACCTGCTTCAGGGTTTCCGCAATCAAAAACGCCAGTTCCAGCGACTGATCGGCATTCATCCGCGGGTCGCAATGGGTGTGATAACGATCCGACAGCCCGTCTTCCGTGATCGGCCGCGCACCACCGATGCACTCGGTGACATTCTGCCCGGTCATCTCGATGTGAATCCCGCCCGCGTAGCTGCCTTCGGCTTCGTGCACCTGGAAGAACTGCTTCACCTCGCCAAGAATCTGCGCGAAGTCGCGGGTCTTGTAGCCGCTGCTGGCCTTGATGGTGTTGCCGTGCATCGGGTCGGAACTCCACAGCACCTGCTTGCCCTCACGCTGCACCGCGCGAATCAGCGCCGGCAGGTGATCGCCGACCTTGTTCGCGCCCATCCGCGCGATCAGGTTCAGGCGGCCCGGATCGTTGTCCGGGTTGAGCACGTCGATCAGGCGGATCAGGTCGTCCGGGTTCATGCTCGGGCCGACTTTGACGCCGATCGGGTTGTTCACTCCGCGCAGGAATTCGACGTGGGCGCCGTCAAGCTGACGGGTGCGGTCGCCGATCCACAGCATGTGCGCCGAGCAATCGTAGTAATCGTTGGTCAGGCTGTCGCGACGCACGAAGGCTTCCTCGTAGTTCAGCAGCAGCGCTTCGTGGGCGGTGAAGAAACTGGTTTCGCGCAGTTGCGGCGAGCTGTCCATGCCGCAGGCGCGCATGAACGCCAGGGTTTCATCGATACGGTCGGCGAGGTGGCTATATTTTTCGGCCAGCGCCGAGTTGGCGATGAAATCCAGGTTCCACTTGTGCACCTGATGCAGGTCGGCAAACCCGCCTTGGGCGAAAGCGCGCAGCAGGTTCAAGGTGGCGGTGGATTGGTGATAGGACTGCAGCAGGCGCTCCGGATCCGGCACGCGGCTCTTCTCGTCGAAACCGATGCCGTTGACGATGTCGCCACGGTAGGCGGGCAGGGTCACGCCATCGATGGTTTCGTCGTTGGCCGAGCGCGGCTTGGCGAATTGACCGGCCATGCGCCCGACCTTGACCACCGGGCAACCGGCGGCGAAGGTCATGACGATTGCCATCTGCAGCAACACTTTGAAGGTGTCGCGAATCTTCGCCGCCGAGAACTCGGCAAAGCTTTCCGCGCAATCGCCGCCCTGCAACAGGAACGCCCGGCCCTGAGTCACCTCGGCAAACTGTCGGCGCAGCTCGCGTGCTTCACCGGCAAACACCAGCGGCGGATAGCTGGCCAGGGTCTGCTCGACCTGGCGCAGGTGCGCGGCGTCGGGGTATTGGGGTTGTTGCTGGATCGGCAGGGCACGCCAGCTGTCAGGGCTCCAGGGTTGGCTCATCACAGTCTCTAATTCGGTTCTACGCTCGGGACGCCCATGGTAGCAGCAATTAGTGCGTGACCTGCTCCCGCGCCTCGTCGACAATCGCCGCTTTGCCACGGCGCCTGAGCGGCGTCATCGCGTCACCGCGCCCGGTGACCATCAGGAGACGAAATGACTGAGGAGCGCGTCGAGCTGTTGCTCGCCGAGGTACAGGATGAGTTCGGCGTGATTCGCGTGCTGGAAGTGGCCGATTACCGCTTTCTGGAATTCGGCGATGCCATCGAACAGAGCTGCGTGTTCACCGCCGATCCGAGCTGGCTCGAATACGACTACACCCGGGCGATGCTGATTGGCGCGCTGTGTCATGAGCAACCGGAGAGCGCACTGTTTCTCGGCCTCGGTGCCGGCACGCTGACCCAGGCCTGCCTCAAGTTCCTGCCGCTGGAAGACGTCGAAGCCATCGAACTGCGCCCGGACGTGCCACGCCTGGCCATCGAGTATCTGGGGCTGGATGACGATCCGCGCTTGTACATCCGGGTCGGCGATGCGCTGGAATTGCTGCCGACGGCCGAGCCTGCGGATCTGATTTTTGTCGACCTCTACACCGACGTGGGGCCGGGTGTCGGGCACTTGGCCTGGAGTTTCCTCGGCGACTGTCAGAAGCGTCTGAATCCGGGCGGCTGGCTGGTGATCAACCAATGGGCCACCGATGATGGCAAACCGTTGGGCGCCGCATTGCTGCGCGGGCTCTATCACCGGCATTACTGGGAATTGCCGGTGAAGGAGGGCAACGTAATTCTGATTGTGCCGGCGGATCTCGAACAGGAACTCGACCTGCAGGCGCTGACCGCCCGGGCCGAAGCGCTGGCGCCGCGGTTGGGGTATTCGTTGCAATCGTTGATCAAGGCGATTCGCCCGGCGACTTGAGTTGTCAGTGATGGCCCCTTCGCGAGCAAGCCCGCTCCCACACTTGAAATGCATTCCAAATGTGGGAGCGGGCTTGCTCGCGAAGAGGGCCTGAAGAGCACCAGATTTCTCAGACCCCTTTGAAGATGCCCGGCCGCCGCTCCACCAGTGACCTCACGCCCTCCTTGGCATCCTCACTCCCCAGCAACTTCTTCACCAGCGCCGGTAACCCCTGCGCCGCCGCTGTCTCACCTTCATACCGCGCCTGGCGCGCCGACATCAGTGTCGCCTGCACCCCCAACGGTGCCTGCCGAGCAATCCGCTCGGCCAGTTCGATCGCCCGTGGCAGCAAATCCTCGCTGGCCATCACTTCCTGCACCAAGCCCAGACGCAACGCATCATGCGCATCGAACTCATCACCGGTCAGCAACCAACGCATCGCGTTGCCCCAGCCCGCTACCTGATGAAAACGTAACGTCGCGCCACCAAAAGGAAAAATCCCACGCTGCACTTCCATTTGCGCAAAGCGCGTATTGCTCGCACACAGGTTGATATCGGCAGCCAGCATCAACTCGATGCCGATGGTCAGGCAGTAACCCTGCGCGGCAACAATCACCGGTTTGCTCACTCGCGGTCCGACGAAAACACCCCAGGGGTCGCAACCGCCGGTCGGAACCTGCCAGCCTTCGGCGAGGGCGGCGCTGGCGTTGAGCAGGTCCAGGCCGGCGGTAAAGTGCTCGCCGTGCCCGAACACCACGGCCACCCGCGCCTCGCTCTCTGCCTCGAACTCACCGTAGGCCAGGCTCAGGGCATTGAGCAGATCGAGGTCGAACGCGTTGCGCTTGGCGGCTCGGTCGAGGCCGATCAAGTGGACATGACCACGACGTTCACGGCTGACGCGGCCGGGGCAGGGTTGATTCATGGGGAGATCCTCGGGCGGGAAGGGCGGGGGCAGCGACGGTATGCCGCACATCGGTGAATCGTTTAAGCGTCATCACCCGCAGGGCCGGGCCTTTGAAAAATAGACCTTCGCACGATTATCCGCAAAACCCCGTTACACAGCGGTGACACACCGATTCAGACGATAAAAAAAGCTCCCTTTTCGGGCAAAATCCGGTATAGTGCGCGCCGGCCTTTAACCGGGCCGCGTTTAGGTAGCGCAATTTCCCGAAGTCAGCTTCGGCTGCACGTCCGCATTGCGGGCTCTTCCCGGACGATTCTTTTTTTCATTCATTCGTTTTCGCAAATCCCCGCCGACAAAGCTGCCAGGGCGACTCTTGAGTCTCAACACGGCATGCGCAGCTTTGGAGCATGGGTCTTTGCGGATGCACTTAGAGGCAGACCCATGACCCAGGAAACCGGCGGATTCGCCGCTTTTAATCTTAACCCGAATATTCTTGCAGCCGTCGCAGCGACCGGCTACGAAGAGCCTTCGGCGATTCAGCAGCAATCGATCCCGATCATCATGGCCGGCCAGGACATGATTGGGCAGGCGCAAACCGGTACCGGTAAAACCGCCGCGTTCGCACTGCCTATTCTGCACCGCATCGATCCTGCCAAGCGCGAACCGCAAGCCCTGATCCTGGCGCCAACTCGAGAGTTGGCGCTGCAAGTAGCAACCGCTTTTGAAACCTACGCCAAGCAAATGCCTGGCGTCACCGTTGTCGCCGTTTACGGCGGCGCACCGATGGGCCCGCAACTCAAGGCTATCCGTAATGGCGCACAGATTGTTGTCGCTACTCCGGGTCGTCTGTGTGACCACCTGCGTCGCGACGAGAAAGTCCTGTCGACCGTGAACCACCTGGTTCTCGACGAAGCTGACGAAATGTTGAAACTGGGCTTCATGGATGACCTGGAAGTCATCTTCAAGGCGCTGCCATCGACCCGTCAGACCGTTTTGTTCTCGGCTACCCTGCCGCAGTCGATCCGCGCCATTGCCGAACGCCATCTGCGCGATCCGCAACACGTCAAGATCCAGACCAAGACCCAAACCGTTACCGCGATCGAACAGGCTCACCTGTTGGTTCACGCTGACCAGAAGACCTCTGCCGTTCTCAGCTTGCTGGAAGTGGAAGACTTCGACGCGCTGATCATGTTCGTGCGCACCAAGCAAGCGACCCTGGATCTGGCCAGTGCCCTCGACGCCAAAGGCTACAAAGCCGCAGCGCTGAACGGTGACATCGCCCAGAACCAGCGTGAGCGCGTGATCGACTCGCTGAAAGATGGCCGTCTGGACATCGTTGTCGCGACCGACGTAGCTGCCCGTGGTCTGGACGTTCCGCGCATCACCCACGTATTCAACGTGGACATGCCGTACGATCCGGAATCCTACGTGCACCGTATCGGCCGTACCGGCCGTGCCGGTCGCGAAGGTCGTGCGCTGCTGCTGGTGACTCCACGTGAGCGCCGCATGCTGCAGGTGATCGAGCGTGTAACCGGTCAGAAGGTTGCCGAAGTGCGTCTGCCGGACGCTCAGGCGGTTCTCGATGCACGCATCAAGAAACTGACCAACAGCCTGTCGCCGCTGGTCGCTGATGCCGAATCGACTCACGGCGAACTGCTGGATCGTCTGACCGCTGACATCGGTTGCACCCCGCGTGCCCTGGCTGCAGCCCTGCTGCGCAAGGCTACCAACGGTCAAGCGCTGAACCTGGCCGCGATCGAGAAGGAACGTCCACTGGTGCCGAACAACGCACCGCGTGGCGACCGTCCTGAGCGTTCCGGTGATCGTCCTGATCGTGGTGACCGCGAGCGTCGTGCGCCAATGCCTCTGGGCGAAGGTCGTGCCCGTTGCCGTACCGCGCTGGGTGCGCGTGACGGTATCGCCGCCAAGAACCTGCTGGGCGCCATCCTCAATGAAGGTGGTCTGGCCCGCGAAGCGATCGGTCGCATCCAGGTGCGTGACAGCTTCAGCCTCGTCGAGCTGCCGGAAGATGGTCTGGACAAACTCCTGACCAAACTGAAGGACACTCGCGTCGCTGGCAAGCAGCTGAAACTGCGTCGCTACCGCGAAGATTGATCCGCCCTCGGGCTGATTGATCGAACATAAAAAATCCCCGACTGGTTCGGGGATTTTTTTTGCCTGTCTGAAAGAGCAAAGATCGAAGATCAAAAGATCGCTGCCTGCGACAGCTCCTACACAGGGTGTACTCATTCCCCACTGTAGGAGCTGCCGAAGGCTGCGATCTTTTGATTCTGCGTTTATCCGAAGCGATAGATATCCATGCCTAACGCACCCATCGTGAATCCCCTGTGCGCCACGCTGAACTCGCCCCCCGCACCGCGTGCGAAATACAACGGCAGCAAATGCTCATCGCTCGGATGGCTGCGTACGGCGTTCGGTGCCTGCTGACGGTAATCGTGCAGCGCCGCCTCATCGTTCGCCGCCAGCTTGTCGATCATCCAGTCACGGAAGTCCCGTGCCCATGGCTCGACGCTTTCCGGCCCGGCATGCCAGTCCAGTTCGCGCAGGTTGTGGGTGATGCTGCCGGAACCGATCAGCAAAATGCCCTGATCGCGCAGGCTTGCCAACGCACGTCCGACACGGGTTTGCAGCGCCGGGCCGCTGCGGCTCGGCAACGACACCTGTACCACCGGGATATCCGCCTGCGGGTACATCAGCGACAGCGGCACCCAGACGCCGTGATCGAACGGTCGTTGCGAATCAAGGCGTGCCGGCAGATGGGCGGCGTTCAGCAATTGGGCAACTTCGGCCGCCAGTTGCGGATCCCCCGGTGCCGGATATTGCACTTCAAACAGGGCACGGGGAAAACCGCCGAAGTCATGCCAGGTCTCTGGTTGCGGATTACTGCTGACCAGCAGTTCCTGACTTTCCCAGTGCGCAGAAACGATGACGATGGCTTTGGGGTGGGGCAGTTCGGCCGCCAGACGCGCCAGAGCCGGGCCACTGGCACCGGGTTCCAGGGCCAGCATGGGCGAGCCGTGGGAGATAAACAGGCTGGGAAACATGGAGAGGTTCCTGAGCGGTAAGATGGCCTCATCTTCAGTCAGATCATTGATCTAAATCTAATATAAGTTTTAACGCCTTTTGATCGATTTTTTTGGGGTGATGCATGCAGCCTGAGTTTTGGCACAAGAAGTGGGAATCCAATCAGATCGGCTTTCATCTGCCTGAGGTGAACCCGTATCTGCAGCGTCACTGGGCGCCGCTGGCCATCCCGGCCCGCGCGCGGGTGCTGGTGCCGTTGTGCGGCAAAAGCCTGGATCTGCTGTGGCTGGCAGGGCGCGGCCATCAGGTGCTCGGGGTCGAGTTGTCGCAGAAGGCCATCGAGGACTTTTTCAGCGAGCATCAGGTAACGCCGCAGGTCAGCGACAAAGGGCCGTTCAAGGTCTATCGCGCGGATTCCATTGAGTTGTGGTGCGGTGATTTCTTTGCGCTCACGGCAGACGATGTAGCGGACTGTGCTGCGTTGTACGACCGGGCAGCGCTGATCGCCTTGCCGCCCCCCATGCGCGAGCGCTATGCAGCGCATCTGCAGCAGATCCTGCCGCCGGGCGTGCAAGGGTTATTGATCACACTGGATTACGATCAGGCGCAAATGTCCGGGCCACCGTTTGCAGTGACCGATGATGAGGTGCAGCGCTTGCTGGGTGGTGACTGGCAGGTGCGGATGCTGGAAGAGCAGGATGTGCTGGGGGAGAGCTGGAAGTTTCTGCAGGCGGGAGTGACGCGGTTGGAGGAGCGGGTGTATCGGGTTTCTGGCCGATAGTTTTGTCTCGGCATTAACAGCCTCTTCGCGAGCAAGCCCGCTCCCACAGGGATCATCGGTGTTCTAACAATCTCGAATACACCAAAAAACACTGTGGGAGGGGGCTTGCTCGTGAAGAGGCCAGAACAGGCAATCCACAATCCCGAGTACAAAAAAGGCCCGCATCACTGCGGGCCTTTTCGTTACTGCTGTCGCGTCCTGAATAAGGTTTACACCTTCTGACCGATCTTCAGGAGGATTCAATGGATACCGGAAAAAGGCGGAGC
>NZ_JAIWYL010000020.1:0-24115 GCF_020515535.1 Pseudomonas sp. MWU16-30322
GTCGACACCACCAACCTGTCGCTGACCGCGACCGGTACCGTGGCCGAAGGTGGTTCGATCGTTTACACCGCAACGCTGACCAACGCGGCTGGTTCGCCAGTGACCGTAACGCTGTCGAACGGCGCTGTGATCACCATCGACGCCGGTAAAACCACCGGCACCGTGACTGTTCCTGCGCCGGCTGACGACGTCTACAAAGACGCCGGCACCGTGCAGGCAACGATCAAGTCCGCCACTGGTGGCAGCTTCGAAAACCTGGTCCCAAGCACCACGCCAGCCGTGACCAATGTCACCGACACCATCGACACCACCACGGTGAAACTCACCGCGACCGAGTCTGCTGCTGAAGGTGGTACCGTCACCTACACCGCGACCGTTGGTGCGCCAGTGACTGGCTCGCCAGTTGTGGTAACTCTGGCTAACGGTCAGAACATCACCATCGAAGTGGGTAAAACCACCGGCACCGTGACCACTACTGCGCCTAACGACGCGTTGACCGGTCATGCGCCGCTAACCAACGCGATCACCGGCGTGACTGGCGGTAATTACGAGAGTCTGGTCGCTGACAAGACGCCGGTTTCGACCACCGTCACCGATACCATCGACACCACCAATCTGTCGCTCAGCGCCACCAATTCGGTGGCCGAGGGCGGTTCGATCATCTACACCGCGACCCTGACCAACGCCGCTGGCTCGCCAGTGACCGTGACGCTGAGCAACGGCGCCGTGATCACCATCGACGCGGGCAAAACCACCGGCACCGTCACCGTTCCTGCTCCAGCCGACGACGTCTACAAAGACGCCGGCACCGTGCAGGCAACGATCAAGACCGCGACCGGTGGCAACTTCGAAAACCTGGTACCGAGCACCACGCCAGCCGTGACCAGTGTCACCGACACCATCGACACCACTGGCGTGAAACTCACCGCCACTGGCACCGTGGCCGAGGGTGGCACCGTCACCTACACCGCCACCGTGGGTGCACCTGTCACCGGTTCGCCAGTGACCGTGACCCTGGCCAACGGCCAGAGCATCACCATCGACATCGGCAAAACCACCGGAACCGTGACCAGCATCGCCCCGAACGATGCGTTGACTGGCCACGCTCCGCTGACCAACTCAATCACTAACGTGACCGGCGGCAACTACGAGAATCTGGTGGCCGACAAAACGCCGGTCAGCACTACCGTGACCGACACCATCGACACCACCAACCTGTCGCTGACCGCGACCGGCACCGTGGCCGAGGGTGGATCGATCGTTTACACCGCGACGCTGACCAACGCCGCTGGCTCGCCAGTGACCGTGACCCTGTCGAACGGCGCCGTGATCACTATCGACGCCGGTAAAACTACCGGCACCGTCACCGTTCCTGCTCCAGCGGACGACGTCTACAAAGACGCCGGCACCGTGCAGGCGACCATCAAGTCGGCGACCGGTGGCAACTTCGAAAACCTGGTCCCAAGCACCACACCAGCCGTGACCAGTGTCACCGACACCATCGACACCACTGGCGTGAAACTCACCGCCACTGGCACCGTGGCCGAGGGTGGCACCGTCACCTACACTGCCACCGTGGGCGCGCCAGTCACCGGTTCGCCAGTCGTCGTGACCCTCGCCAACGGCCAGAGCATCACCATCGACATCGGCAAAACCACCGGCACCGTGACCAGCATCGCCCCGAACGATGCGTTGACCGGCCACGCTCCGCTGACCAACTCGATCACTAACGTGACCGGCGGTAACTACGAAAACCTCGTCGCCGACAAAACCCCGGTCAGCACCACCGTGACCGACACCATCGACACCACCAGTCTGTCGCTGAGCGCGACCCCGGCGGTGAACGAGGGCGGCCAGATCACCTACACCGCAACCCTGAGCAACGCCGCCGGTTCCCCGGTAACCGTGACCTTGAGCAACGGCTCGGTGATCACCATCGACGCCGGCAAAACCACTGGCACCGTGACCGTTCCGGCTCCGGCTGACGACGTCTACAAAGACGCCGGCAGCGTGCAGGCGACCATCACCAACGCCAGCGGTGGCAACTTCGAGAACCTGGTACCGAGCACGACACCGGCCGTGACCAACGTCGCCGATACCATCGACACCACCACCGTCAGCATTACCGGCAGCACCTCGGTGACCGAAGGCCAGACCGCCAGCTACACCGTCAGCCTGACCCACCCGGCGCAGACCGACGTGACCCTGAAAATCGTCTACAGCGGCACCGCCGCCGACGGTTCGGACTTCACCGGTGTGTACACCGTGAAGATCCCGGCGGGCGCCAGCAGCGCGCAGTTCAACGTCGCGACCATCGATGACAAGATCACCGAAGGCACCGAGAACTTCGTGGTCAAGATCGACTCGGCGACCGGCGGCAACTTCGAGAACCTGGCCGTCAGCAGCACCAACGGCAGCGTCAGCACCTCGATCATCGACAACGATGCGCCACCGGTCATCGACCTCGACGCCAACAACTCCAGCGGCGCCACTGGTGCCGACTACAAGGTGACCTTCACCGAAAACACTCCGGGCGCCGGCGTGTCGATTGCCGACACTGACCTGACGATCACCGACCCGGACAGCACCATGCTGACCGGCGCGACCATCGTGCTGACCAACCGTCAGGACGGCGATGCGCTGAACCTCGGCAACAGCGTCAACGGCATTACGATCAATGCCAACAGCACCAACGGCACCGTGACCCTGACCCTGTCGGGCAACGCGACGCTGGCCGACTACATGCAGGCGATCAAGAACATCACCTTCACCAACAGCAGTGAAGACCCGAGCACCGTGCCGCGGATCATCACCGTGACCGTGACCGATGGCGGCAACTACTCCAACACCGCGACCACCACGGTCAACGTGGTGGCGGTCAACGATGCGCCGGTTGCAGCGCCGGTCAACGTCACCGGCACCGAAGACACGCCGCTGATCCTCGGCTGGTCGACCTTCGGTGTGACCGACGTCGACAGCCCGGCCAGCAGCCTGGGCATCAAAATCACCCAGCTGCCGGGCGAAGGCAAACTGCAGTATCTGGACGGCTCGACCTGGAAAGACGTCGCCAACAACCAGACCTTCAGCAAGGCTGACATCGACGCTGGCAAGCTGCGCTTCATGCCGGATGCCAACGAGTCGGGCGTCAACGGTTACGGCGGCACCGGCCTGGGCAACAACCAGGCTGACTATGCACAGATCAAGTTCCAGCCTACCGACGGCCAACTGCTGGGCAACACCGGCACCGTGAAGATCGACATCACGCCGGTGGCGGATGCACCGACCGTGAGCGTGGCCGACAACAGCGTGAAGTCCACCGGGCTGGTCAAGGAAGTCTGGACCGGCCTGCCAGGTCTTGGCACCGACGGCAGCGGCGCGAACTCGACCACCCTGAAAAACGTGATCGACGGCGCCGGCCCCCCGAACTCCAGCAGCAACGTGACCAACGTGCAGTCGGACGGCAGTGTGGCCGCCGGCACCGCGTCGAAAACTTCGGGCCTGATCTATCTGGAAGCCGGCAAAACCTACAGCTTCAGCGGTGTGGCTGACGACAGTCTGCTGATCACCATTGGCGGCAAGAGTGTGGCGTCGGGTACCTGGGGCGCGGGCGGTGCGATCAGCGGCTCGTTCACCCCGACCACCAGCGGCTACTACACCCTGGACATCTACCACCACAACCAGAGCGGCCCCGGCAGCTATGACGTGAACCTGTCGGTCAACGGCAGCACGCCAATCGACCTGAGCAGCGCCGGCGTGCCGATCTACACCGGCGTGCAGGATCTGGTGAATTCCGGTGTGACCGTCTCCGACCTGCACGGCACCAACGGCGAAGGCTATTACGACGGCTACAAACTCAACACCGGCGCCGAAGGCACCACGGTGAAACTGTCGGCGATCAACACTGCGCTGACCGACACCGACGGCTCGGAAACCCTGAGCGTGAAGATCAGCGGCGCGCCGGTCGGCTCAGTCCTCTCCGACGGTCACGGCCACAGCTTCACCGTCACCGCGAGCAATGGCGAAGCCAACGTCACCGGCTGGAGCCTCGGCAGCCTGACCGTGACCCCGCCGACCTACTACAACGGCCAGTTCAACCTGACCGTGACGTCGACCTCCACCGAGATGGTCGGCGGCTCGGCCAGCAGCACCGCGACCATTCCGGTCACCGTGGTGCCGGCGGTGTACAACGCCGTAGTCGGTACCTCTGGCGATGACACCTTCAACGGCACCGATGGCAACGACATCATGGTCGCCGACATCGGCGGTCTGACCGTGGTGCCGGGCACCAACTACAACATCGCGTTCATGGTCGACTCCTCGGGCAGCATGAGCACCTCGTCGATCAACGCGGCCAAGGACTCGCTGACCTCGGTGTTCAACACCCTCAAGCAGAGCCTGAGCGGCAGCAACTCGGGCACGGTGAACATCTTCCTGGTGGACTTCGATACCCAGGTCAACAAGTCGGTGTCGGTGAACCTCAACGACCCGAACGCGCTGACCAAGCTCAAAGCCGTACTCGACTCGATGACCTCCGGCGGCGGCACCAACTACGAGGACGTGTTCAAGACCACGGCCAACTTCTTCCAGAGCACGGAAGCTGTGGCGAACACCGGGGCGAAGAACCTCACGTACTTCATCACCGACGGCCAGCCGACCTACTACCAGAGCGGCGAGCAGACCAACCCGACGCTGTACGGCAGCGTGAAGTTCGACAGTGTGGTGACGACCAGCAACTACAAGCTGGGCGATACCTTCAGCACTTACATCGACAGCACGCATTACCTGAGCATCAGTGCCAACGGCAGTGCGCAGTTGCAGGTCTACACCAGCCGTTACGGCTGGACCGCAACCAACCTGGGCACTGTTCACGCTCAGGGTGATGGCACCTATGAGCTGTCGAGCCTGGCGGGCAGCGGCAGCAGCACCAGCTCGGCCACCACCGATAACGCCAACAGCAGTTTTGCCTTGCTCAGCGGCCTGTCGAACGTCGAAGCCATCGGTATCAACAGCGGTGTCAGCCTCAACGATCTGAAACCGTACGACTCGGATCACTCGCCGCAGACCAACATCGATCCGAAGGACCTGGCCAACTCGATCATCGGCCACACCGAAGCGACGATGCCGGGCAACGACACTGTCAGCGGTGGCGACGGCAACGACATCCTGTTCGGCGACCTGGTGAGCTTCAACGGCATTGCCGGCGAGGGTTATCAGGCAATGCAGGCGTTCGTGGCGCAGCAGACCGGGGTCGACGTCAGCAAAGTCACCACCAGTAACGTGCACCAGTACATCACCGAGCACTATCAGGCGTTCGACGTGTCCGGTGCGCATGACGGCAACGACACGCTGCTGGGCGGCGCGGGCAATGACATCCTGTTCGGCTCGGGCGGCAATGACCTGCTCGACGGCGGCAAGGGCAATGACATCCTGCTCGGCGGCACCGGCAATGACACGCTCATCGGCGGCCAGGGCAATGACATCCTGATCGGTGGTTCCGGTGCCGACACCTTCGTCTGGAAAGCAGGCGATACCGGCAACGACGTGATCAAGGATTTCAATGCCAACGAAGGCGACCGCATCGATCTGCGTGACCTGTTGCAGGGCGAGACCGGCAGCACCATCGACAACTTCCTGAAGATCACCACGGTCGACGGCGTGTCGTCGCTGCAAGTCAGCTCCGGCGGCAAGTTCAACTCCGGCGATGCCGCTGCGGCCACTCCGGACGTGACGATCAAACTGGAAGGCAACAACTGGTCAACCGCCAACATTCATAACCTGATTGCCGGCAGCGATCCGACCATCAAAGTCGACCACAACAACAGCTGATGCGTGAACAAAACGGCCGCCCCTTGGGGCGGCCGTCACGTTTGCGCCTATCGCACCGGTGACGATTTCGTCGCCGCACCGCATACTCGCGCGCAGTTGGCCTATGCTGCTGACAGCATGACGCTGGTTCTTTCTGAGGGATGCTCAATGTTTTACGTGCAACGCGATGCGCAGGGTCAGCTGATCCGCGTGGAAGCTGCGGCCTACGCCGAAGCCTCGGAAACGCTGCCCGCCGACAGCCATGAAATCCAGGCCTGGTTCGCCAACGAGGTCGTGGAAACCAGCCTGAAACAGCTCAAACAGAGCGATCTGGAGATGATTCGGGTACTCGACGACCTGATTCAGGTGCTGACCCAGAAGGGCGTGATCCGCGTTACCGATCTGCCGCCGGCGGCGCAGGCCAAGCTGATGGATCGGACCCAGGCGCGGGAAGCGCTGGGCGGGTTGAGCCACTTGATCGACGACGAAGAGACCGGGCTGATCTGATCCGCGATCTTCAGTGACCGGACTGACCCCTTCGCGAGCAAGCTCGCTCCCACATTTGAAATGCATTCCAATGTGGGAGCGGGCTTGCTCGCGAAGGCTGATTTACCGACAACGAATGACGAACAGGTTACTTCCAGGGCTTGGGTTCACCGAACAACTGCCCCTGCACTCCGTACAAGCCCATCTCGCGAATCACTGACAACTCGCCTTCGGTCTCGACCCGCTCGGCGATCAGCGGCAGATCGATGCTGTGCGCCGCACGCTGGATCGCCTCGATGAACAGGCGCTTGTCGCTCTCCTGATCGATCGCGCGAATGTAGCTGCCATCGATCTTCAGGTACGCCAGCCCCAGCCGCGCCAGGTTGCCGATCATGCTGAAGCGTCCACCAAAGCGCTGCAGGCTCAGGGAAAAACCGAGTTCACGCAGACGTCGGGTCAACTGCTCCAACACCGCTTGCTCCGGCAATTGCTCCTCGCCGATCTCCAGCGTCAGGCGCTCACCGAGGTCGGAGTGCGCACGCAGAATCTCGAACACTTTGTTCAGGGCCTGCGAATCGGCCAGGGTTGCCGAGGACAGGTTCAGCGCCAGCGAATCCTCATGCCCCTTCATCTGCTCCAACACCCGCTCGAGCATCAGGCGGTCGAGTCGCGCGGTCCAGCCAAAACGCTCGAGCCACGGCAGGAAACGCCCGGCCGGAATGGTCTCGCCCTGCTCATCCAGCAGTCGCGACAGCACTTTGTAATGCAACACCAGTTGCGTGTCCTGGGCGGCCACCACCGGTTGGAAGTACAGCTCGAAACGCTGCTGGTTCAGCGCCTGATCAAGCAACCGATGCCAGGCGTGGTGATCGTCACCGACATCGGCCACCAGGCTCTGATCGATACAGGCCCAGTTCCGCTCGCCCTGCCCCTCAGCCTGCGCCAGCGCCTGATCACCCAGTGTCAGCACAGCTTGCGGTGAATCGCCGTGAGCAAACGGTGCGAGGCCGATCGAGGCCACGGCCGGTACATCCGTGGCGCCGGTGGCGTGCAGGCTGCTCAACGCACTGTCGAGGTTCTGCGCCAGTTGCAGCGCTTCTTCACGCACCAGCCCCGGCGCCAGCACGGCGAACTCGCCGCCGCGAATGCGCGTCACAAGGTTCTGGGTTTCCGGGTAGCGGGCGCACTCGCGGGACAATTGCTCGCCGACCGCTTTCAACAATTCATCGGTGCGCTGACCGCCCAGGCGCTGGTTGAGCCCGGCCAGATCCTTGACCCGCAACAGCAGCAAATAACCGGAGCTGGCCTGTTCGGCATTGCTCACCCGATTGTTCAACTGCATTTCGAAATAACGTCGGTTGGCCAGGCCGGTCAAGTTGTCCTGATAGGACTCGACACGCAGTTTTTCACTGCGCTCGGCCTGCTCCTGGAACAGCGCCTTGAGCTTCTCGACCATCTGGTTCATCGCCTGCACCACGCGCCGCAGTTCCGGAGTGCGCGGCAGCTCCGGCAGGCTGAGGAATTCGCGGCGGGCGATGGCGTGGGACTGTTTGACCATGTAGTCGAGCGGGCGCAATTGCCGGCGCAGCAGCAGCGCGCCAAGCGCCGCACTGACCGCGCCGCACAGCAGCAGCCAGCCGAGGCTGCCCAACGCGCTCTGCCACAGCTTGGCCACGGCGAACATCGGATGGCTGACCACTTCAACCCGCGCCGCCTGTTCCCACCCACGGCTGACCAACGCATCGCCGCCGGCCGGCTCCAGACCAATCAGTTTGACGAACCAGTCGGGCACATTGCTGACCGCCGGAATCCCGCTGCGCTCGACGATGGTCTTGTCGGTCTTGAGATCAACCACGCGGATGCTCGCGTAATAGCCGCTGTCGAAAATCGAGCTGACCAGCAGTTCGACCATCGCCGGATCGTCGATATTCGGCGTCAGCGACAACGCCAGCGCCGTCGCGGCGTCCTGGGCGTGGGAGCGCAACTGGTTGACGTACTGGGTGCGCGAGCTCTCCAGACTGACCATGAAGCTGCCGGTGAAGGCGACCACCAGGAACAGACAGATAGCGATCAACAGCTGTTTGAACAAAGACATCTGAGCGCGTGCTCCTAGTTAGTCGTTTCGACCGGGAAACCTTCGGCCTGCATTTTTCTCAACACATCCTGCCAGCGCGACAGGCGTTTGGTGTCACCGACCCTTTTGTTGCCCTTGGCCCCCGGCAGGTACAGACCTTCGGCATTGAAAGAGTAGACCGGCAGCAAATCGGTTCGCTGCGACGCCGGCTGGATCTGATCGATCAAGCTGTCGAGCACCAGTGGCATGGCATCGGGGGTGGCGTAGTAAGTCAGCACCATGTGCGCGCGGTTCTGGCGCAGTGCCTTGACGTAGGTGATGCGCAGCTTGTCACTGGATACCCCGAGATGGCGCAGGCTGAAATACTTGGCGATCGCATAGTCTTCGCAATCGCCGGCGCCTTTCCACAACGCCTCGATGGGCGTCTCCCAATAATCGACCTGCCCCCACAGATCAATGTCCTCTACATAGCGCATCTGCTTGTTGAAAAACAGGTTCACCACCTTGAGCTTTTCCATCTCGCTGACCTGTTTCTGCGTCGCCAGCAGATTCTGCCAGGCATCGATCCGCTGCTGCCCGGCACCCAGCGGGCCGTACAGCGCCGTGGCCTTGCGGCTGATCGCGGAAAAATCCCAATCGGCATGCAGACCGCCCAGCATGACGCCGGCCAGCAACAGTGCACAGCCTAGCCAGCGCAAAGTCCGGGGGATCGCGAAACGTACCGCCACAGCAGGTTTCCAGGAGGCAGGAAGGAAAGCGTTTGATGGTGAAGCTTAGCCCGGCAAAAAACAATGGCACCATGAGATCATCGCCATCGCGCTAAACTTCACAGAGGACAGCAATCCTTTACATGGTTTGACAACCTGTAGAGCAATCACTAGTGTCTTTGGATCCAAATTCCGTCGTCATTCAGGGTGAGTAGTTGTGACACAGAAGCCCAAACCGCTGCACAGCATCAAAGTCGATGGGCCGATTCCCGCACACCTTGCCCGCTCGATCATCGAAGAAACCCTGCGCTCGGCGATCCTTGACGGTCGCTTGCCGTGCGGCACCGCCCTGCGCCAGCAGGACCTGGCCGACCTGTTCGGGGTCAGCCGCATGCCGGTGCGCGAGGCTCTGCGCCAACTCGAAGCGCAGGAACTGCTGAGCGTCACCACCCACAAGGGCGCCGTTGTAGCGCCGCTGATCCAGGGCGACGCCACCGAAACCTACGAGTTGCGGATCCTCCTCGAATCCGAGGCCATGCGCCAGTCGATCCCGTTGCTGACCAGCGCCGATCACGAGATTGCCGCCGGCTATATCGCAGCACTCGAAACCCAGCACGACTACAGTGAAATCGGTCGGCTCAACCGTCTGTTCCACATGGCCCTGTACAGCAAGGCACCGAATAAGCGTCTGCTGCGGCTGGTCGAAGACGGCCTCAACGAGGAGGAGCGCTTTCTGCGTTTCAACCTTGAAGCCATGGGTCTGGGCAAGTTGTCCCAGGAAGATCACCGCGCCATGCTCCACGCGGTGATCGAGCGCGATGTCGAGCTGTCGGTGAAGTTGCTCACACATCACCTCAACCGTGGCGTCGAGGTCATCACCCGCTTCCTCGCCAGTCCCGCCGGACAAAACCGCAAGGCCGTTCGCTGATGCTCTCCACGCCGGTCTCAGGCTCTCGCAGCTGACCGGCGAATAACCCGTTTACAAATCCCCTCTACGGTCTGCCGCAAATCCCGGTGGCGGATCCGCCTGTTCGCTCTAACCTCCCTGCGCCCATATGCACGGCATTGCAGCTCGCTGCGGACGAATCGGTCATAGCCGTCCTGCCAATTTACCCGCACTCTTTAACGGCCAACCCATGAAGAACGGGCGACGCTCCGCACCGCCGGCGCAGTCCCCGCACCAGGAACCTACGGAAGGAGCCTTGCCACGGGATAAAAGGAAGTTACGGCGCCGTTTCCGGCCAACTTTCATTCCTATACATCACTTCAATCTTTGCATCGGAAAGTTGCTTTGAGTGAGGCATTCACTCTTGCCTTCAATTTTGGCCATTATTTGCCGAAAGGAGCAACTACGCCCAAGTAAAACTGAAATCAAAAGTTTTACCGGGCCAACTCATATTTGAAAAATACACAACTAAAAATAATTAAAAATAAACTTGTTAAGTTATTTGACGATGTATTAGCTTTTCCTCGCCGAGCAGGTTCAACCCGCAAACACGGCACGGCTCCGCAGTCAGCCAATAGCTTTGGCAAATAGTCGCCAACGCATGGCCGAGAGCCTTTCATGCACTTTGCAAACTTTCATTAATACGAATGAGGCCCGCGCTCGCCAATAGAAAACATTTCAAATTTATCAAGTCCGCGTTGATGCACTGAACGAGCAACTCCCTCTATTCCAATAACACCGAGGTTCGCCATGATGCCAACTAAAGAACAACTCGCCCTGAAAAAAGCTCAATTGAGCGTTCACCCGATCTTTACCGAAATCGATTCGCTATCGGTACTGCGCCGGTTCATGGAGTCTCACGTCTTCGCCGTGTGGGATTTCATGTCGCTGACCAAGCGCCTGCAACAGGAACTGACCTGCACCCGCCTACCATGGTTGCCGCCACGCGATCCGCATGCTGCGCGGCTGATCAACGAGATCGTGCTCGGCGAAGAATCCGACGACCGTCCCGCTCACGGCCATTACAGCCATTTCGAGCTGTACCTGGACGCCATGCGCGAAGTCGGTGCGAGCACCACGGCGGTCGAGCGGTTTGTCGCGCTGCAACAGGAAGGCGTGAGTTACGACGTCGCTCTGCAAAGCGTTGAGGTTGATCCGGCAGCAGCGAAATTTGTCCGCGAGACGCTAAACACCGCGCTGCATGCGCCAGGCCACAGCGTCGCCGCCGCGTTCCTGCATGGCCGCGAGAGCGTGATCCCGCCAATGTTCCAGCGCATCCTCGATGACTGGGGGATCGGCATCGAACAGGCACCAACCTTTCGCTATTACCTGGAACGCCACATCGAGGTCGACTCCGAGGATCACGGCCCGGCCGCCGAGCAATTGCTCGAGCGCCTGGTCGATGGCGATCCGCAGCGTGAAGCCGAGGTCTACGCCAGCGCCATCGCGGCCGTGGAAAGCCGCATCGCCCTGTGGGACGGCCTGCGTCTGAGCATGCGTGAACCTTTGGCGGAGGTGGCCCAATGAACGCCGCCGACTATCAATCCTTCGCCGACGCCTGGGAAACCCGCGCCACCATCCGCACCCGGCCACGGCGTGTTCTGGAAGACGATGAGCGCCTGATCTATCCGTTGAGCCGCCAGCCCCTGGTGCTCAGCGAAACGTTCCTGCGCGAGTGCCCGCAGCAGCGTGATTTTGCGTTGGTGCAGACGCTGTACAAGTTCATCAACGACGTGGTGATTTTCGAGACCGAAATCGTCGACCGGACCGCCCGCGCCATCGCCAAGAATCGCTTCGCCGTGCCGTTCCCGTTCCCGTTCGCCTGTCGCTACGACGCGATGACCGTGGTGGTGGACGAGGATTACCACGCACTGGTGGCGATGGATTTCATGCAGCAGACCGTGGCCATGACCGGCATCGAGCCGATCGAACTGCCTGCTGAAATCGAACTGAGCCGGGCGATTCCGGCCGCTGTGGCCCTGGCACCCGAGCACCTGCGCAGCGCGGTGGAGTTGATCTGCGTCGCCATCGCCGAAAACACCGTGACCGGCGACGTCGCCGCGTTCGCCCGGGACGACACGGTCAAGCCGTCGATCAAAGGCCTGATGGCCGATCACTTGCTCGACGAGGGCCGGCACTCCAGCTTCTGGGCGCGCATGGTGCGCATCTATTGGCATACCGCCAATGACGCGGACCGGGAAACCATCGCGCAGATCCTGCCGGTGTTCATCGGCCATTACCTGACCAATGACATCCAGAAGTCCTTCGATCTGCGCCTGATCGACGCCTTGCCGGTCAGTGATGCGATCCGCCGCTCGCTCAAGGACGAAATGGCCGGACTGGCCTTCCCGATCAATCGCCACCATCCGCTGGTGGGCAACATCGTGCGTTTTTTCCACAACAGCTCGCTGCTCGACACGCCCTGCGTGCAGCACGCCCTGCGTGACTATCTGGTGTGATGAGGAGGCCGACATGAGACGTCTCGACATTTTGCTGATTGGCGCCAGCCAGGCCATGACCGACCTGGCACAGGAACTCGAACAACACGGTCACTCATTGATGCGCAGCGGCGCCGCGCAATCGACAGTGGATCTGATCATCGACGATGGCTTCATCGGCGCCGGCGATCGCTGTGCAATCCCCCACCTGCATCTGCGCCTGGGTATCGGAGGGCAAAGCATTGGTGGTTTGCCGACACTCGACCTGCTGTGTTTCATCGGCTCGTCACTGATCAGCCGCGTGCCGATTGGCGAGGAGCCGTCCGGCAACGGTCAGGCACTGCGCCAGCGAGTGCTGACGCAGTTGGTCGACGAAGTCGCGCTGCTGGTCAGCCGCTTCTCCCGCGATGCCGGGTACTTCCAGCAGGCATCGCCGGCCACGGCGCCGGACTTCGAGCAGGTGGAAGACCTGTCGTTTCTCGACAGCCTGGCTTACGTCCATCGCCTCAACGCCACGGCGCATCCGGCATTGTTGCAACAGGCGCAGACACCGCTGATCGAGCGCCTGCAACAGAGCCTGATCGAACACGCCGAGCGACCGGCGCTGCATCTGGCCGAGCAGTCGCTCAGCTACCGCCAGTTGCACGCCCACAGCCGTGCGATCCAGCAACGTCTGCAATCGCTGCTCGAACAGCATCCGCAGCCGTGGATCGTGGGTATCTGCCAGCCGAAAAGCCCGGCGCTGTTCGCCTCGATTCTGGCGGTGCTCGGCAGTGGCGCGGTGTATCTGCCGCTGGAGCCGAGCCATCCGTTGCAGCGTCAGCAATACATCCTGCAGAACGCCGGAGCCTTGCTGTTGCTGCACGACGGCGAGCACCCGCTCAGCGAGTCAATGCCCGGGCTGGATGTCAGTCGTATCGACAGTGCCGACGCCGATCTCGACCTGCCGTTGATGCGTCAGCGACCGACGCTTGAAGCGCCATGCATGGCGCTCTACACCTCGGGCACTACCGGCCATCCGAAGGGCGTGCTGCTGAGCCAGGCGAACCTCGCCCACTTCACGGCGTGGTACGCCGATTACGTGCAGTTGCGCGCCGAGAGTCGGGTCTTGCAGTTCTCTTCGCTGAGCTTCGACTCATCGCTGATCGATATCTTCCCGAGTCTGCTGCAGGGCGCCGAACTGGTGGTGCCCGACGACACCCAACGCCGCGATCCACTGCAACTGGTGGCGCTGATCCGCCGCCGGCAACTGACCCACGCGTTCCTGCCGCCGGCGCTGCTGAGCATCCTGCCGCTGGAGCAACTGCAAGGCGTGGAGGTGATGACCGGTGGCGACGTCTGCGAGCCCTTCGTCATCGAGCAACTGACCCGGCAGGGCAAGCTGCACAACCTCTACGGCCCCACCGAGGCGACGGTGCTGATTACCGCTCGCCAGCTCCAACCGGGTGACAGCAACCGCACCCTCGGCGCACCGATTGCCAACAGTCAGGTGCTGATTCTCGATGACGACTTGCAACCGGTGACGGAGAACACCGTCGGCGAATTGTTCATCGTCGGTCCCGGCGTCTGCCTCGGTTACTTGAACAATCCGCAGCAGACCGCAGAGCGTTATCTGACCCTGCAACTGCCGCACGGTGAGAGCTTGCGCGCCTACCGCAGCGGCGACATGGCCAAGTGGGGCGAACACGGCATCGAGCTGTGCGGACGGCGCGACAATCAGGTGAAGATCCGCGGTTTCCGGGTCGAGCCGGAAGAGATCGAGCGCTGCCTGCGCGAGAGCCAGTTGTACCGTCAGGTGGCGGTGGTGATCGACAGTCAGCGGCGGATTCTGGCGTTCCTCGCCCAGCCGCAATCGGACGCTGCCCGCGATCTGTTGAAGGCGCATGCCCAGCAGTTTCTGCCGGACTACATGCAACCGGTGGCCTGGACTGAACTGGCGCAGATGCCATTCGCCAGCAACGGCAAGGTCGACCGCAAGGCATTGGTGGAGCTGCCGGTGAGTGTGCAGGACGGCGGCCCGAAATGCCTGCCGGCAAACGCCGACGAAGCGCTGCTGCTGGAGATCTGGGCGGAACTGCTGGAGCTGCCGAGCAGCGATATTTCCACCGACGAAAGCTTCTTCAATCTCGGTGGACATTCGATTCTGCTGTCGCGGATGTTGCTGCGCTTGCGTGAGGAGTTCGGGCGCAGCATCTCGATCAACCGCTTCATCGAACTGCCGACCATCAGCAAACTCGCGACGCTGGTGCGCGGTACCGATGACAGCGCGGTGCTCAGCGCCCAGGCCATGGCCGACGCCGAGCGCCCGCTGAACATCGAGCCGCTGCCGATCAGTCGTCTGGGTGATGTGCACAAGGTGATCGTCACCGGCGCCAACAGTTTTGTCGGCGTGCACATCGTCGAAGCGCTGCTCGGTTGGGGCGCCAGCGAAGTGGCGTGTCTGGTGCGTGATGGTGGCGGGCAAACGGCGGCGCAGCGTTTTGCTCAGGCATTGCGCGAGAACCGTCTCGAGCACCTGGATCTGAGTCGGGTGCGGATCTATTCGGCAGACCTCACCCGCCCGCAACTGGGCCTGACCGACGACGATTATCAGCGCCTCGATCGCGAGTTCGGCGCACTGGTGCACAACGCCGCCAACGTTAACCACGTGCTCGATTACGAGTCGCTGGCAGCGGATAACGTCGAGCCGATTTTCGAGCTGCTGCGCCTGTGTGAAGGACGCAGCAAAAAGGTCTTCAACTTTGTCTCGACGCTGTCCGCTTCAAGCACCGTCGATGGCGAAGGCCGAGTGCTCGAATTGCCTGCCGCGCCGACCCCGCCGATCTACATCCGCAACGGCTACAACCTGTCGAAGTGGGTCGGCGAACGCGTCCTCGAGCGGGCGCGCGAGCGGGGGGTGTGGGTCAACCTGTATCGCCCCGGCAATATCAGTTTCAACAGCCTGAGCGGCGTCTGCCAGCCGCACAAAAACCGCTTGATGCTGATGCTCAAAGGCTCGATCCAGCTCGGTCAGGTGCCGGCCTTCGCGCTGAATTTCGACCTGATGCCGGTGGACTTTCTAGCGCGTTTCATCGCCTTCCACGCCAGCCGTTATTCGACCGAGCGCGCGGTGTTCAACCTGCACAACCCCGAACCGCTGAGTTGGGATGCCTACGTCGCCTCGTTCCGCGAAACCGGCAGCGAATTCTCGCTGGTCAGCGTCGCCGACTGGCAGCAGCAACTGGGCCGGGTCGACACCGACAACGCGCTGTTTGGCGTGCTCGGTTTCTACCTCAACGGCTTCGAGGAGGACATTGGCGACATCTCCCTGATCGGCCACGCCAACGCCGAAGCCGGCGTGCAACAGATGGGCGCGCACTACCCGGAAAAATCCCCGGCGCTGCTGCGTCGCGGCTGCGATTACCTGAAAGAAATCAACTTCATCTGATTCATCCAAAAAAGGAGCAACACCATGAGCACTCTGCAACCGGACACCCTGATCAAAAACCCTCACGGCTGCCATGTCATCTCTTCGGTGGAAGTGCCGGCGGACGCGGCGCAGGTCTGGGCGGTGGTCGGCAATTTCGCTGGCTTCGACCGCTTCATCCCGGCGCTGTCGCACATCGAAATGACCGGCGAAGGCGTGTCCTCGCTGCGCAAGAAATTCTTCAAGGACGGCAACGTGGTGGTCGAGCAACTCAACTCCCGCGATGAGCAGGCACGGGCCATGACCTGGACCACGATCTACAACACCCTGGGTGTGGCCAATCTGTGGGCGGCGATGAATGTGGAATCGTTGGGCGCAGGGAAGTCGCGGGCGACCTGGACGATCATTGCCGAGCCGGCTTCAGGTGGGGAGGAAGCACTGCCGGGTTTCAAGGATTTCGTGCAGGGGTTTGCCGATGATGCGATGGGGAATGTGTTGAAGCTGTTTGTATAAGGCTTCAGTTCTGCGGTGATTGAGCTACCGCCTTCGCGAGCAAGCTCGCTCCCACCTTTTGATTGCATTCCTTCTGTAGGAACGCGGTCAATTTGTGGGAGCGGGCTTGCTCGCGAAGAACGATAACGCGGTCTTCAATCTGCGGATCAGATCTTGAAGCTGTCCACCAACTGCTTCAGGCGGTTGGCCTGCTGCGACAACGCATCACAATCCTTCAGTGTTTCATTGAGGTTGGCCACGCTCTGCTGGTTCAGCAGGTTGATCTGGTTGACGTCGACGTTGAGGGTTTCCACCACGGCGGTCTGCTCTTCGGTTGCAGCGGCCACCGACTGGTTCATGCCATCGATTTCGCCGATGCGCTGGGTCACGCTGACCAGGCGCAGACCGGCCTGGTTAGCCACTTCAACGCTCTCTTCGCTGGACGCCTGACTGGCGTTCATGGTGGTCACCGCTTCACGGGAACCGACCTGCAAGGAGGTGATCATCTTGTGGATCTCTTCCGCCGATTCCTGGGTGCGATGGGCGAGGTTGCGCACTTCGTCCGCCACCACTGCAAAACCGCGTCCGGCTTCACCGGCACGTGCCGCTTCGATGGCCGCGTTGAGCGCCAGCAGGTTGGTCTGCTGCGAGATGCCTTTGATCACATCGAGGATGTGGCCGATGTTATCGGTGCTGGCGTTGAGTGTTTCGATCTGCGTGCACGACAGGCTGATCTTCTGCGACAGCTCGGTCATCGCCTGAATGGTCTGCTCGACCACCTGACGACCGTCATCGGCCTGCTCGCTGGCGCCGCTGGCGTGCTGCGAAGCATCGGCGGCGTTGCGGGCGATTTCCTGAGTGGCGGCGCCCAACTGGTTGATCGCGGCGGCCACGCTGTTGGTGCGCGCGCTTTGTTCGTCGGAACCGATGATCGAGGCGTTGGACGAGGCCATCACGCGTTGCGACAGGTCGTGCACGTGACGCGTGGCCGATGACACTTCGGAAATCGACGCGTGAATGCGCTCGACGAACTGGTTGAACGAACTGCCCAGTTCAGCGAACTCATCCTTGCCTTCCACGACCAGACGCCGGGTCAAGTCACCTTCGCCTTGAGCGATGTCCCGCATCGCGCGGCCCATGGTGGTCAGTGGACGCATCAGGACGTTGATCAGCAGACTCAGCAGCAGCGCAATCGCAGCGACCGCGACGAACATCGCGATCAGCGCCGAAGTACGGAACTGGCTGAGGGCGGCGTAGGCCTTGTCGCGATCGATCGACAGACCGATGTACCAATCGGCATTCGGCAAGTCGCTGACCGGAGTGAACGACAGAATGCGTTCCTGGCCGTTGAGCACCACGTTCTGGTTGCCCTTCTCGATGCGCACTCCGGAATTCGGGTAGATGTCCTTGAGGTTCTTCATCACCTGGTCTTTGTCCGGGCTGACGATCACTTGACCGTCACCGCTGACCAGGAATGCGTGGCCGAGGCCACCGAAGTCCACCGAGTTGATGATTTTCACCAGGGTTTCCAGGCTCAGGTCACCGCCGACCACCCCCAGCAGCTCGCCATTCTTTTTCACCGGCATGGCGATGGTCACCACCAGACCACCGACCGCGGCCATGTACGGCGGGGTCAGCATGGTTTTGTCGGCAGCAACGGCTTGCTTGTACCAAGGGCGCTGACGCGGGTCGTAGCCGTCGGGCATCTTCGCGTCAGGGCGCTGGGTGAACACACCGTTGGCCTGACCGACGTAGGTGAACTGGAAGTTCGAGGTGAAGGCCGGTTGATCGACCAGCCCCGGGAAGTCGGCGTCCTTGCCCTGATGGGCAACGTTCTGCGCGAGGTTTTCCAGCACCAGAATTCGCCCGCTCATCCAGTTCTGCACGCTGCTGGCGGTCAGATCGCCGGCCTGCTGCACAGACGACTGGAGGTTCTGGCGAATGGTGTTTCGCTGCAGATAGTCGTTGTAGAGGGTGAACAAAGCGAAAGCCAGGACCACGACGCCCGAGGCGGCCAACAGGATTTTATGGCTGAACTTGAGATTCATTTCATGGGACTTCTTATGCAAAAGTGGGGATGCGTTCCGGGATGCAACATTCCATGTACAGCGCAGGCAGCGTTCTGATGGCCGCTCTACTTTGGTGCACGCATGTCTCACCAGTCTGTCGGCACGGTTCGCAGAAATCTTAGGGTTGTGTGGGAAATGCACGGCATTTCTGACAGATTCCCGCCGAACGGCGTGCCAGAGCGTTCGCTATAAAGTTTTTTATGCGGGTTATCCGAGCGGAGGTTGCAAAATTCACCGCCCTTGATAAAAATGCGACTAATTATCATTTGTGACGTTCGGGCTGTCGCGTTCATGTCCTCACCTGAGTTTGCAGTGCAGGCGCTTTACAGTAGTCATCACGGCTGGCTCAACGCCTGGCTGCGAGCACGGCTGGGCAATGCCGCAGATGCGGCGGATATGGCTCAGGACACCTTCGTACGCCTGCTACAACGTACCGAACGCCTGGAGCTCAAGGCGCCCCGCGCATTTTTACGCACCATCGCTCGCGGCCTGGTGATCGACCATTGGCGTCGTGAAGAAATCGAACGCGCCTATCTCGAAACCATCGCCCACTTGCCCGAAGCCGAAACCCCGAGCGCCGAAGCCCGCGCGTTGGTGATCGAGCTGCTCGAAAGCATCGCGCGCATGCTCGAAGGATTGCGGCCGAAAGTCCGTCAGGCATTTCTGCTGGCGCAGTGCGAAGGTTTGACGCACAAGCAGATCGCCGAACAGTTGGGCTTGTCTCTGCGTTCGGTGGAGCGTTACGTCGCCGATGCGCTGTATCACTGCTACGTGTTGCGGTACGACAGCTGATGCCTGTGGATAACCTCTCGACCGGGCGACGCGCCGAACCGCCGCAACAGGTGGTCAAACAAGCCATTCACTGGCTGCTGCGGCTGCGCAACAACCATGGCAATGCGCGCCTGAGTCGCCAATGCGAAGCGTGGCGCGCCGAGCATCACGAGCATGAACTGGCGTGGCAGCGCGTGCAGTCGCTGCAGGCCGAACTGAGCCATAACCTGCGCGCCGTGCCCGGCGCACAGGTGGCGTTCAATACTCTGGAAAACAGTGCGCAGGGGCTGGGGCGGCGGCAGGCCTTGAAGCTGCTGTCCGGCGCGGTGCTGATGGGTTCCGCCGCATGGCTGGCCAAGGACACCGCCGTCTGGCAGCAGTGGCGCGCCGACTACGCTACGGCGACCGGCGAGCGTCGCGGCTTCCAGTTGCCCGACGGCACGCGGATCGAGCTGAACACGGCCAGCGCCGTGGATCTGGATTACACCGCGCAGCAGCGGCTGATCAAACTCACCCGAGGCGAAATCATCGTCACTTGCGGGAGTAATGATGAAGGCGCGGCATTCAACCGCCCGCTTCGCGTGCAAAGTCGCCATGGCACTTATGAGCCGGCCAATGCCCGCTTCATCCTGCGCCAGGAAAACGATTGCACGCGACTGAGCGTCAGCTCCGGGCGCGTCGCCATCCACAACGGCGGAGCTTCGGTTGAGGCTCTCGCCGGACAGACCTTTCTGATCGATCACCATCAGGTGCGCCCTGCACCACCACTGGATATGGACGCGGGCGCCTGGGTCGATGGTTTGATCGTGACCCGCAACATGCGCCTGGGCGATTTCCTCAATGAAGTCGGACGTTATCGTCAGGGCTTCGTGACGTGCACGCCGCAGGTGGCTGATCTGCGCCTGTCCGGTGTGTTCCGCCTGGAGGACACCGACAAGCTGCTGGCAATCCTGCCGCAGACTTTGCCGGTGCAATTGCGCTATCGCACCCGTTGGTGGGTAACGCTTGAGGCTGTGGCCTGAAATTATTTTGGCGGGTTTTCGCGACAAGTCCGGCTTGGTCAGTAAGCACTTCAACTCAGCCTTTGCGACTCCCTACGGAAACCTACAATGACTGTCCGCCTCACCTGTAAGAACTCGCTGAATTTCACTGCCGAATCGGGCCTGCTGGGGCACGCCATTCGCGCGGCCCTGCTGTCCACCGTTCTGGGCGCCGGTGTGCTGCCAGGCCTGAGCCTCGCCGCCAATGCCAGTGAAGCGAGCAGTCATCGCTACAACATCACCGCCGGCCCGCTGGGCGAAGCGCTGAACCAGTTCGCGCGTCAGGCGGGCATCACCTTGTCGATGACCCCGCAGCAAACGCAGGGGCGGCAGTCTCCGGGCGTACAGGGCGAATATTCCACCGATCAGGCGTTGAGCCATTTGCTGGGCGGCTCGGGTCTGGAAGCGGTCAGCCAAGACGGAAACAGCTACATCCTGCGTTCAATCAGCGAACCCGAGGCGCTGGCACTGCCAACCACCGATATCAAAGGTTTCGCCCTCGGTAACGCGCTGGGCAGCATGGAAGGCTACAACGCCACGCACAGCCAGATCGCTACCAAAACCAGTACCGCGCTGCTGGAAACCTCGCAAAGCGTATCGGTGGTGACCCGCGAGCAAATGGACGATCAAGGCTCACAGACCGTCTCCCAGGCAATGCGCTATACCCCCGGCGTGCTGACCAACCCTTACGGCGCGACTCATCGCTACGACTATGTGGCGATGCGCGGTTTCAACGATGGCTCGGTGGACAACATCTACCTCGACGGCCTCAAGTCGATGGGCGACAGCGGCACCTACAGCACCATGCAGGTCGATCCGTATTTCCTTGAGCGTGTGGATATTCTCAAAGGCCCGTCGTCGGTCTTGTATGGCCGCAGTTCGCCCGGTGGCCTGGTGGCGCTGACCAGCAAAAAGCCGTTGTACGAGGCCTATCATCAGGTTCAGGCCACGGTTGGCACCCAAGGTCAGCGCGGTGTCGGTTTTGACTTCAGCGGTCCGGTCGATGACGACAAACGCATTGCCTATCGTCTGACCGGTTTGACGGATCAGTCCGACACGCAGTTCGACCACAACAAGGAAAAACGCTTCGCCCTCGCACCGACCCTGAGCATCGACTTCAGCGAAGACACTTCGCTGACGCTGCAGGCGTATCTGCAGCACGATCCGGATGGCGGCTACCACGGTGGCGTGCCGGCGGATGGCACGATTCATCAGCGCAACGGCAACCGCATCTCGCCGCACTTCTTCGAGGGGGAGCCGGGGATCGACGGTTACTCGCGGGATCAGCAGTCGTTCGGCTATCAGTTCGAGCATCGCTTCAACGATGTCTTCACGGCGCGGCAGAATTTCCGTTACCTCGACTCCAAGGTCAACATGGATCAGGTCTACGCCTACGGCTGGACGACGCCAACCAGCAACGAACTGAACCGCTACTACCCCGGCGGCGATGAACGCCTGCATGCGTTCATCATCGACAACATGCTGCAGGCCGAATTCTTCACCGGTGCGACCAAGCACACGGTGTTGATGGGCGCCGACTATCAACGGCGCAAAACCGTGGTCGACTGGACCAGTGGCGGCCTGGCCCCGATCAACGCGCTCAACCCGGTCTACGGCAATTCGGCGATCGATATGTACGGCGACACCAGTTACCTGCGACGCCTGGAGCAGACCGGCGTGTACCTGCAAGACCTGATCGAGATGGACCAGTGGCGCTTCTCGCTGGGTCTGCGTCAGGACTGGGTCGAGACTTCGGATGAGAACCGTATCGCCGAAGCAGGCCGTCCGGTCGGTACTGAAATCAATGACCGGCGCACCAAACTGACCGGACGTGCTGGCGCGTTGTATCTGTTCGAGAACGGCCTGGCGCCGTACATCAGCTACTCCGAGTCGTTTAACCCGAACTCGTATGCCGACAGCGCTGGCAATCCTCTGCCTCCGACCGATGGCACACAGTGGGAAGTCGGCCTGAAGTATCAACCGCCGGGCACCGACAACCTGTTCACCGCCTCGCTGTTCCGGATCGATCAGGAAAATCTGGCGACCAAGCTGCCTCAGGAAAACTTCTACCGCGCGGTGGGCGCTGTCCGCTCGCAAGGCCTGGAGCTGGAAGCGCACATGCAGTTGACCGACAACCTGAAAGTGCTCGGCAGCTATACCTTCACCGATATCGAGTACTCGAAGTCGATGGTCAGCACTCTGAGCACGCCGACCGCCGTGATCGAGAACAAGGGCAACTCGCCGACCCAGGCGCCGCGGCATATGGCGTCGTTGTGGGCTGACTACAAGTTCGACAGCGCGGCGCTCGATGGCCTGCGTCTGGGCGGTGGTGTGCGTTATGTCGGTTACAGCTGGGCGGATGCGGAGAACACCCTGAAGGTGCCGTCCTACACACTGTTCGACGCATCGATCGGCTATGACCTGGGCAAGGTCGGTTTGAAAGGTGTCGACGTGCGTCTGAACGCGAACAACCTGACCAATGAATCCTACGTGGCCTCCTGCGCGAGTCTGAACTTCTGCTACATGGGCGAAGAGCGCAACGTCGCTGCCACGGTCAGCTACCAGTTCTAAACCTTTGCCTTGTGCATAAAAAAGCCAGCTCCTGTTTTCAGGGGCTGGCTTTGTCGTCTCTGTGGGGAACATTTCATGCGCGCATTGTTGGTGTTGTTGCATCGCTATATCGGGCTGGCGACGGCGGTGTTTTTACTGCTGGCCGGGATCACCGGGAGCATTCTTGCGTTCAATCATGTGTTGGATGAGTGGCTGAATCCGCAGTTCTACGCGGCTTCATCTGAGGGGCAACGATTGCCTCCCGGGACCTTGGTCGACGCGGTGCAAACCTCGCATCCGAAGTTGCAGGTCTGGTACATGGAGTATCCGCAGGAGGCGGGACATACCGCCATGTTGGCGGCGGTGCCGCGCAATGATCCGGCGACCGGCAAACCGTTTGATGAGCGCAATCAGGTGTTCTATCTGGACCCGGTAAATGCCGAGCAGAAAGGCCAACGTTACTGGGGTGAATGCTGCTTTGCGCGGGAGAACTTCATTCCGTTCATTCTTGAGTTTCATTACAACCTGACGTTGCCCGGCAACTGGGGCCTGTGGTTGATGGGCCTGGTTGCCATCGCCTGGGTAATCGATTGCTTCATTGCGCTGTGGCTGACGCTTCCCCGTGGCAAACCGTTCTGGAAAAAGTGGTCGTTGGCCTGGAAGATCAAGGGCGGGCACGCTTATCGGCTCAACTTCGATCTGCATCGCGCGGGGGGATTGTGGCTGTGGTTGTTGTTGCTACCGATCGCGGTCAGCAGTGTCGCGATGAACTTGCCCAGTCAGGTCTTCAAACCGGCGGTGTCGCTGTTTTCACCGATCGAGCCGAGCGTTTATGAAGCCCGAGGGCGAATGCCTCCGTCGGCGTTGGGGGTGACGCAGTTGAGTTATCAACAGGCGTACGAAAGGGCATTGCTGGAGGGGAAGAGGTTAGGACTGACAGCGGCGATCGGAGAGTTGTATTACAGCTTTGAGTACAACTTCTACGGCGCAGGATTCGGGCATCACGACACTGAAGCGCATGGCAAATCCTGGTTGTTCTTCCACGGTACTGACGGGCGATTATTAGGTCAGGAAATTGCCGGACAAGGGACGCTGGGGGAACGATTTTACCGCTTGCAACTACCGATACATGGCGGACGGATCATCGGCTTCACCGGGCAAGTAATCATCGCAGTATTGGGGGTTCTGATCGCAGGGCTATCGGGGACTGGCGTCTACATCTGGTGGCGCAAGTGGCAGGCCCGGCGCATCAGCAAGGCTCGCAAAGCGGCCTGAGTTTTGGGAGCCCTGAAACGACAAAACCCCTGTCTGCGTTAGCAGACAGGGGTTCT
>NZ_JAIWYL010000021.1:0-9450 GCF_020515535.1 Pseudomonas sp. MWU16-30322
GTCAGATTCAACGTGCCCGACGGTTCGGCACCGATCACCTGCACGCTGTTCACCGAAGACTTCGAAAAGGCTGGTGACAACCCCGAGGCGATAGCCGAGTTCTTTGTCATTGATCAGTTGGGCAATCATGCCCAATCCCCCCAACAGACACTGGGCATTCACCTCGCTGAGGTCGAGCTGAGTCCCCCCACCCTGGTCAAGCCAGCGGTTGATCCGATCGACGTACTGAACCATAAGGATGGCGCGACCATAAGGATCGACTATCCGGGCGCCCAACCTGGGGACAGGGCACGACTGATCGAAGTCAATCCGCCAGCAGGCGCAACGCCGTTTCCTTTGGTGCAGTTCAACACAAACAATCGAGTCAATACCGTGCTGACGCAGGCGTATCTTGTCGCTCGGCAAGGCAAAGAGACCCTGTTTCGCTGGAACCTGAACCGGGACAGTAAACCAGTCGGTAAATCACCGGCGCTTAACATCAGGGTGCTGAAAATCGCCGATGGAGATCCACGTTTGCCAGTCCCCACGATTGAGCCGGCTGATAGTTCCAGCGTCATTGATCTCAATGAGTTCACCACCACCCCATTCGTGGTATTCAACGGCTGGCCGTTTAGCGGTGGTGGCTACACCGTCGATGTCAACGTCCTCGGCACTGATCAAAATGGTGATCGCTACACCCTACCTGTCGCCACACGTATATCCCTGAGTCAGGAGGAAGAACGCAGTGGCTTCAGCCGACCTGTTTCACGCCAACAACTGAACTTGCTTCAGGATGGTTCAAACCTGCACGTCGAAACCACCGTATATTTCAACGCAGATGTTTTGAGATTCGCAAATTCCAAACCCTACGTCATCAAAATCAATAGAACCCCCATACTGTCGGAAAACTTCGATAGTTATCCTACGAAGGTCCTGTCAGTAGGCGGCAACATCACTTTGCCGAGCATGACCATCAGCTTTCTGGCAGGCACTGGATATATGGGAATAACAGCCCTTTCAAGCATTGGCCCGATCAGCGGCGGCCCTTTTGATCCTATAGCAAATCAAAGCTCCGGTCAGATTCTGGAAATGCATATATCAGGCAGTGGCGAGACGCAAATCATGCACATTCAATTCAACTGGGGGTACTCCAGAGTTCGCTGCTATTGCCGATTCGCTCAATTCAGTAATATCCCGGTCGATTTTTTTGATAAAGACGAAAACCTGATAGATCAAAAATACCTCGCTGACACAGCGCCCCCACAGTTGATAGAAGGCAACAGCAGCGAAAACAATATTTGGAGCATGAAAGTCACAACTCCACAAATGGATTTGATTGCCTTCGATTACTTTTCAATGGAACGTAAATAAAAAAAACGCCACGACCTTATTGGTGGGTCGGCTCGCAGACTGGCATCCCCTCTGCAGGAGCTGTCGAGTGCAACGAGGCTGTGATCTTTTGATCTTGTTTGATGACGAGAAGAGCAACGGCAAAAGATCGTAGCCTGCGGCAGCTCCTGCAGGGGGGCCGATTAACTAGTTCGGTACGCGGCGGCCGTCCAGTACTCGGTTGACCATCAGTTCACTGAACATGATCACCTGATGCAGCATCAGCATGGCCCGGCGCTGTAGGTGGTCGACGACATCGCCGATATCGCGGGCCATGTCGCTGGCGGCGGCTAACGATTCGCAGGCTTCGACGAGCAAGGTTTCTTCGTCCACAGCGGGGTCGATGAGGAAGATCCTGCTGGAATGGATGAAACTCCGTATCGAGAAATAGGAGCCATCACCCTCGCTACCAAACGATGGGTGGCGGCCATGCGCGGGTTGGTAGACCGGTCGATACGGAACCCGGCGCTCACGAATGAGCCACACGCATGTCCACCATATATTGGTCGGCTGGTAGGCCGCATCGCTGGCAAGCCAGCTCCCACAATTTGAGTGAGTGTATTCAGTTGGGTATTGGTCGACTGTGAGGCCGCTTTCGCGAGCAGGCTCGCTCCCACAGGGGAGCTTTGTTGTTCACGAAATGGTGAGCATCATAAATCCAATGTGGGAGCGAGCCTGCTCGCGAAGGCTGACTCACTGGCAACACAGTTCTCCAGACGAAAAAACCCGCCGTCCCGACTGATCGGAGCGGCGGGTTTTGTCATTTCAACGCCTTCGAAATTATTTAAAAGTGTTCAAGGTCATATCCGCAAAACCACACAACCTTGCGCCTTTAACTGCGCATTCGCCCGTCCGCCGACTTGTGTGCCTTGGGGACGGGTTTTAGTCCCGTCGATGTGCCATACGGGCCATCATTGTCGGGGCGCCGCCCCGGAGCAAGCCGCTCCCACCAGCCAACCACTCGTCCTGAAACCCGTTCACCTGTCAGATCTGACAGGTGACGACCCTCTCCGCTCACGGTGTAATGAAGCCTTCCCGTAGAGGGTTCTCAACGCACGCCAGGAGAGCAACATGAGCATAAATGTCAACTCGGCAGAGATTAACGCCTTGCTTAAGTTGTTCCCCATGGCCATTCCGGGAGCAGAGCAAAACGTGTTGCCGCCCGGGGTCTACCATCTCGGTATTCCCCTGAGCATTTATTCACCGTCCACCCCGCTGTTCATGGTGATCGATCCAGTCATGACACTGGCCACCACGCTGCAAGCAGGTGACTCCGTAAAGTTGTGGGTCAACGGCCGGCCGACCTCTGTGATCAAGAACATCAAACCGGGCGAGGAGAACGACCTCATCTTCATGGAACTGCCGTGGGGCGAGCTGGAGAATGGACTCAACACCCTGTTTTATCGGCTAACCCGACTCAGCGACAACTTCGACGACTCCACCCCGATACTCAAGTTGCTGTTCTACAAACTGGCCTCCGGCATCACGGCCAGCCATCCGGCCAGTGTAGCCCCGGGGCAGCCGGCCACGTTCACGTTAACTCGCAACTACCCACGCGAATATGACGTGGTGACGCTGAACGTGGGGAGGTGGAGCAAAACCATTCCCGACGTCCCCCCTGCCATCCATATCAGCTACACCCTGAGCAGCGCCGATCTGCAGCAGATCGGTGACGGCACCCATCCGGTGAGCGCTACGGTGGTCGACCAGTTGAGCAACCGCAATGTGTCACCGACGACGTCCATTGTGATCAACGCCAATCAGCGCGTCCTGAACCCGCCGATCATCGTGGAAGCCGAACCGGGCAAGACGCTTGACGTGGTGGCGCTGAAGGGAAGAGACGCCGCGATTCGCGGCCAGTCATGGACGGACATCGAGGCGGGGCAGCAGGTGTGGCTCAAACTGACAGGCCGCAATCGTGCCGGGGCAGCCGTCACCTTGCAGATCTGGAATGGCGGTGCCAGCCAGGTGAATGCGACCTGGGTCAGCCAGGGTTTCTGGCCCAAGCCCCTGCCAGCCAGCTTTCTGTCCCAATTGGCGGACGGCTCCGGTTTGCTGATGGAGTTCTGGGTGTCGGAGGACAAGAGTGGCAACTTCGCGACGGCGACGAAGTTCCCGGACCAGGTTTACACGGTCAGGGCGATTGCGTCAGTGGCCCCCACCATCACCTCGGTGAAAGCCGATTCCGTCACCGGCCCGGAAGTGCCCGACGGTGCTTCCACCACTGCCACGACGTTCGTGCTGGCGGGCAAGGGAACGGCCAACCAGACGATCGTACTGCGGGACAATGGTGCCGAGACAGCCAGCATCAACGTAGTCGCCACGGGTGACTGGAGCCATACGCTCTCCGGACAGGAACTTGGCGACCATACTTTTACAGTCGAGCCGGCTGATGCTTCGTTCCCGCCCTCCCAGGCGAGAACACTTTCACGGGTGCACGCGACCGACTTTCAGGACGACTCTTACAATGGCTGGGTCCCTTTCACAGGTGCCCGCTCCGGGTTCATCCGCGTACACTCGGGCGTCAAGGCGTTCTTCAACTTCACGGACATAAACCCTGCCACAGGCTACGCGGGAGCCGTGTTCTACCAGGACTTCATGCTCTCCCCGGGCACTTACATTCTGAGCATGAAGGCCACTCACGTTCCCGACTCTCCTGCGCCCAATCTGGTCAATCCACTCCTGTCGATCTCCACCAGCTTGCCCAATGGCCCGCAAGTCGCCTATGAGCTACCGAAGAACGGGGTCTGGTATGACTTCTCGATGCCATTCACCGTCCCCGTTCGCCAGCTCATCAGGCTGTATATCGTCAATCATCAGGACTACGGCATCGGCAACGATTTCGGCATACGCGGCATCGGCCTGAAGAAACAGGGGGCAAGCAGGAGCGGGGTGATGGAATCGCTCAACACACTGGCGCCCTACACAGGTCTGTTGCCGAAAGTTGTATTGCCCTGAGCGAAGCGCGGCAAACGGAGGCTGAATTCGACAAGTGTAAAAACCCGCCGCTCCCCAATCGGAACGGCGGGTCTTGTCGTTTCAGACCTTAATCAAACTGTATCCACCTTCAACGAATGATCATTAAGCATGCCGCTGATGATCGTCGCCGTGTCATGCCCACCAGCAACCACCCCACCCGCCCCCGGTGTCACGCCGTAGTGGCTGGCGAGGTTGACGCCGGCCAGGTCGATGGTCTGGTTCGGCGTGGCGCCGGCCAGCGCGCTGACGTCGATGCTGGTGAGAACCGAGGCGCCGCTGCCGGTGACGGTGAAGTGCAGGTAATCGTCGAGCGACGCGGTGGTGCCGTTTTCACCTTGCAGCAGTTGCGACAGGTCGAGCTTGTCGGTGCCGGGGGTGAAATCGGTGATGGTGTCGTGGCCACTGTTGCCCTTGAGGTACTGGAAGGTGTCCGCGCCCGGCCCGCCGGTCAGGGTGTTGTTGCCCATGCCGCCGATCAGCAGGTCATCGCCACCGCCACCGTTGAGGATGTCGTTGCCCAGACCGCCGTTGATCACGTTGTTATTGTTGTCACCGGTGAGGGTGTCGTTGAAGTTCGAGCCGACCAGGTTTTCGATATTGCTGATCGTGTCGGTGCCAGCGCCGATGGTGTTTTGCGCACCGAGCAGACCGAGGTTGACCGTGACCCCGGCGGTGGCGTGGGCATAGCTGACCGTGTCGATGCCGGTGCCGCCGTCGAGAATGTCGTTGCCCGGGCCGCTGTAGAGCAAGTCGTTGCCCGCGCCGCCGTGCATCTCGTTGTTGCCGGAACCGGCAGTCAGTACATCGTTGCCGTCGCCGCCATTGAGGATGTTGTTGCCGGTGCCCGCCACCAGAATGTCATCCCCGGCAGTGCCGGTGAGGGTGTGGCCATCCTGATAGGTGATGCTGACGTTGGCCGTGTCGCTGCCGCCATGGTTGTCATTGGCGGTGTAGGTGCCGTGGAAATCCGGCGTCACGTCATGGGCGCCGGCGTAGTTGACCGTCATGGTCAATTGATAGTTTTCCGCTGCCGTCGGATTGCTGCCACTGGTGTTGCTGATGTTGGTCACGTGAATCTGGTAGGTGCCATCGGCACCGGCAGTGATGGTGCCGCCGTCGGCGATGCTGACGAACGCGCCACCGTTGACCGAGTACTCCATGGTGACGTGGCCGGCCGCCAGGTTGTGATCCAGGTTCAGCGTTTCGCCCTGTTTCAGTTTGACGGTGATCAGGTCTTCATCGTTGGCATTGGCGGTGGTCACCGCACCGAGGTAACCGCTGACCACCAGCACGGCGGTCATCGCTGCGGTGTTGGCGGCGAACGCAGCGCGTACGTCGGCCAGGTTCTGGTTGGCGGCGGTGTTGCCGGTGCCGGAGAAGTTGATCGCGCCAGTACCGGTGAAGTCCGCGCCCTTGGCTGCCCAACCGGTGTTGAAGGTGGTTGGCGAGGCGTTGAGCGGGTCGCCGTCCGGGTCGGTGTCGTTGGCTAGCAACAGTTCGCCCGGCACGGTGATGTTGCTCGACAGCACATTGGTGATGACGTGGTCGTCCGTCGCCACCGGTGGCGAGTTGGGGATGACCTTCACGGTCAGCGTCGAGCTGGCGAGGTCGCCGTCGTTGTCGCTGAGGGTGAAACCGATGTTCTCGGTGATCACCGTGGTTGTGGTTTTCTGCGAGGTGTAGCTGTAGTCACCGGTGTCGAGGTTGATCACCAGCGTGCCGCTGTTGTTGGTGGCGATGCTGATCGTGTTGTTCACGGTGTTGAACGTGCCGTGGTTGGTGCCGCCGGATGCGGTCAACGAACCCTGGCCGCTGTTGGCGCGCGGGTCATAGGTGTAGGTGGTGCCGTCGACCACGATGGATTTGATGAAGCCGCCATCGGCGCCGAACGTACCGCCTTCGCCCAGCAGCGAACCGGTGACCGGCGCACCTTCCACAGTGCCCGACAGCACCGAGTTGAGCTGATTGAGATCGGTGACCACCACCGCGTTGGTGTTGGTGTGGCTGATGCCGTCATAGGCCAGCGGATCGAGGTTGGCGTTGCTCACGCCGCTGCCCAGACCGATCGCGTAGTTCTTGATGTTGTTGGCATCAAGGAAGTTTTTCAGCGCGGCTTCGTCGGCGGTGCCGATCTCCTGGCCGGTGGTCGGTTTGCCGTCGGAGAAGAAGTAGCCGACGTTCTGCGCCCCGGTGAGTTTGCCCGAGGTGTTGAAGGCGGTTTGCATCGTCGCCACGGCCGCGTCGTAGTTGGTGCCGCCACCCGCCGTGAGGCCGGCGAGGAGCGATTTGGCGGTCGCCACGTCAACCCACACCGAGGTCCTGTCGGTGGCGCTGCTGCTGAAGGTGACGAGTTGCACCTTCACATCGCCGAGGTCGTCGTATTTGTCGAGCAAGGCACTGATCGCCTGTTTCGCCAGATCCAGTCGCGACAGACCCGGCACGCCGGACGGATCGACCATACTGCCGGAGATGTCGAGGACGATCAGCAGGTTGGAATCGATCTCCACCGCCGCCACCGAGCGATCCGACGCCACGGCTTTGGGCACGTCGTCGACGATGTTGACCACAATCGTGCTGGTGGTGCTGTTGCCCAGCGCATCGGTGGCTTTGTAGGTGAAACTTTCGCTGAGGGTGTTGGCCCCATCGTTGGCGCTTGGCGTGGTTTTCGGTGCCGAAGTCAGGGTGTAGGTGTACGTGCCGTCAGCGTTGAGCTGGATCTGCCCGTAAGTGCCGGTGGCGCTGCCGACCAGGGTGTAGGTGAGCGCCCCGCTGCCGCCAGTGACCGCACCCACCAGCGTGCCGGTGGCGGTTTCGCCGGTGTTGCTCGGATCGCTGCCGGTGACCGTGCCGGGGGCCAGATCCTGGCCGTCCTTGGTCAGGTCGAGGGCTTTTTCGTAGACCGTGACGTCCTGATCGACCGACGCAATCAGTTTGCTGTCGGCAACGTTGATGGTGATGGTGGTGGTGCTTTCGTCACCGTCGCCATCGCGGATGGTGTAGGTGAACGTATCGGTGGCGCCCGGCGGGCTCACCGAGTTCGGGTTGCTGTGATAGATAGCGTTGCCTGCCGCGTCGAGGGTCAGGTAGCCGTAGGTGCCATTGATGTTGCTGTTGAGGCCGCCGATCGCCGAGCTCGCGGTGTTGCTGCCGGCACGCACGCCCACCACTGCCCCACCCGCCGCTGCGCCGTCGGCACCGGTGACGTCGTTACCGAGCACGCTGATGTTGACCGTGCCGCCCTCCGTCACCGAGCCGGTATCGGCTTTGGCGGTCGGCAAGTCGTCGATGATGTTGACGTTGATCTGCCCGGACGCCGTGCTGCCGTCGCCATCGGTGGCGACCACGTTGAAATTCTCGGTGAGGCTGTTGGCGCCGTTGCCGGTCGGGTGTGCGTCGTTATGCACCAGGGTATAGCTATAGGTCACGACACCCGTGGTCGGGTTATAGCCGGAGATGGTCAGCGTACTGCCCAGCGGCGTGGTGATCGATTGCGGGAAACCTGCGGCCACACCATTGGTGACCACGGCAATACCGCCGACAGTCAGGGTTTGCAGACCGTCGAGCGCAGTCACGGTGAAAGTGCCGCTTTGGGTCAGTGCCGTGGCGTCCGGCGCACTGCCGTTGCCAAGGTTTTTTTCGTAGACGGTGAGTTCGCCGCCGTTGACGTCGAGACCGTTGAGGATCACCGGATCGTCGTTGTTGTGGATCTGCAGGACGAGGTTCGCGGTGCTGGTATCGCCGTCCGAGTCAGTGATGGTGTAGGTGAAGGTTTCGGTGCCATTGCCGCCGCCGTGCAGGTTTTTGAAATCGGCATCAGTTGGGTTGAGCGTGTAGGTGTAAGTGCCGTCGGTGTGCAGTTCGAGCGAACCGTAAGTGCCGGTGAAGGTGCCAGCGGTGACGGGGCCGGTAGGTACGCGGTCGGCGCCTTGTACGTCGTTGGTCAGGACGTTGCCGGTCAGGGTCAGGTTGGTTTCCGACGCGGTGTTGGCATTGCTGTCGTTCACCGCTTTGGGCACGTCGTCGATCACGTTGACGTCGAGGGTGGCGTTGGCGGTGGTGCCGTTGTCGTCGACCACGGTGACGGCGAATTGCTCGGGCAGGTTGTTTGCGCCGTTACCGGTCGGATGCGCGTCGTTGTGATCCAACGTGTAGCTGTAACTCACAACACCGGTCGTTGCGTTGAAACCGGTGATGGTCAGCGTGCTGCCCAGTGGCGTGGTGACCGACTGCGGGAAGCCTGCGGCCACGCCGTTGGTGACCACGGCAATGCCGCCGACGGTCAGCGTCGTTACGCCATCGAGTGCGGTGATGGTGAAGGTGCCGCTTTGGGTCAGTGCATTAGCGTCAGGAGCGCTACCGGTACTGAGGTTTTTTTCGTAGACGGTGAGTTCGCCGCCGTTTAGGTCGAGGCCGCTGATGACCACCGGATCGTCGTTGTTGTGGATCTGCAGGACGAGGTTTGCGGTGCTGGTATCGCCGTCAGAGTCGGTGATGGTGTAGGTGAAGGTCTCCGTGCCATTGCCATTGCCGTGGAGGTTTTTGAAGTCGGCGTCGTTGGTGTCGAGCGTGTAGGTGTAGGTGCCATTGGCGTTGAGAACCAGGGTGCCGTAAGTGCCGGTGAAAGTCCCGGCGGTGACTGGGCCGGTGGGTACGCGGTCGGCGCCTTGTACGTCGTTGGTCAGGACATTGCCGGTGAGGGTCAGGTTGGTTTCTGACGCGGTATTGGCGTTGCTGTCGTTCGCGGCTTTTGGCAGGTCGTCGACCACATTAACGTCGAGGGTCGCATTGGCGGTGGTGCCGTTGTCGTCCACCACCGTGACGGCGAACTGTTCCGGCAGGTTGTTTGCGCCGTTACCGGTTGGGTGGGCGTCGTTGTGGTCGAGGGTGTAGCTGTAGCTGACCACGCCTGTGGTGGCGTTGAAACCGGTGATGGTCAGCGTGCTGCCCAACGGGGTGGTGACCGACTGCGGGAAGCCTGCGGCCACGCCGTTGGTGACCACGGCGATACCACCGACGGTCAGCGTGGTGACGCCGTCCAGCGCGGTGATGGTGAAGGTGCCGCTTTGGGTCAGCGCGTTGGCATCAGGAGCACTACCGGTGCTG
>NZ_JAIWYL010000022.1:0-6790 GCF_020515535.1 Pseudomonas sp. MWU16-30322
TGGTTTCGGCGTAAGGCTAGCCCACTCTTTTGCACCGTTAGTTTATCGAGACTTCCTCCAACTCAACTCCCTTCAACTGAGCTTCCTCTAGCACTGAAAAATCATCAGAATTGTCATGTAACCCATGGGATACTACAAAACTCTTGCCGTCTGAAAAAATAAAACGCAAGCCTACTTCACTAGGGCGCTGGCTCTCTATCGCACTCATGTGCATACGCTTAAGTATCGTTACATTGCTTACACAACGGCCGATCAATCGCCTCCAAAAAACAGTAGAGAACCTTCCAGACTCAGAGATAGCGAACAGTTCTTCATCGCTATTCAAAGAGTCCGGACCCTGACCCGCAACCCTCGCTGCTTCATCCCAAACGATGACACTATTCAGAGAAGGGTCACTCGAAAAGCCAAGAATTACGCCATCCTCAAAATAGACAGCTAAGGGTCCGGCAGTTAATGAAAAGGCTAATTCATCCTCGATACCAAACTGCACAGAAACTTCCGAGGCAGGCCACCAACTATACCTAACAAGCTTGGAGACGGGCTTGCCGGTGAGCCGTCGAAGAAGCTCAATTGTCATAGACGGTATCATTGAAGTCATATGCTTAGCACCTATTTAAACGGACCATTCTTCTGTGCTGCCTGATTCAACAAATCGATCATTCGAAGATTATTTTTTGTCGATGCAGCATTAAAATTCACAAATTAAAAAAGGGGGCAGATTTATTAAATAAAATAAACCCGCCCCCCCCTTTTTTAATAAATCCGCCACTTTTTTCTTCCACCCAATCCTCACGAATGAATTGAAGATCTGCATAGTAGCTCCACACCTAACCCTTACTCCACTTGCACACTCTCACTCTAATTACTTAGCACTAATGAGCTTACATCACCAGAACTTAAAAATTCTTTAAAACAAGAAACAACAACCCCTATATCTCTTGTAATCAAACTGGCCTGATAGCAATCACCCAAAACGTCAATCCGCTTGGTTCCAGCTGACGTATTATTAAGGGTGCGCACGACGTGCTCCCCATCACCCAGGTATTGATTCAACATCAGAAGATAGTTTCCAGAATCTGCATAAAGATTAATTTCGTAAGGCCCAGCTTCAGGTGCAGGGGTAATAGACAACGAAATTACGCCATCGAATTTTCTATACTCAAATATAATGGATTCAACATCTTCCATAGTCGGCTGATGAACAAGAGGAATTTGCAATCTACCGTGCTCAGGACTAAGCGCATACCCTCCGATTACCATTTATTTCTTCTCCTTAATGGACTTCATACCTGGTTCCCAGTAGTAGTTTTTCGGCAGTCCTGCTTTATCATCTATAGCGCTTACGGTTAAACATTTCAACTCAGCCTTTCCTGCGGAAAGGTTAACGGGGACAGACCACATTTTCGGAGTGCTTTCTAAACGTAGTCTGTCCCCATTTACTCTGAAATAGGTTTACACCTGCTTCAGGACTAGACATTTAGAGATATTTATAAGCGTGATCTATTCCCGTCTCCCCTTTCAATCCTCAATCTTTCTCGCACCTAGTAACGAATCCACTTTCCGGTGGGGATTAATTCCGGGCCATCAGGATCAAGTAAGTAAAGCCACTCTGGTTCATGCCCTACCGTGCCGATTAAAACACCTAGCGAATCTGGATGCTCAGTCATAGCACCTGAATGTATGGCACCTATATAACTGCTTTCACCATAAGGATTGTGCAGTTGAAAGCGCAATGTACCATCAACGTCGTAGATCGCAGCATTGTGAGGAAAGCCAAAGAACCAAGGTGGTTCAGTAAAGCCAAACCTAGATGGTTTTTCATCAAACACGACCAGCACTCCACTCCTATCTGGCAGTATGTATGGGATGCCTGCAGCAGAGAACAAAACTTCCGAGCCGCTATCAGAAACTATGTATTTTCTTATCTCCACAACCTTACTCACGCGCACATATTTAACTTGTGCCATTTCAACTTCAAATTCAGTTCTGCGCCCATGCCAATCGTAAAAATTCTCAAAGATCGTTCCATCAGCATGTACCACCTCATTTCTTATACGCTCAACTAGATCAATCATTTCAACACCCTCAAACTATCAATATCAATAGTATAAAACTCAGGATTTGTACGAGGGGTTTTATCCATAAAGGTAACTTGTGTGCTCCGCCAGGGAGACGCGTCTCTTGCTTGGCATCCCACATGTCACCCGCAGTATCTTCACGAACGCCTACACCCGGTTTCACCGTGAATTCGACTTTGTACAGATCCCCGGTTTTAAACTCGGTTGAAATAGCCAGCTTATTTCTAACGTCATCCATTGAGTTCACAGGAGAGTCTGTTGCCCATCCGCCTAAAAAAGATGCAGGATTTTGGTCCTTTAATTCACTACCCTTTATAGCGTCGTATTGTCTTTGATCTATTACCATGGTCATCGTTCGTGGCTGATCCAGAACCTTATCGGTGACGACTGTCCCCTCCTTCCACGCCGGGCGTTGTGTTCCCCAGTATGGAGGATCTATTCCACCTGACTGCTGTTTCAGCAGCAGATCATTCGCAGTCTTCTCACCATCGACACGCGGAAGACCATCACGGTCTGTCACCTGCCCTGCGTTGATGTTCTCCGCACGATGCTCCACTCCCGGAACAAAGTCACGCTGCGCAGACAACCCAAAACCCTCCGCATCGCGGGTAGCATTTAGTTCAACGTCAGAGACTTTCGAGGTGTTTCCAGTGAGGCCGCCTTCCTTCTTGCCGCTCGAAACCAGAAGCGAAGCCCCAGTCCCCTCAAAGTATTTCCCCGCTCCCTTCAGCAGTGCAATTTCCATTGCAGCTTTCGCGGCTTCCGTTCCGTAGTCGCGAAGCGGGTTCACATCACCGGGGTATGTAGCGCTGCTAAAAGAGTCGAGTACTTTGCTTCCCTGGGTGTAGTCATAGGGCGCAAACAACTGCCCCGTTGCTTGCCACCCATCAGCGAGCGATGCCGCACCTTCCAGTCCAGACAACGCCGGAATCGCACATCCAACAGCAGTTACACAAGCCGGACTGGATGCTATCGCGCCGCCAAATCCAGCGGCAGCCCCTATCGCACCGAGTACCGCCAGACTGGCATTTGCCAATTGCCTGAGATTCTTGTCGTTGAGCAACAAGTCGTCATTGGCTTGATCCCATTTCGAATACTCGTCAAAAGCTCCGGTAGCGAAAAGTGGGCAGGTTAACGGGGACAGACCACATTTTCGGAGTGCTTTCTAAACGTGGTCTGTCCCCATTTACCTACTTGAAAGGAAGTTTCGTTGCGTCCGCTCGAATACCAGACTGCATATCTGTTCGGATATCCACGTTTATAGCACCAGGAATTTGAGCATTCTTCCCACCAAATAACTCAACGATGGGTTTCCCACCAGAACTAGCTAATTCTCCTGTCGCTTTTGTACCAACTATCCTTTAGGAGATATCTGCCTCACCCAATCCTCTCTAAGCCCAACCAAAATATTCATAACATTAGAGTAAGTCAAGAATGGTAAAAATAACGCAAAATTGGACAAGCCACATTTCACATCTAAGGGAACGTAAAAATCAACATCCCCCGAGCGACTCGAATTCGAAAAAAGTTCTACATTCAGGTGACTTTCAATACTAGAAATATCAGCAAACAACACCTTATTCGCAACTTCATTATTTCCAAAGAAAAAACCGTCAACATATACATCTAACCTTCCACCCTCTATCCCAGTAGAAAATAAAATGTCACCATCTTCAGCTTCCTCATGAAAGAACCCACGACCTAAGGCTTCAACATCTTTCATCCTTTTTTCAAGTGTTCGACGAACCTTCATTGTCCAACCCCTTTTAAAGGACGGGAGGTTTTGCAGTAAGCAGATAAAACAACACCGGCGCAGGGCCGGTGTCAAATCGAGGCTGGGATCTACAAATAAATAAGCACCCTGGGTTCCGGAGATACTTATTAACTATTTCTATTTAATGTATCCAGAAGCTTTTCAAATGCTTTAGGGACAAGATCTTTCTCCTCTGGAGAAAGCAAAATATTCATGACCTGCTCATCACAAGCACAGTCATATATATCAATACCTATCCAGCCTTCAGACCAAAATTCTACGGTCGCCAGCTTATTAAAGCCTTCCAGCTCTATCCGCTCAAGGTTACCAAAATCTCCGTTGGCGAATGTTGAATACTCTACGGAGTAGCCTTTCAATAGAGGCTTAACTTCTTTATTAAACTGAAAAGCATCCATAACCCCTCTCACTTACTATCTAGCACAGTAATATTTTTTACCTCAGGGAGATGTTCTCCACCCTGTTTATTAAGCAAATACTGCTGGGACTTACTTGCGTCCGGACCAATCATTTTATACCAGCCTTCCTTACCACCCTGCAATAATCCACTACTTGGAACATCAAACTCGACATAGACGGAGCCTTTAGACGCAGCCCCCTTAAAATCAGCGGCACCGTTAGTTGAGATAAAGGTTTGCCCGCCGCCTCCCTGAACAATTTTGTTACTACTTTGCATCTGTGCCAGCTCATCAGGAGACATCCATCTCCCGACACGAGTCATGCTTACATCATTAATAGTTTGGGTTTCGCCAAGCTTCAATGCGGTATTAGCAGTTCCTTTTGCACCAACTGTATCGCCCGACGCAAAATCTGTTGTCCACGCGCTCAACGCCAGACGCGGCGCGGCTTCCCAGCGGGTGACACCCAGACGATGCTCACTCGCCGCATAAAATGGCCCAGACGCGGTTTTTGGCTCCATCACCTGCGCGCCCAGAACCAACCAGGCCAGCAACAGCAGGCCCAGCCAGAGAACCGGGTTATGGCGACTCAAGGTTTTCATGGCCACCGAGCTTAGCGGCGTAGCCGCGTTTGCGCAGCTAAAAACTTGAGCCCCTGGACGGCGCGGCGGCGTAGCCGCCGGGACGGCCAGGGGCCAACAAGCGCAGCGCGTTAGGCTCTGGCTCTTCGAGGCCTGACACGTTCTCGGACCGGTCAAGGCTGCGCCTGCGCACCCGTAGGGCTTGGTCTTGACCGCACCTCGGCCAGAACAAGCTGGGTCGTGGGGTCAGCCGACCGCAGGGCGGCTTACCTCATGACAACACGCTTTGGCTATTGATCTGCTTTTGATCGGCCTCTGCTCTGGCTTGGGGGAGCCCCTTGGGGCGGACGGGAGCCGGGCAGACGTTGCGGGGAACGAGCAGCGAAGCGCGAGCCCGCAACGGCTGACCGGCGGGGCGGGCGGGGTAATAAACGCTTTTAGCCAGCCGGTGGCGAAGCCGGGCGTAAATGCAATTGCTTTGGCGTTTGATCTTCCGGGGGCCTGACATAACGCCCATTACACGAACCCGAAGGGCGCGAAGCGGTGTAGCCCCGGCGCGCCGCACGCTTCACCGCGGCATGTGCCGGGGCTGCACTTTGTGTAATGCGCGTTATGTTGAATGAGCGGCGCAGCCGCGCATTTACCCCCGGCATAAAGCCTGACAGTTGCGCAGCAGCTGTTAGCCCTTTAAGGAGCTGAATATGGCTAAGGCCGATCATAGGGCAGCCCTGCCCAAAACTGAACGTTTCGCCACCATCGCCGCCGATTTCTACCCGCCGTTGAGTGGCACCGAGTATCCCCAGTACCGACTTGTTCCCTGGCTTCGGCTGCGTGGGCACTGGCTGCAACAGGCGGGGTTCGCAGTCAATCAGAAGATTAGAATTGAGATCAGTAAGAATAAGTTGGTGATTACAGCGGAGTGAAAAATAATATCCCCGGCAGTGCCGGGGATATTTTTAGCATTTCAAATAACCAACTAAAGCCCCATAACAAAATCTCTAATTAACTGGCGGTCAGAGTCATTTTTAGCCGCCCTATTTAAAATCGGAATCAAATAATAAAGCAACAATTCAACCCTTGATGCTTCTGCCGGAATAGCCTCCGCTACACAATCAACTAATAACTTTATAGACATAATAGCCGCAAAAGACTCATACCCTCTTGGCCCAGAAAAAGGTAATTTTCTAAAGTAGTATTTTGCTAATCGCTTCTGATCAGAGCGCTTCCACGTACGATGGGGAATCAGTAGCAATGCTTCTCCCCAATCAGCAGACTCTATCGGATACTTAGTCATTAGCCAATCAGCAGCTTGATCAGAGTTCATCTTAACAAGCTGTGCGCATAGTGCCCTCTGTCGCTCATCCATATCAAATCTACTTCGGATTAAATAAATTTTCTGGCAGCCCGGAGTTACTACTCAACGATGCTGGCGGCTTGTAATGTCCAGAAGCATTAGTCCACTGACTTATTGCCCCTCGACTTGGACCATCATTATTCCCAAAGCGTATAGAACCTGCATATTTGACGTCCCCTCCACCGCTAAGTCCAAGGTGAGTTGAATAAGCTTCATTAACATTTGGTCTACTGACTCGAACTGTTCCATCAGGCATTGTTACAAAGTCATATGATCCTGATGGCGTTATCTTGCTGCCACTTGGAGTTTGCAACCAGTAACGACCAGATGAGTCTTGAACAAGAGTCCTTATTGGTCGCTGCGCGATAGCAGGGTCATTTGGGAAAACATTAGTTAACGTACCGCGTTCAGTAAGGTTCGGAACAGCACCTCCCCCTTTTGCAGCACCCGCAAAATAATCCGGAGGCAAATCACAAGGCCCAGTGTTGTGTACCCAGGTCTTGAGCTCGCCAACGTAGAACGTATGCCCCACATCGACCGTCAGATTGTATGTTTTGCCCACGGGCAGGTACAGCTCAAGCGATTCGACTTCGGACGAGGTGTTTTCT
>NZ_JAIWYL010000023.1:0-4366 GCF_020515535.1 Pseudomonas sp. MWU16-30322
GTTGGCCAGCGTCACGACCACAGGCGAACCGGTGACTGGCGCACCCACGGTAGCGGTGTAAGTGACAGTACCACCTTCAGCCGCAGACTCGGTCGCGGTCAGTTTGACCGTGGTGGTGTCGATGGTGTCGGTGACCTGAGTCACGGCCGGAACGGTGCTTGGCACCAGGTTCTCGAAGTTGCCACCGGTGGCAGTCGAAATGGTTGCTTCGACTTTACCGGCGTCTTTGTACACGTCGTCCGCCGGAGCTGGAACAGTCACGGTGCCGGTGGTTTTACCGGCCTCGATGGTGATCACGGCGCCGTTGGACAGGGTCACGGTGACTGGCGAACCAGCGGCGTTGGTCAGGGTTGCGGTGTAAACGATCGAGCCACCTTCGGCCACGGTGCCGGTCGCTGACAGCGACAGGTTAGTGGTGTCGACGGTGTCGGTAACATTGGTCGACACCGGCGTTTTATCCGCCACGAGGTTTTCGTAGTTACCGCCGCTGACGTCGGTGATGGCGTTGGTCAGCGGCGCGTGGCCGGTCAACGCATCGTTCGGCGCAGTGGTAGTCACGGTGCCAGTGGTTTTACCCACTTCGATGGTGATGTTCTGACCATTGGCCAAGGTCACCACGACCGGCGAGCCAGTCACTGGCGCGCCGACAGTCGCGGTGTAAGTGACGGTGCCACCTTCAGCCGCAGACTCGGTCGCGGTCAGTTTGACCGTGGTGGTGTCGATGGTATCGGTAACGTTGGTGACTGCAGGAACAGTGCTCGGCACCAGGTTCTCGAAGTTGCCGCCGGTAGCGGTGGAAATGGTCGCTTCGACTTTACCCGCGTCTTTGTACACGTCGTCAGCCGGAGCCGGAACAGTCACGGTGCCCGACGTTTTACCGGCTTCGATGGTGATCACCGCGCCGTTGGACAGGGTCACGGTCACCGGGGTTCCAGCCGGGTTGGTCAGTGTCGCGGTGTAAACAATTGAACCACCTTCAGCCACCGAGTCGCTGGCGGTCAGGTTCAGGTTGGTGGTGTCGACAGTGTCCGACACCGAGGTGTTAGCCGGTGTCTTGTCGGCCACCAGGTTTTCATAGTTGCCGCCGGCAACCTTGTCGATGGCGACGCTCAGCGAGCTGCCGCCCGCCAATGGGCTGTTCGGCGCAACGAAATTCACGCTGCCGGTGGTCTCACCGACGGCGATGGTGATGGTCTGGCCGTTGGACAGGGTGACCACGACTGGCGAGCCGGTTACTGGTGCGGTCACGCTTGCGGTGTAAACCACGGTCTCGCCTTCGGCGACGTTGGCGGTGGCGGTCAGCGACACGGTGGAGGTGTCGATGGTGTCGTTGACGGTAGTCACTGCCGGGGTGTTGCTGGTCACCAGGTTTTCGAAGTCGCCACCGGTCGCGCCCTTGATGGTCGCTTCAACGGTGCCGGCGTCCTTGTAGACGTCATCCTTCGGTGCATCGACGGTCACGGTGCCGGAAGTTTTGCCGGCCTCGATGGTGATGACCGCGCCATTGCTCAACGTCACGGTCACCGGGGTGCCGGCGGCGTTGGTCAGGGTGGCGGTGTAGGTGATCTGGCCGCCTTCGTTCACCGCCGGGGTCGCGCTCAGCGACAGGTTGGTGGTGTCGACGGTGTCGGTGACGGTGGTGCTGACCGGCGTTTTGTCAGCGACGAGGTTTTCGTAGTTGCCGCCGCTGACGTTGGTGATCGAGTTGTTCAGCGGCTCGTGACCGTTCAACGCATCGTTCGGCGCGGTGGTGGTCACGGTGCCGGTGGTTTTGCCGACTTCGATGGTGATGCTCTGGCCGTTCGCCAGGGTCACGACCACAGGTGAGCCGGTCACTGGCGCACCGACCGTGGCGGTGTAGGTAACCGTGCCGCCCTCTGCGACCGACGTATCGGCCGTCAGTTTGACGGTAGAAGTATCGATGGTGTCGGTGACTTCGGTCACGGCCGGAACGGTGCTTGGCACCAGGTTCTCGAAATTGCCGCCCGCAGCATCCTTGATCGTGACTTCGACTTTGCCGGCGTCTTTGTAGACGTCATCGGCAGGGGCCGGAACAGTCACGGTGCCGGTGGTTTTGCCGGCTTCGATGGTGATCACTGAGCCATTGCTCAGGGTCACGGTCACCGGAGTACCGGCCGGATTGGTCAGGGTTGCGGTATAAACGATCGAACCGCCTTCAGCCACGGTGCCGGTCGCGCTCAACGTCAGGTTGGTGGTGTCGACGGTGTCAGTGACGTTTGTCGAAACCGGAGTCTTGTCGGCCACCAGATTCTCGTAGTTGCCGCCGCTCACATCAGTGATCGAGTTGGTCAGCGGTGCATGACCGTTCAGCGCATCGTTCGGCGCGGTAGTGGTCACGGTGCCGGTGGTCTTGCCGACTTCGATGGTGATGTTCTGACCATTGGCCAAGGTCACCACGACTGGCGAACCGGTCACTGGAGCACCAACGGTAGCGGTATAGGTGACGGTGCCACCTTCAGCGGCCGACTCGGTCGCGGTCAGTTTGACGGTCGACGTATCGATGGTGTCAGTGACTTCAGTCACCGCCGGAACAGTGCTCGGGACGAGGTTTTCGAAGTTGCCACCGGACGCATCCTTGATGGTCACTTCAACTTTGCCCGCGTCCTTGTAGACGTCATCGGCAGGCGCTGGAACGGTTACGGTGCCAGTGGTCTTGCCCGCTTCGATGGTGATCACCGAACCGTTGGACAGGGTCACGGTCACCGGGGTGCCGGCCGCATTGGTCAGGGTCGCGGTGTAGGTGATCGAACCGCCCTCGGCGACCGAGTTGGTGGCGCTCAGGGACAGATTGGTCGTGTCGACGGTGTCGGTGACGATGGTGCTGACCGGCGTTTTGTCGGCCACGAGGTTTTCGTAGTTGCCGCCGGTTACGCCGGTGATCGAGTTGGTCAGCGGTTCGTGACCGGTCAGCGCGTCGTTCGGCGCGGTGGTGGTCACGGTGCCAGTGGTTTTACCCACTTCGATGGTGATGTTCTGACCATTGGCCAGGGTCACCACGACTGGCGAACCGGTCACTGGTGCACCAACGGTAGCGGTGTAGGTGACCGTGCCGCCTTCAGCAGCGGACTCGGTCGCGGTCAGTTTGACCGAGGTGGTATCGATAGTGTCGGTGACTTCGGTTACGGCCGGAACGGTGCTTGGCACCAGATTCTCGAAATTGCCGCCCGCAGCATCCTTGATTGTGACTTCGACTTTGCCAGCGTCCTTGTACACGTCATCGGCTGGCGCTGGAACGGTCACGGTGCCGATGGTTTTGCCGGCTTCGATGGTGATGACGGAGCCGTTGCTCAGGGTCACGGTTACCGGAGTGCCCGCCGGATTGGTCAGGGTTGCGGTATAAACGATCGAACCGCCTTCAGCGACGGAACCTGTTGCGCTCAACGTCAGGTTAGTGGTGTCGATGGTGTCGGTGACGGTGGTCGAAACCGGGGTCTTGTCGGCGACGAGGTTTTCGTAGTTGCCGCCGCTGACGTCGGTGATCGAGTTGCTCAGCGGCTCGTGACCATTCAACGCATCGTTCGGTGCGGTGGTGGTGACGGTGCCGGTGGTTTTGCCGACTTCGATGGTGATGGTCTGGCCGTTCGCCAGAGTCACGACCACAGGCGAGCCGGTGACCGGCGCGCCAACTGTAGCGGTGTAAGTGACAGTGCCGCCTTCAGCCACCGAAGTATCGGCGCTCAGCTTCACGGTTGACGTATCGATGGTGTCAGTAACTTCAGTCACCGCCGGAACGGTGCTCGGAACGAGGTTCTCGAAGTTGCCGCCGGACGCATCCTTGATGGTCACTTCAACCTTGCCGGCATCTTTGTAAACGTCATCGGCAGGTGCTGGAACCGTTACGGTGCCAGTAGTTTTACCGGCTTCGATGGTGATCACCGAGCCGTTGCTCAAGGTCACGGTCACCGGAGTGCCAGCCGGATTGGTCAGGGTCGCGGTGTAGACGATCGAACCGCCTTCGGCCACGGTGCCGGTCGCAGTCAGCGACAGGTTGGTGGTGTCGACGGTGTCGGTCACGGTGGTGCTGACCGGGGTCTTGTCGGCGACGAGGTTTTCGTAGTTGCCACCGCTCACGTCGGTGATCGCGTTGGTGAGCGGTTCATGACCGTTCAACGCATCGTTCGGCGCAGTGGTGGTCACGGTGCCGGTGGTTTTGCCCACTTCGATGGTGATGCTCTGGCCGTTCGCCAGAGTCACGACCACAGGCGAGCCGGTGACCGGCGCGCCAACTGTAGCGGTGTAAGTGACAGTGCCGCCCTCGGCCACCGAGGTATCGGCGGTCAGTTTGACGGTCGAAGTATCGATGGTGTCAGTGACTTCGGTGACAGCCGGAACAGTGCTCGGAACG
>NZ_JAIWYL010000024.1:0-4342 GCF_020515535.1 Pseudomonas sp. MWU16-30322
TCCGAACGCTGATGCGTTGCCAGAATGGCAGCAGCGAACGGCTTGCCTCCTTTCTCAGGCTTGCTCCAGACAACATCTCCCACCTTGAGCGACTCAATAGCGCGGTCGCCTTGCGGTGTAGAAACTTTCGTACCCGCAGCAAAGCAGCAAGGCCCCTTCGTTACTGGGGTTCCCGCTGTGCCTTTTGCACCAACTAACCTAGATAAATTATGTCCATATCTCCTGGCCAGCGGAGGTAAACCATACTACTCCAACCGGAACGGTAGTTAAAAACCAAAATCCAAAACCATCAAGTTCATCCTCCTCAGGGTGAACAGGCCATGCGAGTGCAATGATACTAATTTGCTCATCAATACTACCAGAGAGATAATTTCCATCTGACGCCAGCTTTAAATGCCCTTCGAGCATTAGACGCCTCAGTAATTCGAGAAAAATTTCCGCTCTTTCTTCATTACTTATTTTCAAGTGCGAAATTTCCACACTTAAGTGCTGCCAAATCGATCCAATTGATAGACCGAAGGAGCTACTTAGAATAGCTGAGTACAAAAAATCTATATTCATTTGAATTTAATCTCGATTCGTTTCCCAGCATTAATAGACGGATTTATTACATCTATGGTCCAAGCTGCGCCTGACTGTTGAGTTGAGTTCGAGAAATTCCTCAACGTAATTTTACTACCTGCGTTAGCTCCAGAAGTAATCGTTGCAGCATAAACATCCCCTTTCCCGGAAATCGACTTTACGACTGGCATATATTCAGTTCCTGTCAACTGTCTAAAATAGCTTATTACATCTGATGTCGTAGTGCCAGAATAAACAGGCGCACCAACACTGAGATAAGGGTCAGCTTGGAGCGTCTTTCCTCCTATACTCAATTGAAAATCCTTTGGTTGAAGACTTGAATTATTGTTCTGCGATTCAAGATCGCTAATTCGGTTATCAGATTGCTGCTGTAGAATTACCCCGGGCTGCTTACCTGTTAAATCAGGGCCTTTGGGGTTCTGCGCTATTCGGTCTAGTGCATCTTTCACAGCATCAACTATCGAGCTACCTTTTGCACCGGCGGTCCTTACGACATCTTTCGCCACCTGCTTCTTCGCCAGCGCCTCCAGAACCGCATCGATAACAACCTTGCCACTGCGAATCCCGGTCATCGAAAGGAGCACATCATCAATAATAGTGGATGACAATATTCCTTTGCCCGAAATGGCCGACAGTCGTTCAGCAGTGTTCGCTAAATCGGACGCGTAGGTCGAAATGCTGGATAGCTCATTTTCATACTGAGTCGTCTGGTCTTTACCGAACTGGCTCCAGTGCTGGTACACAGCTCCCGGGCCATAGGTCCCGTCAGCATTGAACAAGGTAGAGTCATTGAATTGCGCATCTGTCGCATTGAACGCGTAAACCGGTGCTCCGTTGGCAATAATCGGTCGACCGTCACTCCAGGTCAGCGGGATTTTTTGACCGGCCAATTGGTTGATTGCTGCATATGCGTCGCCCATATCTACAGCGAAGTTCCTGGACTCCGGATCATCACCGACAGCGTTTTGCATTACGCTTTTCAGATGTGCGAGACCGGCAGCGTCTACTTCAGTGCTGGCTGCGAGCAGTAACAAATCTTCCCACTGAGCGCCCGAGCGCGATCCTCCACGCGCTTGCAGCTCCTCAGCTTTTTTCTTCAGCAGCGGGATTTCCTGTTGCTTGTGCAATTTGCGGTTGAACATCTCGACACCGGTTGCACTGGTAACCGCAGTCGTCGCACCTGTTGCTCCGCCACCAGACCCCGCCGCCGCGCCAAGACCCGAAGCAATCAAGGTGGTCAACGAATCCTGCTGCTTGTCGCTGAGGCCACTATCTTTCAGGGCTTTGGCAATCATTGGCATCAGAGCCGCTGAGACTCCTGCACCCAGCGCACCAGCTGCAACGCTGCTGCCCGACAACCCCATTACCGCGCCAACCAGCGAGTGCAGCATGACGCGTGCGGCCCCGCCTTCGGCCCACGCCGCTTGAGTCACACTGTCAGTAGCATCGCGTGCTTGCTTGTCGGCGTAGTCGCCGATTTTTTTGAACGCGTCATTGGCCGTGGTGTTGGCAACGATACCGATGGCCGTCGTGCCGCCCACGCCTCCCAGGCCCACAGCAATCAAACCTGCCGCAACATCCGCCATGATGCGTTTTTCGCCGCCCACCTCCCAACTTTTAAGCTCGATGAGTGCAGCCAGACGCTCCTCGTCGGTCGTGGCTGACTTCATTTTGTCAGCAGCCGCTTGCTGCTGCGCGCTTGCCACTTTGCCGATTATGTTTCGCGACAGCGAAACCGTGCTCTGAATCAGATCAATCCGCTCTTGAATGGCTTTTTGATCAGGTTTATCCAGAGTCTCATTGGCATTTGCGGTATCGCGATTCAACCCGACCAGATCGTTCACGCCTGCCGAATTGCGAACGATGATGGTGCCTTCGCTGACAGCACTGCGGGTCTTGCTCTGATCCGAATCTTCAAGCGCCAGCGGAATACTGCCGCCAACACTTGTGCCGGACTTGCCACCATACGACAGCGAAATACCGGCCGACTGGGCACTGATCTCGCTCGTGTTTTTGATGTCACTGACGAACAGCCGATCGGTACTCAGCAGGTTCTTGTCTGGCGTTGCCTCACTGGCAATGACTGCCCCTTGCAGAGTGGTGTTTTTACCAACGGTGATGTCGTAGCCACCATTGCCGGCGAACAGGCCGCTCTGATCTGTCACTGCCTTGTAGTCACTGTTCATGTTGCCAGCGGCGAGGCTCGCAGACCCAGTGACGGTTGCTCCATAGCAGAATGGCGGAATACAGATACTGGCGCCGAAGCCCGCACTGCCCTGCTTACTGCTCTGAGTCTCGGTGTCCTGACGCGAGGTAATATTGAGGTTACCGTCGACCAGTGCCTTGATACTGTCGGCCCGAACCTGTGCGCCTGCCAGCGTCGTATCGTTACCGCTGTGCAGGGACAGCGAGCCAGTATCCAGGGTCGTATTGACCTGGGTAACCGAGCTACCGGTACCCTTGTTTTTAGCAACCGACGCACCTAGGTCAAGGGTGAAGCCATTCTGTTCGCCCAGGTTGAAGCTCGCCCCGATGGCGGTTTTGTTATTGCTGCCGTTGTTGGCCCAGTCAGCGGTGTTCTGCGCGCTTTCCAGAACGATGTTGTTCTTGGCAATCAGCGCAGTGTCGGCGGCTTTCAAGCTGCTGCCGACGATATGAATGTCACCGGCCGTTCCCGGCACCCCGCCATCAGCGATGATCAACAGGTTCTGGCCCGCATTGATCGTGCTTTGTTTCGCTGTCTGACTGTTGTACTCACTGGTGCTCTTGCTGTGGGTGTTCGCCAGTTCAGTGCCGATCTTTATCAACGAACCATTGCTGGCAGAGCCCTGTTTTTTGCCATAGTCCGAACCCGCACCTTCGGCGCTTCCCGCCATACCGCCGAGGTCGTTCAACGCCATGGCAGCTTGAGCATATTTGACTGCTTTAAGGCGCGGGTCGTCGGCGTTCTTCGCCGCTTCGACCGAGTTGGGTCAACGGGGACAGACCACATTTTCCGAGTGTTTTCTAAACGTGGTCTGTCCCCATTTACCCCTCATTTATCACAGGTCCACCTTCATAGAAGCAATTGAAACCCGGCCTAATAATTTCAATCACAAAAACAATTTTCTAACAGTGTCCATATCAGACTGGATAATCTCTAATTCTTTATCATCAACGCCGATTTCTATAAGACTCTCAACGCTGCACTTTTCGTACGTATCTGCCAAAACCTCCAACATATCAATCGCATATTGACTTTCCCTTGACAGCCTTAGCCCACGACGAATGCCTTCCATATAAATAGCAGTCTGAAGAACTGCGTTAGCGCCAGGAGCATCCGCTCGCATAAGACGCTCCAATTCATCTTGAGTATACGCAAACGCTTGTTCCGGAAGAAAACCAAGTTCATCAATCGCGTAGCTATAGTTCCCTGCAACCATAGCTCTAGCCTGATTAAACATACTATCGACTCGCATATTCAATTTTCCACTGCAAATACATTCAGTTGAATTTTTGGATAGCGATCACGGAACTGGGTGATCACATCCGTACAGCTAGGGCAGACAGCCTTCTCGGAGATTAAGTCGATCCTTCCAACTGCACCCTTGTTATCACCGAGCCGTTGCGCCACTGTTTCAAGAATCTTGAATTCCGTATCCATATCTCGCATGTACCCTTCAGGTGAGTTTACATATTTGCTCGATGCAACCTATGGCTTCAAGACCCATGTATCCACATCACTTGGCGGTTTCGGCAAATAGGATCCTTCACGATCACT
>NZ_JAIWYL010000025.1:0-3203 GCF_020515535.1 Pseudomonas sp. MWU16-30322
GGGTACTGACTCGCGGCCTGTTGGCCTCGCTTCAGCAAATCGGGTATGTGATACAGGTGTCTTGTGAGCATCGCGAACTTTCGGTTCATTGCGTCTTCACACACCGCAATCTGATGCTCTCTCGAGTAGTCAAATTGCTTGGGTGTTATATGGTCAAGCCTCACGGGCAATTAGTATTGGTTAGCTCAACGCCTCACAGCGCTTACACACCCAACCTATCAACGTCGTAGTCTTCGACGGCCCTTCAGGGAACTCAAGGTTCCAGTGAGATCTCATCTTGAGGCAAGTTTCCCGCTTAGATGCTTTCAGCGGTTATCTTTCCCGAACATAGCTACCCGGCAATGCCACTGGCGTGACAACCGGAACACCAGAGGTTCGTCCACTCCGGTCCTCTCGTACTAGGAGCAGCCCCTCTCAAATCTCAAACGTCCACGGCAGATAGGGACCGAACTGTCTCACGACGTTCTAAACCCAGCTCGCGTACCACTTTAAATGGCGAACAGCCATACCCTTGGGACCGGCTTCAGCCCCAGGATGTGATGAGCCGACATCGAGGTGCCAAACACCGCCGTCGATATGAACTCTTGGGCGGTATCAGCCTGTTATCCCCGGAGTACCTTTTATCCGTTGAGCGATGGCCCTTCCATACAGAACCACCGGATCACTAAGACCTACTTTCGTACCTGCTCGACGTGTCTGTCTCGCAGTCAAGCGCGCTTTTGCCTTTATACTCTACGACCGATTTCCGACCGGTCTGAGCGCACCTTCGTACTCCTCCGTTACTCTTTAGGAGGAGACCGCCCCAGTCAAACTACCCACCATACACTGTCCTCGATCCGGATAACGGACCTGAGTTAGAACCTCAAAGTTGCCAGGGTGGTATTTCAAGGATGGCTCCACGCGAACTGGCGTCCACGCTTCAAAGCCTCCCACCTATCCTACACAAGCAAATTCAAAGTCCAGTGCAAAGCTATAGTAAAGGTTCACGGGGTCTTTCCGTCTAGCCGCGGATACACTGCATCTTCACAGCGATTTCAATTTCACTGAGTCTCGGGTGGAGACAGCGCCGCCATCGTTACGCCATTCGTGCAGGTCGGAACTTACCCGACAAGGAATTTCGCTACCTTAGGACCGTTATAGTTACGGCCGCCGTTTACCGGGGCTTCGATCAAGAGCTTCGCGTTAGCTAACCCCATCAATTAACCTTCCGGCACCGGGCAGGCGTCACACCCTATACGTCCACTTTCGTGTTTGCAGAGTGCTGTGTTTTTAATAAACAGTCGCAGCGGCCTGGTATCTTCGACCGGCATGAGCTTACGGAGCAAGTCCTTCACCCTCACCGGCGCACCTTCTCCCGAAGTTACGGTGCCATTTTGCCTAGTTCCTTCACCCGAGTTCTCTCAAGCGCCTTGGTATTCTCTACCCAACCACCTGTGTCGGTTTGGGGTACGGTTCCTGGTTATCTGAAGCTTAGAAGCTTTTCTTGGAAGCATGGCATCAACCACTTCGTCACCCAAAGGGTAACTCGTCATCAGCTCTCGGCCTTAAGATCCCGGATTTACCTAAGATCTCAGCCTACCACCTTAAACTTGGACAACCAACGCCAAGCTGGCCTAGCCTTCTCCGTCCCTCCATCGCAATAACCAGAAGTACAGGAATATTAACCTGTTTTCCATCGACTACGCTTTTCAGCCTCGCCTTAGGGACCGACTAACCCTGCGTCGATTAACGTTGCGCAGGAAACCTTGGTCTTTCGGCGTGGGTGTTTTTCACACCCATTGTCGTTACTCATGTCAGCATTCGCACTTCTGATACCTCCAGCAAGCTTCTCAACTCACCTTCACAGGCTTACAGAACGCTCCTCTACCGCATCACTTGCGTGATACCCGTAGCTTCGGTGTATGGTTTGAGCCCCGTTACATCTTCCGCGCAGGCCGACTCGACTAGTGAGCTATTACGCTTTCTTTAAAGGGTGGCTGCTTCTAAGCCAACCTCCTAGCTGTCTAAGCCTTCCCACATCGTTTCCCACTTAACCATAACTTTGGGACCTTAGCTGACGGTCTGGGTTGTTTCCCTTTTCACGACGGACGTTAGCACCCGCCGTGTGTCTCCCATGCTCGGCACTTGTAGGTATTCGGAGTTTGCATCGGTTTGGTAAGTCGGGATGACCCCCTAGCCGAAACAGTGCTCTACCCCCTACAGTGATACATGAGGCGCTACCTAAATAGCTTTCGAGGAGAACCAGCTATCTCCGAGCTTGATTAGCCTTTCACTCCGATCCACAGGTCATCCGCTAACTTTTCAACGGTAGTCGGTTCGGTCCTCCAGTCAGTGTTACCTAACCTTCAACCTGCCCATGGATAGATCGCCCGGTTTCGGGTCTATTCCCAGCGACTAGACGCCCTATTAAGACTCGCTTTCGCTACGCCTCCCCTATTCGGTTAAGCTCGCCACTGAAAATAAGTCGCTGACCCATTATACAAAAGGTACGCAGTCACCCAACAAAGTGGGCTCCCACTGCTTGTACGCATACGGTTTCAGGATCTATTTCACTCCCCTCTCCGGGGTTCTTTTCGCCTTTCCCTCACGGTACTAGTTCACTATCGGTCAGTCAGTAGTATTTAGCCTTGGAGGATGGTCCCCCCATATTCAGACAAAGTTTCTCGTGCTCCGTCCTACTCGATTTCATGACCAAGAGATTTTCGCGTACAGGGCTATCACCCACTATGGCCGCACTTTCCAGAGCGTTCCGCTAATCTCAAAGCCACTTAAGGGCTAGTCCCCGTTCGCTCGCCACTACTAAGGGAATCTCGGTTGATTTCTTTTCCTCAGGGTACTTAGATGTTTCAGTTCCCCTGGTTCGCCTCTTGCACCTATGTATTCAGTACAAGATAACCATCTTATGATGGCTGGGTTCCCCCATTCAGACATCTCCGGATCAAAGTCTGTTTGCCGACTCCCCGAAGCTTTTCGCAGGCTACCACGTCTTTCATCGCCTCTGACTGCCAAGGCATCCACCGTATGCGCTTCTTCACTTGACCATATAACCCCAAGCAATCTGGTTATACTGTGAAGACGACATTCGCCGAAAATTCGCAAAACTCTTAAGAGTCACTCACAAATTTTACCTTAGCCTGATCCGTTACCAGTGAAAGTAACGTTCAGTCTATCTTTCTATCACATACCCAAATTTTTAAAGAACG
>NZ_JAIWYL010000027.1:0-1768 GCF_020515535.1 Pseudomonas sp. MWU16-30322
ATCCGATTCAATGTGCCGGATGCTCCGGCCCCGATCACCGTAACGCTGTTCACCGAGGCGTTCGAAAAGGCCGGCGACAGCCCCGACGCGGTGGCCGAGTTTTACGTCATCGACCAGTTGGGCAATCGCGCCCAGTCGCCCGAGCAGACGCTGGATATTCATCTTTCACGCCCCCTCGAGCTTCCCGCTCCAACCGTACGGGGCCAGACCGGCAACAACTTCAGCCCGACCCAGCCGGAAATTCGCGTGCTGGTGCCAAAGGGTTCGCTGTTGCCCGGCGACAAGCTGACCGTGCATTGGCAAGGTGCTTCGGCAGTGGCAGACGGTTCCTACACCAGCCCGCAACGGCTGGTCAGCGCCGGGTTGGAAATCGCGGTCCCACGTTCAGTGCTCGCCTACAGTCTGGGCAAATTCGTCACCGTGACCTACATAATTGAGCGCAACGGTGTCTCCACAACTTCACTGCCATTGACGTTGAACATTCTGAAGCTGCCGGACAGTGCGCTGATCCCGCCGAAGATTCTTGAGGCTAATGCGAGCAACGTATTGGATGTCGTCGCACTGGGCAGCAAGGCCGCGATTGTTCACGCATTGCTCTGGACTTTGATTGAGGCTGGACAACAAGTGTGGATGAGTCTGGAGGGCAAAAAGGCCGATGGCACCGCCCACAATTTGACGGTTTGGAATGGAAGCGACTCCAAAGTCAACGCAACATGGGTAAATCAGGGCTTCTGGCCCTATACCTTAGCCAACAGCTATCTGAAACAACTAGGGGACCGCTCCACTCTGACCATCAAATTCAAGGCCTCGCTGGACAAGAGCAATAACGCGGCTACGGCCACTGTGTTTCCGGATCGGTTTTATACAATCAGGGCAGAAGTTGACACCTGGAAAGACTCTGTCACTGACTTCGCAAATGGGACAACGGGGAACTGGACAATTGGTCCAGCCGGGCGATATGGAAGAGTTACCGGAGGATTGTTCCAGAACGATACGGCTATTGGGGTATCGGGATTCGCTGGGGTGGTATTCAGCCAGAATTTCCTGTTCTCGGCGGGGCGAACCTATTCGTTCAGCATCAGTGTGCGTAACAACGGTCCGGTGGCTCACTTGCTACCCAGTTTTTCGGTCACCCTGGGTTCGGGCCAGATAATCCTTCCCGCAGCGTCCGTTCCGAAGTCGGGAGAATGGATTCAAAGAGTGGCCTCTTTTACCGTCGCACAAACGGGCAATCAGACCATTTCGATCATGAGCCATCAGGATCGGGGAAGCGGTTCAGGCACGGATGGGGGAAATGACTATCAGATTGACAACATCACCGTGACAAGGCGCCCATGATGTAACAGTGCGGGGGGGGAGCGCTTCCACTGGCGGATAATCCTCGATGACCAGGCGTGGACGACTTCTCCTCGCTGTTTCTTTGCCAGTTCCAACGAGATGACGCTGGCGATTGAGTTAGGGCGGCAACTATTACCAAGTGGGCGATCTGATGGTGCAATTACTCGACACCTGCCTCCCCTGTAGGCGCTGCCGCAGGCTGCGATCTTTTGATCTTGATCTTGAAAAACAAAATCAAAAGATCGCAGCCTTCGGCAGCTCCTACACGGAACCGGGTGACTAGTTGGGTACGCGGCGGCCGTCCAGCACTCGGTTGACCATCAGCTCACTGAGCATGATCACCTGATGCAGCATCAGCATGGCCCCGCGCTGTGGGTTGTCGACGACGTCGCTGATATTGCGGGCCATGTCGCTGGCGGCCGCTAACGAC
>NZ_JAIWYL010000028.1:0-1196 GCF_020515535.1 Pseudomonas sp. MWU16-30322
AAACGCCCGATGCACCGCATCGGGCGTTTTGTATTTCAGGGATAAGTGCGGCCGCTCCCGGTTGTAGATTTGCACCGATTCATCCACCATTTTCACTGCATCCGCCAGGTCTTTGGGGCGATGCAGCAAAAACTCAGTCTTCAAAATCCCATTTACCCTCTCCGCCATAGCGTTCTGATAGCAATCATAACCGTCAGTCATTGAGCACCTGATTCCATGCCGGGTATGCATCCGTTGGTATAAATCGGAGCAATACTGGGCTCCGCGATCTGAATGATGAATGAGCGGTTGATTGGATTTTCGCTGACTAACAGCCTTCTGCAGCGCCCTGACCACCGACTTCGTATGCAGGCTGCTGTGCACATGATGACCCACGATTTTGCGTGAGTACGCGTCTGTTATCAGGCTAACGTAAGCGACACTTTCCCGCGTTGGGAGATAGGTAATGTCTGCGACCCAAACCTGCTCAGGTCTGCTGGCTACAACTTGTTCCGGGCCAGCTTTGAGTAGGTTGGGGTGACGGCGGAAGCGATGATGGCTATGCGTGGTTTTATGATAAGCGCGTTTGCGAGGAACCAGCTCTCGCGCCTCTCGCAAGATAGAAAACAGGCGGTCTCGACCGACACGTAGCGCCGCTGCGGCTTCAATTGCCATCAGGTGGTGCAGTTTACGCGTCCCAAGCCTCGGCTGGCGCCGACGCTTTTCCAGAACGAATTCCACTACCTGCTGGTCTTGGCAAACTCTCGCGTCAAAGGCTCGGTTGCGCTTGTAATACGCTTGGCGCGAAATGCCCATAAACAGGCAAGCCCTGGTAATGCTCAGGTCTTGGATTTGCCCTTGCGAGAGGACTTGCCGGGTCGCTTTTTTACGATGGACACACCGTAATCATTTTTCAAGACGTTCACGACAGCTTCAAAGAACTGGGCCTTCTGATTGCTCAGCGCCAACTGTTCTTCAAGCTCTTTGATCCGCTGTTCGGGTGTCAGCGGTAGGTTGGGGTCGGTCATCGGCCTGCTCCGCGGCGCTCGGATTGAGGCGCCTTGGCTCCAGTCCTGTCGGCCATGCTTGCGTAACCAAACCAGTACCGTGGACCGGCCTTGAATGCCAAAGCGCCGTTGAGCCTCTTTATAACTCAACTCGCCTTTTTCGACTTGATCTACGACTGACAATTTAAAAGCTAGCGTGTAGTCGCGCTG
>NZ_JAIWYL010000029.1:0-992 GCF_020515535.1 Pseudomonas sp. MWU16-30322
GCCGAACGCTGATGCGTTGCCAGAATGGCAGCAGCGAACGGCTTGCCCCCTTTCTCAGGCTTGCTCCAGACAACATCTCCCACCTTGAGCGACTCAATAGCGCGGTCGCCTTGCGGTGTAGAAACTTTCGTACCCGCAGCAAAGCAGCAAGGCCACTTCGTTACTGGGGTTCCCGCTGTGCCTTTTGCACCAACTAGCTAAGTCAGAATGACTCTATAATTTTTTTCGCTAACCATGCCTCACTTTTATCTATAGATATGTAGCATCCTTCGAATGAGCCGCTTGTCAAAACAAGTCTATGCCCTGCATATTCAATAGTAATCAGAATTGAGTAAGGGCCTTGCTCACGCTTTATTTCTTCTGCATTTAGCTTTTTCAAAACAACACCAACAAATTCCTCAAAGCTTTCTTCTTCATACTCATTAAAATAAACAAAATGACCAAGCTCGGAACTAGACTCAGAAAAACGATTAATGCTCACATCCCCAACCCATTATTCACACTTGTTCTAGATGACTGGGATTTTTCGATAATTTTGCGCCACAAATCATCCCCATAAAGACCTTGTGACGAGTATTTATTAGCGATCTCCGACCACGTTCTATTGGGATCGCTCTTATTCAAAGAATCTTCCAAATCTCTGTTAGACATTAACTCTCTAGCTGTAGCCTTAAATCATTGCTCATGGCAAACGCCTTTTTAGCCTAATCTTCCAGAGACAATCCTGCATCAATTCGACTGGGGATTTCTGCCTCTTTGGATAAGTACCAAGCCCTAGCCTCTCTCTCAGTTAGAGTCTTAGGTTGAGCAACATTGTCCCACCACTTTGTATAGGCAGCAGAATCATCGATCAAATCACAAGGCCCAGTGTTGTGTACCCAGGTCTTGAGCTCGTCAACGTAGAACGTATGCCCCACATCGACCGTCAGATTGTATGTTTTGCCACGGGCAGGTACAGCTCAAGCGATTCGACTTCGGACGAGGTGTTTTCG